>CAYMKL010000068.1:0-38221 GCA_964390805.1 uncultured Anaerolineae bacterium | reverse complement strand
GTGAGCTTAGAGTATACCACGAGTCAGCCGCTTAGAAAAGTGTCCGGTAGTGAATGCGACGAACGTATTCACGCTGACGACTAACCGCGCCTTCGCGGCCGGTATTAAATCGCCTCGGCCAGGTGGTGGGTCCGAATGTTCTCCGCACCCGCTGGGTCGGCGGTGGATGTCAATACGGTCCAGAAGTGGCCCGGAGATACGCTTCTGGTAACGGCTGACCTTCATCAGAGAACAGGTATACTCCTTCACAGGATCAGACGTCCGCCACGTCCACGTCGCAGTCCCCATCCAGGTCGCCGAAAAGGGTGGAGGCACTGAGCTCCACGTGAAGCCGCTCGCCCGAAGCAGTTCACACGGGCTGGTCTGGCCTCAATGGAACGGCCGCTTGACCATTGATGGTCAAGGTGATGGTGTCCCCGGTATTGTCCCCTCGTCCAGCTCGGTCAAGGGGTCGTCGCCGTAGACCGGCATCAGGTACCAGCCGCTCAGGCTCACCTCAGCGCGGCCGGCCAGAACGCCGGTGGGGTCGTAGGCGCGGATCACAGCTCCCACAGGTAGGGGCTGGTCGTTCAGGGTGGATTGCTCGCCCCAGAAGTCAACGAGCCAGGGTGTGAGGTGCAGCTCATCTGCTGACTGAGCAGCTTGTGCGGCCAAGAGCAGCCAGGCAAGGCACAACAGTAATGCCCAAGAGCGACGCATGAGCCCTCTGTTCTCTATCTGTTTCCTCTTTCTATCAGAGGCAGGTACAGTTGCCACTGGTCGGCTTTCCCCAGCGGCCTCCACTGGCGATTACCGTGGCCCGTCCACGTGCCCATGCCGAGCACCTGACCATCCACCACCAACTGGATGGTGTCACCGGGCTGACTGCCCTCGTCCTCGGGCGTGGTCGGGTCGTCACCGTAGCAGGCCAGCAGGCCATACTGGCCCGCCGTACGGATCACTGTTGCGCCACAGATCACGCCCTGCGGATCGATCGCCAGCACCATCGTGCCTGCAAGCAACGGCTCACCCTCTGCCGACGCCGCCGGGCCGAAGAAGTTCATCCAGGTGGAAGTCGGAGGAACTCGGTGGAACTCGGTGGAACTTTGTCCTTGAGTAGAGCGAAGGATCGGGGGGGATTCGCTGGCGCCTGCGGTTCCCTGAGTTCCTCTCAGTTCCCCTGAGCCTGCCCTGAGCCCCGTCGAAGGGTTCCCCTGAGTTGTCGCCGGATACCGCAACGTCCCCGTCTGCTCCATCCTCACCCAGTACCCATTAAGTAGCTCTAGCGTGTGCAGGGTGTTGAAGCTGGGATCAATGTCGGGATAGTAGGACAGCGCGCCCTGGTCGTAGCCCAGCACAGCCGTGTATAATCCGTCAATGCTCTGCAGGGCGTCGGCGACTGTCAAGGGCTGGCGCGGCAAGTAGCTCACCAGGTTCCATTCAGCGTCCAGCTCAATGGCCCGGTCTTCGGCGAACTTCTCGCCCACCATCCGCAACGTAGCCACGGTCGCGTCCTCGTCCTCGTCCTCAGCGTAAGTCAACTCAGCACCGCCCAGCGCCTTGATCCAGTAGCCGTGCTCTGCATCCATGTCCTTCAGCGTGTTCACCGCCGGTGGCAGGTCGGGGTAGTAGGACTGGGCGCCGCCGTCGAAGCCCTGGATGACCACGTACTGTCCCTCAATGGGGCGCTGAACGACGCTGGCGTCGGTGATGAAGGGGTTAACGTAGCTTGACACCAGGTTCCAGGAATCCACCAGGGGAACGTCCAGGATGGAAACGGTCTGGCTCGCAGGCGGTGGTATGCTGCACAAGGCCAGGGGGCGAGCCTCGCTCCCTGCCTCCCCTGAGCTCATCCAAGGGTCATTGAGGACAATGGTGATGTCGTGGTCACCGGTGTAGCTCTCCTCCCAGACAATGGTGATCGTCTCGGACTGGCCGGGGCCCAAAGCCTGACCGGTGGTTGCTGCCCCGATGCGCATGTCTCCGGCGTAGAAACCCACTGGCAAGCCAGCAGGTATCTCGACGCTGCCGGTGTTGCTCACCGCCGCTGTCAGGGTGACGGGGAGGAGCGTCCCAACAGCGGGCTCGGCCGTGACCAGGGCAACCGAGAGCTCGGCGGCGATGCAGGTCGTGTCTACCGCAAATGGCCCTGCTGTGGTCACATTCCCCGCCAGGTCACCAGCGATGACCCACAGGGTATGGCGCCCGGCGAGCCAGGCTTGCAGGTCGTACCGCCACCCACCTTCCTCTCGCGTCACCATCTCACTGTGAATCCCGCCCGTCGGATCCTGAATGTACACAAAGGCAGCGCTCACTTCCCCACCATCGCTGACCGTGCCGCTAAGGATGGTCTCGGTGCTGCCCCACCAGACCTGGCTGATCACCTCGTTCACTGTGATCACCGGAGCGACGTTGTCCACGATGAAGCTCACATCCAATGGCGGCTCGGTACGGTTGCCCACCAGGTCCACGCCGTAGACCGAGAGCGTGTGCTGGACGTAGTCCTCCCTATCGGGGATGGACACCCTGTACGACCACTCTCCGCTGCGGGCGGCTGTGCTTTGCGGTTTCACCACCAGGCGGCTGCGATTGTAAGTGCCATCGTTCGTCGTCGGATTCAGGTCGCAGATGGTCAGTGTCCACGGTCCCTGCGACATCTGCCCTTTGAAGACACTCAGCGGCTTGTAGGGCCGGGCCTGGCGGTCGTAGTACGGTGCGGCCGGATTGTCGTCATGTCTGGTGCTGTACGGACTCACCGCTGCATCGTTCAACAGCAGGTCGTAGTGGGCAAAGTCGGTGGCTGCGAGGCCATCGTTGTAGAGCAAGCGCACCGGCGGGCCCATTGGCGATTGCAGCACGACCTCAATATCGTCGCGGTGGGCATGCTCGGCGTTGAAGCCCAAACTCACCTGGCCGATGGCGAAATTCTCCGCCACGTTGAAGGTGCGGACGACGGGGTTGGCACAGGAAGTGGTGTCGTTTATGGCGATGGGCGTGGCAGGCACGTCGTCGTAGACGTGGGCGGTAGCCGCGTCCAGCAGGTTGAGGCCGGCCAGGGCACACGTCCCATCCAGGCAAGCCTCCACCCGCTCCAGCCCCAGGTTATCCACCGCCTGGCCGACGACCTTGTAAGCGCCACCGCCTACCACGCCGCCGGGGGCCACCGTGCTGGCCGTCTCGTCCAGGGTGACGACGGGCGGCTGGGTATCCACCACGAAGGGCTGAGGGTTGCTCAGAGCACTGGGCCGTCCAAAGGCGTCGGTAGCCTGCAGACCCACCTGGAAGGTGTCCCCGTTGCTGGCGCCTGTCACGCCTGCACTGAGCGCAGTCGAAGTGTCCCACTCGCATGACCACTGACCATCCTTGGGCGTGGCATCCGGGCAAGTGAGCGGGTTGCCCCCGTCAATCATCAGGGTGATGGCAGACACGCCTGAGTCGTCGTAGGCGTAGCCGCGCAGGGTGTTGAGCCCCGCCGCGATGACGTACTCGGGCTGCTGCACCCCGAAGAACTCCGGCGGCGAGTAGTCCACCTTGTGGTCCACCCACATCCACTCCAGCGGCGGCCCAGAGGGGCCGTGGGCGTCGTCGTAGATCAGGGCCTCTATCCCCGCCAGGCGCAGGTAGTCGGTGCACAGATAGTCTGGTTTGCTCAGCAGACAGTTCTGGTACTCTTGCAGGCCCTTTGGCAGGTCAACCGTGGCCGCGAAGGTGGCGCTGCCCTCTGCCCCCGGCCCGATGTCACCCAGTGGAACCACCTGATGGTCGCCGCCGGCCAGGCGCAGGGAATAGTGGGCACTGACGTCGGCGTAGACCTTGCTGGCCGTGTCTGCGCCCCGGTTGCGATAGTGGATGGTGTAGATGATCTCCTGCCCGTCATCCAGCGGTGGCTGGCCGGTGTCGGCAAAGGTGAGGAATGGGGACATGTCGGCTGGCTTGTCGCCCAAGAGGAGCCGCCACAGCCAGAAGAGGTTATCGCCCAGGTAGCGGTAGGCGGTGCCAGGTAGGGCTGCCGTAATGCTGAGTTCCAGGTTGGTGTCTGGGTAACGGCTGGCGTGCTGCGTGCTGCGTATTGCGTATTGGGTATTGGATATTGGGTATTGTGTTTGGCTGCCGTTGGGGCAGAGGCCAGCGCCCAGGCTGTCCCAGTGGTAGCGGCGGGCCAGGGCGAACTCCTGGACATCGCCGGCGTAGACGGCCGTCTCGATGACACGGGCGCTGTTCAGCGGGTTGGCGTTGGGCATGGCCGCCCACAGGCGCAGGGCGTTTTCCTCGGTAGCGAAGGCAACCAGGTCGAGGCCCCCTCCCCCGGTCAATCCAATGAGGTCAAAGGACAGGTACAGGTCGGTCTGGCCGCTGTTGAGGGCGGGGTCATACTGATACTGGTCGGCGGAGAGCACCGTCGGCGAAACCCAGTCGCTGACGTTCCCATCCCAACTCAGCAAGGTGGCCGTCCCGGAATCGCGCACCCACACCAGGTAATCAGCCTTCATCGCGTCGGCCTGGGAGGACGGTGTTACGCCAGGCAGGTAGATCACGGTGTTGGGAGTGGCGGGGTAGGGGTTGTAGACCTGACTCGTGCCATCGTTCGGCTGGGTGTCCAGGTAGATGAACAGGTCGCCGTCGGCCTGCCCTGAGCTGTCATCCTGAGCTTGTCGAAGGGCTGTCGAAGGGTCTCCCCAGTTGGCACCGGTCCAGGCCAGGCGCAATGCTTCGCTATTCCAGGTGGCGTAGAGTTTCTGCTCCGCGCTCAGGGCCGCCCGGCCGGTGGTTTTCTGGTTGATGTGGCGGTCCACACCTATCAGCGTACACCCGCTATCCATCCAGCCACGATAGATGCCACCGCCATCCTCTAGCATGACATAGTCGGGCGTGAACACGCTATCAACATAGACCGGGCCGAAGGGTTGCCAGCGCTGGTGGCCGTAGAGGTCTTGAGCACCCACCTGGCCCCAGACCTTCTGGGCTTCGCCAGGAGTGTATTGGTCGCCAAGTGTTGCGTGTTGCGTGTTGCGTGTTGTCTGTGCCGTGCTGGTAGTCTGTGCTGTCCAATCTATCAGGTAGCCGGCCAGGCCGCTGCCGTCGCTGCTCTCGGTCCAGGTGACGGTGAGCGTGGGCGAGATAGTGCGCACGGTGTCGCCGGGCATGAGGACGGTGCCGTCGCTGCTGAACGTGATGGTGACGGGTGCAGGCGGCACCACGTCCACTGTGACCGTGTCGGTGACGTGAGTGGTGCGGCCAGCGATGTCGGTGGCTTTGGCGGTGACGGTGTAGACCATACCGTCTGATAGGGGGCCCGGCCTCAGATACCAGGGCACGCGCCACATGCCCGTGGTGAGTGGAGTCGAACCATTGCCGCTCATGCTGGCGTTGAGCCAGATGCCATCTTGCCCTACGGCTACCTGCACCCCCGCTACCCCGCCGGTGTCGGTGACCAATCCGCTAACATCCAGCCTCCTGGGCTGGTGGTAGTGCGCATCCGTGAGCAGGGTAGGGGCGATGACGAGGGCCGGCGGCAGCAGGTCAACCGTCGTGGTGACGGTGTCGCTGGCCGTGTTGCCGTCCCAATCGGTGACGGTGGCCTGGAGCCCGTACACTCCCTCGCCGGCCGGTTGCCAGGTGGTGGCCCAGAGGGTTTCGGTGACCGCGCCGCTGGCCCAGGCGTCGGTGTGAATGATGGCGCTGTCTACCGTAAGGGTCAGGGCCTGCAAGGAAGACGTGCTGGCGGAAACGTAACCGGTGACGGAGATGGGGGCAGTGCTGGCCAACACGGGCGGGACGTTCCATATAGAAACGGCGAGTGCAGGCTCTTGTTGCGTCCCTTCGACTGTGCTCAGGACAGGGCTGCGTGTTGCGGATTGCGTGTTGCGTGTTTCCCCGCTCTGACCGCTCAAAGCCGGCTGGTCACTGGTGATCGCTGATTGCTGACTGCTGGCTGCCACTGTGGTGCAGTTTCCAGCGGTGTCACAGGCTGTGGAATAGGGGTCCACGCTGCCAAGGTTGACCACCCGCAGGCCCCAGTCAAAGGCGGCTACGTAGGCATAGCCTTGTCCTGAGCCTGCCGAAGGATCGCCGGCGAAGGCCACGTCCTGCAAGGCGAGGTCATAGCGGAGCCCGGGCGGGGCAATGATCAAGCGGACGAGCTGCGGGTTGCTAGGGTCGGAGACGTCCACGATGGAGAGGCCATAGCCGGCCAGATAGACGTGGTTTCCGGAGACGGCCACAGCTCTGGCCCAGCGTCCCGTCGGAATGTAGTGACCTATCTCTGTGGGAGAGATAGGATTGGAAACGTCTATCACCCGCAGGCCTTGCCCCCCATCGGCGACGTAGGCGATGGCCTGTCCTGAGCTGCCATCCTGAGCTTGTCGAAGCGCTGCCGAAGGAGTGCCAGAGATGGCCACGCCACGAGCAGACCCTGGCGTATTGTAGACACCCACAAGGCGGGGGCAGACGGGGTCAGTGAGACTGAGAACCTGCAGGCCGGCCTCACCATCGGCCACGTAGGCTATGGTCCCGGAGAGAGCCAGACCATAGGCATAGCCCGGTGTGTCGTAGTAGCCCACTTCCACGGGATTCACGTAGGTGATGTCAAACACCCGCAGGCCACCATAGCCGGCAGCAACGTAGGCGTATTGCCCAGAGACGGCCACCCCTTTGCCATCCCCCGACCAGTTGGCGGCGCCCACCAGTTGCGGGTTGGTGGGATCGGTGACATCTACCACCCGCAGCGTAGAGTGGCTATTGGCGATGTAGGCATAAGTGTCCCCTGCCGATGCGCTGATCCTGGCCAGTGAGGTCTCTGTCAGGCGGACGGATCCGCCCACCGTGATGGTCACAGGGTCGAAGACGTTGTTATTTTCGTTTGTTTCGACCTCCACACACCACACATCCGCCATGGCGTAGATGGAATGCGGTCCGGCACTACTCAAGCCAGGGTGGATAAACGTCAGAATGGCGGACTCGCCGGCTGCCAGAGAGATCATCTCCATAGCCCAGGGGATGTCCTGACATCCTCCCCACGGCGCCTGATCAACGAATACGCCGATGCCAAAGGGCCTTGTGCCGTCGTCGCCCTGGTTCTTGACGGTCACGGCGATCTTGAAGGACTGGCTTATGCCTGGCGACGCGGGGTCTGCCACGATGCTCTGAACGATGAGGTCTGACCCGACGGTAGGCGTCGCCGTAGGCGTCTGGGCCGGCGTCGGTGTGTCGGTTGGAGTCACCACCGGCTTGTCGGTTGGACCTGCTGTCGGTGTGTCCGCTGGCGCGGCCGCGGACGTACTGCCCACACTGACGATTGTGACGTTCACAGGGCCGAAGATGTTGTTGTTTTCGTCTGCTTCGCCCTCAGCACACCACACATCTACCATGGCGTAGATGGAATGCTGTCCGGCACTACTAAGGCCAGGGTGGGTAAACGTCAGATTGGCAGACTCGCCTGCTGCCAGTGAGGTCATGTCAAAGAAGTCAGTAGTGTCCTGACATCCTCCCGATGGCTGGCTGTCCACGAAGACGCCGGTGTCAAAGGAGCCTGTGCCCTCGTTGCCCTGGTTCTTGACCGTCACGGTGATCTTGAAAGACTGGTTCACGCCCGGCGACGCGGGGTCTGTCACGATGTTTTCGACGACGAGATCCGTCCCGGTGACAGGCGTGTTGGTTGTTGTGGCCGTGGGTGTATCGGTCGGTGTAGGTGTGCTGGTAGGCGTGTCCGTCGGCGTGGGGGTAACGGTTGGCGTGTTCGTCGGCGGCAGCGTGCCGGTCGGTGTGTTGGTAGGCGTATTGGTGACTGTCGGCGTGGGTGTCTCCGTGGGTGTGTTGCTGGGCGTGGCCGTGGGTGTAGGGCTTGGCATGCTGACCGTGATGGTCTTGGTGTAGACATTGTTACTTTCATTGCTCTCGTTGACGAAGCAATAAGCCTCTACGTAGACGTAGATGTTATGCGCACCCGCAGCATAGCCTCCTGGGTAACTGGAGGTATGGGTAAACGTCATAACTGCGGAGGCCCCAGCCGCCAGCGAGTCGGTCCAATTCTCAGCCCAACTGTTGGACGTCATGCAGTCGAACGGAGCAAAGTCGTCAAAGATCGCCGTGGAGAAGTCTCGAGTCACGTCTGTGGCACCCTGGTTCTTGATGGTCACGGTAAAGGTGACGGGCTGGTTCACACCCGGAGAAGGGGGATCTGCCGTGACGCTCTGTACCATGAGATCAGGCCTCTGGGAAGGCGGGACCGTAGGCGTGGGCGTAGGCGTGTTAGTTGGCGTGGGCGTGTCGGTGGATGTAGGCGTGTTGGTAGGCGTGCTGGTGGGCGTGCGGGTAGGCCGTATATACATACCGGCATCCCATGTCAAATCTACCTGGCCGTTAGTCACAGTGAAGACTGCCGTATAGCCTGAACCGTCGGCATCGCTGTCTATGGCGTCGTCGGTTCCCTGATCCTGAGGGCTGAGGACGTAACCGGGAGGGGTCGAGAAGCTAAGATAATACCGCCCAGCTGGCCTCCTCCAGGTGTAGATCCCCTGGGCATCCGTGCGGAAGGCCCCTTTTGATGCGCCAGTGTCGGCATCTGTCAAGGCAACTTGCACATCGGGGATGCCAACCTCGCCATCGTCCTGGAGGCCGTTATAGTTCGTATCGTTCCAGACGCGGTCACCAATCCTGGCCCAGACGATGGGCGTAGACGTGGGCGTGGGCGTACTAGTGGGCGTAGGCGTTCTGGTCGGCGGGGGCGGGGGGATGACGGAGGGATCGCGCAGGATCTCCAACTCCCAGCAATACAGTTTGCTGCCGGTCACGTTGACCAAACGCAGCCACCAAGCGCCTTCCGCATTGTAACCGTTGAAGTCCGAAAGGCTACCTTCTGGGCGGAAGGAGCCAGTGAAGGGTGACGTCCCCGCACCGATGGGCGTGGCGGCGTCATCGTCAAGCTCCACCATGTTGCACCTGGCGCAGTCCGTAGGCCCACTGCCATAGGCCGGACGCGTGTCGGTCTGGTGCAGTAGAACGTCGGTTCCATCCGGCGCTACCAGGTACACCTGCACCGGGCTGCTGCCCGCCGCCGGCTCCAGACGGATGCGCACGTTGACGTCCAGGATAGACCCCGCGTCCGGCACGTTGACTCCCAAGTTGAGCAGGTCATCGTAGATTGTGAAGCCATACAGAGCCTCAAAGCGATACGTGGTCAGGGGATACAGCGTGATGTCAGCAGGAGCAGGTGCGATGGCGACGTCGTTGGCCAGCCCGTCGGGGTTAATGCTGCCCGCCAGCGTGGGGTGGGTGGGGTCGGAGATGTCAATCACCTGCAGGCCGGCCACGCCATCGGCCAGGTAGGCCAGCTCTCCGGAAATGGCCATGCCTTCGGCAAAGCCGGGCGTATTGTAAGAGCCGATCTCGCCAGGTATTTCTGAGGCCGGGATGTCACATTCGGCGGTCAGTTGGTAGAGCCTCTGGGCGCCCAGGGTAGAGGTGGTCTGGCCGGAGGCAGCCAGGTACCAGGGCGACTGATAGTAGCCACGCCCGCTGATCCGGTCCGATCCGCCACAGGGAGACCTAAAGCGTTCCTCGGTCAGGTTGAAGTCTGTGGCCAGCGTGGTGAAGTGCACGTCGGAGCCCACCGTCTGCCTGGTCAGGCTGACTCGCGGAGCCAGGGTATCCACCGCGCCGTCCCAGACGTTTTGACTCTGGCCGGAGCTGTCCGGCAGGCCGTTGGCGTCCCACCCGCGCAGGTCCAGCCGGTAGTTGCCTTCCAGTCCGGCCGGCACCTGGGCGTTCCAGGTGCTCTGGTTCACACCTGCGGCCAGACCTGTCAGGTTTTGGAAACCTGACAGGTCTAGCGTCGCCGCCTGCCAGGCACTCTGATAGAGGTCCTTCACTTCCAGGTCCGAAAGCGCCCGCGGGTAGATGCGCACATCGTCCATCTGGCCGACGAAGGGCGCATAGATCCCGATCACACGTCCGATGGTGATGGGTTGGTCATTGTGGCACAGGGAAGCGGGTCCTCCCCCGGAAACATCCAGTTCACCGTCCAGGTACAGACTGAACCGGGAGCCATCGTGGGTCATCATCACGTGGTTCCATTGATTCAGCTTCAGGCGGCCGCCCCTGTAGCCATAGCCTGTCGTGCAGTCACTTCCCTGGAGCGAAATGTAAACGTCGCCAGAATCCCCCAGAATGAACAACCCGAAATTCTGTTGGCCCACGCCGCTTTGTTTCGTAATCAACGGCTGCCGCTGGGACTTGAACTGGGTGGGGTACACCCAGGCCCCGACGCTGAACCTGTCCAGGTTCAAGGATGGGTGATCGGGCACAGACACGTAATCGTTGGCGCCGTCAAATTGCAGGGCATGGGCGCCCACCTGGCCGGGCACGGCGTTGTTGACCGGTTCGCCGGTGTGCAGCGTGGCCACGTGGGACCAGGCGGACGTATCGGGAATGATGCTGCCGTCGGTGGCCCAGGCCTCATCAAAGGGCAGCACCAGCACCGGCGCGGCGCCCAGGTAGAGCGAGTGAATCTCGGCGGCGGAGAGGGCGCGGTTGAAAATGCGCACATCGTCCAGTTTGCCCTCAAAGAACAGGCTGCCCACCCGACCTACGTCCATCTGGATGGTGGGGTACGGCTTCTTGCCGGCGAGGGCGGTGGTGGAGTGGACTTCTGCCCCGTTGACGTACACCCTGTAGGCCGTGCCATCGAAGGTGGCGGCCACGTGGTTCCAGGCATTCTGGGTCAAGACTTTGCCCGTGGTGAAAGAGTTCCAGCTAGCGCCGTCGCCAAAGCCGGCGTGGATTCTGGTGCGCTGGTACACCCATAGTCCGGGATACCGACGTGCACTGTTGCCGGGGCAGTAGCCCAGAATGCCGTGATAGAGATCATCCTGGATGGTGGGGAAGACCCAGGCGACCTCGGTGAAGTTGCCGCCGCTCAAGTCCAGGGCCGTGCTGTCGGCGATGGAGATGTAATCATTCGCCCCGTCAAAGCCGGCGGCGTTGCCCACCCGGCCAGACTGGCCGTGGGTGGGACAGGTATCGCCGGAGCAGGAGCCGGTGTGCTCGTGGCCGGAGACGTCGCGGAACTCCAGGGTGCCGTTCTCGTCGGCCTGATCGTCCAGGGGCAGGTGCAGCACCTGGCCGGCCGGCGACTGTTCGCTGTAGAAGGGTGAGCCGGGCAGGTTGGGCGTGAAGGCGAACTGCACCCGGTCCACCCCGGCGGCCTGGGCCTGGGCCAGAGCACGCACCTCGTCCACAGACAGGGCGCGGTCAAAGACTACTACCTCGTCAATCAGCCCATTGAAGCGTTCGTCGCTGGCGCTGCCGCCGGCAACGGTGGTGGCGCCGATGAGCAGCTCATCGTCGGTGTCAACATTGAGGGAGGCGGTATGGGCGATGGTGGCTCTGGCCACGCCGTCCACGTAGAAGGTGACGCCACTACGTACATGTGATGAAGCGCCGCTACGTACATGTGATGAAGCGGCGTTGTTGCTATCCATAACGGCGGCCACATGGGTCCAGCGGTTAGCCTGCAGCCCGGTTCCCGTCAGAGTATAGTGCTTGACGCCGAAAGTCGTGAAGCGCAGGTTCGTTCCGCTGGTGCCGAAGCCGAAGCCGTTGTTGCTGTTCGTTCTTGCCGTGGCCACGATCCTCTGCACTCCGGACAACTGGCTAGGGTTGATCCAGGCGGCCACGGAGAAGTCCTTGCCCAGCTCGTTAATCTCGCTGTGGGGGATGCGCACAACCTTGTCCGTGCCATCAAACTGCACAGCATGGCCATACTTGCCGGTCTGCCCGGCGGCAGGGCACGTACCCCCATTGCACGTGCCATGGTTGGCCAGACCCGAATTATCGTAGAAGAACGTAGCTCCGGCCTCTTCCTCCAGGTGCAGGCGCAGCAGCGTCCTAGACAGCAGGGGTAGTTCGCTGACCAGGCCGTTGATGGAGATCGTGCTGGAGATGGTCGTGGTGGGGACGCTACGGGCGTCTAGTTCGGCGCCGGAGCCGGTGGCGTCCACCTGGATGCCTCCCAGAGTAGTGGTTCCCTCATTGCCCACCTTGTCCTTGGCCTGGACGGTGACGGTGTAGCGGCCGGTGGGCATGGCCCCAACGAGGGAATAGTCCACCGTCCAGGCGTTCCCCGCGAGTGTCGCCTGCTGTGTTCCCCTGCCGGCGACTCCGCCCTGGGGATCCAGCAGCGTTACCCAGACGCCGTCGGGTGCTACACCGCTGCCCGACGCGCCCCCTACAAGGGCGGGATCGCTGACCGTGCCGCTCAGGGACACCATCCAGGTGTTCTGCAGGGTGGGATGCAGGGTCGCGCCGACCAGAGCTCCATCTTGCAAGGAGGTGCTCACTGTCGGCGGGGTGGCGTCCACGTAGATGGTGTAGCTGCTGGCTGGCGTCTCCCGGTTGCCGGCCAGGTCGGTGGCGCGGGTCTGGAGAGTATAAGTGCCCTCGCCGGTGGGGATAAAAGTAGGGCACCAGGCGGTGCCGCCGGTGGCGTCCCTGCAGGGCGGGACATCCATGCGGTTGGGCGGGCTGCCCCACGTCCCGTTGATGCTCAGTTCCACCAGCGCCACGCCGGAGGTCTGATCCTGGGCCTCCACGTGCATGACCACGTCCTGGTTGGCCAGGTAGGGGAAAGTAGGGGTGTAGGAGCGCAAGGCGGAGATGGGCGGGTCCTTGTCTATGGTAATGGTCTGGCTGCGGCGCTCCTCCACCAGCTTGCCCTGGTACAGGAAGGTATCGCGCACCTCAGAGTCCGAGAGGGCGTGGTCGTAGACGGTCACTTCGTCCAGGCGTCCGGCGAAGAATCCGAGATCGGAGGACCTGGCATCGGTCGAACCCCGCCCAATCTGTAGCGGATCGGTGTTGAGGCAGAGAGAACCAGTAGCGGCCTCGCTGTCCTGCAGGTAACCGTTCACGTAGATCTTGAGTTGTTGCCCATCGTAGGTGCCCATGACGTGGTTCCACTGGTTCTGGATCAAGGGCGCCGCGCTCTGCACCGCCGTACGCGGCGGACCGCTGCACGTATAGGACGGGTGATAGAAAGAGACGTCCAACGTGGCCGCCATGGTACCCGCCGGGATGTACAATCTGTAGTTGGAAGAGTTCTCTGCCGCCACGTTGTTAGGTCTGACGGCGCTCTTGTCAAGCAGCGCTTGGGAATGCGAAGTGACGATGGCCGTGGGCATTACCCAGGCGCCCACCGTGAACTCGGTCAGATTCAGGGTTGGGTTGTCGGGGACGGTGAGGGCATCATTCACGCCGTCGAACTCCGCCGCCAGGCTCACTTGGCCGGCGGTGTCGGCTTTGGGACAGGTGCCGAAGGGGTAGGAGGCCGGGCCGACATCCCAGTTGAGGGTTAGCTCATTGTAGCCACCGTTCGGCGTCCAGAACTCATAGCTGCCCGGACCAGGACTGGCGGCGTTGATGCTGGCACCTCCCATCCCATCGTCGCTGCTGCCATCGCCGTCATCTTCGTAGACGGTCATGTAGGCAGACCCGCAGAAGGAGCGAGTTTCGTTGATCGGGTAAGGGTTGGCACGCACCGTGATATCCTCTCCCTGCCACACTCGCTCTTCAGTCCCATCGTGATACAGGGTGAGGTAGAACTCGCTGCCGCCGCCGTCGCCATCGGCATCACCCTGAGCCGTGCAGGTGAGGCTCTGAAAAGTCACATCGGCACATGGGGCACCAAGACTGCACGTGCCGTTGTTGTTGCCAGCAGCGTCGGCAAAGGTGGTCGCGCCCTGCTGCTCGTCCAGGTGCATCTGGAAGACGGGCGCGAGTTTGTAGATGGTCATGATGTCGGCATCGGAGAGCGGACGATTGAAGACGCGCACGTCGTCTATGACGCCGTCGAAGTAGTAGTTGCCGCCGCTGGACTTGTTGCCGATGACCACAGGGCCGGTGCTGCTGTCGTAGCCAATGGTGGAGTCTGTCTTGACAAGGGTGCCGTTCTTGTAGAACCTGGTGCCCTGGCCCGGGATGAAGACCGCCGCAATGTGCTGCCACTGGTTCACGTCCACACCGGTGCCGGTGTTGCCCTCGCTGGTCCCGTTGAAGGCGACCCAGGTTGCGCCGTTTCGTGCCAGGGTCCAATCCCAGCCGTTGTTATCGGTGCTGACCACCATGTGGTAGCCGCTGCTGGTGCTCTTGGGGTACACCCAGGCCATCATGGTAACGCCATCGGCGCTGCTGGTCTGGCTGATGGTCAGGGCGGCGGCGAGGACATCGTTGGCGCCGTCAAAGAGGGCGGCCTGGTTGATGCGCCCGCTGACGCCAGCGGTCGGACATGCGCCACCCGTACAGAAGGCGTTGCCCTGCCTGCTCACGTCCACCGCGTTCTCAAAGCTCTTGGCGCCCGGCGGATCGTCCAGCGGCAGGTGCATAGCGGTGGCGGAGGACAGGTACAGTTCCTGAACCTGGTCGGCGGAGAGGGGCCGCTTGTAGATGACCAACTCGTCCATCTTGCCACGGAAGGGGATGGAGGGGTTGCGGTAGGCCCAATGGCTGCTATCACCCAGATAGAGCTTGATATGTGTGCGGTCCTCACCGCTGCCATCGCCCTGCCAGTCAAAGACTTGCAGCGGCATACTGGGGGTACTGCTGCTGAATTGATAGCCGGTAGTGCACGACGACGAGCCTACGTCGCAGAGCAGGTCATCGGGTCCAGGATCGGACTCCCAGGCCTCCAGGATGTCTTGCCCACTGACCGGCTTGGATGTGTTCACATCTATGGTGCTTTCGTCACCAAGTCCCGTCCACACACAGTCGTCATTCTGGGAAGTGCCGCTTGCAGTACAGATCTTGGCACCGCCATGGCCGCCCCAGGTTAGATAGACCTCCGCCTTGCCACTGCCGTCAGCCTCGTCCACCACGTAGAAGCGATCAATATAGACCTGGCCCTCGTAACTGGAACGGCCAACGTAGAGGCTCCGGGCGCTGGAGGAAGGCTTTCTGTTCCCCACGCCCCAGTCGCCCACGCGCTGGTTGTTGACGTAGAGGATGGCCTGGTTTTGCTCAAAGGTGCCGTCTTGCCTGTACTTGGGGCCAAAGGCCAGCACCACGTGGTTCCAGGTGTTGGCCGTGAGGACGGGGTCAGTGGTGGTCACGGCGTGCCATTCGCTGCCGGTGCCGAGGCCAAAGCGCACCTTGCGGCCCACCGTCTGCAGGGTGGGGTAGGCGCCGCTCTTGCCGCTGTTCTTGCCCAGGATGCCCTGCACGTGGGGCGGGGCCCAGCCGAACTGGATCACCTCGTCGCCATAGCAGTCCTGGTACTCCACCTTGATCTCGTGCACGCCGCTGGTGCTGACGTAGAAGCGCATGCTGCCCTCGTACAATTCGTCCCCGCCGAGATAGGGTATGGGCAGGATGGGGCTGCCATCCAGATACACACCAGCGCCGCCGCCGAAGCGGTAGTAGAAGGAGTAGTACCCGCGCTGGAACTGGAAGTTCCCTGTCCAGCGGAACGAGAGGCAGGGACTCCAGACACCGTACGCATCGTGCTCATAGTTGACCATCCAGGTTCCTCGCGGCGAGTCCACCGCGTCCATGGTGCCCTGCGGCCAGTTCATGCACCAGTCGCTGTGCGGAGAGCCGCTCCAGTTAAGGTTGCGCCAGACTTTCTGGTTGAAGTGGCAGTCCGGGTCCACGGGTTCGCCTTGGTTCAGGGGCCAGACCCAGGCCGCGATAGTGAACTGGCCATCGCTCAGGTCCAGGCTCGGGCTGGAATCCACGCGCAGATACTCATTTCCGTAGAAGTAGGCCGCTCCCTGGCCCAAGACGCCGCCGGTGGCGCCGGGGCAGTAGTAGTTGCACTCCCCAGAGTTGCCCATCCCGGAGGCGTCGGCGAAATAGGTATCGCCCCACGGGTTCCGGTCCAGCTCCTCAAACTGGAAGCGGAGGACGGGCTGGCCGTACAGGGCGCGGATCTCCTCGCGGGTCAGCACGCGACTGAAGACGCGCACATCGTCAATGCGGCCTTTGAAATACTTGCCACCCAGGGCCCGGCCCAGATAGACGCTACCATCGCCCTGGAAAGCGGCATGACCGGTCTCAGCTTTCTTCAACTCGCCGTTGACGTAGATGGACTGTTCCTGCGTGTCCTTGTCGTAGCGGAAGACCAGGTGGTACCAGGTGTTGGTGGCGATGGTGAAGCCGCTATTCAGATCGTTGCCGTAGAAGCCCATGTAAGGCTTTCTGTTTCGGATGACCAGATGCAACCCCTTGTTGGTAGCCGTCGTATCCGTGCCCAGGATGGCCCTGTCGCTGGCAGAGCCACTGCCGGAGAAGTCACTGCCATTGATCCAGGCCGAGACGGAGAAACTGCTATTCTTCAGGCCCAGTTTGACCGTATCGGGCAGGACCACGTACTGGCTGCCGTTGAAGCCCAGGGCGTAGTCAAAGTAGCCGGATTGCTCGCGGCTGGGGCAACTGGCGCCAGAACAGACGCCATGGCGCGGCGGTATGCTGCCGGAATGGTCCTCGAAAGTGGTGGCTGTGCTTGGCTCGTTCAGGGGCAGCCACATCTCGGCGTAGTTGGACTGCTCGCGCCAGTTGGTGATGAGGGCGGAGGCTACCTGGGTCAGGCTGACGGGGCGGGAGGCGGTGACGCCGCTACGTACATGTGATGAAGCGCCGCTACGTACGTGTGATGAAGCGGCCGCCGCCTGCACCGTGCCGGACATCGTGGTCTGCTCCAGAGGCTGCAGGACGAAGGTTCGGGGCGGCACGTTGACCTGGGACAGGGCCGACGGGTCAGTGGTGGCCAGGCTCAGTAGGCCCTGAGCGTAGCGATCGTAGAGCCTGTTGCCCACCGTGGCCGTGTAGTTCAAGGTATCGCCGGGCAGGACGAAGAGGTCGTTAGGGTTGTAGCGGGCGGTCTCGAGCATGTCCTGAATCTCGCTTTGCGAAAGGGCCCGGTCAAAAACAGCCACCTCGTCTATGAGGCCGTTGAAATGCTCTCTGGTGGCGGCGCTGCCCGCGGCCGTGGTGGCGCCGATGAGCAGCGCGTCGTCGGTGTCGGCATTGGCCTGGGCGCTATGGGTGATCGTCCCCTTGTTAACACCGTCTACGTTAACACCGTCTACATAGAAAGTGACGGCGTTGTTGCCACCCATCACAGCGACCACGTGTTGCCACTGATTGGTCTGGAGGCCAACGCCTGTGGAGGTGTAATCCTTCACGCCGAAGGTGGTGAAACGCAGATTCGTGCCAGAGGTGCCAAAGCCGAAGCCGTTGTTGCTGTTGGTCCTGGCCGTGGCCACGATGCGTCGCACGCCAGACAGTTGGGTGGGCTTGATCCAGGCGGCCACGGTGAAGTTGTTGCGCAGGGCGTTGATCTGGCTGTGAGGGATGGTCAGGAACTCGCTGCCGTGGAATTGCACGGCAGCGCCGTACTTGCCATCCAGCCCAGCGTCTGGACATGAACCCCCGATACAAGTGACGTTGTTGCGGTAGCCGGAGGAATCGGCGAAGGTCTCCGACCTGGCCGGCTCTTCAAAGCGCAGGAGCAGTTTGGGAGCCTTGTCTTCCCAGACCACCGCTTGCAGGGCCAGCACGGTGGGGTCCTGCCGGACGCGAGGGTTGAAGCCGTAGACCTTCTCCTTGAAGTCGCTCAGGCCGTCGTTGTCGGTGTCTGGCTCCAGAGGGTCAGAGATGACCCAGGTGCACAGTTGCGAGCCGTCCGGGGCAAAGGCGTAGACAAACTCCCAGCCGTCCGTCTCCTCTTTGTCGCTCAGGCCGTCGCCGTCGGTGTCCTTGCGGTTGGGGTCAGTGTCCAGCCGGAACTCCTCTGCGTCGGAGAGGCCGTCGGCGTCGGTGTCGTAGAGGGTCGGGTCGCTGCCGTTCTGGAACTCAAAGAAGTCGGACAGGCCGTCGCCGTCGCTGTCCCACTTGCCGTCGTCAGGGTCAGATCCACGATCCATCCGGTTGAGCAGGCCGTCGCCATCAAAGTCCTTTTGTCGCCCAAACATCAAATCGCCGGTCTGTCCCCAGGCAAGACTGTAACCGCCGTCCTTGCCGATGACACTGTAGAACTCGTCCAGAGTGGCAGGGAAGATGTCAAAGGTGAGACTCTGCCCTATGTCCATGTGGCTGGTGCCCCGTTCGGTGCGGATGTGGCAGGCCGGCACCAGACAGATGTACGGGACGCCGGGATTGAAAGGGCAGGTGAGGGGATTGGGAACCACAAAGCACTCCTGGGCGGGGACGGCATAGCCCTCGCCCAGGTAGAGCGAAGGCTTGCGGTTAATGCCGGCCTCGCTGAAGGAGATGCCGCTGCTGAGAACAGTTGGTGCTATGTAGAACTCTTTATCGTTGCCGGTAGGTTGCCAGGGGTGCCCAGTAGCGTCTTGTTCGTTCCGGTCAATGAGGTCCTTGCCGTCCTCATCCACGTGCAGGTCCTTCTGCTCGGTCTGCCACTCGTACTTGAAGGTGGATGATTTCAGGTTCTTTTCGCCATCTATGGTGTACTGCCAGGCATAGGAGGCCGCCTTCCAGTCTATGGGAATCTTTACCAGGTTGATGGTGTTGGTGAGGGGCGCGCTGTACTGGATCTCGTTGCCCACAGAGGCGCCCAGGTCTGGATTGACGAAGTCGTGATCAAACGCGCCGAATACCAAGCGGTCTTCGCGTTCCAGGTCCACCATGATCGTCGCGCCGTAGATGACCCAACCGATGCCGATGGCCAGCAGGCCAGAGATGCCCTCGCAGAACCATTCGCCGAACTTGGTGTCGGCCAGTTTATCTTCAGGTACGGCGGTACAGACCAGGAAGATCAGGGCGTCTACGGCCGCCAGAATGGCCGCGATCACCTGGCCAACGACGGGGATGAAATTGATGGCAAACAGGATGGCCGTGGCCACGGTGGTAGCGATCACCTGGGCAAAGGCGGCGTTCATGGCGATGCTGCCAAACTTGACGTTGCCAATGACCATGTTGGCTATAAACAGCGCGGTGAAGCCCACGCCCACGACGATGACGCCCACGATGCCGGCAATGGTACCCGCTTTGCCCAGTGGTTCCAGTGTGCCTTTGACGGCCTGGTAGACCGTTTTCATCGCCTGGTAGGTGTAGGTCAGGAACTGGATGGCCTTCGCGGTGATGGCAATGGCTAAGGCTGCCGTCTCGTTCTTGATGGCTGAGGCCAGGACAAACAAGGTAAAAGTGGCCACCACCGCTACCCCCAAGGTAGTGCTTTCCGCCGCCTTCAATCGCGTGGCTTTACTAGACAACTTGCTGAACAGGTCTTTCAAGGTGGACGCCATGGCCTTGGGCGTTCGCTTGACTGCACCGACAACGGCAAGGAACCGCATCTTTGCGGGCAGAGTGGCCAGGCTGACCAGTCTAGCCGTTCGCTCAGGGTCAAGAGCTGCAAAGATGTCGTCAAGCTGACCCTGCAGCTCTTCGATGGCCTCAATGGCGCTCTCGGCAATGCTTTCCACCAGGCCGCCCACGACATCCATGCTGGTCCAGACCACGTCCTCGGCGAAGTCGGTAAGTTCCTCGTCGGTCTCTTGCGGCTGGAATTGATAGATGGCCTGGCCATTCATGGCCACCAAGCCTACCCGTCCCTGAAACAGAGACAGATACTGGGCCTGGGCCACGGCCACCATGCCATCAACGATGTAGGTGCCGTAAACGTCCAGAGTCTGATCGGCCTGGAAGCGCTGTTTGAGGCTGGCCTCCAGGAGGTCCCAATATTCTTCGATGGGGATGGACTGCCAGGCCCCATCGCGGAAGCGGTAGGGCGCCCAGGACAGGCTGGCGATGGTCTCCAGCGGCCGTATGGCCGCGCCCGTGCCGGCGTCCAGCGTGACCGTAGCGCCGGTGATGGCCCGGGAGTCCTGCATGTCCAGGCTGACCACGCGGTACATCTCCTCTCGGGCGAAGAGCAGGGTGGGGTTGATGTCCGTGTAGCTCTGGAAATTGTCGTTCAGGACCCTCACCGTCTCCGAGACCATGATGTTGGCCACGTGATCCTGAGTGGGATAAGAGAAGTCCTTGACGTGCAGGGTGGCCGTCAGAGGGATGCCCAGGCGGTCGGTGATCGTCACCGATGGGGCTGCCGGGGAATCGAAACGCCGGGCAATGGTATCTTCGGCTACGACGGCACCATCGCTCTGCGTGTAAATCCCCAGGTCACGGATCTTGTCGTCGTCTTGATCGCGGCCGGTGACGAACGCATTTTCCAGCCCCCTGGCCAGCAGCCAGAGCCAATCGCCATAAGGCGCGTGGGATGGCGTGCTGGGGGCCGGGTCCTCCCAGAGGACAGACACGTTCAGGCCGTGATCTTCGCGCACAGAGAGGCCGGTGAGATACCAATCGTCGCTGTAGGCGTGGACGATCTGGCTGTTGTCCAGGTCCCAACTGCTCTCGTACATGCACCAGTAGTCGGATGCGTAGGGGAAGTCCTCCGCCAGCGGCTTGCAGCGGTCGGCCATCATCTGCACCAGCCAGACCACCCGCACCTGCTGGGCATTCCCCAGGCTGTTGCCGCTGGGCTGGTAGGGCACGCGGGCAGAGAAGGCCACCCGTCCGCCGCCGGACTCATCGGGCACGATGTTCAGGGGCGCGTAGAGCAGCACGTTGCCGGCCCTGTCCTTATCCCGCACGGTGACGCCATAGGGTCGGAGGGGCTCGGGGTCAATCATGTCGTCCGTGCCCGCGTCGGTGATGTCGCCCAGCGGCGCACAGACCGCGGAGTGGCCCTCTGCCTGCAGGGTGATGAAGTGCTCGCCGTCGGCCAAAGTAACCAGCTTGCGATCGGAAATGGTAGACGTTCCGCCGGAGACGTTTTCCCACTTGTAGACCTCACTGCCGCCGGTGGTGCAGGTGCCGGCGTAGATGCCCACCTTGCCCACAGGGGTCTGGCCCTGGAAGTCAAAGGTCAGGCGGATATCTGCGCCATCCTGCTGCATCCCTATGGTAGCGCTGATCCACTGCTGGTAACCGGTATCGAGATCAATGTAGTCCTCGCCCTGCAGTTGGAGGCTGGTGCGGGGGTTGGTGAAGGCCAGGGGCAGATTGCTGCCGGACATCTGGACTTCCAGCATGGGGATCAGGCGTATATCGCCATTGGCCGCGCGGGGATCGGCCCGGCGCTGCTCGGCGGTCATGAAATCGGCGAAGGTGGAGTCGTTGCCGCGCCGGCGCATGATCTGGCCGCCCTCGTCGCCGCTGGGCCAGTCCAGGACGTTGAGGGCGTAGGTCAGGTGCTCAGGATTGGTCGGGCGCAACTGGAAATCCACAAAGACGGGGTAATACTGATCCGGTTCGCCCGGCTTGCTGGCCAAGTGGTTCACCACCAGGTTGAAGGGGTTGGTGCGGGTGAAGGACGTGGTGTTGCCCAGGACGGTCTCGGGGGAGAGGTCAATCTTATCGGGGACGCCGTCGCCGTCGCTGTCCAGGTCAAAGATGTCCGGGTTGCCGTCGTTATCGGTGTCGCGGCAGGCGGTGGCGGGGTCGGGTGTAGCCCCACCGGCGGTGACGCGCTCCGGGCACTCCGTGAAATCGGGTCGGCCGTCCTTGTCGGTGTCCGGGCCGGTGGGGTTGGAGTACCAGCGCTTGCCCCGGTATTCAAAGCCGGCCACCTCCAGGTAATCGCCGATGCCGTCGCCGTCGCTGTCAAAGCCGGTGGCCGCCGTTGGGTCGGTGCCCAGGCGCAGGGTCTCCCAGCCGTCCTGCAGGCCATCGTTGTCGGTGTCGGCTTTGGTGGGGTCTGTGTCGTGCTCCGCTTTTTCGTCGCAATCGGTGAGGCCATCTTGGTCGGTGTCGGTATTCTTTTCGTCGTCGGTGCAGGTGGAGGATTGGGATTGGATGGTGGAGATTGGAGATTGGATGGTGGAGATCGGAGATTGGATGGTGGAGATCGGAGATTGGAGATTGGAGATTGGGTATTGCGTATTGCGTACCCCCAACGGATCCTGATGCGGGTCCCAATCTGAGCCGGTCAGTTGCTCCTGCACTTCGTGGGTGGCGTCTTGTTGTTCGCGGCGCTGCTCGTACTCAGCTTGTTTGGCGGCCTGGCGGTCGTAGAAGGCGGCGGTTCGCTCGCTTTGCAGCAACGGAATGATGACCATGGAGAGGATGACGGTCAGAGCAATGGCCACATAGACCGGGCGGGACTGGCGCTTGAAAATCACCAGCAGTGTCAGTGCGACGATGGCCAACAGTGCAGCAAGCTGGATGACAGTTTGTGGCCTGGAGATAAGGTACTGGATACCTGTCCTGAGCAAAGCCGAAGGATTGGAGGCCAGAGATTGGTTCATCGCCAATCGCAAATCTGAAACGCTGCCCTGAGCGGCTCGACTGAGCTCGCCGAAGTCCTGTCGAAAGGTCGCAAATCTGAAATCCGTCTTGATCTGGGCTTTTACTCGTTCGCCGCTTCGCTCCGGGGGATACTGAAGCTCGACGATCAGGCGCAGGGGCAGGCCGCCCTCGTCAATCCAGACCTGACCCTGACCGGTCACACCACGATACACATTGGAAGTGTCCAGGGACAGTCCCAGTGGCAGTTCGCCCTTTTCCCGTAGTTGACGTTCCAGTTGGTCGCGCATGTAGCGGGCGAAGGCGGGGCCGTCTACGTCAAACGTGAAGCGTGAAACGTGAAACGCTAAATCTGTGTTTTCACGTTTTACGCCTTCACGTTTCACGTTTTTGGCTCCGGCCAGGTAGGCCATGAGGTCATTGTCGGGAGCAAAGGCGCTGGAGAGGTCGTCCATCTCCTGCCACTCGCCGCCGATGGTGCGGCCGTAGGTGCGGTCGCCGTCTATGTGCATCTCCACGCCGTCTTTGCGGGTGAGCGCGTTACCGCCGCCAGTCCACAGGACGAGAGACATCTGGCGCTGCGGCAGGTTGGTCTGTCCCTCCAGGTAGATGGTCTCCTTGCGGCTGCTGCGGCCCACGTTGACCAGGGCTGGCGCTGGGTAGGTGGTCTGCACGATCTCCGTGCTGAAGCCGTAGACACCAGCCTCCTGGGCGCGACGCCAGGCAGCCTGGACTTCGTGCTCCGGCGAGGAGGAAGCGGACACCGACGGTAACAGCCGTGACCTGGCCCGATTCCAGGCCTTAGCCACCTCGTGGGGCAGCGAACTCAGCGGGGTGATGACTACGGCCATGAGGAGCAAACCGATGCTGATGGACAACAGGAGATGTCTTACATTGCGGGAGCGTTTCATGCTGTTCCTCCAGGCCATCTGATGTGGGGGTGTTTCAAAACGTGTTGTAGGGGCGGGCCTTGCGTCCGGCCTGGGCACCCACAAGATGTCCTCCGATT
Organism: uncultured Anaerolineae bacterium; assembly: GCA_964390805.1. Classification (GTDB taxonomy): domain Bacteria; phylum Chloroflexota; class Anaerolineae; order VGOG01; family VGOG01; genus CAYMKL01. The sequence goes on along the minus strand of CAYMKL010000068.1, from coordinate 14,979 downwards.
TCTCCCCCAGCCGATTGTCGGTCAGCTTGTCGTACTCCACGCATTGTAGCACACTTTGCACCAAAAGAAAAGCGAGGAATTTGCTTTCACCCCAGAAAAGCAGAAAACAGAAAAGCGAGAAAGAGCGTGGCCTGTTTCTTTCGTGCTTGACAGAATCTGCAATCTGTGCTATAATGATATTATAGCACAGATTCACACATACTATGTACATATATGCACGTTCAATCACACATACGAACACAATTCTATCAGAAAGGAGGATGCTATGCTTGCTTCGGAAAGGCAAGACCGCATCTTAGAAATGCTTAGAAAGCACAAGGCGGTTGAAGTCTCCGATCTGAGCGGCACCTTTGGCGTCTCAGAGATGACTATCAGACGGGACCTGCTGAAGCTAGAACAGGCAGGGCTATTGAAAAGGACCTTCGGCGGCGCTGTGGCTGCCTCCAACTTCCTTGCTCTCCAGCTCTCCTTCACCGAGAAGGAAGCAGTATATGCAGAAGAGAAAGGAGGTATTGGCCTAGCGGCTGCCCGCCTGATCAAAGACGGTGAGACTATTGCGTTCGGTGCCGGCACCACGACCTTGCAGGTGGCGAGGCACATCGGCGCAGTCGAGGAACTCACCGTGGTGACAAATGCTATCAATATCGCTATGCAACTGGCGAACCGGCCACACATCAAACTGCTGGTAACCGGCGGAAGCCTGAGAGAACGATCCTTTGCCCTGGTGGGTCCTTTTGGGGAAGCGATGTTGGGCCAGATTCACATCAATAAGCTATTCCTGGGAACCACCGGCATCAGCGTCGAGCACGGAGTCACCACCCTGGACCTGCTTGAGGCCTCAATGTACAAAGCTATGATGAAAGCAGCGGGGGAGGTCATCGTCGTGGCCGATCACAGCAAGTTTGGGAGCGTAACTCTGGCCCCAATGGTGGAGATAGGAGAGGTGACGAGGATAGTCACAGATATAGGAATTCCTACGGAGTACTTGCAGGAGCTCGGAGAACGAGGTGTCGAGGTGATCGTCGCCGAATCACAGGGGCAGGGAGGGTAGATATGCCAGCAGCCCTCGTGCTCGGCGAACTGTGCCTAGATGTTATCGTCTACAACCCGCAGAGCGTGGCTGTCCTGGGCAAGCCGATCTGGGCTGAGGACATCGTCATACGGTTGGGAGGCTCCGCCACTTACGCCGCTCAGGCCCTCCGCTCGCTGGGCCTTGAGGTCTCCCTGTGCGGCGTCGTCGGCGAGGATGCCACTACCGATCATTGGCTGTCCAGGTTAAGGGAGGAAGGCATCAACGTCGAAAAGCTCCGAAGACAGGCCGGGCAGCCCATGCCCAGATGCATCGCTATCTGCGAAGGTGGGCGCAAAAGCTTCGTGGCTTGCTCTCCCCTCCTAAGCCATGACCCTGACACCCTCCAATGTCCTCTGGAAGGAATCGCCCTTCTCTACTTCGGCGGCTACCTGCTGTACCCTGAGCTATGGGATGGCCCCCTGGCAAGGCTGTTTGAGGGGGCAAGAGAGCAGCAAATCCTGGTCGTGCTGGATACCCAACTCTTACCCATCTCCCCAGACCTCTTCAAAGACAAAGCCCTCACGCCGGAGACGATGAGGCACGTTGACGTTCTCTTTGTGAATCGGAAAGAGGCTCTAGCCTTGACGGGCCGTGAGCAACCTCTGGAAGCAGCCGGGGAGCTGGCGGCGCTGGGACCGCGAATCGTGGCCGTCAAGCTAGGGAGCGAAGGATGCCTGACCTGGAGTCGGGGCGAGTGCATCTCAAGCAGGTCTCTGGACGTGGACGCTCATGATCCCGTCGGAGCAGGGGACTATTTCGGGGCCGCGTTCGCCTATGGCCTGCTCCAGGGGTGGAACTTGCAGAGGGTGAGCGATTTCGCCAATGCTTTCGCGGCGCTGTGTATCAGCCGAGAGAAAGGGAAAGCGCTGCCTTCGATGGTGGAGACCCTAGCTGTGCTAGAGAGATGAACTACTTGGAGGTGCATTTGTGTCTGAATTGAAAGTCGGCGTGATCGGCGGCGGTAGCAGTTACACGCCCGAGCTGATCGAAGGGTTTATCAACAGACGGGAGGAGTTGCCTGTCTCGCAAATCGTCCTGATGGACATTGATCGGGAGAGGCTCGATATCGTCGGCGGCCTGGCCCGGCGGATGGTGAAGCGAGCGGGGGTGGAAACAGAGGTCGTTCTCACCACCGAGCGACGCCAGGCTCTGGACGGGGCCGATTTTGTGGTGACCCAGATCCGAGTAGGAGGGCTGGAGGGGCGAGCCAGAGACGAGAAAATCCCCCTGGAATTCGGCATCATCGGCCAGGAGACCACCGGCCCCGGCGGCTTCGCCATGGCCCTGCGCACCATTCCAGTCATGCTCGACCTGGCCCGCGAGATGGAGACCCTCTCCTCAAATGGCTGGCTCATCAACTTCACCAACCCCTCGGGCCTGATCAGCGAAGCGCTCAACAGACATTCTCAGACTCAGGCCATCGGGTTATGCAATGGGCCCATCACCATGCGCAACCGCATTGCTCGCCACCTCGGTGTGAACAGTGATTGCATCTGGCTGGACTACTTCGGACTGAACCACCTAAGCTGGATACGGCGTGTCTTCCTGGACGGGCGAGACATCACCTCCGATCTACTGGGCGAGATAGCAGAGAGGACTGGTCAGACGCCTCTACTCGACTTTGATTTCGACAAAACGCTGATCACCGCACTGTCCTTGATACCCTCGGGCTATCTGCGCTACTTCTACCACACCGACCGCGTCCTCAGGCAAATGCAAGAGGCCGAGAAGACAAGGGCGGAGGTGGTAATGGAGATTGATCGGGAACTGATGGAGTTGTATAAGTCCCCCGACCTCGGAGAGAAGCCCAAGGTGCTCGAGCAGCGCGGGGGGGCCTGGTATTCCGATGCCGCCGTGGCTCTTATAAGCGCCATCGCCAATGATAAGAACGAGGTGCACATCGTGAACGTGCCCAACCGGGGCGCGCTGAAGGGTCTCCCAGACGAGGCCGTGGTCGAGGTACCAGCGCTGGTGAACCGCTCGGGCGCTCATCCTCCGGTCATCGGCGAGATGCCCCCGTCGGTGAGGGGGTTGGTGCAGGCGGTGAAGGTCTACGAGGAACTGACGGTCGAGGCGGCGGTGACTGGTTCACGCCAGGCTGCGCTTTTGGCCCTGGTCGCTCATCCGCTGGTGCCCACGGCTGATGTGGCGGAGAGGTTGCTGGATCGAATCCTGGAAGCGAACCGGGCAGACCTGCCGCAGTTCGAGCGAGGCTAAGCGATGGCAAAGCGGATCATTGAAGCCAGCCCTGATGAATTGGCCACGTTGCAGGGTCGGGCGTTGCTGGAGAGCATCCGGTCAGCCGGAGGGCGTGCCGTGGCCGCAGAGGTCGTTGCTTTCCGCCCCCCGCTCATTGACGGCGTGGGCAACGCCGGGTTGGCTGCTGCCCTCGGTGCTGACATCGTTCACCTCAACCACTATGACGTGGACAAACCCCTCATCGCCGGTCTGCCGTCCACGCCTGAGGGACTGAAGGCCTGGGCGGAAGTTGGGCTGCGTATCGCCCCGACGGAGGAGGTTGAAGGGCCTGTGCGGAGTTTCCTCTCGGAAATGGGGTTGGGGGTCACGATAAGGGCGTTGAGGAGTTTGATCCGGCGGGTGGTGGGAGTCAGCCTGGAGGTAGTGGCCGACGGGATCACCGCACCGCCCGGTCGCCAGGCGACGCCGAAGGCGGCAGCCAGAGCCATCGAGCAGGGGGCGGGCTATATCACGTTGGTTGGAACCCCAGTCATCACGCCAGAGGCACTGCGGGCCAACATGCGCCGGCTGCGAGAGGAACTGGGGCCGGAAGTCGTCCTGGTGGCCGGAAGGATGCCCTGGGGAGGGTCAAGCAGGGATGCCCCAGACTTCCTCAGTCCAGCCGAGGTGGAGGAACTCGTGGCTGCCGGTGCAGACGTGGTGATGTTGCCTGCGCCGGGCACCGTTCCAGGCACGACTCTCGAAACCATCGCCTCTTCGGTGACCACTGCCCACCGACTGGTAGCCCTGGCGGAAGTGACCATCGGCACCTCGCAGGAGAGCGCCGATGCCAACTCAGTGCGCCGGCTGGCCCTGGACGGCAAGCTGACCGGAGCCGACATCTATCAGATAGGGGATGGGGGGTACAGCGGTATGGCCATCCCTGAAAACATTCTAGCGTTTGCCGCCGCGATCAAAGGCAAACGGCACACTTATAGAAGGATGGCGTCAACGAGGAGGCGAATCTGAAGGGAGGTGGCTAGCAAGGAGAAAGCAGCAACGAACAAAAACCGAACGGACGTGACAAAGTATTTGAAAAACAAACAATAAGGAGGACAAAAGATGAAAAGGAACAAGTTCTTAGCTGTGGGCATGATCCTGGTGGTAGGCCTCTTGCCGCTTCTGTCGGCCTGCGCAGCTCCCACACCAGAGATCATCGAGAAAGAGGTGGTGGTCGAGAAGAAGGTCATCGAGACCGTCGAGGTCGAGAAAGAGGTGGTGGTCGAGAAGAAGGTCGTCGAGACCCTTGAGGTCGAGAAAGAGGTGGTCGTCACCACAGAAGTGGTCGTCACTACAGAAGTGGAAAAGGTGGTGACAGCCACCCCCAAGCCTACCGCGCCACCCAAGCCGGTGACCATCACCTACTGGCACCTGCCCGACGTGATGGACGTGGAGTTGGCCGAGAAGCAGGTGGCCGCGTTTGAGGCCGCCTACCCTAACATCACAGTGAAGGCAATGCCCATCTCCACCGAGACGGCCGAGGAGGGCATCCTGGCCGCGCTGGCGGCGGGCGTGCCTCCCGACGTATGCCAGATGAACGCTACCGAGGTGGCCAAGTACGGCCAGTGGGGATCGCTGGTGGCCCTGGATGAGTTTGGCGACTGGGGCGATATCAAGAAGCGCATCCCCGAGGGAGCTATCCAGACCTTTGGTGGCCACGTCTACGCCATGCCGTGGCGGACGAACCCGGTGATGCTTTTCTACAACAAGGATCTCTTTGCAGAAGCCGGACTCGACCCGGAGAAGCCGCCAGCCACCTGGAGCGAGCTCCTCGAGGCCGCGGAGGCGCTCACGCGGCCTGACGAGGGGCGCTGGGCCTTCGTCGCCTACCCGGGCATCCACAAGTGGTACCGCCCCTACTTCCTGTGGCATCCACTGTACTACTCGGCCACGGGCGGCCAGGGGATGATCGCTGACGACTGCTCAAAGGCCATCGTCAACAGCCCGGAGGGGGTCAAGACGCTGGAGTTCCTCAAGGAGATCTACAGCAAGTACGCTCCCATGGACATCACCAGCTACAAGGACGCCTTCTACCAGGGCCAGGGAGCCATGTTGATGTCCGGCACGTTCATGGTGCCCCGCATCAGGGATGCCGCACCGGACATGGACTTCGGTATGGTACCCGTTCCCATCCCGGATGACGGCCCAGTGGATCACGCCATCACCCACTCCGACGAGCGGGACATCGTGATCTTCTCCCTGAGCCAGCAGCAGGATGCTGCCTGGGAGTTCGTGAAGTTCATCAGTGGCCCAGGCCAGGCGGTCAACCTGATGGAGACCACCGGGATGTACCTGGTGCTCAAGGATATGACCGGGTACGCCGACGTAGCTGAGTATCTCAGCCAGGATCTCTTCCTGCTGGCCGGCGCAGAGGAAATGAACTACATTCGGCTGCCGGTGGCGCATCCCAACCATCAGGAGATCTGCGCCACCCTGGGCAACGAACTCTCCGCCTGCCTGGTGGTGGGCCAGAAGACGCCCGGACAGGCGCTGGCGGATGCAGAGGCCAAGATCAACGAGATTCTGGGGGTGCCGCCGCCAGCTCCCGCGCCACCGCCGACCGGCAAGATCACCATCTATACCTCCGTACCGGAGGCGATCATGGATACCATCAAGGCGGACTTCGAGGGCAAGTTCTCTGAGATCACGCTCGATGTCTTCCGCGCCGGGACGGGCGCAGTGATGGCCAAGCTGGCCGCGGAGATGGAAGCAGGAGCGATTGCCGCCGATCTGCTCTGGGTGGCGGAGCCCTCCTCTTACGAGGAACTCAAGGACAAGGGGGTGCTGCTCCAGTTCACCCCGGCCGAGGCTGTCGCTCTGCCAGCGGAGTTCCGCGATCCCGATGGCTACTACTACGCCGGACGCCTGATCAACATGGTCGTGGGCTACAACGTGGACGTAGAGCCCAAGCCCACCGGCTGGAAGAGTCTCCTCGATCCGGCCTACCAGGGCAAGATCGGGATGGCCACTCCGATCAAGTCGGGCGCGGCTCTGGCCACAATGGCGGCCCTGGCTGACTACATTGACGCGCAGTTCTATCAGGATATGGCGGACAACGGCGCGGTGCAGCTAACGAGCAACGGCAAGGTGCGCGACGCGCTGGCCACTGGTGAGCTGACGGTAGGGATCGTCCTCGACTACATGATCCGCGGAGCGAAGGCGAAGGGCTCGCCGGTGGACTACATCTGGCCGGAAGAAGGGACGGTCATGATCCCCAGCCCCATCGCCATCTTCAACACCTCGCAGAACCCTGAGGCGGCCCAGGTCTTCGTGAACTATGCGCTCTCGCAAGACGGGCAGAAGACCCTGGTGGAGTTGGGCAACTTCATCCCCGTTCGGGCCGACGTTGATCCACCCGCCGACACGCCGGGGATGGCAGAGATCGAGAGCATCCCCGTTGACTGGGTGAGCGTCAAAGAGAACACTGAGGCGCTGAAGGATCAGTTCGTCACCATCTACGGGGAGTAGCAGTTTGCGTTCGGAGACAGGGCCGGGTGGCAACACCTGGCCCTGTCTATCATGGAGGTATTGCCTATGAAGAGATTCGGGATCGGCCAGGTGATCCTGGGGATCGCCATCCTGGTACTCGTGATTCTCGTCGTCTACCCCCTCTCCACCATCATCCATCAGAGCTTCAAGTTCGAAGGCCGCCTTTCGTTGGTGAACTACTCGCAGATCGTACAGAAGGCTGCCAACTTTCGCGCCTTGCGGCACAGTCTGGAGGTCGCCACTCTCTCGACGATATTCGCCACTCTCATCGGTACGTTTCTGGCCTGGTTGGTGGCACGCACCGATCTTCCGCTGCGGGGCTTTTTGCGCGCCGCCTTCGTGTTGCCCTTCATCATCCCTCCCTTCATCGGTGCCCTCGCCTGGCTTCAGTTGCTGGGACGGGTGGGGTATCTGAATGAGTTCTACATGGCCCTTAGCGGCTCCAAAGAACCGTTCTGGAACATCTACGGTCCCGATGGGATCATCTTGGTGATGGCCCTGCACCAGTATCCCCTCGTCTACCTGACGGTCCTGGGGGGGCTGGAAAGGATGAACCCGGAGTTGGAGGAGGCGGCGCAGATCTCGGGCTCGCCCATCTTCGCTGTGATGAAGGACATCACCCTGCCGCTGATGGCTCCCACCATCGCCGCCGGGGCGGTGCTGGCCTTCATCGCCGCCATCGCCAACTTTGGCATCCCCGCCGTTCTGGGTTTTTCGGCCCGATACTTCGTCCTCACCACCAAGATATATGACGCCATAGCCTTTGGCTGGGTGGGCAACAAGCTCGCCATAGCTGCTTGCCTTTCTGTCGTCCTTTCCATCCTCGCCGGGGCGGGGCTTTGGCTATCCAGGCTGTATCTCAAGGGCAAGGAGTACACGACGCTATCGGGCAAGAGCATGTACCCCAACATCGTCCAGTTGGGTAGACACAAATACTGGCTTCTCCCCCTGGCCTTGCTCGTGGTGCTTTTCACCACCGTTGCCCCGGTCACGGCCATCGTCCTGACCTCATTGACTAAGGCATACGGCCTGCCGCCCACGCTCGACAACCTGACGCTGGATAACTTCAAACATGTCCTTTTTCTGCTGCCGGCGGGGAGGAGAGCCATCCGCAACAGCCTCTTGCTGGCCGTGGGCGCGGCGACCATCGTTAGCCTACTGGGCTCGCTCATCGCCTACGTCGTGGTCAAGACGAAGATGCGCTTTCGCTTCGTGCTTGACTTTTTCGCCAATATGCCCTATTCCATCCCAGGCACCGTGGTGGCCCTGGCGATGATCCTGGCCTGGATTAAGCCGATCCCTCTTACCAAGATTGTTCTCTACAACACCATCTGGATCATACTCATCGCCTACGTCGCCCGCTACCTTGCCTTTGGAGTGCGCACCACCTCCGGGTCGTTGGCTCAGATCCATGATTCGCTGGAGGAGGCGGCGGTCATCTCAGGCGCCAATTGGCTGCAGTCATTCAAGGACATCGTCATCCCCCTGATCCGGCCGGGCCTCTTTGCCAGTTGGTTCCTGGTCTTCATGCCCTGCTTGCGTGAGCTGACCATCTCCATTCTCCTCTGGTCGGCGGGGCACGAGACGATAGGGGTGCTGGTCTATAACCTTCAGGACGCGGGGAACACTACCGGCTCGGCGGCCCTGGCGGTGATCATGATGAGCGTGCTCATGGCGGCCAATTTCTTTACCCGCCGGCTGACGGGCGGAAGGTTTGGCTACTAGCGCGCAAAAGCGACCGAAGGGAGCGACCTAAATGGCAGAAGTTACCCTGACTGACTTGACCAAGAAGTTCGGTGAGACGATCGCCGTGCAGGACTTCACGGTGGACGTCGCCGATGGTGAGTTCGTCACCTTCCTTGGCCCCTCGGGCTGTGGAAAGACCACTACCCTGCGTCTGGTCGCTGGTTTCATTTCACCGACCGAAGGAAGAGTGATCATCGGCGAACGGGTGGTGTCCGATGTGGAACGAGGCATCTTCGTCCCGCCCGAGCAACGCGGGGTGGGGATGGTCTTTCAATCCTACGCCGTCTGGCCGCACATGACCGTTTTCAATAACGTAGCCTACCCCCTCAAGATCAAGAAACTGCCCAAGGCGGACATCAGACGCCAGGTCGAGGGAGCGCTGGCCCTGGTCAAGATGGCAGAACTGGGCGACCGCTACCCGCACCAACTCTCCGGCGGGCAGCAGCAACGGGTGGCCCTGGCGCGGGCTTTGGTGATGAACCCCGAGGTGTTGCTGCTGGACGAGCCCCTGTCCAACCTGGACGCCAAGCTGCGGGAGGAGATGCGCCTGGAACTGAAGGACTTGCAGCGTCAAACGGGAGTGACCATCATCTTCGTGACCCACGACCAGTTAGAAGCGATGGTGATGTCGGACCGGGTGGTGGTGATGGAAGCAGGGGTCATTCAGCAGATTGGCACGCCCGTTGAGATCTATCGCCAACCGGCCAACCGCTTCGTGGTTGATTTCATCGGGGTGGCCAACTTCATCGAGGTGGAACGGCGGGACGATGGTGTGGTTCCTCTGTCCGCTCCCAACATCACCCTGCCCTTGACCCCGCCCACAAGGCTGACTGGGAAGCGGTTGAGCCTGGTGTTGCGCCCCGAGGAAGTAGCTGTGAGCCGGGAGACAGGCCAGGTGGCAGCGACGGTGGATAAGAAGATGTTCCTGGGGGATGCCATCGAGTACATCATCCTCCTCGACGGCCAAGCGCTGCGAGTGAAGACCGGCCCGGCCGAGGATTTCGCCTTGGGCAAGCGGGTTTATCTCACCTTTGAGAAGTGTCACTTCTTTGAGTAGAAAGGAGACCGCCTTGCGTTTTGGCCTGTCAACCAGGATTCTATGGGAGCACTCCGTTGCGGAGGCATTGGAGATCATAGCCCGTTGCGGCTACCCTGCGGCAGAGGTGTGGACGGAGCACCTGTGGCGCACAGGTGAGGAGGTCGAGCGAATCAAGAAACTAGGACGGGAGTTAGAGCTGGAGCTATCCCTGCACGCTCCCTTCTACGACTTGAACATCACTTCGATCAACCCTGGAATTCGGGAGTTGTCACGTCGGCAGATACTGCAGTCCATAGAACTCGGTAGCCGGCTGGGGGCCACAGTGGTTGTCCTTCACGCTGGTCGAATGTCGTCAAGCAAGGATCACCCCGAGGACTTCTGGCACTACTTCGAGGAGGCGATGGCGGCCATAGAGGAGAAGGCTGCCGAGCAAAGAATCAACGTCGGGATCGAAAACATGGAGAATCGCCCCCTGGAGTTTTTCCTTCGGCCGGCCGACCTGCGCCGCTTCTTCTCGCGAAGCTGGTCCCAGGTGGGGCTGGCCATTGACGTGGCAAATGCCACCACCGTTGGCAGCCCAGGCCGGTACGTGGCCGAGGTAGAAGGAGATTGGATCGTCCATGTCCACCTCTCGGACAGCAGGGTGGGGACGGTGCATGTGCCGCTGGGAGAGGGGGACCTTGATATCAAGGCGCTCTTGGCGGCCCTGCAGCAGAAGTACGATGGTCTGGTCATCATCGAGGGCTACGTTCCTGGGCGTGGCGAGGAGATTGCCGCTCACAATTTCGAATTTCTACGCCACCTGGGGTTTATGAGGTAGCGATACGCGCTCATCCAAAACCATGATAAGGAGAGGCTGCCGTGGCAGAAACGGTCAGGGAGCCGAAGCAAAATATGAAAAAAGCAGTTGTTCTGATTGACGGGGAACATTACATCCCCGTTACCAGGTGGGCCATTGATAACCTGGTGAAAGAACACCAGTACGACGTCGTCGGCGCGGTGTTCATTGGCGGCACAGAGAAGATTGGTACGAAGGGAGACCTGCAGGCCCTCGCACTGCCGGTCATCACGCGAGACAACCCTCTAGAAGGGATCAAAGAAGGGATTGAACGGTTCCAGCCGCAGATCATGATTGACCTCAGCGATGAGCCGGTGGTAGGCTACGTGGAGCGATTCCGGTTCGCCAATCTCATCCTGAGCCGGGGGGTGGTCTATGCCGGTGCAGACTTTCGCTTTGAACCGCCACGCTACATGGATATCATGACCAAGCCCTCCATCGCGGTGGTGGGGACCGGCAAAAGAGTGGGCAAGACAGCGGCCTGCGCCCACGTGGCCCGCATCCTCAGCGGCCAGGAAGGTGGCGAAGCCCTCTACGATCCCTGCATCGTCACCATGGGGCGAGGCGGGCCACCGGAACCAGAGTTGGTGCCGGGCAAAGAACTGCACATGACGCCGCAGTACCTGGTCTCCCTGGCCGATCAGGGGAAACATGCTGCCTCGGATCACTTCGAGGATGCGGTCATGACCCGACTGACCACCATCGGTTCCAGGCGCTGCGGGGGGGGTCTTGCTGGAGCGGCGTTCTTCTCCAACGTGGAGGCCAGCGCCGCCCTGGCCAACACCCTCCCCGAAAATCTGGTATTCTTCGAGGGAAGTGGCGCTACGACACTGCCGGTGAAGACAGATGCTCGCATCCTCATCGTGGGAGCGCATCAGCCGCTGGAATACATCGGCGGCTACATGGGACCTTACCGGGTGATGCTGTCGGATCTCATCATCCTGGCCATGTGCGAGCCGCCGATGGCTGATAAGGAAAAAGTTCGCCGGGTGGATGCTGTCATTCGAGAGATCAATCCCGAAACCAAGGTGGTGCACACCGTCTTCCGCCCTCATCCACTGGAGGAAATTGAGGGGAGGCAAGTGATCCTCACCCTCACCGCCCCGGCGATGATGAATCCCGTCTTGAGCGGGTATCTGCAAGAGCACTATGGCTGTCGGGTGGTAGAGGTAAGCAATCACCTGGCGAATCGGCCCCTGTTACGAAAGGACATCCGGCGTTGTCTCGAAGAGAACGAAGTGGATACCCTCATGACCGAGATCAAGGCGGCCGGCATTGACGTGGCTGCGCGGTTGGGGCTGGAACACGGCCTCAAGGTGGTCTTCATGGACAACATCCTGACGACCGTGGGGGGCGATGGCGATGTGAACGAACTGGTCAAGGAAGTGGCGAGAAAGGCCGTGGAGCGCTTCTCATCCAGGAACTTGAGTCCAGGGGCGCGCTCGTGAGGGAACGAGGGAAAGTCTCACGAGGGGGGATGGCCCTCGCAGAAGTGGTGAAGGAATTGTACCGGGCAGGGCAAACGGATTACTTTCTAGAGCCCATCGTCCTGGCCGGTGACGATGGAGAGCCAGTGGGGCGGATCCGGGATGGTGACGCAGTGATTTTCTGCTGCCGCCGTGGCGAACGAGAGATTCAGTTAACGCGGGCCTTCGTGGATCCCTCGTTCAACGAGTTTCCGACGGCCAACCTCCAGGACTTGACCTTCGTCACCATGACCCTTTACCACGAGATGTTCCGTCGGATGCCTGTGGCGGTGGCTTTTCCGCCCCCTTCGAGACCCAAAGACACCCTGGGCGAGGTGGTCAGTCGTCACGGGCTGCGGCAGCTTCGCGTCGCCGAGTCGGAGAAGTTCGCTCACGTCACCTTCTTCCTCAACGGAGGCAGCAATCAGGCCTTTCCAGGTGAAGACGATGTCCAGGTGCCTTCGCCTAAGGGAGTGCCCTACGACCAGGTGCCGGAGATGAGCAGTGCGCAGGTGGCCAAAGAGGTGGTGAAGGACATTGACACGGGTGAGTACGCCCTGATCGTGGTCAACTTCGCCAACGGAGACGTGATCGGCCATCTCGACGACCGGGAGGTCAAGATCAAATGCGCGGAGGCAGTGGACAGACACCTGGGACGGGTGCTGGAAGCCGCTGCCTCGGCCGGCTACGTGAGCCTGGTCACCGCCGATCACGGCGTTCTCGAGGTGGCGATCAAGCCCGATGGCTCCCCCAACGTTGGCCATACCGAAAATCCTGTGCCTTTCGTCGTCGTGGATCCCGACGCGGAAATGAAAAGCAGCGTTACCCTGAGAGTAGGTGGAGCGCTGGCAGACGTGGCGCCCACGGTACTCCAGGTCATGGGCTTGCCGAAGCCGCAGTCAATGACCGGCCAGAGCCTGCTGCGGAGCTATCCTGAGCTCAGCGAAGGCAGAAAAGTGCTCCTGGTGGTTCTGGATGGCTGGGGGCTAGGCCAGGAGGATGAGACAAACCCCATCTTCCTGGCCGACACGCCGGTGTGGGGTTGGCTGATTCGCCAATCCCCCCCTTCGGCAAGCTCAGGACACCGCTTCACCGCGCTGAAGGCTGCGGGGGAGGCGGTGGGCCTGTTGGAGGGAAAGGCAGGCAACTCGGAGGCCGGTCACATGAATATCGGTGCTGGCCGGGTGGTGATCCAGGATGACGCGCGGATTGACTTGGCCATTGAGGATGGCTCTTTTTACGAGAACCCGGTTTTTCTTGAGGCGATGGACGCCGCGCGGCAGCGGGGTGGCGCACTTCACCTTATCGCCCTCCTGTCGGAGAGGAGTTCCCATGGCAGCATAACCTACCCGCTGGCGCTGTTACGGCTGGCCCGGGAGAGGGGACTGGAAGAAGCCTACGTGCACGTGATCTTCGATGGGCGGAGCACGGAACCTGGAAGCGCCCCACTACTTCTAGAAAGGCTGGCCAGGCAAATGGAAGCCATTGGCATCGGTCAGATTGCCTCAGGCGTGGGCAGAGGTCTCGCGCTGGATCGAGATGGGAACTATGAGAAGACCAGGCGGGCCTACGATGCGCTCGTGTTCGGTATTGGAAGGGCTGCCCGCAAGTAGCGCGTTTTGCTGAGACAAGACGGTGAAGGTGAAAGATGCGCAAGATGGTTGCTATTGCATTGATGGTACTGGGAATCATCGTCCTCGTCGCCGCCACCGCTATTCTCGTCCGCACCCGGCTCTTGCTGCCCCCGTGGTCGGTGCAGACGGAAGGGCGCTGGACAGCCTACGGGATGCACAAGTGGGCCTTTCTGGTGGGGGAGGTACCGCTTGGCCCCGGGCTGCTGCTGGCGGGCATCCTCTTGTGGCCATCCCGCCCGAGCGGCTTGATAGCCAGGGGAGTGGGAGCCATCGCTCTGCTCATCGCTTTGGCGGGCCTGGTGGCTTTCGCCGGCCTCACCTACGGCCTCTTGCGCAATGTCCTGAGTCCTTCCCCAGCGCCGCCTACGGTGCTTGAACTGTTTTCGTTCTTGCTGGCAGCCCTTGCCGGCCTTGCCCCACTGTTGGCAATGACCGTCCTGGCCGGAGGCGTGGCTTGGAAGTCGTTACCGACCTTATGGAAGGGGAAAGTGATGAGCTTACGGAAATTGAGAAATCTATTTGAGGAAGTAAAGGAGAGCAGGATCAGCTACCTGCTTCTGCTACCCTACGTCGTCTACTTCCTGGCCTTCCTGGCCTATCCGCTGCTGTTTGCCCTGTACCTGACTTTCCACGAGTGGGCCATCATCGCGCCGCAGAAACCGTTCGTAGGCCTGCAAAACTACGTCAAGCTCCTGCACGATGATGTGTTCTGGACGAGCATGAGGAACGTCCTGGTCTACCTGTCCATCAACCTGCCGGCTCAGATGATTCTCTCCCTGGCGCTGGCCCTGCTGGTGAACCAGAAGATCCGCTTTCGGGGCTTTTTCCGCTCGGTCTTCTTCATGCCCAGCGTGGTCTCGGGCGTGGTGGTCTCGACGGTCTTCCTGTGGCTCTACTCGCCGCAGTTCGGCCTGCTCAACTACTACCTGGGCAAGATCGGCATCCCTCCGCTGCGGTGGATCACCAGCGTGAGCCAGGCGATGCCCTCCATTGCCCTGATGGCCAGTTGGCGGCAGGTGGGCTACTTCGCCGTCATTTACCTGGCCGGCCTGCAGGCCATCCCGCCGGTGCTGTACAAGGCGTCGGCGGTGGACGGGGCCAACGCCTGGCGGCAGTTCTGGCACGTCACGCTGCCTTTGCTGAACCCCACCATCTTGCTCGTCTTGATGGTCTCCACCATCTGGGGTTTCTTGGTTTTCACCGAACCTTTCGTGATGACCGAAGGCGGGCCATTGCACGCTACCACCACGCCGGCCCTGTATCTGTACTTCGAGGCGTTCAGGTACCTGCGCATGGGCTACGCGGCCACCATCGGCGTGGTGCTGGGGCTCATCATCCTGGTCGTCAATATCGTGGAGAAGAAATGGGTAGAGCGTGAGATCGCGTATTAGGATGGGACGCTGATATGTCCAGGTAACAATCGACAAAACGGTGCCACTGATCTTTGAAAACCGAAT
>CAYMKL010000067.1:0-38320 GCA_964390805.1 uncultured Anaerolineae bacterium | reverse complement strand
GGTATTAGATATTGGATATTGGTTTGAAGTACGCGAAGCGTGAACAGGCCGTTCTCACGTTTCACGCTTCACGCCACGGACGTTTGATCAGGACATCATTATTATAGCCAGAGTAGCCATTGTGTCAAGCAGCGGGTCAGGCTTCTTCTCCTGCCCCCACATCTTCTGGACCTACTCCGCCCTTTTGCACGATGCTGATGCCATTTTGCACAGTGGTCAGCAGGCTGCCCAACTGGGACTCCAGGTAGCTCAGAACTGCGATGACGTAGTCGTCGGCATCGGTTTTGATTTTGTTCGCCTCGTGCTGAGCCCGCTCGATGATAGTTCGGCCCCGGGTTTCGGCCTCTTTGACGATCTCATCCTCGCCCAGCACCGCTTGGGCCTGCTCTCTGGCTAAGGCCACTACACGCTCCGCCTCCTCGTGGGCCTGGGCGATGATCCGCTCCCTCTCCCGCTCGGTCCTTTTTGCTTGCCTGACCTCCTCCGGGATGCGCGAGCGCATCTCGTTGATGATGTCGAAGCACTCCTCTTCATCAACGACGACGTTTGAGGTGAGAGGAATCCGCCGGCCCTCGGTAAGCCTCGATTCCAACTCATCAATCAAATAAAGGATGTCCATTTTGATACCCCCTTTGCAATTCCCGCTGGGCGGGAGCTTTTGGACAGAATCACGAATCCAACCAAGATAGCTTCAGTCTCGCAAGGAGATGATCTGCACTTTGTCACTCCCCTCTTCTCCCGGCCCCTCGAACTTTCGTTTGAGAGCAGAGGCGACATGGCTGGATACCATGTTATCTATACAGCCTCCGGCCATGGCTACTTCCTTGACCACGCTGGAGCTTAGAAAGGAGTATTCCTGGCTGGCCATCAAGCAGACGGTATCTATGTCTGGGGCCAACTTTCTGTTGGTCAGCGCCAGTTGAAACTCCCATTCGAAATCGGAGAGCACCCTCAGGCCACGCACCACAACCTGGGCCCCTTTTTGGCGGGCGAAATCCACTGTCAGACAATCGTAGCTTTCGATGCTGACATTGGGGAGACGCTCAAGAGCTTGGCGGGTCATCGCCAGCCGCTCCTCGGTGGAGAAGAGGAGTCTCTTTAAAGGGCGAGCGTACACCGCAGCGATCAGTTTATCGAAGATAGCAGCCGCCCTCGTCGCTATATCTATGTGACCATTGGTGATGGGATCGAAGGTAGCTGGATAGATGGCTATAGTCATAGAAATCTCCATCAAATCAATGACGAATGAACCAATGACCAAACCCCAATTGGCTATTGGGTCATTGGTCACTAGTCATTGGGATTTGGTCATTAACTGAGATCGCCCTCTCCTCTCCAAAACTCCGTCACTCTGCGGGCCAGAAGCCGGTGCTCAGGCTTCGCCAGGTCCGGGTCCTCCCTGAAAAGAGCCTGCGCCTCGGTGCGGGCCTGCTCCAAAATCTTCACATCGCCAAGCCCTGCCAGCTTGAGGTCGGGCAGACCGCTCTGGCGAGTGCCAAAGAACTCGCCGGGGCCTCTCAACTCCAGGTCCTTCTCGGCCAGGGCAAAGCCGTCCTGGGTGCTCTCGAGGGCTCGCAGGCGTTCCTGGGCTTGTGGGGTTAGGGAGTCGGAGAGGAGCAAGCAGTAGGATTGGTGCTCGCTCCGCCCAACCCGGCCGCGAAACTGGTGCAACTGGGCCAGGCCGAAACGGTTGGCTCCTTCCACCAGCATGACCGTGGCATTGGGTACATCTATACCCACCTCTACCACCGAGGTGGAAACCAGGATGTCCAGCTCGCCGCGTTTGAAGGCCCCCATGACCGCCTCTTTCTCCGCGCCCTTCATGCGACCGTGGAGAAGGCCCAGCTTCAGATCGGGGAAGATCACCTTTTGAAGCCGTTCATACTCTTCCACAGCAGCTTTGGCCTCGATCTTCTCCGATTCCTCCACCAAGGGGCAGATGATGAAAGCTTGATGGCCTTTTTCAATCTGACTGCGCAGGAAACTGTATGCCCGCTCCCGCTCTCGCGGCATGAGCCAATAGGTCTTTATCTCCTGCCGACCAGGGGGTAGTTCGTCAATGACCGAGATGTCCAGATCTCCAAAGATGGTCAGGGCCAAAGTGCGAGGGATCGGTGTGGCGCTCATGACCAGGACGTGGGGACACACCGGGCCGGAGAAGGGGCCGCTTTCCGTGACCCCTTTCTGGCGCAAGGCCGCCCGCTGGCCCACCCCAAAGCGATGCTGCTCATCTATGATGGCCAGGCCCAGGTGCTTAAACTCCACTCCCTCCTGGATCAGGGCATGGGTACCGACGAGAATGTCGGCATCTCCAGCAGCGGCCTGCTCCTGGATCTGCTTCTTCTCCAGCGGCGCTAAGCTACCGATGAGCAAGCGAGTTTCGGGTTTCGAGTTTCGGGTTTCGAGTGATGAATGTGCTAACAGTTCAGTGATGGTTTTGTAGTGCTGCTCAGCCAGTATCTCCGTCGGGGCCATCATTACGGCCTGACAGCCGTTGGCTACGGTCAAGAGCATGGCCGCTGCCGCTACCACTGTCTTGCCCGAGCCGACATCGCCCTGGAGGAGGCGGCTCATGGGCTGGGGCTGACGCAGGTCACTGACGATCTCTTGCAGCGTGCGCTGTTGAGCACGGGTCAGGGTGAAAGGCAAAGACTGAAGGAAGGAGTTAAGCAACTCTTCGTCAATGGTCAGCGGCCTGCCTGGCTCAGATCGCCAGAGATGGCGTTGGCGCTGTACTCCCAACTGGATCAGGAAGAACTCGTCGAAGCTGAGGCGGCGCCGGGCTCGCTCAAAGCCCTCCTGGCTCTCAGGGAAGTGGATTTGGCCAATGGCCGTCTCCAGGTCTGCTAAACCAGTCCTCTCGCGCACTTGAGTGGGCAGATGGTCGGGCAGGCGCTTGGACCAATAGTCCACAGTCTTTTTCATCAGGCGGCGCAGCCAGCGAGCGCTCAGCCCTTTAGTGAGGGGATAGACGGGCACGAGGCGAGCGGTGTGGATCAGCTCTTGCTCCAGGGGCTCCCACTCCGGCGATTGAAAGACGAGGCGGCCCAGGTATTCGTCAACTTTGCCGCTGAGGACGATCTTACTGCCAGCGGATAAACGCCTGGCCAGGTAGGGCTGGTTAAACCAGGTGGCTTGAATGGTGCCCGTGCCATCGGAGATGATGCTGGTGACGATGATGCCTCCCTTGCGCGTCTCGCGGGCCTTAGTTTGCCAGACAGTCCCGATAATGGTCACCTCGTCGCCGTACTCCAATTGGTTGATGGTCTTCAGGAGGCGAAAGTCGTTGTAGCGATGGGGAAAAAGGTACAGAAGATCACGGATGGTCTCCACCCCCAACTTCTGAAACCGCTTGGCGTGGCTCGGGCCGATGCCGACCAGGGTAGTGACAGGTGAGTTCAGGCCTGGGCGTTCGCGAGGCGGTCCCTCTTTTTCGGGTGCTTTTGGTGCAACCACCTCTTCTTTTTTAGCCGGCTCCTCTACCCTTCCCGGCTTTTGCTCCAATTTAGCTAGTATCTCCGCTACAACCCTCTCCCGCGCCCTGCGGCCCTCCAGAGTCGGATAGCTCTGGAGCAGGGCGCTGATCTCTTCCACCGAGCGCGCGCTGTCCAAACCCTCGGTCTCTTGGCGAGCCTCCTCGTGCCAAAAAGAGGCGAACTTCTCCAACCCGCCAATGACCGCCCTGTTGCGGTATCCTTGTTCCTGTTCCAGCGTCAATATCTTGGTTAGTTTATCGAAAGCCGGTGTCATGAAACCTCCGTTAACGAGTAACGAGTGATAAAGGGAGGCGGCGGGCCAGAGGGAGAGACCCCGGCCCGCCGCTCGCCGGCCAGGAGGTTGCGGCCAATATCAAGAAATGATTCCGCTCAGGCAGTCCATCTCAACCCATGCTGCCAGAAACGCATCGCGTAGGACAGCCTGGGGAGCCACATCGCTCTGTCTATCAAACCTACCCCCAAAATCCCTCCTCGAGTCCTTCATAAACGATCACTCCTAAGCCATTGGGCCCAACGTGGCAGGCCAATACGGGACCGTAGACCAGGATAGGCGGTTTTATCTTGGGGAAGATCATCTCCAAGCGCTCGATCAACATCTTGGTCTCCTCGATAGGCTCAGGAGTGCTCTGCAAAATAGCCATCTGCTCGATCTGGGAGAACTCGCCCACGAACTCGAAAAGCTTGTCCACGGCGCCCTCGCGGTCGCGCACCTTCTCCAGGGGGATTATCTCACCATCTTCAATAGCCAGGAAGGGCTTGATGTTCAGCATAGCGCCCAGCAGGGCCTGGGCCTGGCCAATGCGCCCTTTTCTTTCGAGATATTCAAGGGTTTCAGCCAGGAAGACGATGTAGATGCGCGGGATCATGCCGCGTATAAGAAACTCAATCTCTTCCAGAGACTGCCCCTGGGCTGCAGCCTGGGCTGCGGCGGTAGCCAGTATCCCCAAACCTAATGAGGTGGTGAGGGAGTCAACGACAGTGATCTGGCAACGCCCCAGGAGGAACTGAGAGGCTACCACAGCTCTGCTGCAAGTCCTACTCAGCTTGCTGGAGATGTGAATGGACATGATCTGGTCCGTGGTTCTACTCAGCTTAGTGTAGACAGCCTGGAAATCCCCCACCGACGGAGAAAAGGCCACAGGCATGACGGAGCTACGATCCAGCTTCTGGAAGAATTCCTCGGCCGTGATGTCCACACCCTCCTGGAAGGTCTTGTCGCCGAGACGAACCGTGAGGGGGAGTACGGTGATCCCCAATCTCTTGACCATGCCCGCTTCCAGGTATGCGGTACTGTCCGTAACAATCTTCACTTTTCCCATATTCATCCCCCCTTGCCCGTCAATTAGATGTTATTCAAGCTCAAACCCTTCCTCGGCGAAGAGCTTCAGACAGACGTCTACCACCTCAGGATCATAAATGGGTGCGCAGACATACGAGCGTATCCAGCGCGTCTCCGGAACGTCAACCCAGTCAATGAGAATATTGGTCTTTGCACCCATGGCTCACTCTACTTCTTCTTCCCATAGCCCATGGAGCACTACCAGGCGTATGTGTTGTGATACTACTTGGACAATGTTAACTTTGGTTCGTAGTAAGGCACGCAGCGAAGCGGAGTGCCGTTGGAGTGGTAGATTGCTAGTGAAGCAAACGCCACTCCGCTAGCTACGTGGCTTACTACCAACCTTCCGTCGAAGTTAACATTGTCGAGCTACTCCACCGACAGAATGTAGTGATAGTGAGGCTGCCCGCCGTTTACCAGCTCCACCTCCTGGTCTGGGTAGCTGGCCTGGATCTCGTCGGCCACTTTCTTAGCCTCTGCGCCAACGATGCCATCGCCATAGTACACAGTGATTATCTCGTGCTCATCAGCCACCATCTGACGCAGCATCTCCTGGACGACCTCTTTCAGCGCACTACCCGAAGCGGTCAGTTCCCCGTCCAGAAGGCCAATGATCTCCCCCTCCTCCACCCCGAAGCCGTTGATCTGAGCATTACGGGTGGCCGTGGTTATCTCGGCGGTCTGAACGCTGTGGACCGCCTGCCCCATCATCTGGGCATTGGTCTCCAGGTCTGCCTGATAGTTGAAAGCCAGAACCGCGCCGACGCCCTGGGGGATGGTCTTGGTAGGCACGACAGCCACCTCTTTCTGAGAAAGCTCTCCCGCCTGTCGCGCCGCCATGATAACGTTGACATTGTTGGGCAGGACGATGACCTTCTCAGCATTTAAGCCTTCGATGGCTTTCAGTATTTCCTGCGTGCTGGGGTTCATGCTCTGGCCGCCGGGCACCACAGCGCTAACTCCCAGACTCTCGAACACGCGGGTCAGGCCCTCGCCTGGAGCGACGACCACGATGGCCATGTCGCCCAATTCCTCTGCGGCCAAGGAAGGCCGGGACTGGTCACGGATGAACTCCTGGTACTGTTGCTGCATGTTCTCGATGACGATATCACTCAAGGAGCCCAACCCAGCGCCGTAGTTGAGTGGCGTCCCCGGCTCATCGGTGTGCACATGTACCTTGACGGTGTGGGAATCGCCAACCACCAGCACCGAATCGCCCATAGCGACCACGGCCTCACGGATTTCCTCCACATTCAAGTTCTCGCCCTGGATAACGAACTGGGTGTCGTAGCCGTACTCTTCACCCTCGAAAACTTTGAGGTCAATGGCGGTGGCTAGCTCTGGGATCTCCTCCACTGCCCTCCCTTGCAGGAAACGCAGAGCGCCTTCCAAGATGACGAACAGCCCCTGTCCGCCGGCATCAACCACGCCGGCCTCCGCCAGCACGGACAAGAGGGACGGTGTCCTGGCTACAGAGTGTCTGGCTTCCATCACTGTTCTCTCCAGCAGGTAGAGGAGGTCATCCCTCTCCTCAGCAGCGGCCACTGCAGCATCGGCTGCCTCTCGACCCACAGTGAGAATGGTCCCTTCAACGGGCTTGATCACACCCTTGTAAGCTGTAACCGAGGCCTCCGTCATGGCCTGAGCTAACTCCGAGGCGTTGAAGGTCTCTTTTTTGTCCAGACTTCTGGCCAGCCCTCGGAATAACTGGGAGAGGATGACCCCTGAGTTGCCACGAGCCCCCATCAGGGCGCCATAAGCCACAGCATGGGCCACTACCGAGGCTGACTGTGTCGGAGAGTTGTTTAGTTCTCGGAGGGCGGCCCGCATGGTGAGCAGCATGTTAGTGCCGGTGTCACCATCGGGCACGGGGTAAACATTCAGAGCATTAATGGTCTCGACGTGCCTTTCCAGCCAGGCGGTGCTGGCCTCCAGCGCCCGCCTGAATCCTCTCCCATCGCATGAGTTCGTTGCCTTACGTTCTTCTCGTTGGGATGAACTATCACTCGTCAAGTCGCATCTCCGTTTAGAATTGGACATTGGGTATTGGACTCCAACCTCCAATATCTAATCTCCAATCTCCAGGTCACTCACGCGCAATCCCTGAACGTGGACGTTCACCTGGGAGATGGGCACGCTGAGGGCCTTCTCCACGCTGAATTTCACGCTGCTCATGATGTTGTGGGCGACGGTGGAAATCCTGGTGCCATATTCGATGACCACGTACAGGTCTATGATGATCCGATTGCCTTCCAGTTTCACCTCGACTCCTCGCCTGCTGTCTCGGTGGAGAAGTTGGGCCAAGCCACCCACCAGGCTCTTGGAGGCCATGCCCACTACGCCGTAGCTATTCAGCACCGACTGGCTGGCGATGCCGGCGATAGCTGCTGGCGAAATCTCAATCCTACCCAGTCTCGTTTCATCTGCCATCCTCACCTACCTCCAGGGCCACCTGGCCGACTTGCGCAAAGCGGCCTGTTGTGGTATCATATACTCAGTGATTTGAACATTATTGAAAAGGGAGTAAACATGGCTAAGTGTGACATCTGTGGCAAGGGCGTCCAATTTGGGCATAACGTCAGCCATTCTAAAAAGGCTACGAACCGCCAGTGGAAGCCCAACATTCAGAAAGTGACCATCACCAAACATGGCGTTGCTAAGCGCATGAATGTCTGCGCTAAATGCTTGAAGACACTTTCTAAAGGCTAGTAGCTTATGGCTTTTGAGCCATTCGCTATGTACCAACCTGCCAGCTCAGATTACGGGGCTGGCTTTTTGTTTCACCTCCTGCTCATTTCCCACGTTCTTCCCTGGGGGATAATCATACACTGTATCATGGAAAAATGCAAGGCAACGGATGGGAAATGGATAAGCTGGCAAATCCGTTTATCCGCTCGGCATCCGTTGACAGCGCAATTGACCGCAGCCAGCCCGGATATCTACACCCCGCTCCACCCGTAGGGTACTGGGCACCTTTAAGCGATTGAGCTCGGCCTGGAAGGCCAGAATCCTGCCTTGTGACGAGGGCTGGTACGGTGATTCATGGACGCGGTTGAGAGGGATCAGATTGACGTGGCAGAACAACCCATCCACCAGGTGGGCCAACTGGCGTGCTTGCTCCGGGGAATCGTTGATCCCATTGATGAGGGCATACTCGAAGCTGATGCGTCGTCCCACCCGTTCAACATAGTGGCGACAAGCAGCCATCAACTGGGTCAAAGGATAGCGGCGATTGATGGGGACCAGCTTGTCGCGCAATTCGTCGGTGGGGGCGTGGAGGGAGACGGCCAGGCCAATCTGCATCCCTTCCTCAGCCAGTCGCCGGATGCCAGGCACGAGGCCCACAGTAGAGATGGTGATGCGTCGCGCTCCTAGGTTGAAACCCTCATCGTGAGTCAGCGCTTCAATAGCCTGCCAGGTGGCGTCGTAGTTAGCCAGGGGTTCGCCCATGCCCATGAGCACTACGTTGGTCAGTCTCTCGTCCTTTGCCTTCAAGAAACGGGCGAAGAAGATAACCTGCTCCACAATCTCTCCTGCCGTTAGGTTTCGCACGAAGCCGCTCTGGCCTGTGGCGCAGAACACGCAGCCAAGGGGACAGCCGACCTGGGTGGAGATGCAAGCGGTGTGCCGCTGCTCATAATGCATCAGCACACTCTCGATGGTCTGATTGTCCCGCAGGGCGAATAGCACCTTGCGCGTCAGGCCGTCAGTGGATACCCTTTCTTCCAGAGGATCCATAGTTCGCAAGAGGGTTGCTTCTGCTAACCTCTCCCTCAGCTCCTTGGGCAGGTTGGTCATCTCCTGGAAGCTGCTGGCCAGGGAGCGATAGAGCCAACCCCACATCTGATCGGCTCGAAAGGAAGGCTCACCCCAAGAGAGGAGGGCTTTCTTCAACTGCTCGTGGGTTAGATCGAGCAGGGATGTTTTGCCAGATGCCCTAGGATTTCGACCAGACCTCATACAATTGCCTAACATTCTCGAAGACCAAGTCCGGTTGGACAGGAGAGTTCTCCAGCTCCTGCCGGCTGGTGGCGCCCGAAAGGACGAGGATGGTAATCAGGCCAGACCTCCGTCCACCCAGAATGTCGGTCTCCAGGCGGTCGCCGACGACGGCAGCCCCTCCTTTGCCCACCCCCATTCTGGCCAAAGCCAGGTCGAAGATGGCCGGCTCTGGTTTGCCCACTACAATAGGAGCCACGCCGGTCGCTGCTTCCAAGGCTGCTATGGCGGCCCCGTTGCCTGGGACGAAGCCCTCCTCTGTCGGCAGGGTCTTGTCTGGATTGGTGGCGATAAACCTGGCCCCGCCGCGGATCAACAAAGTGGCGACTCTGAGTTTCTCGTAGGTGAGCTCACTATCCATGCCGACAACTACAAAGCTTGCTCTATCCTCGGCGATGGTGCACTTGTCTCGCAGGGCAGCCCGCAGCCCTTCCTCGCCGATGGCATACACCCGGGCTCCCGGCGGTGCTATCCTCTCCAGATACAGAGCAGTGGCCTGGGCCGAGGTCAAGACGTCGCTGTCCTCGATAACGATGCCCATCTTGGCCAGCTTGGTTACGTACTGGCCCGGCGTGTGGGTGGAGTTGTTGGTGAGCAGCAGGAAGGGAATCCCCCCTTGCTGCAAGAGGGCAACGAACTCCTTGGCACCGACAATGGCCTGGTCGCCACGGTAGAGGACGCCGTCCAGGTCAATGATCAGGCTTTTGATGGAGCTGGAAGTTAGAGATTGGAGGTTGGAGGTTGGAGTCCCGAACTTGTTCGGGGTTTGGAGGTTGGCGGTTTGATAATCGTCAGGGGTGTCAATATCGGCAAAGATAGCCTCTGTTTCCACCTCTATTTCCTCCAGCTCGTCTCCGTGTTCGGCGATGAGCCGTCGCCCACCCTGATCGCCTTTCACTTCCATCAACTCCGTGAAAAGGAAACGGTCGAAGAGTACCGGATTGCCCCGTCGGCCCCGATGGGTGGGGACGACGATGGGCGCACGGGTCTGCCGGTAGCGCTCGACCAGCTTCGCTATGACCTCCGTCGTGACGCCCGGCTGGTCGGCCAGGACGAAGAGAGCCGCGCCGACCTCCGGCTTCAGGGCTGACAGTCCCGCCCGCACGGAGCTGCTCAACCCCGACTTCCACTTCTCGTTGACCACAACCTGGACGGGCCGGTCGGCGACCCTGGCTCTTATCTCCGTCGCCCGACAGCCCAGGACGACGATCACCTGTTCGAGGGGTGAGTCTAGAGCAACATCCACCACGTGTTGGAGCATGGTCTTGTTGCCCACCTGCAACAGTTGCTTGGGCTGCCCGAAGCGCTGCGACTCGCCAGCAGCGAGCACGATGGCGGCCACTGTGGATTGCGGATTGCTCATTTGGTTATCACCTCCAGCACTGGCTCAGGGGCTCGCAAGGAGGCGATGATTACCCTCTCGATGCGCTCATTTTGCAGAACGAGGCGAGCTATCTGGCGCGCCTCGTCCAGGGGGTGGTCTTCCGACCTATGGTTCAGGATGGGGATCGCTCTCGCTTGCTCAGGAAGGCCCTTCAGACCGCCGTGAGGATGGCTCAATACTGTGGCTACCATTTCGACAGTCACGGGCTCGCCTAGGGCGACTCCGGTGAGGCTCGCCACCAACTCAGGACGGTGGACGTGCTCTTCGGCCAGATGCTTCCCCAGAACGGTGAGGTCGGCCATGGGCACGAGGATCGTAGTCGAGGCGGGCACCACCGGCTCGTAGGCGGCGGGGGCCTTGAGAGCGCGATGGCGAGCACCATCGGCCTCCACCAAGATGACCGCCTGGCTGAGCCGCTGGGCCCTTCGACTAGGCTCAGGACAGGCCTGTCCTGAGCGGCTCGACTGAGCTCGCCGAAGTCCCAGTCGAAGGGCCAGGTGGTCCACCAGGGAGGGGGGCACTCCCGCAAGCTTGTTGGGGCGCATGGGGTAATCCCTGTCGCTTTCCCCCAAGGCGGCAGGGTCCACCTCTGCCAGGCGGCGCTTGGCCAGGAAGACCTTGGGGTAGCGGGTCAAGAGCTCCGGCACCTGAGCCAATGTCTCTTCCTCGTCGGCGAGGAACAAGTACTCGTTCTCACTGGGAATCGGCTCCAGGATCTTGGTCGTGGTGGTGAACACCACTGGCATCTGGATTCCAACCAACTCTTCCATCAAGCGCAAGGCCGCCGTCGTTTTCCCCCCGGCCCCAACGAAGGAAATGACATCGCCGTCTTCAACTTTTAGAGCTTGATGCAGTCGCATTTCACCTGATTATACCAGGTTTCAGTCGTCTTAGCAACAAGACGTGAAACGTAAGAACATGAAACGTGAACTAGTCCTCACGTTTCACGCTTCATGACCTTGTAGCAACAAGCGGTAGTTACTTTGTTGTTCGGAGTAAATGGTATCGCTCTAAAGGTTCTCGATAGGCACTGGCTCAACCGGGTCGGCGAGCTCGAAGCCGAAGACCTTGGAGTAGAAGTAGAGCTCAGCGTCGAGAGCGCGCTTGATGTTCTCGGCACGGCGGAAGCCATGTTGCTCCCCTTCGAAGGGGAGATATGCCACAGGCAGCCCCTTGGCGCGCACGGCCTCAAACATCGTCTCCGCCTGATTGGGTGGAACGACTTTGTCCTCAAGCCCCTGGAAGAGAATCATGGGGCACGAGAGGCGGTGGGTGTGGTGGATCGGCGAGCGTTCGCGATAGATGTCGCGTCGCTCAGGGTAGGGGCCAACCAGCCGATCGAGGTAGCGCGACTCGAATTTGTGGGTGTCCCTCGCCATTGTTTCCAGATCGCTGATCCCAAAGTAGCTCGCGCCAGCCTTGAAGATGTCACGGAAGGTAAGCACGCTGAGCGTAGTGTAGCCGCCCGCACTGCCGCCGCGAATGGCCAGCCGATTCCCGTCAACCGTGCCCCGCTTAACGAGGTAGCGTGCCCCGTTCACACAGTCGTCAACGTCCACGACGCCCCACTGCCCCTCCAGCCGCTGACGATAGGCCCGGCCGTAGCCAGTGCTGCCGCCGTAGTTCACATCGAGCACCGCCATGCCGCGACTGGTCCAGTGTTGAATCCCCAAGTTGAGCGTGCCGGAAGTCGCCCCCGTCGGCCCACCGTGGATGATAACCAGCAGTGGCGGTCGCTCGCCGGATGGAGCCACGTAGTCACGGTTTTGTGGGGCACAGAAGAAGGCGTGCGCCGTCAGCCCGTTCTCGGTTGGGAACTCGATCTCCTGAGGGATTGACAGATACCCGGCATCAATCGCGATCTCGCTCGAGCGGCGCAGCACCTCGAACCGCCGCGTGGCGAGATCGAGCTGGACGACGGATGTGGGTTCAGTCGGCGAGCCCGCGAGGAACACTACCCGCCCCGGCGCTGCTCGCAGCCCCTCTATCTGGGTGTATGGGGTCTCGATGGGATCGAGCTTGCCCATTACCGTGTCGAGGCTCGCCAGACGCCAGTTTCCTTGTTGGGTGTAGGCGCAGACGATGCGACCCGCCGACTCGAAGGCATAGATGGACATGCCGAAGACCCACTGCGGCAATCCGAACTCTGCCTCCATTTCGACGAGGGGCTCTACGTGTCCGTCGCACCAGCGGTAGAGATTCCACCAGCCCGTCCGGTCGGAGACGAAGTGCAAGACGCCATCGGGCGACCACTCCGGCTGGAAGATAGATTCATCCTTGCCGCCTGCCACTCGCTTGGTTTGCCCCAGTGAACCATCGGCCCCCAATTCACCGACCCACAGCTCGGTTCCATCCCAGGGCATGTTCGGATGGTTCCAGGTGAGCCATGCCAGGCGAGACCCGTCCGGGCTGAGGCGAGGCGACGAGTAGAAGTCGTTACCAGAGACGAGCACCTGGCCGCCATCGCCACCCTCAAGATCGAGGCCCACGATGGCGTTGACCGCCTCCCGCCCAGGGTCGGTGTGATCCTCGCGTACGCAGATCATGCGGCCCCGGCTGCGGACGATAACGCCGTCTGCGTAGCGCAGGTCCACCTCAGGGGTGATGGGTCTTGGCTCAGCGCCGGGGTCCTGGCGGTAGAGGCGCTGATCGGCGAAGTTGGAAAAGTAGACGGCTACCGCTTCGCCATCAGCGACGGCGAAAGCGCCGCCCCCATACTCGTGTACCCGCGTTCGAGCGTTGAAGGGATGCGGCGTGACGTCGGCCGTCCTCCCGTCTGGCGTCCGTCGCACGATGACGTATCGCCCATCCTCCGCCGGGCGCATCTCGACCCAGTAGATGTCCTGGCCACCAAGCGCAATCTGTCCCAACCCGATGGTTTCAGAGACAATCAGATCTGAGGTGATCGGTGATTTCCAAGAGCCGTATGGAGCTATTTTTGGTTCAGCCATCTTGTTTCTCCTTCCTACCCAATGATTATCCTCCAGAGTATGGCCTTTCTCCCCAAATCGCCACAATCTGGCCAAAGTAGATTCTATGATAGTCCCTCTGCAGGTAGTGACCTTCGATATCGAGATCGAGGAAATGAGTGGAATCCAGGTCGTCCCAATAGATCTTGCGGCACTCGACGATGAGCTCGGCTTCGGCGAAGCCGGGCGCGGCGACTCTCGTGGAGGCAATGGGCGTGAGGCCCGTCTCGGCAACCTTGTCCACATCGCGGCCCGATCTCGTGCCCATAAACTGCAACACATCGCGGCAGTCTTCGGGAAACGCGCAGAGCGTGAACGTATCATAGCGCTCCATGAATTGGTAGGTGTAGCGGATCGGCCGCACCACGACTTGCGCGAAGGGCTTTGTCCACATCCTCCCCAGGCTACCCCATCCGACGGTCATGGTGTTGAAACGACCTTCCGCGAAATTGCCCGCTGTCAGTAGCAGCCCCTGTTTCGCCCACAGATGATGAGCCTTCACCAGAAGTTCGTCAAACGGAATCGGTTCTCGCGTCATGCAAATCTCCTCTCCTTAAATTGAGTTAATAGAACCCTACTTTTTCCTCGTAACGAAACATCTCGGCGACCGCAACGGGGTTCATGCCGTCGAAGATGCTGTTACAAGTGGCTATCATATAGCCTCTACCCTGGGCACTCGATCCATTGTCCGGTGCTGAAGAGCTGCAAACACGCGCTCTCGGGGCTTCATCTTCGGCCACTGCCCTCTTTGTTAGTGTTTCAACGCATACACGATGTCCAACAGGTTCTTGCTTACTTCCGGGGGTAGGCTCAACTTGTCCAGCTCCACCTGCAAAGCTTCGAATGTGCTATAGCCACCGAGGTACCCGTTTATGCGCGCCGCAGCCGTCGAATCCACAAACTCGTCGTTGTTGGGATAGGTGGCCCTGAATACTTGCACGAGCTCCAGTTCCTGCTGCAGCCGATACTTTTGGTGATAAGCTTCAGCTAGGTAGAACTCCGAAGCGGGGATGATCTCGGTAAAGATCTCGCCTTGTGCCTCGACCGCCTCGCGGTCTCTCGTTCTTATGGCCAAGCTTTTCTGTTCCTCGTTGTGGTAAAACACGATGGACATGTATTGCCGTGACCACGAGCGTTCTGTCGGATTGTGGCTATCCCAGAAGACATCCAGTAGTTCTTCGTATGAGATTTGGGTTGGGTCATAGTCAATCTGGATCGTCTCGGCGTGATCGACTAGGTTGTAATAGGTGGGGTCCTTCGTTGTCCCGCCAGCGTATCCAACGCGGGTACGAACCACGCCGGGGAGACTCCCGAACCGGGAGTCTGGCCCCCAGAATCAGCCCAACGCAAACGTTGCCGTTGCCGTTTCTGCTGGCGTGGAGACGTCGGTCTGTGGTGTCGCGGTCTCAGTGACCACGCTACTCTCTGCCAGACTCATTGTTCTCCCGTCCTTCTTCGAGTAAACGAAACCTGCTCCAAGAACAAGCACTCCAATAAATACAACCACCACCATAACCCCTCGGGTTAGTGTAGCTGCCTTGATCAGATTCGCCACCAATCATACCTCCTTGTCGGCGGTCGCCTGTGCGCCGCCACTGATGCTTCGACAGTGAGTTCAGCCGAACCGCTAGGTCGAAGCCATAAGCCCCAGCACTATCCTGTATCCAAAGCTCAGTCCAAAACCTATCAATACCAAGCCAGCTATCGCTGAAATGTACCCGAACACTCTCGGCGTGATGTACCTCCGCCCTCCGTGAAGCAGAGCCGATAGAGCCAGGAACCAGATGGTTACGCCAATCAATATCCCGCCACTGATCATCAGACTGTTCTGCAGACTGAAGTCTCTTGCGGCCACATTCGCGCCGATGATACCCGACCAGAACAGAAGCACTGCAGGATTGGTGATAGTGAGCAGTATCCCAGAGATGAAGTGCCTATCGTCTTGCTCCCTGGCGTCTATGTTCAAGTTGTGTTGCTCAAAGGCGTCTTTGATGTTTACGTATCCCATGTAGAAGAGAACGAGAATGCCAAAAGCTGATAGGATGACGTTGAACAGTTCGACTTCGGTCAGAAAAGACAATCCGCCGAAGATCGCCGCCAGATACGCTACCAAGGCGAGCTCGACACCAGCGGCAAAGAGAACACAGCACCAAAAACCGCCCTTGAGTCCGCGACGAATCATTTCAATGTTTGTCGGCCCTATTGGGGCTGCTACAGAGAGACCCAGAACAATTCCTTCCAAGATTAATGGCATTTGTCCTTCTCTTGAGGGACCGGGGCAGATTGGGGACGAATCACCCTTCACACATAATCCATCCGCCTATCGTGCTCTTACTTGATCGCCTCGCACCGCAACCAGACGACGTCACCTTGCTGGGCAACGCCTTCCCAATCGAAGGTTGCTATCGCCTGCTCCCAGATGCTATCCGGCACCACGTCGCCACCCTCGTATCCCGCCTCCGCTGCCAATCTGTATGCGTATGAAACAAAACGACCTGAGACGTTATGGCCCGTTTCGATAACCAGCAGCCATGCGCGTGCAAAAGCACCCCCCTCTTCCAAAAGACCGCTTTCCCTAAAGGCCGCTCGTATCCGCTCAAGGTCATAAGCTACAGCCCGGTGTTCTGCTCGCCAGTGACCACCCTGCCAGGTCAGCAGCGCGTACTGAGCGCGCACGTCCCCATTGATCGGCGCACCCACCGAGCCTGGATTGAGGACCAGTCGCCCATCTTGTTCCTGCTTCCACGGAATGTGCGAATGTCCGCACACCAACACCGGCTCCTCGACTTGAGTCAGAGCTCGATCCAACTTGGCTGGATCACGGCCCGATAGCAGAAGGCCAGCCTTCCTGAACGCACCCAAACTGACCGGGTCCCGATCCGGGAAAAGGTGTTCCGATGGGCTTCGCGGGGAACCATGCACGACGCGGATGGGCACAGCATCATCCAGCGCAACGACGCGCTGTTCTGGAAGCGATGCAATGAAGTCTAGCATCTCTCTATTGAGGTGGAGATACGACCAACGGACGCTCGCCCATTGTTTGCTCACACGCCAGGTATCTGGCGTGTCCCCTGCATCGTACGCCAGCAAGTAACCCTCGCTGTTGCCTCGAATCATCCAACTGCCCAATGAGCGCAGCAAGCTGATCGTTTCTTGTTGTTGTGGCCCGCCGGTGGTGAAGTCGCCGGCCACGATGATGCCGTCCACGCCCTGCTGCCGCGCGTCCGCCAACACCGCTTCCAGTGCGGGCAGATTGCCGTGAGTATCGGCCAGAACCGCTAACCGCCCCTTTCCCTTGAAGTAGTCGTGTATTTCATGTCCGAAGGCATCCTGCCCATCTTTCAGCATTGCCTGTCCTCCCTAGGTTGAAGAGCGAAAAAAGCGCCAGCTACTCTCCTGGGATCA
The DNA here is from genome assembly GCA_964390805.1 of uncultured Anaerolineae bacterium. Taxonomy (GTDB): domain Bacteria; phylum Chloroflexota; class Anaerolineae; order VGOG01; family VGOG01; genus CAYMKL01. The sequence goes on along the minus strand of CAYMKL010000067.1, from coordinate 21,727 downwards.
ACATAGGTCATCAACTGGCACGAGCCGCCACGGCTCCCCATCAGGCCAGAGCAGCACCCGACCCGCCAACGTATCATCACGGATGAACATGATGACCAGGTTCGCAAGTTGCTCTGGCTGGATCAGAACAGCGGGCGGAGGAAAGGCGAGGGTTTCCAGCTCCTCCGCTGTAGTCGTCGCCAAATATTGCTTTATGGCAGGGGTCTCCACCCATCCCGGGCAAATGCAGTTCACTCAGAACAAAGGCCGCGCGGCCACCGTCCGACTCAATCCGGCGCACAGTCTCTCCGCCAGCGTCATCATCTATGTCGGCAATCACAACCGCCACCCCTTCACGCGCCAATTGCGCTGCGATTACACGACCGATCCCTCTACCAGCGCCCGTTACGATGGCAACTGTGTCCTGCATGTCAGCTCCTATTTGATCTCATACAAATCGGACTCTTTTATCCAACCTGTCGTAATCCCTTGACTACCACGATATTCACCCCTCACCCAATCTCCCTCAACCTCAAAAACCCGTAGAACATCTCCTTCGATGATATAAGATTTTCCTCGATCCTTTTCGTCTGGACTATCGTGGAAGTAAGCCCTCTCACTGGACACCATCCTGATGAACTTCCATTCTTCTCTTTCTGTGAGCTCAAAGACCACCCCTTCTTCGTCAAAGCCAGGCTCAACATTCCAGCATCCACCTGGCTCTTCTTCTAGGTTGATCTTTACCTTATCGTTTCCCAGCAGTTCTATAGTCCCTTTGGTATCTGAAGTCGCAATCTCTACCCTGGAGTTCTGTATCCGACCGACGAAGAAAAACAAGCAACTGAAACGTGGGGCCTGTGTTTTCTCATCCCAACCCGTGTAATTCTCATAAAAGCCTGTAACGACGTCATCATTTACAGCTATGGATAATAGCCCGTCATCATAGCTCCCTGGCTGCAAGACGATTTCGGTGGGTGTTGGGGTTGGAGCAATGGTTGGTGTGGGGAGCGGTGTCCTTGTCGGTGCTGGCGTTGGTGTCGGGAGCGATGTGCTGGTTGGCACCGGCGTCGGGATCGGGAGCGGTGTCCTTGTCGGCCTTGGCGTCGGTGTTGGGAGCGACGTGCTGGTTGGCACCGGCGTCGGGGTCGAAGTAGCAGGCAGTGTTGGTGGAACTTCAGTGGCAGGTTCTGGCGTTGAGGTAAACAAGGCCAATTCTGGCGATGGCGTAGCGCTTGGTGTTGGCTGAGGGGCGCAGGACACCAGGGTCAATCCTAGAAGGAACACGACCGCCTCGATCTGTCTGATTGTGTTGAACATTGGCCTCTCTCGAAAGTTCATTTTGCGGCTAAACCCGACGGCTTCCAGGCCACACCAATGGTGGTCAGGTCGCCCGGAATCAACTCTTGTCCAGAAACACTCGCAGGCGTTCTTCCACACGAGCGACAAAACCGGGGGCCATTTGTTGATCGTCAGGATCATCGGAATAGACGACATAGTTGACTAACACTACACCGCGTCCAGCGATGAGCGTATCAATCTGGCCGGGATATTGCTCCGGCCACTCGTTGTGAGTGGTATACCCTTGCTGGAAGGCCTCGCGCAGTGCCCCATATTGCTCGTAGCTTTGGAAATAGTACAGTGTGGTAGCGATGTCTTGTACAGGGTAGCCCCACGCCAGGTCTTCGAAGTCCAGGGCATACGCCTTTCCCCGGAATATCTTCACATTCCACTGATGCAAGTCGTTATGGATAACACGTAGCTCACTCTTGTCGGCATACAGTTCGTCGAGGGCATCTTGAACTCGTTCCACAACACGCTGATAAACCTCACGCCTTGGGGGTGGAAAAAGATCTACATGTGCATCGTCAAAAAGCACCACCGGTTCCACAAAAGGGTAATCAGGGTCTGCATAGGGGAAGGCCCCATCCAGCTTTCTGACATAAAAGGCCCCAGGCGGAATGAAGGTTTTTGCGTGCTTGTGAAGAAGCGCTGCGAGCTCACCAAGTTTATACACATTCTCCGCCGATAGCCTGTCCGCCAGGTCTGGACCTGGCACCCAGCTAAAGATGATGCAATGTCTGGCCTCCGGCACACCTGGCACCTCAACGGTTGTTACCAGCGCTCCATCCCGGGTGGTCAATGGCTTCGGCACGCCAAGGTCCGTATCGCGCCGCAGCGCTGCCAACCACATCATTTCTGAGCGGATTTCTTCAAGGCTGTGGCATCCCGAAGGGTCGGGAACCCGCAGAATGTGCTTCTGTCCATCCACAGTATCTACCCGAAAGATACCGTTCATCTCAATAGTCACCAAGCGAACGCGCTTCACATCCAAATCATAACGTTCAAGGGCGACGATCGCCATCTGGCGTAGCCTGAGGGCCCGCCCACGATAGGTGAGTTCGGAGAATCCTTTCATGACAAACCCTTCCAACCAGTAATAGCCGAACAGTGGAACATTGATCGCCGCAGGACCGCCAATTGCTCAGCAGCCCTGCGCAGAGCCCGGTGCAGCCCTCCCGCACCAAGCTCTTCAGGAATACTGAGGCCCTTTTCAGCGTAATCTGCGTTCTCAGCGCCTCAGCGATTCAGAACTCCTCCTCAACAGGGAATCTCTAAGATCACCACCGTGCCATAATCCAAAGCAGACTGCACTTCCAGATGCCCCCCGATCATTGCCGCTCGCTCGCGCATGCCCGCCAGGCCGAAGTGCCCCTCAGCGACGAAGCGTCGCAGGTCGGAGCCGCCGGCGATGCCTCGCCCGTCATCGGTGACGGTCATGCGCAAGCGATCAGGGTACTCGGTGAGACGTACAGCGATCTCCGACGCATCGGCGTGTTGAATGGCATTGTGTAGCGCTTCCTGGGCAATGCGATAGATGGCCAACGCGGTCTCCTCAGGCACGTTCAGCGCCTCGGCCGCGATTTCGATGTGGATGGGTGCCGGCGAGTGCACATCCAACCGCTCGACCAGGGCCTTCAGCGCCAATGCTGGATTGTTGGACAGCAACGGCGGGCGCAGGTCTTGGCAAATGCCCCGTAGGGTTTGCACGGATTCACCGGAGCGGGCGACCAGAGCCCCGAACGGCGCCCCGTCCTCTGATCGGGCTTCCAGGGCCTTCAGGTCGCGGGTGACGGCACACAGGTCTTGCAGCACGCCGTCGTGCAACTCGCGAGACAGTCGTTCGCGCTCCGACTCGCGGGCCGCCACCGCCTGGCGGTAGAGGGCTTGCATTTCGTTGGCCAGTTGCTGTTCTTGCTCAGCGTAGCGGATGGTCTCCAGCACGACGGCCGCCTGCCGGGCCAACGTCGTCAGCCAGCGCAGGTCTTCCGGCGCGTAGTCCAGTCCTTGGGCCCGTTCGCCCAGTAGCCACACCCCATAGAGATCGGCCCCGCGCATCAACGGCACCCACGCCGCGGTCCAGGTCAGGTCAGCGGAGCCCTGGGCGATCAACTCGCGCAATGCCCCCCCGACACGCACCCCTTCCCCGCCCGACGCCACCCAACGTACCGCCGCATGATGAACCGGCAATCGGAGGGTGTCATCGCCTGTCGCCACCAAGTTACGATCCTCAGACAATAGCACCACAGCCCTGGACACGTCCAGCGCACCCGGCACGTCTATTGCCAGCAGCCGTCCTATCGCCTCCCTGTCCAACAGGCCAGCCATTTGGCGACCATAGGCAACCAGCAGCTCCTCGTGGGCGATGGGCGTGCCATAACGCCATTGGTGATGCCAGCGCCGGACCGAGTACAAGATACCAATTCCCACCAGGGTGCTCAGGGCGCCCGCCAAGATCCACAACACCGGTTCGTTCAACGTTCCCCCTTTGATCACAGTGAGCCAAGAGTGACACTTACGCTCGCCACGGATCGCCAGATCCGTGGCCCAGGCGGCTGGATCTGGCGATCCAGCCGGAGCGGAGGTTCAACGCTCCCACTTAAATCAAGCCACGCTCTTCGGCGATGGCTAATGCCTCGTAACGGCTGTGGACGCCCAGCTTGCGATAGATGGCGCTGAGGTGGTTGCGGACTGTGCCCGCCGAAATGTGGAGCGCCTGGGCAATCTGCGGGTTGGGAAGGCCACGCTGCGCCAGGCGCAGGATGTCCCGCTCCCGCTCCGTGAGCAGTTCCCGATCTCCGGCCTCCTTGGTGGCCTGCGCCAATGCCTCGTAAGCCTGAGGGCTTAGATACAACTGCCCCTCCACCAGGTCGCGGATGATGGTCTCAATGCGCGACACGTAATCGTCGTCTTTGAGGATGTAGCCGCAGACGCCAGCCTGGAGCAGGTCACGCACGTAGGTGGGTTCGAGGTGCGCGCTGAGCAGGCAGATTCGCAGCTCCGGGAAGTTGGCGCGCAAGTCCCGAACCGCGCTCAGAGCATCGAACGCTGGCTCGATCAACAGATCCAGCAGGAGAACGTGGGGGCGCGTGCGCTGCACCAGAGCCAAGACCTCGCTCCCCTGGCGCGCTTCGGCGACCAGGCGAATGTCGGGCGTTTTGTCCAGCAGCGCGCGCAAGGCAATGGCCACGTGCGGATGGTCATCCACCACAGCAACCCGGATCATCTTCGCTCCTTCCGTCAACCAGCTCATTTGACGACATGATTGTACTCAGACCGGGCGAAAAAGTCAATTGAGGAATCGCCATTGGCGCTTTTTCGTAGTGACGACTTCAGTCGTTCATCAATGGAGCCAAAGCGACTGAAGTCACTACTACGAATGCTTACATTTATGACACTGTCATGGTGCGGGCGTTACAGGTGCCTATGGACAACTCGATCAGAATTTGGTATGATAGTAGCAAGAGAAAGCAGCATCGAGGAGGGAATCATGTTACAAGGAGAAAACCTCACTTTGACGTACCAGGACGGCGAGACCACTATAGACGCCGTGCACGACGTCTCCATCGCCATTGAGGATCACCAGTTTATCGGCCTCCTGGGGCCGTCTGGCTCCGGCAAGAGCTCGCTGTTGTATCTGCTGAGCGGGCTGCGCCGGGCAACCCAGGGCGAGGTCTACCTGGACGGCCGCGCCTACGGCAGAATGTCGGATCGAGAGCGCGTGGCCCTGCGCCGCAGCGAGTTCGGATTCGTGTTCCAGCAGCACTTTCTAATCAACTACCTCACCGCGCTGGAGAACGTGATGGTGGCCGCGCCGGTGCAGGACAAGGCCCACGCCAAACAGGCCCAGGCGCTGCTGGCCGACCTGGGGATGGGCGACAAGCTGCATCGCTTTCCCTACGAGCTCTCCGGTGGCGAGCGACAGCGGGTGGCCGTGGCGCGAGCCATGATCCATCGCCCGCGCATCATCTTCGCCGACGAGCCGACGGGGCTGCTGGATCGGCGCACCGGCTTGCAGGTGATGGCGCTCCTGCGCAGCTACCGCAAGCAAGGCAGCCTCATCGCTGTCACCCACAACCCCGAAATCCTGACCGAAGCCGATCTGGTAGTCACCTTGCGCGATGGTCGGGTGACGGACGTCAAAGACCGCGTGGCGCGCGAGACGCAGGAGGTGAGGGCATGAATCCCTTGTCCGCCTGGACATTCTACCGCCGCCACAAGCGACGCGCCGCACTGTTACTGAGCTTGATCATCCTGGTGACTGCCGGGATCTACTTGATGGGAGCGCTGGTATGGGGAGTCTTTGTGGAGCCTGTGCGTTTGGCTCACATGGCTCTATCAAAGTTCAGTTTGGTAACGCCGGAATCCGATGCAACCGGGCCAGACCCAGCAGTGATAGCCCAGGTTCGGGCCAATCCTGACGTAGCGCAAGTAATCCCGACAACTTTTATCAGGGTCGAATTGCCTGGCATGGTGTCGGGTGAGGGCCATCAGTTTGAGTTATATGGTCTGATGGAAAAGGAGTTGCCTTATGTCCTGGAGAAAAGTGGGGCAACTTTGAAGAAAGGACAGTTGCCGCAACCAGGGACGAATGGACTCCTACTTTCGGAGGACGTTGCTGCCATCCTGGACGTAAGGGTGGGGGATAACTATGACGCTATCAGCTCAGAGGTCTATGCTATCAGTGACACTCCCCTACAACCCACTCCCCTGGAAGTGGTTGGTATCCTGGAGAGCGATGTGCGCCTGGGTATTGTGTCCCTCGAGTTTCTCAATCAGCACGAGTTTTTCTGCAAATATCCGGCCCGGTTCCTGGTCGTGGCTCAGGAAAACCGTCGAGCCGCCGTGGATGACTTTCTCCGCAGTGAAATTCAGACCCGCCGGACAGATGTGAAAACTTTGAGCATACTGAATGAAAGGATTGTGAGCGAAGCCCTGCCAGGTCTCGTGCTGCTCATTCCGCCCATCCTCATTGTAACGATAGCGTACTCGCTGGTGGTGGTCGTCGTTAACCGCATTGCCAACGCCCGGCGCCTGCCAGAGTTTGGTATGTTGCACGCTACTGGCCGCAGCAAGGCGTGGTTGATCCGCCGGCTGACGATAGAGACCGCCACGCTGGCCTCCGTTGGCTGGGCGGTGGGGATCGGACTATCCTGGTTGCTCCTATACTTTCTCAACATGACCCTTTTTGCACCCCGGGGACATGCTTTCAGCTTTATTACGTGGGTTCCACTCGTTTTGGCCCTCCCAATCCCAATGACGGTGGTTGGATTCACGTTCATCAGTGTCAGACGAACCTTCTCGCGCCTGGATTCTGTGGCAATCGTCGAGCAGCGCGAACTGAGCCAGGAAGGGGACCAGAAACGAGGGGTGACGGCTTCGAGGAGCTCTCCGAAGCCGCTGGCCTCTGCGACGTTCTACAGACGACATCGGCGACGGGCCGTGCTGCTCATCAGCGGGATGAGCTTGATGATTATGGCAGTCGTCCTGATCATCTTTACACTTGCGGTGAGCGCTGATGCACAAGAGCCGCTCTTGGGATATCTGAGCCAGGTGAGTATCGTCCACTCGCCTGAGATTATCCGGGATCTCGATCTGGATGTAGTCGCCCAAATCAAGGCGCATCCGGCGGTAGAACGGGTCATCCCCGTCGCCCCCCGGTCTCACATGTTGGGTATTTACATCCCCCCATTCACAGGCGTAGAGGCCACTCCTTATGCCGTCTATGCAGAGGACATGGCCTATCTGGTTGAACTGTATGGTCTGGAACTGAAACAAGGGCGTCTGCCGCGCCCAAATACCAACGAATTGGTTATCCCTGAAACCCTCGCTAAGAACCGGGGTCTCGAGGTTGGCGATGTGATCGGCGACCCCGATCAACCTGCTTACCCTGGAGCTTCATCGCTCCCGACTGAATTTGTGGTATCTGGCATATTTGCCCGGCCTTCGGAGCCAAGACAGGGGGATGGATGGGGTTTTGTCTCCCTTGAGTTTCTGGAGAGCCATCAAGTCTACCCCATCCTAGATAGCCCTCCGCTGATCGTTGTGCCCAAGACGGGACAAAAGGAAACCCTGGACGATTGGCTAGAGAACGAACTGGCTGGTGTTGATGCGTCTGTGTTGACGTATCGCCAGGAAGTGGGCCGTGTACAGCAAAGCGCCCAAAGCCAGATGCTGGAAATGGCAGTGTTGCAGAGCGTTATCGCCATGATAGCCGCGATCGCTTTGGCGGTGCTCAACTATATCTTTATCTCCCAGCGTCAGGCAGAGTTTGGCGTGTTGCACGCGCTGGGCTACGGTCGCTGGCAGTTGGTTGGGCGCGTGCTGAGGGAAACAGCCTTCACCACGGGGACTGCCTGGGGCCTCAGTGCCATCGTCGGTCTGATCGGGCTGCTCTACCTGCGATTCGGTGTCTTCGCACCGCTGGGTCTGACTTTCAACCTGTTCAACATCACCCCCTGGTTGTACACGCTGCCTATCCCGGCTGTGGTGCTTGCCGTCACCAGCGGCACGACGGCCCGGACGCTGTCCAAGCTCGATCCCGTGTCCATCATCGAGAGGAGATAATACCAGGATGCACCCGTTATCACCTTTGACCTACTACCGCCGCCACAAACGCCAGACCACCATGCTAATAGCTTTTATAAGCCTGGCGGTGACGGGGCTTTATCTGCTCATCGGCTTGATGCAGGAATCATTCGTTAGCCCTCCGCGCCTGATGGACCGCTACCTGAGCAAGTTCAGCCTGGTGCAGCCAACTGGCGCGCGGACCTTGGATCCTGCCATCGCGGCCCAGATTCGCGCTTACCTGGCCGTGGCTCAGGTGCTGCCGCAAAACAACCTGGGAATCTATGTGAACAACGTGGGCGGCAGCGTACCCTATGCTTTTCGCCTGTTGGGTCTGCAAGAAGCGGATGTATCCACGGTACTGACCCAAAGCGGCGTCACACTCAAAGCAGGACAATGGCTGCAACCCCGCACAAACGGCCTGCTGCTTTCCGAGGAAATCGCCGCCGCGCTCAACCTGAAGATTGGAGACACGCTAGGGCGTTCCATGGATCAGCAAAACTATGGCGCCCTCGTCAGCCCGCTGAAACTGGTGGGGATTCTTTCCGGCGACGTTCGCCTGGGGATTGTGTCTTATGAATTTCTGGACAGCCACGAACAGTATCGCGGCCGGGCCACCTACGGCCTGTTGGTCATTGCCCGGCCCGGTCGTGAAACAGAGGTGGATGACTGGCTCAGGCAGGCAATTGACAACCCACGGGCCAGGACCTACACGCTCCAATGGCTGAACGAGAATATGGCGAAGGCTGAGGGGATGCTGAACACGCTTTTCATCCCCATTGTGCTGCTGATCACGCTAGCCGTTACACTCGTCATTGGCGCCATCAACCAGATCGCCTTTACGCGGCGGTTGCCCGAGTTCGGCATACTGAACGCCGCCGGCCATGGCCAGGCGTGGCTGGCGCGTCGCCTGACGCTGGAAACAGCCGGGCTAGCCCTCGTCGGTTGGGTGCTGGGCCTGGGATGCGCGTGGGGGGCGATGGCGCTCCTGAACGCCTTGGTCTACGCACCAAAAGGGTTTGCCTTCAACCCCATTCAGGTGACGACGCTTCCCTTTGTGGCGCCCCTCCCGCTGGCCGTGATCGGGTTTACGCTTTTCAGCGCCACGCGCGCGCTCGCACACATGGATGCGGTGGCCATTGTCGAACGAGGCGAGTTGGGTATGGAAGGGGAACGGTCTGGACAAGGAGTGAAAGCCCACGTCACGAGCCTGCCCCGGCCGCTGGCTGCGGCCACGTTCTATCAGCGGCACAAGCGTCGGGCTGTGCTCCTGACGGGTGCCACAGCCCTGATGATTTTGGGCGTTGCCCTGCTTTTTTTCGGCTTAGCGATGTTCTTTGGTATGCTGAATCCCCAGCTGGCCAATCTGAGCTACATGAGCCTGGTTTCTCCGAATAGCGTGGAACTGGACCCTGCCGTGATCGCCCAGATCCGGACGCACCCGACGGTGGAGCGTGTTATTCCAGTCTATACCGTCCTGCCGCTTGGCCTTGTCCTTCCGCCAATCAATCCAGACTATCCCGTCGTAGTGTACAGTGCCGGGGCGGAGGATATGGCCTACCTGGTGGATCTGTATCACCTCAAACTGGCAGAAGGCCGCTTGCCGCGCCCTAACAGCAACGAAATTGTCCTTTCCTGGGCTCAAGCCAAGAACCGGAGCCTTCAGGTGGGCGACGTGATTGGCAATCGCGATCATCCCATTTATCAGGACGCGCCAACGTTGCCTTCCGACATCGTCGTCTCAGGCATTTTTGCTCAGGCCGAAAATCCGGCCCAAGACACTTGGTTGAGCTTTATGTCTCTAGAGTTCGTTGATAGCTATCAAAGCGACTGGAAAACCGATCTCTCGTTGTTCGTGGTGCCCAAGGCCGGGCAAAAGGCTGCGCTCGACACGTGGCTGGAAAACGAGATTGCCAGCCGGCAGCGCGAGGTGTCCACCTATGGCACAGAAACGGCTTGGGTCCAAAAGCAGATGCGCTCCATATTCCTGACTTTTCTGCTGATGGAAGGTGTCATCGCTGCTGTGGCGGCCATTGCTCTGGCGGGTCTCAACTATATCTTTGTCACCCAGCGCCAGTCCGAGTTCGGCGTGCTGAACGCGCTGGGCTTTACGCGCCGGCAACTGGTGTGGCGCGTGGTGCGCGAAACGGCTGCCACCGTCATCGCCGCCTGGCTATTGAGCGTGGTCCTGTACGCCGCTGGCTTGCTGTATATGCAATTTGACATCTTTGGTCCCCTGGGGTTCAGGCTCGACTTTTCCAACCTGACTCCCTGGCTGTTTACATTGCCCATCCCTGTCGCAGTGCTCGCCGCCAGCGCGGGCACGATTGGCTGGACGCTGTCCAGGCTCGACCCCGTGTCCGTCATCGAGAGGAGATAAGACCAGGATGAACCCGCTATCACCCCTCACCTACTACCGCCGCCACAAGCGCAACGCGCTACTGCTACTGGCTCTCATCGCCCTGGTGACGCTGGGCATCAGCCTCATGGTCGGTGTGTTGGACTCTCTGGTGGCGCACATCCAAAACGCCACGCTAGGCCGCCTGAGCTATCTCAGCATGGTCACTCCCGTCAGTGACTCGTCCCTCGATCCGACCGTCGTCTCGCAGATCCGAACCCATCCCGACGTGGCCAGGGTCATTCCAGAAAACGGTTCGCTGTTCATCATGGCGCCGGCGCTGGGCATAGATACTCCTATCGGCGTGTTGGGGGTCCCCGAGACTGACGTAGAGACCTTGATGGAGACCTGTCGTCTGCGCCTGAAAGAGGGCCGGTTGCTCAGGCCGCGCACAAACGAGTTTCTGCTTTCTGAAGAAGTTGTCAACGCGCTGGGATTGCACATCGGCGATCAGATCGGTCGCTCGATTGATGAGCACCGCTATGAAGCCATCGCTGCCCCGATGGTGCTGGTGGGCATCCTGGAGAGCGATCCTGTTCTGGCGTCAAGACAGAAAGCCCGCCTGGCCATCGCCTCATACGAGTACCTAAACAGCCACGAGGCGTACGCGCCCCGGCCGTCGAACCTGATCGTCGTCGCCAAAGAAGGTCACAAGGCGGCGATGGACGATTTCCTGGAGACAACCGTCCGTTCGGAGCGTACGGACGTGCAGACCTACGAGCGCATACGGGTCAAGTATCTGGCACCTATGCAGCAGATAGGCCGCCTCGTCTTTACCGTCGTGGACTGCCTGGTCGCCGTCGCAGTCGCGCTGGTCGCTGGGGTGATCACAAGAATCGCCTTGATGCAGCGTCTGCCAGAGCTGGGCCTCCTGCACGCCATCGGCCATCACAAGCGCCGCCTCGTCCGCCGCCTGACGCTGGAAACGGCCGTCATAGCGGGGATAGGTTGGGGTATGGGCCTGGCGCTGGCGTGGCTGGCCTTTGGCTGGTTGAAAACCAACCTCTACGAGCCCCAGGGGATAGATCTGAACCTGGCAAACCTGGCGCCGCTCTGGTTCGCCGTTCCGATTCCGCTGACGGTGGTCGGCTTTGTGTTTCTCAGTGTCAGACGGGTATTCGCCCGTCTCGATGCCGTGGCCATCGTGGAGCAGGGCAAACTCAGTACGGAGGCTAAGGGTCGGCTAGCGGCCAAGCGCTCGTCGGCCCGGCCACTGTCCTTCTGGACTTTCTATCTGCGCCACCGCCTGAGGGGGGTGATGCTGGCCGGGGCGATGGCCTTGATGATCCTGGGGGTTGCCTTTCCAGCCTTCTTCATTTCACCGTCTCTCAAAGCGTATGAACCGTTCCGCCTCAGCTACCTCCATTACGTCAGCGAGGTCAAGCCGGGCGAGGGTCACACCGTTGACGCCGCTGTGACAAGCCAGCTCAGGTCCCATCCCGCCGTCGCCCGCGTCATCCCTGCCACGGAACTGCCGCTGGCCATCAGCATCCCGTTCTCCTCGCTGACCTTCGGCAAGCTCTATGGGGTTTCTGAGAACGACTTGCCGGTTCTCGTGGAGTTGTTCGGGATGCAGCTCAAGGAGGGCCGCCTGCCCCAGCCCCGATCCAACGAGATCGCTCTGTCGGAGACACTGGCGCTGAACCGGGGCCTGCAGGTGGGCGACGCGGTCGGCAGTCCTGTTTACGAGCAAGACGGATACATCCCCACCGAAATGGTCGTCGTCGGCGTCCTTGAGTCCAGTGACGTGTCGCTGGGGCTGGCCTCTTACGAGTACCTGGAGGGCCACGAGCTCTACTCGTCCCGTTCGGTTCACCTGCTCGTCGTTCCCGCCGAGGGACTCAAGGCCGAGGTGGATAGATGGCTGGAGACAGAGGTGGCCTCTACAGAGACGCTGGTGGAGACCCACGACACCGCACAACGCGAACTGCAACAATTAACTCAGGGCTTGCTCTCGCTGGTCGCTGTGGTCGAGAGCATCATCGCCATCGTCGCGGCCATTGCCGTCGCCGCTCTGAACTACATCTTTTTCTCTCAACGCCGGGACGAGTTCGGCGTCCTGCACGCTATAGGACGCGGCCGCCTGTGGCTCGTGCTCCGCACGGTCAAGGAAACCGGGAGTGTGGTTGCCGCCGCCTGGCTCGTCGGTGCTGCGATCTGCGTCATCGGCCTGACGGCCGCCTCGACCTACGTCTACGCACCCAAGGGACTGAGCGTAAACCTGTCCGACCTCACCCCCTGGTTGTTCACGCTGCCCATCCCACTGGCCGTCGTTGCCGCCAGCGCGGGGACCATCGCCTGGACACTGTCCAGACTTGACCCCGTGTCCGTCATCGAGAGGAGGCCATCCTGAGATGAACCCACTATCACCCTTCACCTACTACCGCCGCCACAAACGGAGCGCGTTGCTGCAGATCGCGCTCATCAGCCTGGCCACGGTAGGGCTGTTTATCCTCGTGGGCGTGCTTGATGCCGCCATTCCCCTGCGTGTCAACGTAAGCTATATCACCAAACTCAGCCGGGTGATTCCCACCGGCAGCGCGCTCGATCCGGCTGTGGTCTCGCAAATCCAAACCCACCCGGACGTAGCACGCGCTATTCCAGATAACGGCCTGCGGATTTCCCTGCCCAGCCTGATCGGCACGGATTCTCAACGCCTGATGGGCGTCTCGCCGGAGGACGCGCAGGTTCTGATGCAGCACTGCGGCGTGCGCCTCAAGGAAGGACGCATGTTCGGGCCGCGCAGCAACGAGTTCGTGCTCTCCGAAGAAGTGGCCCGCGCGCTGGGCCTAGAGCTTGGCAGCGAGATCGGGCGTGCGATTGACCAGAATTACTACGAGGTCGTTTCCGCACCCCTGGTGCTGGTGGGCATCCTGGAAGGCGATCCTTCGGCTTCGCTCAGGACAGGGCCGGAGGTTAATGCGGGACCGAGTGTGCGCGTGGGCTTTGTCTCAGCCGAGTATCTGAACAGCCACGAACTGTACACCCCCCGCACAACCAGCCTGCTCGTCGTCGCCAAAGCAGGGCGCAAAGCCGCCGTGGACGACTTCCTGGAAACGACAATTAGCTCCAAATACACAGAGGTAGAAACGTTTGCCCTTGTTGCCAGCTTCACCAGGATGGTACGAGTTGGAATATACGTTATCTTCGGCATCGTCAACAGCGTGGTGGCTGTCGCCGTGGCCTTTGTCGTCGGCATAATCAACCGCATCGCCATCACCAAGCGCCTGAGCGAGTTCGGTTTGTTGCACGCCCTGGGGCGACCCAAGAAGCAACTGATCCGCCGTCTGACGCTAGAAACGGCAGCCGTGGCCGGGATCGGCTGTCTGATCGGGTTAGGCATGGCCCTCGTGATCATGTCATGGCTCAGGAACAGCATTTTCTACAACCTGGGCATGGAGCTGAATCCATTTAACCTGGCGCCGTTCTGTTTCATCCTGCCCATCCCCCTGATCACTGTCGTCCTAACCTTTTTGAGCATCAGGCGAATCTTTGCCCGGTTGGACGCCGTGGCCATCGTCGAGCGGGGCAAACTGAGCGAAGAACCAAAAGGACGCCGGGCGGCCAAACGCTCGTCGGCCAGGCCGCTATCTTCCCTCACTTTTTACCTGCGCCACCGGCGACGTGGGGTGCTGATGATCCTCAGCACGGCGCTGATGGTGTTGGTCACCGCCTTGCCGGTGTTCTTGCTGTCGGCCATGCTGAGCGCCATAGGACCCCATACTGATTATCTACAACCTGTTAGCGTAGTTTCGCCCATCCACTCTGAGCTCGATCCCGGCGTCGTGGGCCAAATCAAGAGCCACCCGACGGTAGCGCACACCATCCCGGCCATTCGGCTTGGAATGCGGATGATCCTGCCGCCCGGCGGCGGGACCGACGTCAACATCTTCGGCGTTTCCGAGGCCGATCTGCCCGTGCTTTTGGAATCTTATGGCATGCACATGCAAGAAGGCCACCTGCCCCGGCCTCGCAGCAACGAGATTGTGCTCTCGGCGGCCATCGCCACCAACCGTGACCTGCACGTGGGCGACGTGATAGGCGGGGAATCAGACAATGGCGATGCGTTCGTCATGGACAACCTGCCTACCGAGATGGTCGTCGTGGGGATTCTTTCCCCCGATCGCCCGTGGATAGGGGTCGCCTCTTACGAATATCTGCACAGCCACGAGCTCACCTCCTCCCGAAATCCACGTTTGCTCATCATTCCGCGCCAGGGACAAAAGCAATCGCTGGACAACTGGCTGGAAGAGAGCCTGGCCTCGACCCAGGCACGGGTCGTCACCCACGCCATGATGGAACGCGAGTACAGAGAAATGATGACGGCCACCGTCCTCACCTTTGCCGCGCTGGAATACATGGTCGCTGCCGTGGCTGCCATCGCCCTGGCTACGCTGAACCACATTTTCTTCACCCAACGCAGAGAAGAGTTCGGCATCTTGAATGCCCTTGGCCGCAGCCGCCGGTGGCTCGTACTGCGTACGATGAAAGAAACGGGCAGCGTAGCTGGCGTCGCCTGGGTCGTCGGCGCATTATTGTGTGGGATTGGCCTGCTGGGCGTGCAAAGTCTTGTTTACGGCCCCCGCGGCCTGACCGTGGACTTTTTCAGCCTTTCGCCCTGGCTGCTCACGCTGCCTCTGCCGCTGACCGTCGTCGTTGCCAGCGCGGGTGTGGTCGCCTGGATGCTCCACCGGCTCGATCCCGTGTCCGTCATCGAGAGGAGATAGTGAGATGAATCCTTTGTCAACCTGGACCTTCTACCGTCGCCACAGGCGACGCGCTGCCCTGTTACTGGGTTTGATCAGCCTGGTCACCGCCGGGCTTTACCTGGCGGTAGCGTTGCTGTGGGCGATATCCATTGAGCCGATGCGCTCAAACTACATGTATCTATCGAAGTTCAGCATGATAGACGGATGGCGCCCCAGTGTGGTGGCCCAAGTGCGAGCCAACCCTGACGTGGCACGGGCGATTCCAGCGACCATTGGTCCAGGGGTGCAGTTGCCTGAAGTGATGGGAGGCGACAGCGATTACTGGAACTTGTTGGCCCTGATGGAAGCGGATGTAGCGTATCTCATAGAGAGGTGCGGCGCAACTTTGAAGGAAGGGCAATCGCTGCAGCCCCGGACGAATGGCATCATGCTCTCACAAGAGGTGGCTGCTAACCTGGATCTTCAGGTCGGAGACATTTTCTACAATGCCACCAACCCAGAGCTCTATAGCAACATCCCCGCTCCCCTGGAAGTGGTCGGGATCCTGGAGAGTGACGTGCGCCTGGCTATCGCTTCCTGGGAGTACTTTGACAACCACGAACTGTACCGCCACATGACGATGCCCAAGCTCCTGGTCGTGTCCCAAGGAGGCCGCGAAGCTGCTGTGGATGACTTTCTCAGAAATGAAATCGAGGCGACCAGGACCGGCGTTCAGACGCTTCAAAAGTTGGCCGAAGACCTGGCAAGCGCGTACCGGGCAACCTACGCACTGCTTCTCCCCATCATTGCACTCGTGACGGTGGCCATTCTGTTTGTGGTTGGCGTAGTGAACCGCATCGCCTTCACCCGGCGCGTGCCAGAGTTCGGCATCTTGCACGCCACCGGCCACAGCAAGAAGTGGTTGACCCGCCGTCTGACGATGGAAACCGGGCTACTGGCCGCCATTGGCTGGGTGATGGGGATCGGACTATCGTGGTTGGTTCTGTATATTCTCAAGCTGGCGCTCTTTGCACCGCGTGGACACGATCTCAACGTTGTCACGTTGGCGCCGGCGGTGCCTATCATCCCGGTTCCGATGGCGGTGATCGCTTTTACGCTCATCAGTGCTGGTCGTGTCTTTTCGCGGCTGGACCCGGTGGCCGTCGTCGAGCGGGATGAGCTGAGCCTGGAAGAGAGCCGCCAACACAGGGCGACGACTGCAAAGAGCTCGCCGCGGCCGCTGGCCAGTCGGACGTTTTACCGACGACACAAGCAGCAAGCCGTGCTGTCAACCGGCGCCATGGCCCTGATGATTATAGCAGTCGTCATGTACATTTTCCTCACCACGGCGACCCGCGACGCGGGAAAAGCGAGCCTGGGACATCTGAACCACGTGAGCATTGTCAGCCTGCGCTTTGGTTCGGACTCGCCAGGAGTGGCAACCCAGGTCAGGACACACCCGGCTGTGGAACGGGTCATCCCGTTCTCTCAGTTCACGATGTTGACCATCCTCATTCCGTCTAGTGAGGCCGCACCCATCAATCCCTACGGCGTCTATGCCGAGGATATGGCCTACCTGGTCGAGTTGTACGGTCTGCAACTCAAAGAAGGCTATCTGCCGCGGCCCCGCACCAATGAACTGGTCATTCCTGAAGTCGTCGCGCAGAACCGGGATCTTCAGATCGGCGACGTGATTGGCGATCCTGCCCATCCCGCCTACCCTGGAGCATCGAGCATAGGTGTGCCCACTGAGTTCGTGATCTCAGGCATTTTTGCCAGGCCCACAGCACCAGAAGACGCAAACTGGTTGACCCTTATCTCTCTTGAGTTCGTGGAGAGCCATGAAGCCTTCGACTTCCCGAATAGCGGTATTCATCCGCTCATCGTTGTGCCCAGGGCCGGGCAAAAGGCCGCCCTGGACGATTGGCTGGAAAACGAGCTGACCAGCGATGAGGTGAACGTGCGAACCCATCGTCAGATGGTTGCTCGCGCCCAGGAAAGGACCCGTTCCCTGGTTCTGACGATAGCGCTGTTGGAAAGTGTCATTGCCATCGTGGCCGCGATTGCCCTGGCGGTGCTCAACTACATCTCTATCTCCCAACGTCAAGCAGAGTTTGGCGTGCTGCACGCGCTGGGCTACGGTCGTTGGCGGCTGGTGTGGCGCACCGTGCGAGAGACGGTTTTCACAGCGGGGGCGGCCTGGGGTCTCAGCGCGGCTCTATTCCTGATCGGGCTGCTGTACCTGCACTTCCGCGTGTTCATGCCACTGGGATTGAGGCTCGACTTCTTCAACCTCACCCCCTGGCTGTTTACCCTACCTATCCCCGTCGCAGTGCTGGCGGTCACGGCTGGCACCATCGCTCGAACACTGTCTAAACTCGATCCGGTGTCCATCATCGAACGGAGATAAACGTATGAAATGCCGATTCCGAACCTTCCAACTCTTTGCCCTGATGCTTATCGTGTTGCTGACGGCTGGATGTCAAGACAAAGCGACGCCGACGGCTACCGCTACAACACCAACCCCCTCCACCAGCGTTTCCGTCCCGCACGGCGCAGCAGACCACATCACGGCGTTGGGCACCATCCGACCGGCGCAAACGCTTCAACTCAGCTTTGGCGCCAGTGGCCCGGTGCACACTGTGCCAGTGCGATTGGGGACGGAGGTGAAAGAGGGGGACCTGCTGGCCACACTGGACACGGCCGCTCTGGAGTTAGAGTTGCAAAGCGCACAGCAGGAGGTCGTCCTCCGGCAAGCCGCGCTCGATGGGTTGATCAGCGGCTCCAGCGCGACGCTCGTCGCCCGGGCGGAGGCCGAACACGCCCAGCAGGTGACCCAGGCCGAGATCACCCTCCAAGTGGCTCAGTGGGGGCTGGACGAGGCAGAAAAGGGATTGAAGCGGCAGATCGCCCAGGCGGAGCTGGATCTCGCTGTCGCCCAGGCCCGGCTGACCCAGGCCAGGGAGACCAACGCTGACGCCGTCGCCCAGGCTGAATTGGATCTGGCCGCAGCTCAGGCCCGGCTGACCCAGGTCAAGGAGGCTAACGCCGACGCCATCGCCCAGGCCGAACTGGATCTGGCCGCAGCCCAGGCCCAGCAAACCCAGGCCAAGGAGGCCAACGCCGACGCCATCGCCCAGGCCGAGCTTGCGCTGTCCGTCGCTCAGGAGCGACTGGTCCAGCTCCGGGCCCGGGAGAGCGAGTACACCTCCCAGGTGCTTGCGGCACGCATCAGCCTGGCGCAGGCAGAGGACGCCCTGAAGCGGGCCGAGATTGAGAACCAGAAGGCACAAGATCGTCACTGGGAACCGCAGGAGGTGCACGACGCCTACGCCCGCGCCCTCCAGCAAGCCGAGTGGAACCAGGAGATTGCCCAGGCACAGTATGACCAGGCATTGGATTCCCTGGGGGTTCGTGCGCACGAGCTTACAATCCAGGAACTCACTGTCGCCCAGGCGGAGGCGGAACTGACACAACTGCGCAGAGGCGTGGACCCACTGCTGGCTCTCAAGGTCCGGCAGGCACAGCAAGAACTGGCCGGGCTGAAGGAAGGCGTAGACCCTCTGCTGTCCATCGGGGTACAACAGGCGCAGCAGAAGTTAGACCTGCTGAAAGAAAACGCAGAGTCCTTGCTGTCCATTGGGGTACAACAGGCGCAGCAGGGGTTGGACTGGCTGAAAGAGGATATGGCCACGATGCTGGCCGATGAGGTAAACCAGCCTCAGCCAGGCGGTACATTGGCCGCCCTCGAGACCGAGGTGGAGCTGGCTCAACTGCAACTCAGGGCGCTGCGGGCGTGGGAGAACCCCTATCTGGACCCGACGCCGCCCGAGGAAATCGCCCAGGCCACAGCCCGCCTGCGGCAGGCCGAACTGACGACGGCCCAGTTGGAGTTGCAGTTGCAGGGCGCTGAACTGCGCGCGCCTTTTGACGGGGTGATCTCAGCCGTGTACCTGCATCCGAGCGAGTGGGGCGGGCCAGGTGTGCCGGTGGTGGAGATCATTGACACCACCCGTTGGTACGTGGAGACGCGCAACGTGAGTGAGTTGACCATCGGCCAGGTGCAGGTGGAGCTGGAAGCCCAGGTGCAGGTGCTTGCCTTGCGGGGCGAGACGCTCCGCGGTGGTGTGGACACCATCTCGCCGGTGGCGGTGGTGCAGCAGGGGGATACGACCTATACGTTGATGATCAAGCTGGAGTCTACCGATCTCAACTTGAGGCCGGGAATGAACGTCCAAGTGGAGATCCTGTTGGAATGATGTTCCATTCAGTCAAGGGTGGAATGGCTATAGACCTCTACCCGGTTTCGGCCCGACTGCTTGGCCGCGTAAAGCGCCTGGTCCGCCCACTCAACCAACTCATCAATGGAAGAGTCGGCTTCCTGACTGATCTCGGCCACCCCCAGACTGATTGTCACTGCCAGTGTCCCTTTACTGGTGTTTATCCGCTGTGAAGCCATCTGTTCGCGCAGTCGTTCGGCGACGTCTTGGGCGCTGTCCAGATCAGTCTCGGGTAACAATATGACGAATTCCTCGCCGCCAAAACGGGCCAGAATATCAACCATGCGAAGGCTGTCGTTGAGGGATTGCGCTACCGCCACTAGCACCTCATCGCCCACCATGTGACCGTAAGCGTCGTTGATGCGCTTGAAGTGGTCAAGGTCTGTCATGATGACGGCCAAAGAGTGTTGGTAGCGGGTTGCCTGCTCCAGTTGGCTCTCGGCCAGACCAAACCAATGTCGGCGATTGAATAACCCGGTCAATGGATCGGTGATAGCCAGTCTGCGGAGGGCTCCCTCCGCTTTCTTGCGCTCTTCAATCTCGCGCTGCAGTTCCTCCGTTCTCTTTTCGACCAACGCTTCAAGCTGTTCATGGTATTGCGACAGCTCCTGTTCGGTCTGTCGGCGCTCGGAGATGTCTTGAAACGCCGCAATCGCGTAGCCGATGCCACCCTCCTCATCGAAGACAGGGCTGGCCCACACTTCCAGGGGAACGCGTCCATCGCTGCGAGCCAGCTCAACGTCGTCCACGTAGGCGCTTTCGCCTTCCAGAGCACGCGCAAACGGCAGGCGCTCTGGCGGGTAGGATTGCTCCGTGCCGGCCACATAAAGCGGGAACTCGTCAATGATTTCCGACACAGGGGCCCCGGCCCGGACAGGTTTGCTGGAAGGGTTGATAAGCTCCTGTCCCCTGCGATTGGTATATTCAGTGTGGACGTTTCGGTCCACCACTGACACCCCAACCGGCATAGCGTCCAGAAACTGCCTCAGCCGATGTTCACTCCCTTGCAGGCGGCGATAGGCCTGTTCGGTGTCCGCCTTGAGGCTATTGATGCGATCCGCCAATGCCAATGCCAGGAGCAACACCATCAGCGTAACTCCGATCTTGGTGATTTCCTCCGTGAACCAATTGATGGGTAACACCCCCAGGCGAGTAAAAGTGAGGGTCAATGCACCAACCAGCGGAATTCCAAACGCCAACAGGAAATAGCGAGCCGGTCGATAGCCCTTTTTCCAACTGAGAAAACCGTCCCCTACCATTATGAGCCACGTGAGGACCCCTAAGATGGCTTGTGGGATAACGAGAACAGTTGGGGGAGCCACCGGGCTGAGCACAAAAAGTATGCCCCAGCCGACAAACAGATACTTGCTGGCCACGTGAAGCCGGGGAGCGTAGGTCTGGGCCAGCAGGAACGTATCAGCGAATTTCAGGCCAAAGGAGACGGTCAGTGCGAGAAGCAATGGATCGGTGTAATGCGATAAGTTCTGCCCGCCCAGCCACATATGCTGATCAATGAGTCCATTCGACGAAATGTGCATCAGCAGGTAGCTGGTTATGAATAATACGTAGTACAAATGGGTCACTTCGCGTACCGAAAGCCAGAGAAACAGGTTGTAGCCTATCATGATCAGCAGTAGACCGACGAAGAATCCCAGCCCCAACTGCTCGCTCCGGTTTCTCCGAGCCATGGCGCCTGGCGACAGCAGGCTGAGAGGCAGGTACATGCCTTCATCATTCTGAAAACGTAGATACAGGGTGTAGTCCATGTGTGGATCAAATGTCAGCCTGAAAACGAAGGATGGAAGGGCCGTATAGGCAGTTTCCCGCATCGCAAACGGCACCATATCACCACTGTGGCGTGCCTCGAATCCGGCCTGCCCCTCTGTCAGGATGTAGAGGTCTACGGAGGTCATCCTTTGGCGGTCAAGTTCCAACCACCAGTCCGATGGGACACCGCGGTCATGTCGGATACGAACGCGCGCCCAGTAGATGGAGTCGGTGTAGCCGAAGTTGGGCACTTGTGCCCGGCTCAGCGCGAAGCGTGTGTCCGCTGCCGGCGCGGTCACGTCGGCGAGGACCAACTGCCCGGTGGGGTCTTCCAGGATCTCCAGGTGCAAGCCCAGAGGATACACCTCACGCGCGTCGGTGACAGTAACCGGGCCTTGCGCCATGGAACGCTGCGGGAGGCAGAGGGCTATGAGCAAGGCGATGTAGATTGGACCCCGTGATCTCTTGAGTGTGAGCATCGGCTGTTGGGGTTACTTGCTAACGAAGCACGTGGACGCCGTCGTGTGTCCCTCGAACGCTTTCCCTTCAGACAACGTCCGTCCTTTCCTGTCAAGGAGATCATTGTGATCCACTGAGATTCGCGGTGGCTTTTCTTGGATCCCATTGATCTCATGAACTG
Organism: uncultured Anaerolineae bacterium; assembly: GCA_964390805.1. Lineage (GTDB taxonomy): Bacteria > Chloroflexota > Anaerolineae > VGOG01 > VGOG01 > CAYMKL01. The sequence continues at coordinate 70 of CAYMKL010000067.1, read as the reverse complement.
AGTATACGCACAATCTGTACCGATTATGCTTAATTACTCTACTTTCCGCTAAGTTGGGCTTTTGAGCCGT
>CAYMKL010000066.1:0-38380 GCA_964390805.1 uncultured Anaerolineae bacterium | reverse complement strand
CTCGTGGAGGTTTTATGAACATCTTGACGAACGCTTACGGCCTGAGTAGTTACAATCTCCGTTCTTATAGTAACTGCTTGAGCCTTGCCAGACGGGGATCAATAGTTTCCTCCACACAGTCGCAAGCCCCCTCGTTTAGATCTTTTCCGCACTCAATGCACAATCCACGACAATCGGGTCTGCATAGTGGTCGCATGGGCAGATCCAACAGGGCCTGTTCTCGTAGAGGCTCGGTGAGATCCAGGATGCCGTTCACCCCGATGGGGAATGTCGGTCCTTCTTGAGGTTGAATAGGGGGTGGGCCAAATTGGGCTTCAAGATGGAAATCAAGCGACTGGGCAAAGGTCTCCAGGCAACGGGCACATTCTAGTTGTATCTGGCTGTGTAGCTGTCCGTTGACGAAGATACCTTTGTTGGTGCGTGTGAATTCAACAATTCCCTGGATGCAATCTACATCCAGATCTTCTGCCAGCTTCTGTTGATCTTCGCCTATGTCGAAGCTCATTTTAGAGCCGACGGGCTCTTCCAGCAATGGGGCTAGGTTGAACTTCATCATGTAACTTTGGCCCTGTTCCAGTGGGGCCTGAGAGACCCAGACACAAAAAATGCGACCTATGGTGCCCCCGGTGATTAAGTGTTCCTAGATGGGTCTCAGTCGCATTTACTCTCAAGGCTTATATATTATAGCACAAAAACAGTAGTATGTCAAGTGTTTTTACATAAGGGATTCCGCAATAAGTCCAGAGAGGTTCATAGGAAGAGTCAGCGGCAACTGGGTGGTGTGCAGTGGCGAGATGGGTTGATGGGGCTTTTCAGGAGAGAATCGGCCGAGTCGCCGGGGAAGGTAGAGTGGGTGAGGAGGAGGCCATAGGCCATCAGGCTCTGGGCCAGGCTATCGAAACATTGCAGCAACCACTCCTCCTCGGTGTTGCCCAGGGCCGTGGGGAGACCGCGGGTGGCGGCCAGATCACGGCGGGAAAGACTGACCAAGCGGTGGAAGGGACTGTCGGCCACCTGGTCAGGACAAAGCCCTTCCACGGCAGGGATCAAGACGGTACTCATCTTATTGCGGAATCCCCATAAATGGTTTGCGCAGTTCAGCCTACTCTTACCACCCGTATTTCCCCACCAGAGGCACAAAAGCCACGGCGGTTAGGTGTTCCCTGACCAGTGTTTCACCTTGACGTTTGACTTTGACCAACACTTGGGACCACCGGCTTCCCACCGGTGCTACTAAGCGCCCCCCGTCGGTCAACTGGCCTGTTAATGGTTCGGGGACATCTGGCGCGGCAGCAGTGATGATGATGGCTTCGTAGGGAGCGTGTTCCGTCCAGCCCAGGGTGCCATCGCCTACCTTGATCACGATGTTGTCGTAGCCCAGTTGGGAGAGGACTTTCTCGGCTTGTTCAGCCAGCGCATCGTGGCGCTCTATGCTGTACACTTGGTGAACCAGGCGACTCAGGATGGCCGCCTGGTAGCCGGAACCCGTGCCCAGTTCCAGCACCGTTTCTTGCCCTGTGAGTTCCAGGAGCTCCGTCATCAATGCCACAATGTAGGGCTGAGAAATGGTTTGCCCGTGTCCGATGGGCAGGGGACCGTCGCAGTAGGCCAGGCCACGTGTGTCCTCTGGGATAAACAGGTGGCGAGGCACCTGGCGCATGGCATCCAGCACTCGTTTGTCCTTGATGCCGCGATGCACCAATTGACTCTCCACCATGTGTTCCCGCTCTTTATCGTAATCTGTGCCTGAACTCCGGGCTTTTCCTCGCTTCAGCATCGTTCTCTTCCCCAAGTTTCCTCAGAAACCAGGTTTTTGGTACTCCGCGAGCGAAGCGGTACTGCTGGCAGGTGCTTTCCCGCTGCCAGGAAGGGGGCTGCCGGACGAAAAACCTGGTTTCTTGCCCCTCGCGTAACGCTTGCACCAATTATAGCACAGAAGGCTGAAATTATCCACTTTGCAAGAAAACAGCCGAGGCCAATAGACCTCGGCTATACTCATATCTCTGCATGCAATTGGGTCTTTCGGTTGGAGAGAGTCAAGCTTGAACTGGTTCCAATTGTGGTTCTTCGACCTCCTCAAAATTGGCTTTCTTTTCCTGCCGCGGTGCAGCATCGGCCCTATGGTTCCAGGAATTACGGCTGTTTTCTAGATACTCGTGCAACATCCTCATGCTGTAGCGGCGATGGCCACCAGGCGTGCGAAAGGGAACCAGCCCTCCATCTCTCTCTATTCTGCTCAAAGTGAATAAACTTACCCGCAGGTATTGAGCAGCTTCCCTGGCATTGAGTAGAGTCAGCCTGCCGTTCAGTTTTTCATCCAACTCTTCCATCCTCGTTAATCTCCTAATAGATAAATCCATTCTTACGGGGCAACTCTTCAACTGTGAAATAGCCACGCGGGCAAGAGATCAGCGGGGTTCGTGAGGCTCTTGGAGTAAGGGGAGAAGGCGAGGTCTCCGGAGGCTCGGAGAAGTGACCTCGCCTTCTTCAATTAGGCTCCTGCGTCCCCACGTCAGGAGTTGCACTATGACATATTATACCGCCTTTTGTCGGAGCAGGCAAACGGAAAATGGGGGAAAACCTTAAAATCTTCCTGAAAAACCTTAAAGTTTTCGGTGGGTTTCAGTTGAATTCAGTGATATACAATGCGTTTCGATTCCTGGTTTCGTGACTCAGCGTTTCCCTTGCACTTCTTCCGCCAGACGGGCGAAGAACTCAACCAGGTAGCGATGGCGGTCTTCGGCTATCTGACGGGCGGTGGTGGTGAAGAGTGTGCCCTTGAGCCGGGAGAGTTTGAAAATGAACTCGTGGACCGGTGTGTGATCAGTGGACTGCGATTCGGTGAGTGATCCGTCGGGGATTTCCGCCCAGAGGCGTTGGCCTCGTCGGCCAGCCAGGGCGTAGGCTCGGGCGATGCCGATGGCTCCTATGGCGTCCAGTTTATCGGCGTCGTACAGGATTTTGGCTTCCAGTGTTTGGGGAACAACGTCGTCCCGAAAGCGATGGGAAGCGATGGCCTGAGCTACCGCTTCGACCTTGTCGGCGGGGTAGCTGGCTAATATCTGCCGGGCTCGTTCAGCCCCTGTCTTGGCGTGGCAAGCCCCAGTCCGCTCCTCCTCGGATCGGGCCACATCATGAAGGAGCGTAGCCGTCCACAGAATATCCATCATGGCCCCCTCGGCCTGGCCGATGTGCTCAGCCAGGGCCAGCACTCGCAGCACGTGGTCGAAGTCGTGGGCCGCATCGGAGTTGTCGTAATACTGGCGTGCTTCTTCTATTCGGATCATCCGCCCCCCTCAATCCCCCCCAACTTTGGGGGGAAGTTCCAACTTCCAATCTCCAGCTAACGAAGCTCTGCGATCAAACGAGCGACTTCCAAAGTTGTTTCCGGTCGTGCCAGGCGGTGGGCGTTCCTGGCCATTCGGCTCAGCTCCCCGTTTCCTGGCTGCAGCCACTCTCGCAAGAGATTGGCTATCTCCCCTGGCTCCTCGGCCAGGTGTCCCACGCCGTTTTCCACCACGTAGGCAACGTTGAGGTCCTCCTGGTAGGGGATGGCCCCGCTGATGACTATGGGCAGCCCGCAGGCGATGGCCTCGCTGATGGTGGCCGGCCCGGCTTTGGTGATGATCACATCGGAGGCGGCCATCAAATCCGGCATGTTGTCCGCAAAGCCGAAGACCATGACCGGGATCTCCCAGTCCACTCTTTCGAGCCTTTGTCTCAGCGACCCGTTGCGACCGGTTACCACCAGGAGTTGGGCTGGCACACGTGTCTCGGCGATGGCTCTGGCGATGGGGAAGACCTTGCCCATCCCCTCGCCGCCTCCCAGGAGAAGCAGGGCTGGCAAGTCGGGATTCAAACCCAGCTTTTCTTTGCGTTCGCTTTTTCCTCCCAATTCTTGCCCGAACTCCAGGCTCACCGGCAGTCCTACCACTTTGATCTTATGAGGCAATAAGCCGCATGCCAGGGCCTTTTGGCGAACGGCATCGCTGGGGGCGATGCAGAGGTCTACGCCGGGGCAGAACCAGGAAGCGTAAGCCCTCACCAGGTCGGTGACTAAGGTGACCACAGGGATAGACTTACTTAGCTCTCTCACAGCCTGCACTGCCAGATGGTTGCTCAGGGGGTGGACAGAGATCACGACCTGAGGCATCGCTTGATGAAGCAGTCGGGTCAGCCTACTCCTGACCCAGGGGATGAAAAACTTCAAGAGGATTGCCATTTGCCTGTGGCCGTCGTTCAGGCGCCAAAACCAGCCCCACAGGGGGCCGCCGTAGGTGACAGCCGGTCGGTACAGTCGTCCGGCGCGGTTCAGGGGGAAGGGGGTGCAGTCGGCGATGAAGTCGAGGAGTTGCACGTCGAACTCGCCTGGCCTGATGTGCTCCAGCCCCTCGGCGATGGCCTTGGCTGCGCTGCGGTGTCCGCCGCCAGTGTCGGACATGAGAATGAGAACCCTGCCAGCTCTCATTTCGCCCCACTTTTAGCTTTCCCGCTCCCTCGCTTCGCTCGAGGACAAGTCTTCAGCCCGGTGCGCAACTTGTTATTCACCTCGCGCACCACGTGAGCGGCCAGGACCTCTCGATTCTCCTCCAGGTAGGCGGCCACCCGGTCCGGATGTGACTTGGTCATCTCCCGCAGCGCCCAGGAAATGGCTTTGGTGATCATGGGATGCCGCTCTTCTTTGACCCGATCAACGAGTTCCAGGGTCAGGTCGGGGATGGTGAAGTCTGTGTGGCCTCGGTTTATCGGCGTGGTGACCACCAGCGCCAGGCGGCGGCTCCACACGTCCTCGTCGGCGATCAGTTCCCCCAGATAGTCCAGCCTGGTGTCTGGATCCCCCAACAGCCAGAGGGCCATCACCCACCCCAGACCGTCGGTCATCTCCCAGTTGTCAAGGCTCTGTCGCCAGCCCGCGAAGTGCGCCCTGGTCAGGGCAGGAACCAAGGGCTTGTAGTGTTCGAGCAAATAAGTGAACAGCATCCGTTCCTCGCGCGACTCTCCGTTCCACAGGGAGTCCACCAGGGCCACCAAGTCATCGTGGGCAATCTGTTTGTGGTCACGCCCCCAGGCGCGCGCGATGTCTCGAAGCTGGGGCACTCGCAGGCCGTACACTTTGAGCCCGGTGGGGACCGTCCTCTTCACCGTCGCCTGGTACTCAGGATCAGCGCGCTGGCGAATCTGCTCCAGCAGTTGTTGCCTTTCGGCCTCGATGTCCATGGTCATCCTCCTCACACTGGTACAGCCACGGCGATCAGCCCTGCCCGCTGCCGGGTGCCGGGGCCATTCGGCAGCACCTCCCGATCGAACCGCTCGCACAAGTCCACGAAATCCTGAAAGCGGTTTTCTATTTTGCCAAATCCTCCGATTTGACTTTTGGGAGCAACTGCGCTATATTGTTGACAAAGATAGCCGTAGTTCAGGAAACACAGGGTCTTAGGAGGGCTGCGATGAGCGAGACAATAGAGGCATTATATGATGGCTCAGTGCTTCGGCCTGTTGAACCCCTTACACTTGAGCCAAACACCCGTGTATGGATTGTTATTGAGATCGTGCCGCCTATTAAAGATACGCCCACTTCTTTCCTTCGAACGGCGCGTTCGCTCAACTTGGATGGTCCATCGGATTGGTCTGTAAATCTGGAAAACTATCTGTATGGGGACAAGGCCCAATGAAAACTGAGATATTCCTTGATGCTGCCTATGCTATTGCGTTGTCTGTACCGAAAGACAGCTATCACCAGCGAGCGGTCTTACTTGCCGATGAGTTGGAAGCATCGAAAACGCGCTTGGTAACGACACGTGCGGTGATGTTGGAAATCGGAAACGCCCTGTCAAAACAGCGCTATCGCCACGCCGCAGTTGAATTACTGCAGTCACTTGAGGCAGATCCGAATGTTATCATTGTCCCACTGTCCGAAGACCTTTACGCACAAGCGTTCCGTCTCTATTGTGGGCGTCCAGACAAGGACTGGGGATTGACAGATTGCATTTCGTTCACCGCTATGCAGGGTCGCAAGATCACCGAAGCGTTAACCACCGATGAGCATTTTCAGCAAGCAGGTTTTAGAGCATTGTTGCTGGAGGGCTCCACATAACCCCGCCTAACATTGCCTACGTTCATTTCGCCCCACCGCTGATCTTCCCACTCTTGAGGCCGGTGCGAAGCTTGTTGTCCACCTCGCGCACCACGTGAGCGGCCAGAACCTCCCGATTCCCCTCCAGGTAGGCGGCCACCTGGTCCGAGTGTGTTTTGGTCATCTCCCGCGGCGCCCAGGAGACGGCTTTGGTGATCATGGGATGCCGATCTTCCCCGTCCCACAGCATCTCCACCAAATCCAGCAGGTCCTCGTGTGTAACGTCCTTGTGAGCACGCTGCCAGTTGCGGGCGATTTCGCAAAGCTAAGGTACTCGCACGCCGTAGATCTTGAGTTGGGTGTGAATCACCTTCAGTGACCCAGCCCGGTACTCAGGATCAGCACGTTGGCGAATCTGCTCCAGCAGTTGTTGCCTTTCAGTCTCGATGTCCATGGTCATTCTCCTCACACTGGTACAGCCACAGCGATCAGCCCCGCCCGCTGCTTGGTGCCAGGGCCATCCGGCAGCACCTCCCGATCGAACCGCTCGCACAAGTCCACGAAATCCTGGAAGCTGCTCGATCTCCCGCCAACGCAAGGCCCGGTTGATCGCCTCGTCGCCCAAGTCCTGTTCCTCCTCAGGAGACTTGGCATTCCACCATCGCCTTTCTCGCTCAAAGTCTGGTTGCATCTCCCGCCCCCCAGTCTCGGGCTGTCACCTCTGGGATGCCACTACCTCGTCCCTCGTTACCTCGCTGACTCATTACACATTGCCCCTTCATCCTCCCCGCTTCAACACTTCCAGAAAAGTCTTCACCACCTCGGGATCCAACTGGCTGCCCATCACACGACGCAGTTCCGCTACCGCGTCCTCCGGTGAACGAGCTGGCCGGTAGGGGCGATCCGTGGTTATGGCCGAGTAGGTATCGGCTACAGCCAGGACGCGTGCTTCCAGTGGGATCCTCTCCCCCACCAGACCGTCCAGGTAGCCCCTGCCATCCCACCGCTCGTGGTGGTGGTACACCCAGGGGACGATGGAAAACAATGGCCTGACTGGCTTGATGATCTGGGCACTGGTGAAGGGATGCAGACGCATCTGCACCCACTCCTCCTGGTTGAGCGACGTCGGCTTCCGAAGAATGGCCTCTGGGGTACCGATCTTGCCCGCATCGTGAAGGAGTCCCGCGTACTCGATCCGCTCCACATCCTCTGACGGCCAGCCGAGCTCGCGGGCCATCAACACCGCATAGCGGGCTACTTCCTCAGAATGACCCTTGGTGTAGGGATCGCGAGCATCAATGGCCGTGGCCAGGGAGCGAATGGTGCTGAGATACACCCCCCGCACGTCCTGATAGAGCCGGGCGTTCTCCAGGGCGACGCCTACCTGGCTGGCCAGGGTAACCAGCAGCGCTTCGTCCTGGGGCGTGAAAGGAGTCATCCTGTGGAATAACTCGATCACCCCCAGGGTCTTTTCCCTCACCACGATGGGTACGCTCAGCAGGCTGGTGATCTTCTCCCCTTCGTCCTCGTACTTGTTCTTCCAGCGGGGATCGAGCCGCGCGTCAACCACCCGGACCGGTCTCGCCTCCATCGCCGTCCAGCCAACCAGGCCTTCGCCCATCCTGAGAGTAATGTGCTTCACCATGCTGGCCGGCAGGCCCTGCACGGCCTTCAGCACCAGAAGTTGCTCCTCAGGATCAATGAGGTAAATGGTGCAGGCCCCAGCATGCAGGGTTTTCGCGGCCAAAGCCACCACCAATTCCAGCAGTTGTTCTGCCTCCAGGATGCTGGCGACCTGTCGCCCCATTTTGTTCAGGGTAGCCAGTTCCTTGGCTTGCCGCCGTATGTTCTGGAACAGGCGAGCGTTGTGGATGGCGATGGCCGCATGACTGGCGACACCGCACAACAGCTCCAAATGTCGAGGGGTATAGGCATAGGGAGCGTAGCTCTGGGAGGAGATCACCCCCACCAGTTCCTCCCCGGAGATGAGAGGAGCATACATCAGAGAGGCCGATATCTGGTCCACGTTGCCTACCCGTCTCTCAGGAAGGCTCAGCTCGGCCAACAAATCCGGGTCACGGCTCTCCAGGATCGGCTGCCTGGTAAGCAATACCTGCTCGACGAAACTACCTACTGGCGTTTCTACCGTTTCCCCATCGTAGCGTACCCCCTCATCGTAGAGCAACTTATAGTCCAATTGATTCGTGTGGGGAACGTACAAGGCAATGAAGAAAGCATCAATAGGGATGATGCGCTGCGTCTGGCGATAGATCGTCTCCAGCACCTCCTCCAGATCCAGGATGGTGGAAACAGTGTTGGCCAGCTCGTTCAGGGTCGCCAATTGCTCAGCCTGTTCGTTTGCCTCGCGAAAGAGGTGGGCATTCTCCAGGGCGATGGCTGCCTGGTTGGCATAAATGGACAGGGTCTCTACCTCACTCTGGGAAAAGGCGTGAGGTTCTTCATAGTGGACGAACATGGCCCCTATCACGCGCTCCCTCACCCTCAGCGGAAGCCCAATTTGGGCCCTGATCCCTTCTTCCTGAACCCGGGAATGGATTGATTCTGGGGCGTCGGCCACGTTGGCCACGATCACCGGCTGACCGGTGCGCATCACGGTCATAGTACTGCCCAAGGGACGCGGAGTGGCTTCCTGTTGGCACCTCTCGCTCAGGCCCGCGCCGGCCCGGAACCTCCGATGGCCCTCCACATCCATCAGGTTGATCCCCGCCGCTCTGGCTCCCGCTGCCTCCCTCACTTTGCACACCACCATGTCAGCTACTTCTGATAGGCTTAGACTGGAGGCCACGTTGGCACTCAGACGATAGAGCCTGGTGGTGCGGGCCAATCCCTCCTGGGTCTCCTGCAGCAAGCGGGCTTTCTCTATGGCGATGGCTGCCTGCCCTCCTAAGGTATCGGCGAAGCCCACCTCTTCGGGGCTGAAGACGTGAGGCAGCCTGGTGTACAGACTCAGGACGCCGATGACCCGCTTCTCCAGGTGCAGCGGCACCCCCAGATAGGAAACCAACCCCTCTTCCTCCACCAGGGCCGGGGCCTTGGTCAGTGGATCGGTCGGCAGGTGAGCAATGGAAATGGGCTGGCCCTCGACAGCGATGCGGCCAGCGATGCTTTCCCCCACCCGCAGACGCAAGGCCCGCTGATACTCCGGGCTCAGACCACGGCTGGCAGCGAACTCCAGTTCCTGGATCGCCGGATTGACCCGCATCACCGCACAGGCATCCGCCGGAAGCACCTGGCTGATCCCCTCCAGCAACACGTTCAAGGTTTCCTGTAGAGTCAGAGGCGAACTGATGGCATGGTCAATCTCGCGCAGAGCTGTCAATCGAGCCAGTTGCCGCTGGCTCTCGGCGAACAGACGGGCGTTGTCAATGGCCACGCTCACCCGCCCGGCCAGGGTATCCAGGAAATCTATCTCCTCGGCCGTGAACTCCCTGGGCGCGACGGTGCGCAAGTTCATCACCCCCAGAAGTTGGTCTGTACGGTCCAGGCACAGGGGAATGCCCAGCCAGCCCCGATACTGCCCCAGACCCAGCCCGGGGATGCGTTTGTGGCGCGCATCCTGGGTAACGTCTGGCACACTCAATGGTTGTCGCTCCCGGGCCACCCAACCTGTCAAGCCCTCTGCCAGTTTCAGGCGCGCCTTTCCGATGGCTTTGGGATCGAGTCCCACCGCCGCGCTGAGGACTAGCTCCTGGCCAGCCTCGTCGCACAGGTAGATGGTGCCGGCCTCAACCCTGGACACCTGAACCGTAGTTTCGATGATGGCCTGCAGACGGGCCGAGAGCTCCAGATTGGCGTTGGCCGCATCGTTCACCCGTTGCAAGGCGGCCAATTGCTCCACTCTAATGGTCAGCCTCTCATCGGTCAACTCGAACAGACGGGCGTTCTCCAGGGCGATGGATATCTGGTTGGCGATGGTCTGTGCCAGGTCAATCTCCTCCGCCGAGAAACGTCGGGGGACATTCATGGCATCCAGACCGATGGTGCCGATGACTTCGTCTTTGACCACCAGGGGCACGATCAACATGGACACGATGCCGGCCAACTCACCCATCTCCCGCACCGGCGCCATCAAGGCATCGTTCTGGACATCCTCTATGGGCAAAGGTTGTCTGGTTCTGATGATTTGCTCCGTCGCCGGGTTGTCTGCCAAGGGGATTCGGACGTCCAGATCATGGGGGTCTCGCTTGGGATACCGGGCCACCAAGTGGCCGTAGCCCTGTCGGTAGTCGAAAATGACCAGGCCGCTTCGCTCTACGTTGAAGATCTTGGTCATCTGTTCCACGGCCATCTGCAATACCAGGCTGAGGTCCAGGGTGGAGTTGATGGTGGCCGACAGGTCATTGACCAGAGCCAGCCGTTCAGCCTTCTCTTCCAACTCTTCGGCCCGCTCATGCACCTTCTCATAGAGCCGTGCATTCTCAATGGCCACCCCCACCTGATCGCTCACTGCCTGCAGCAACTCCCGTTCGTTCCCGGTGAAGGGCCGGGGGGCACGCCGGGTAGCCAGGCTCAGCGTGCCCAGGAGCTTCTCTTTTGCCCGCAAGGGGAGGATGGCCATGGCCTGTAGCCCTTCTTGCTGGGCTGACCGATACCGTGGGTGAGCAAAAACGTTCCATTCAATGACTGGCTCGCCCGACAGGACAATGCGTCCAGGCAGCGTCTCGCTCACCTTTCGCCGATCTGCCAGGCGTACGAACTCGGGCGACAGTCCTCGCTGGGTGTGGATGACCAATTCGTCGCTCTCTTCATCCAGCAGGCGAATCTCGCCTACCTCCAGGTCCAGCAGGTCCAACACCCCGTCCAGAGCTCGGTTCAGCGTCTCGTCCAGGTCGAGCGACTCGTTGACGCTGGCTCCGATGCTGTTAAGGGTGGCCAGTTCTTTGGTCCGGTCGGCTACCTTTCGCTCCAGGCTAGTGTACGATTCCTGGAGTTGGGCTGACATGAGATTGAACTGCTCAGCCAGCTCTTCCACTTCATCCCCGGTAGGCGCAGTGATCGTCTGGTCGAACTTGCCGCCCGCTACCTCCTGGGCGGCGGCTATGAGTTCCGCGATGGGGCTCGTGATCCGTCCGACCCCGACGGTGACGACGAGGGTCGGCACAGCCACACCCAGGGCCAGCAGCAATAGCAGAAACCGCCTGTAGCCTTCACTTGGGCCGATCAGTGCAGACCAACTTTCCTCGGCAACGAGCCCCCAAGCGGTGCCCGGCACCGGAGCGAAGCTGGCGACAATGTCCCGGCCCTCGAAATCACCAGTGCGAACGGCGCCCACGTCCCTGTTCAATACCTTCTGCACCACCGCTTGCGCCAAGATGTCGTCTCCAATGCGGTCGGGATCAGAATGGTAAATCACCCGACCACTACCATCCACCAGATAGAGGCTGCCACTCTCCCTGACGCGAAACTTTGCCATGCCATCGTAAAGAACATTGGTGCTGGTTGCGCCCAGACGAAACATGCCAGCCATCACTCCCACGAAATCGCCCCACTCGTCCGTGATGGGCACGGCAGCGACGATGACTTCCATGCCCTCCGGCCCGTCGGTCACGATGTCCGAGAAGACTGGCCCCGGTGTGTTTAGTGTCTGGGAGCGAAGCATCTGACGATAGTAGATGCGATTCGCCCAATTCTGCCACAAAACCTCCGGCCGCTCCGGTTCGGCAGCCACGACCGTGCCGAAAGCATTGATGATGAGTACACCGCCGTCGAAGGCCGCTAAACGCCGGCTGGCCGACTTGAGGGCGTCACGTTGGGCAGTCGGGTCGTCTCCGTAGATGTCTGCGGTGCGCGCCAAGACAGAGAGGGTGTCGGTGTATCCCGTCATATCCACCATCAACTGGACAGCCGAAAGGCGGGCCAGCTCCTTGTTTCGTTCGATCACCAGGTCCTCTGTCACCCGGCGGTAGGAGTAGAAGTTGACCCAGGCCACCGCGATGAGGATGATGGCCATGGGAACGAAGACCCAGGCAATGATTTTGTTGCGTAGACTCCCCCACCGAATTCCTAACAGCATGACTACCCCCCTTAACAGCGATCAGTAAACAGTTATCAGTATTCACCAATCACTGAAGTCAGAACAACCAGATTGGCTCGTTGACTCGTTACCCCGTTACCACAATAATCCCTGGGCGTGCTCACGGTCATGGGCCAGGTAGACGCAGACCCAGCGATAGGGTGTGATGTCTGAGCCCCAAGGGCTGGGGAAAGATCTCTCCAAGTCAGCCTGGCTCATCCCGTCCAGAACTTCCAGCAGCGCCCGGCGTGCCGCATGGAAGTCGGCCCATACTGCTTCCCACACCTGGTCGCAGCGGGCTTCAACGTGGGCCTGGTTCCAGGCGTCCAGGTCCTCGACGTGCTCGACCTGGGGCGCGCGGCCAGCGGCCATCTGGCGCAGGCCGTCTGCGCCCAGCCATTCCCAGTCGGCCACGTGCCCCAGCACGTCTTTGAGCGTCCACTCGCCGCAAACCAGCCGTGATTCCTGCTCCTCGGGGGGCACCAAAGCAGCGGCAGCCAACAGTTCGTCGTGGCCGGCGCTCAGGGCGGCGAGCAGCACCGCCTTGGGGCCAGTTTTCCCCTTCACCCCTTCGGCTTCTCGCCAAGCGACGATCTGAGCGGCGTGTTCGGCATCGTGCTGCCACACGCCCTTCAGGCAGCCAGGGAAAGACCAGTCCTTCCCTTCGAAGAGACGCTGCCGGAAGAATTCCTCGTCGGGTAGAGCTTGCAACCAGGTTACCCAAACGGTGCGGGCATCCTGCAACTCCACCAGCACGTCGGCCAGGTTTGTGTCGCGCCACGCGGCCACGACTGCTGCGTTGTAGGCATCCATATCCTGCACTGCGGTGAGATCGGGAACCTCCCCGCTCGCCCTGCACTTCATCTCCCCCAGTTCCCAGTGGTCCCAGGCAGCGATGTGGGCCAGCAAGTCCTTGACTGTCCAGTCGTCAAAGATCGGCGACTCCGTGAGCGCCATCTCGTCCAGACCGATGAGTCGCTCCAGCAGGCCAGCGCGCTCAGCAGCCAGGCGGGCCAGTAGTTGGGCCCGCTCTATTTTGCGTCCATTCTCCATGGCCTAAACTCCTCCAGAATTGATCCGCCGATGAACTCCCTCAGAATGGAGTTACTGGGGACGATGTCCGAATAATAGGGCAGGAACCAGTCCAGGAAGGCCAACAACCGCCGCCCTTCGACCCTGGCGCGGCTGGAGGGCTTGACCTGGAACAACAGCGGCTCGGCCAACGGTTTCAGCACCGCCAGCTCGTACACCAGCGCCGAATTGAACATCACGTCGGCGTTTTCTTGATGGGGGAAGATGTAGTCTCTTTCCCCCCGGCGCACGCGCTCCCAACGAGCGATGGTCTCCTGGGCTGAGTACCCACGAGCCCAGGCGTCCCGCACGATGCGGCGGATCAGTCGGCTATCGGTGGTGGAGACGCGGTTGTGACGGTCAATGTTCAGTTGGGTGAGGGCCGAGACGTAGATTCGATAGATGTGCTGAGGGGTTAGCGCCGACACCAGGGCCGGGTTCAGGCCATGGATCCCCTCCACCAGGAGGACGTGGTCGGGGCCGAGGAGCAGAGTCTCGCCTGCCTCCCGTTGGCCGGTAAGGAAGTTGTAATGGGGGACGCACACCGTCTCCCCTTCCATCAGGCGCAACAGGTGGTCGTTGAAGAGGGCCAGGTCCACTGTTTCCAGCGCCTCGAAGTCGTACTCGCCGTGCTCATCCCGCGGGGTGTCCTCCCGCTCCAGAAAGTAGTCGTCCAGGCTGATAGCCACCGGGCGGATGCCAGCAGCCAGCAGTTGCACAGCCAGCCGACGGGCGAGGGTGGTCTTTCCCGAAGCGGACGGCCCGGCGATGAGCACCAACCGCACCTCCCCCCGCCGTTGGGCGATCTCCGCGGCGATCTGGGCGATCCGCTGCTCGTGCAGGGCTTCGGCCACCAGGATGATCTCCGACATCCGTCCGGCCTCAATGGCTTCGTTCAGCGCGCCTACCTCCTCGACGGCCAGGCGTCGCACCCATTCGCCGTACTCGCGGAAGACGGCCACCAGTTGGGGGAATTCCTCAAAGGGGAGCAGTTCGGTGGGGCGGTAGCGGCGAGCGAACTGAAGAACGAAACCGAGCGGATGGGAACGCAGGGCGAAGAGGCGCAGATAGCCTGTAGAGGGCACCATGTAACCGTGGAAGCAGTCGCGCACCTCGTCCAGTTGGTAGAGAGTCAGATAATCTTTGCGACGGTAGGCGAGCAGGCGGACCATCTCCTCTTCACCCCGGTCGCGAAAGAGTTCCACCGCCTGCTGCAGAGGTACTTGCTCCTTGGTGATGGGCAGGTCGGCGGCGACCATTTCCCGCATCCGCGCTTCCAGCCGGTCGAGTTCCTGGGGAGTAAATGGTTCCCGCCCCCGCACCTCGCAGAAGTAGCCACCGAAAGGAAGGGGATAGTCCACGTAAACTTGGGCCTGAGGGAAGAGCTGTTGGGCCGCAGCCACCAGGAGAAAGGAAAGGGAGCGGCGGTAGATTCTCTCACCGTCGCTGTCGGCCAGGGTGACGGGCGTGGCCTCCACGTCGCAGGTAACCGACCAAGTCAGCTCTTTCAGTTTGCCATCCACTAGGGCGGCCATCACCGGAACCAGGGGGTCCGGGAAGGCAGCCCGCGTGAAATCCTCCAGCGGCGTGCCGATAGGCGCTTCGAAGCCCCGGCCGTCGGAGAAGCGAACCTGGGCGGCTCGCCGCGGCGAGGCCGATTCTACTGGATATTGGGGATTGGATATTGGAGATTGGACACCTTTCATCTTGTACCTTCTAATTTCTAATTTCTAATTTCTAGCTTCTGACTTCCATAATTATACCACAAAAGCGAGATTGACCGCAATCTGCGGCGATTCTTGCGGTTGCGGGCCTCCTTGCGCCTACAGTCAACCTGTGATACAATTCCTTTGGAAGCCTGAACTTCTGCCGCCGATTCGACCTATCCCGGCCACAGAACGGCCACAGAAGCACGATAGAATTAGGAGCGAGGGTGAGCACTACTATTCTGGTCGTAGACGACGAGCCGTCCATCGTGGACGTGCTGACCTACAATCTGGAGAAGGCCCACTACCGGGTGCTGGTGGCCCGCGATGGCGAGGAAGCGCTGGCCCTGGCCTGTCGAGAGCAGCCGGACCTGATCATCCTGGACCTGATGCTCCCCGGCGTGGACGGGCTACAGGTCTGCCGCACCCTGCGGCAAGAGGGGGATATACCCATCATCATGCTCACTGCCCTTGACGAGGAGGTGGACCGCGTGGTCGGGCTGGAGTTGGGAGCCGACGATTACGTAGTCAAGCCATTCAGCGTGCGGGAACTGCTGGCCCGCGTCAAGTCGGTGCTCCGCCGCACCCAGCCCGCACTCACGACAACGAGTCGCCGCCTGCGAGTCAGCGACCTGAGCCTGGACCCTGACCGACACGAAGCCCACTGGCAGGGGACGCCCCTCTCCCTGTCTGCCCTGGAGTTCGAGTTGCTGCGGACCTTCATGCTTCACGCCGGCCAGGTGCTGACCCGCGAGCAGCTTCTGAACCGGGTATGGGGCTACGATTACTACGGCGACCTACGGAGCGTGGACACCGCCGTCAAGCGACTGCGAGCCAAGCTGAGGGCCGCCGCCCCCGCCGCCGCCGAACTGCTGGTCGCCGTCCGCGGAGTGGGCTATAGACTGACCACTGACTCCCCTCTCTAGCAGGGAGGGGCTGGGGGAGGGTCGGCCTAGCTCCTGAAGGCAGTGCTCCACCCTCACCCCAGCCCTCTCCCTCCGAGGGAGAGGGAGTTGCACAGAGGATACACCATGATTCGTAGCTTGCGCATCAAACTCATCCTCAGCCACCTGGCCGTCATTTTCGTTGCCATGACGGTGGTGAGCTTTCTGCTCCTTTCTATGGCGCGGGGCTATTTCCTGGCAGCGATGGAGCAGAGCCTGGTGGCTCAGGCTCACCTCATCGTCCAGGCTTTGATCCCCGGCGCCACCGCAGCCCTTCAGCCCCAGGAGTTGCCCTCAGCCTACAACACTGTGCAGCAGCAACAGGCCTCCAACATCTCCGTCCAGGTAGACAGCAACGCTCCCCCCTCCGACCTGGAGCGCGCCCCCTTGTCCTACCTGGACGAGGCCTCAGTGGAACTCAGCGCCGTGCTGGAGACGCGAATCCGCGTGCTGGACGAGCGGGGCGTGGTGCTGGTGGATTCGGCCGGAGGCGATGAAGGGCGGGATCTGAGCGAAGAAGCGGCTGTGGCCGCCGCACTGCGGGGGGAGCAGCAGACGTACCAGCGGATGACGGACGGAGAGGACTGGCTGTTCGTGTCCGTACCCGTGCTGGTCGAAGAGCCTGCCCCGAGCGCCGCTTCGCCATCAGTCGAAGGGCGCATGGCCGGGGTGGTCTACCTGGGCCAGCCCCTGCGTGACGTGGCGGCGGTGCTCTCGGACCTGCGCTGGCGGCTGCTGCTGGCGGCGACCGTCGCCCTGCCCCTTTCAGCATTGATGGGACTGGCGCTGGCGCGCACCATCGCTCGGCCGGTGCGGGCGCTGACCGTTGCTGCTGGGCGGTTGGCCGACGGCGATTTCGAGTACCCACTACACACCACAGGCCAGGACGAACTGGGACAGTTGAGCCGCACTTTCATTGCCATGCGGGACCGGCTGCGGGCCGTGGAGCGGATGCGGGCCCAGTTCGTGACCGACGTCTCCCACGAACTGCGCACCCCGCTGACGGCTGTCAAGGGGTCGGTGGAGACACTGCGGGACGGCGCGGTGGACGATCCAATGGTGCGCGAGCGATTCCTGGCCTCCATCGAAAGCGAGACCGACCGCCTGATCCGACTGGTCAACGACCTGCTGATCCTCTCCCGCGCCGACGCCCAGGCCCTCACGCTCCGTCGCCGGCCGGTGGACCTGCGCACCGTGGTACGCTCCACCATCGAGAAACTGACTCCGCATCTGGTAGGCAAAGGACTCCATCTCACTGTCGAACTCCCCGACATCCCCCTCACCGCCTCCGCCGACCCGGACCGTGTCGAGCAGGTGCTGGTCAATCTGCTGGACAACGCCCTCAAGCATACGCCCGCCGGCGGAAAGGTAACGATTGTGGGTTATGGGCTAAGGGTTGAAGGGGGGCGTACCGAACCTCTAACCTCTAGTCCGCCCCTGCCCGACGGAGGGTGGGCCATCCTCAGCGTCGCCGACACGGGTGAGGGAATTCCCGCCGCAGACCTTCCCCACGTCTTCGAGCGCTTCTATCGCGCCGACCGTTCCCGTTCGCGGGAGCGCGGCGGGAGCGGCCTGGGCCTTTCCATCGCCAAAGCGCTGGTCGAGGCCCACGGTGGCTGCATCTGGCTGGAGAGCACTTCGAGGGCGGACGGGGCAGGTGGAGGAGAGTCGGGCACGACAGCTAGCTTTGCCCTGCCCCTGCTCTGAGTGTGTAGCTTGCTCGCAAAGGCGAGGGCGGCGAGTCTTCTCCCCCTATGAGGGGGAGGCCGGGAGGGGGTGGGACTAACGGCGCGGATTCCACCCTCCCCTAACCCCTCCCTGCTAGAGAGGGAAACTCTAGCTTGCCTGCAAAGGCGAGGGCGGCAAGTCCCCTCCCCCTATGAGGGGGAGGCCGGGAGGGGGTGAGACTAACGGCGTGGACTCCACCCTCCCCTAACCCCTCCCTGCCAGGGAGGGGAATCCTTGTATCCATTCGCCGTCCCCGCATTGCCCCCCGTTTGTGCCTTTTCAGACCCCGCACTGTCACCCTCCTGCCACATAGTTCTGCTATCATGGGAGCAGATCCGCGGGACACTACAACGGATTTGGAATAGAGCGGAAGAAATCCGTTCCTTTCTCAATCCGTTGTAGTGGCTCCGAGAGATCACAAAAACCCAGGAGGTGCTCCCATGAAGTGCAAAACGAAACGCAAAACGATATCCGCCCTTGTGTTGGCCCTGGCCCTGAGCGGGCTGCTGGCCTCCACTGCCCTGGCCGACGGGATGATGATCCCCTTCCCGCCAGAAGTGGGCTACCTGCAGGTGGATTACCACCGGGTGACAGTGACCATTGACGGCCCCCACGCCCACACCCGCGTCGAACAGCGCTTCTCCAACCCCTACCTCTCGCCCGTGGAGGCCCGCTACGTCTTCCCCCTGCCCCCCGGCGCGACCATTCGTGGCTTCACCGTGCAACTCGACGGTACGCCTCGGACGGTGCAGAACATGAGCCGTGCTGAGACGGAGGCCTATCTCCAGAAGGCCATCGCCGACCGGCAGGACCCGTCGCTGCTCCAGTACCTTGGCTGGGAAACCTACGCCGTGGACCTGACCCTGCCGCCACTGGGGGCCACGAGCATGATCCTGGAGTACGAGGAGCTGTTGTTGCCCCAGGGGGATCTCCACCGCTACTTCTACGCCCTGGGCACCGAGCGCTACTCCCTGGCCCCGCTGCGGGAGGTGTTGGTGGAGGTGGACCTGCGAGCCGACGACGGGGTAGCTGGGCGAAATGGCATTTCGCACGTCTACTCGCCGGGCCACCAACTCGCCGTGGAGCGGCTCAGCCCCGAGCGCGTGCGGGCCACGTATCATGCCGAGAACGTGTTGCCCACCGAGCACTTCGAGCTGTACTACACCCTCACTGGCCAGCCGTTTGGCGCTGGCCTGCTGACCCACACCGATCCGGAGCGCCCGGGCGAGGGCCACTTCCTGCTCCTGCTCTCTCCCAGTTCCAACGTGGCCGAGGCTGACGCCGCTCCCAAAGAAATCGTCTTCGTCGTTGACCGCTCCGGCTCCATGGCTGGCGAGAAGATCGAGCAGGCTCGGCAGGCACTGCAATTCATCCTGGGCCAACTGGACGAAAGCGACCGCTTCGCCATCGTCAGCTTCGACGACCGCATTGAGACCCAGGCCGAAGCTCTCCAGCCGGTCACTGCCCAGACCATCCGCCGCGCTCAATCCTACGTCGCCCGCCTCCACGAGCGTGGCAACACCGACATTGAGGGCGCACTGCGGCGGGGGTTGGAGATGCTACCACGCTTGCGTGGCGATGGCCAGTCGCGTCCTGGAACAACTGCCGCTTCATCAGCCGCTTCATCATATGCACGCAGCGGCGTACGTAGCGGCGTCATCGTCTTCCTCACCGACGGCCTGCCCACCGCTGGCATCGCCGACGAGGCGGCCATCGTGGACAGCGTGCGGCTGGGAAATGACGCCGTGGGAGCCAGCATCCACGTGTTTGGCGTGGGCTACGACGTCAACACCCACTTGCTGGACCGCATCGCCGCCCAGAACCACGGGGCAGTGACTTACGTCCAGCCCGGCGAGAGCCTGGAGCGCGTGCTGACCACCTTCTACAGTCAGATCGCCCATCCGCTGCTGACTGACGTGGAGGTGGAGTTCGAGGGGCTAGGGGTCGAGGACGTGTACCCCCGCCAACTGCCCGACCTGTTCGTCGGATCGAGCCTGGCGCTGGTCGGACGCTACTCCACTGCCAACTCCAAGGTCGCCGTGGTGCGGTTGCGGGGCCAAATGGCCGAAGAGGTGTGGGAGCAGGTCTACAGCTTCGATCTGAAGGAGGCGGGCGATCACCCGTTCGTGCCTCGGCTGTGGGCCACCCGCCGTGTCGGCGAGTTGCTTGACCGGGTGCGGGTGGAAGGAGAGACAGCGGCGCTGGTCGAGGAGACCGAAGCCCTGGGGCTGCGGTACGGAATCGTAACGCCATACACCGTCGGCGTGGTGCAGGGGCAGGCGAGCGGGGCAGCTTCGGCGGCCAACATGCAACTTTACAGGCAGGACCTGGACGGCGACGGCCGTCCGGACATCAACCAGGTGTCGGGCGCGGCGACCGTAGGGGCACGGGCGCAGAACCTGGCCTACCAGCAGGCGACGCAGGTCGGCCTGGCCGCCGGTGCCAACGTGGTGAACGTGGGAGACAAAAGCGCGGCCCAGGTGGGGCGTTACGCCTTCGACCTGAGCCTGGTCGCCGATCTTGGCCTGGACTCCCTGGTGACTGCCGACGAGGGTTGGCTGGAGGCGAATGCAGACCGCATAGTGCGCTTCGCCTCGGCAGAGTACTTCGAGCTGGCGAAGGACGCGGCGGTCAACCAGCTCTTGCAGGCCGGGCCGAACGTGGTGTTCGAGCACCAGGGGAAGGTGATCGCAGTGCAGGCCGATCCGCAGCCGGCGCAGCAGGCTCCGGCCCCGCAGGGCGTGGGGCATCAGGCCCCAGAGAAGCTCGGAGGGCACGACAGCTTTTTGCTTGACCTGATGCAGTGGTTAGGACGGTTCTTGGTGGCAAGGCTTGTCAGGTGATCCTTCCCGCTCCCGGCCCAGGTTACTTGGCCGCCAACGCCAGTAAGCTAAGACCTGACAGGTTTCCGAAAGGTATCGTTTTCAGCTAGATTGACCCGATTCTGGACACATTTTGCGTCGAAAAGCTGCTTCGAAACCTGTCAGGTCTGGGATGGACACCTTAACTCACTGACATTGACTTGGCCCCCAACGCGTTGGCCACCAGTACCGCCAGGACGAGCGCGTTGGGGGCCGCCGCCGCGCTGCCGGGCAGCCCGCGATGGGTCATCATCTCATCAGGGTATCTGTTGATCCGTGCGGAAGCCTCCAGGTTCCCCGCCCCCCTAGTAAAACGTCAGCTTGGACTGATCCAGGCAGCTGGTGTCCGGGGTCTCCTCCGGTGCGTCCAGGAACTGCTTCATGATCTCCCGAGCGCAGGCACTCGAGCTCAGTACGTCATGCGTGTGACCGGGGATCAGGAACGATTGCGCCTTTGGCAGGTACTCGGCCGTGCTGGTCGCGAAATCCAGCGGAGTGTCCGGATCGAATTCCCCCGTCAGGATCAAGGCGGGAACGTCAACCCGGACCGGTTCGGCCTCCACCGCGTCCGCCTCGGCCGCGCCCCACATCTCGCAGAGCTCCACCAGCCATGGGAGATTATCAGCTTCCAGCCCTCGGGCGATGGCCGGGTGCAGGTCCGCGTTGATTGCGTCGGCGTCCTCGGCCGAGTTGAAGGGGGCCTCATCGTGACACGTTACCGAGATGTTCATCCCCTCCCAAACGATTTGAGACAGGGAGAGAACGATCGCCACTTGGGAGCTCAGCGAACTCGTCTGGCCGTCCGCAACCTCGCAGATCGCGCTCGGGAGCCCCGATATCCCGGTGATGTCGTACATCCTCATGAGGACCAGCTCGACGAATTCATCGGCGCCGACCTGGTAGGTTGTTCCCCCCACGCTGACTGGCAGGGGCTCCTCCTCCAGTTCGTCGAGAAGCGAGAAGAACGTTTCCTTAAGATCGGGGTATTTCTCGCTGCATGCCTCGTCCCGGGCACATTGCTCGAAAACCAGTTCCATCGCCCGATAGGCGGCCACCGCCCGCAGCTCGAGTATGTCCACGTGCGGGGGAGCCACCGAATCCAGTACCGCACTGCGGACCTCGTCAGGGTAATCCCGCATGATAACCAGGGCCAGGCGCGTCCCGTAAGAGCCGCCATAGAGGTTGTAGTGATCGTACCCCAGCGCCTCCATCAGGTCGTGGACGTCGGCCGCGCTGGCGGCGCTGGTGTACGCGGAGAGGTTGACCCCCTCTTCCGTCAAGCGATCTCGACAGGCTCTCATTGCATCGAACATTCGCTCCCGGGCCTCCTCGGAGCTGACGTCGGCCCCATACGTCTCTAGCACCACCTCCTCGTATTCTGGACAATCCAGTGATGGCTCCGAGAGCCCCACACCCCGCTGGTCAAAAGCGACGAGATCGCGCTCCTGCAGAATAGCCCCCAGAATCCCCTGAATATGGCCGACAGCAATCATGGCAGGCGCACCTGGTCCCCCGCTCAGAAAGACCAGTGGATCAGGCTTGGGATTGTCGCTGACACTTGGGATCACGACCGCATACAGCCGGATCATCCTGCTATCTGGTTGGGTTCGGTCCTCTGGAACCACCAAATAGCCGCACTCAGTTTTCGAACTCCGCGACACGAAGCCCTTGCACTCGGCCGGCTCCCAGATGGGGGCAGCGGCCGGCTTGTGGCTGGGCGTGGCGGTCGGCTCGTGAGTGGGGCTGGTAACCGGCTCATGAGTGGGGCTGGGGGTCGGATCGTGAGTGGGGCTGGCGGACGGATCGTGAGTGGGCGTGGCGGCCGGCTTGTGAGTGGGAGTGGGGGGCGGCTCATGAGTAGGGGTGGCGGTCGGCTCGTTGGTGGGACTGGCGGTCGGCTCGTGAGTGGGGCCGGGGGTTGGCTCGTGAGTGGGGGCGGTGGTCGGCGACGCCTCTTCCTCCGCTTGACTGCACGCTCCCAACAGCAGAACGATCAGCCCGACAAGAGCGACTCTCCGGCAAATGGCAAGAGCTTCCCTATTCATTACCTCCCTCCTTGTCTTCTCCTCCTTAAATGCTGGTGGGGCATTTCACGAGCGTTCGTAGCGCACCAGCTCAGACAACGCTTGGCGCTTTTTCAGCCCGGGCCGGTCTGCCGGATACCCCAGCGGCGTGAAGACGATGGGCTCTACGCCATCGGGCAGACCCAGCACCTGGCGCGCGGCCATGGGGTCGAAGGCGGCAATCCAGCAGGTGCCCAAACCCAGGCTGGCAGCGGCCAGAGTCAGGTGATCCATGACGATGGCCACGTCCACGTCGGTGTAGTTCTTGCCGTCCCTGCGGGTCCAGCCCTGGGCCGGAATCCCGCAGGCGCAGATGACCAGCGGCGCTTGCGCGAACCATTTGCTGGGGTAGATACGCTTCAGTTCCGCTTCTCGCCCTGCGGTGGGGATCACGATGATCTGAAAGGGCTGCCGGTTGGCCGCCGTGGGCGCCAGGCGCGCCGCTTCGAGCACCTGGTTCAGCACCTCATCCTCCACCGGGTCGGCCTTGTAGGCCCGCACGCTGTACCGTGTTTCGATTAGCTCTGAGAACTCCATGTTTGCCTCCTCATTCACCGGTAGATTGATAGTATTGTACAGCATGAGCCCTTACAAGTCAACCACCGGTACGATGCCCCGATCGAAAAGCAAAAGCGGGAGGGCTCTAAACCTCCCGCTTTGCTTTGGAACCTCTAGATGGGAATGTGGATTTCCCTTTCAGACTCTTCGTTGTCCAAGCTTCTGAAATCCTGCCCGTAATGCTCAATGATCAGTGGGTATGAGAGGCTCTGTCCAGATTTTGGCAACCAGGTGTGGTAAACGTAGTCTAAGGTCAGTTGAAGCTCTCTCGTGGGGCCTTTATGTATGAACCTGGCGTACTTCAGCGACGGAATCGTCTTCACAGCCAAGGCAGCGTTTGCGATGTCCAACCCTTGAATCTCGACGGCCGCCATGTACAGAAAACCGCGATCTTCCCAATCCTCTGGATAGTAGGCAATACCGTAGTAGTTCTCTGGTTTGGTGGCGGTCTGGTTGCTTTCTAGTTCCCGGACGAGTAACTCCCAAAGTTCTGAAATGACTGTCTGATCATCCCTGACCAGCGTCATTACCCCGGCGACTTGAAAGGCATCCTTTTCTTCCAACACAGGTCTGAGATACGCTCCCTTACCGATGTGCTTGATATGCGCAAAGGTCAACCTGGGCATGAGTTGCCATCTGTCAACCCTACCCTGCTTTCTCAACTGACTCGGTTGCATCTCAAACATGCGCTTGAAGGCGCGGGAGAACGTCTCAGGGCTGTTGAACTGATAATCGAGAGCGATGTCAATGATCTTCCTATCGGTTTGGAGCAACTCCTGGGTTGCTTGGGAAAGCCGCCTTCGCATCAGGTAATCATAGGGCGTGTGATGGGTGGCCTGGTTGAACGTCCGGCAGAAATGATACAGTGAATAGGCTACTGCATCCGCCATGTCGCCAACAGCAATGGCTTCCCTGAGGTTGTCTTCGATGAAGTCAACGGCTTTGGAGATTAAGGTGATGTCAGGCATCTCCGATTCCCAGGTGTGGAATCACTGCGCGGCGAGTCAACGTCGTTTGACAGGAACATAAACGTCTAGTATTGATTCACCAATGTGCTCAACGCCCTTAAAGCGCTCGTCATAAAGCTGAAAACCGTAGGGGTAAGCTCTTTCGTAGCCCGATTCCATCATCCATTCATAGATCATCATCTGCCAATCAGAGGTGATTTGCTTTCCTTCGAGGGTGAAAACGGCATACGTTGTCGGCGGGAGGATTTTCACCGCCATCTCCACAGGCACATCCTCCAGCTTCTCCACCTCCAACCCGACGAACACTTCGTACTCTCCCGTCAGGGCTGTTTCCCCGTGTTCGATGTGTACTTCGTACATGACCGCGTCGGTTACGACGTGCGTGATGCGATGGCGATGTTCAGCAAAATACGCCATGAACCGTTTCCACAGCCTCCCGATCTCGTTCTCCTCAGTCCAACCTCCGCTGATTTTGAACGGGTCCCCAAAGAAGCTAAACCCCAACAACATCATCTGGCGCCTTTCGATTATCGCTGGTTCCATGAGCACGCTCCTCAAAAAGGCAAGGAATAGTCCCGGGCCGAAGCCCAGGACTATTCGCAAACTCCGCACGATCAACCGACGTTCATTCTTCCCAGGGCTCCAGCCCGATCCCGTCGTCTGGCATCCATTCGGGCCAGTCCGAAAGCCACTCGGGGATATGGGCTTCCCGCACCCGGTCGCACACGGGGAAGTAAGCCTTCAGGTCCACGATCCGTGTGCCGTCGAATGCGTCCAGGTCCGCAATCCTGACCGTGCCGCCCTCTTCATCCACCTCCAGCAGCTTGCAGGTGGTCATGGCAATGGGGTTGGGGCGAAGCGGAGAGCGGGTGGCGAAAACGCCGGTCACATGCTCCTCGGCATAGGGTGGCTTGCACTGCAAAGTGCTGCGACCTTCCGCGTTGTCGAACTGATCCGCCCACCAGAACACCATGACGTGGCTGAAGTGGCCAAGCTGCTTCAGGGCAGGGCGGAAAGGCTCGTTGATCTCCAAGTGGATTCCGTCTTCATTCCTGCGGACGTACCCAATGGGGTGGATTTGGTACGTCTCTTCCTGACTGTGTGCCTTTTTGCTCACTAGCTCATCTCCTTTTTGTAGTTGTTTGAAGGTACCTTCAGAGCTAGTATAGCAGAAAGACGGACAACTCTCTTGACCCCTGTTGCTGCGTTCAGTGGTAGAACTTCCCATTATTGGCGTGATCTTGACGATTGTTGCGGTAGTCGCCAATTCGCTATATCATCGGGCTACACAAGGGGCACACAAGACTTCACAGTGAAAATGGCCTTTCTGGTGAATAGACACTGTCGAAGAAGCCCATGTAGGGAATACCGTCTTCAATACACTTGATCTTATAATCCAGTTGGGCTTGCATCTCCTCATCGGCTTCCTCAATGTATTGAACAAAATGCAACAACTCTTCTACCTGGATTAACCTCACAAACAGTGGCAAACGCGCCAGCCATTCGGTTGACAATGAGTTCTCCCGGTTGTAGCCTTCCATTACCTGTTCCATGTAGTGATCCATGAAGGCTTTGCGCTCCTCCAGACCTCGGAACATGACCCTGCCGATCCCACCTTCCCAGGCTGAGGCCAGTTCGTACATGAACCAGAAATAGCAGCAATCGTCGAAGTCGAACACCGTAATATCTCCATTGGTGTAATCAACGGTGAAGTTTCCATCATTGAAGTCGCCATGGATCAGGCCATAGTAGGAATTCCGATCCTTCGGGAGTGACAGGACCTCTTCCAGTAGGGAGCGGATCCGGTCGCGCACAACAGGCAACCGGCTTGGCACCCGCGTTTCAATCATAAGTCTGGATTTGTGGATTTCGAACCAAGCCGGTCGTTTCACCTGGTCACTGGCTGGCTGGTAGTCCTTCGCCAGGGCATGCATCCGTCCCAGAATCCGCCCCCAGTTCTGATAATACTCTTCAATGGGCGCGTCCTCTCGGTAGCGATACCCATTATCCGGTACCCGCATCCCCTTGCCCTTGACAAAAGAGGCGATGTGCAGGGGAATTCCTCGAACCTGAACAGTCTCAAGCGTCTCCCCATTCTGAGAGGGCATTGGCCTGGAAACGCGGACGCCGTGCTCAGCCAGGTAGTCCACGAAGTGCAATTCGGCCTTGATCTGCTCGGCAGTCCTGTCGGGGCGGAAGGAGATCCTCAGGATAAAGGGCTGCCCATCGCGCTTGTACTCGTAGACAAGGTTCGCGCAACCTTCATAGCCGGCAACCAATTTCAAAGCATCTTTTCTAATGCCAAACAGCCGGGATGCTGTACCAAGCACTTCACGGTCGCAAATCTTTAAGATTTCCTCTCTCTGCATGTATTCTCCATGATCAGGCTCTTGGTGGAGTCGCTGCAGTGCGATGGCCCGCAAATGGAACGTGAACAACTGAATCGCTTAACGGTCAAGGCCCTCGCCCCGGTCTCCATCATGCGAGCCCAGGAAGGGCTGGGCAGACAACAGCTTTCAAGGGCGCACCAGGCGGCTGTTGGGCGATTTATCGTGTCGCCATGATTTGCCTAGCCCAATCCGCGGCTCGTTCAAGCTCGCCTTCTTTCAGCGGACCTTCCGTCCCTTCTACAAAGAACCCTTCAGGAGGAATGATCAGTTCTCCTCCTTTTTTCTCGAGCCTATCTGCAATAGGCTTGGCGGCATAGCCAAATATGTTTACCAGGATGCGCAATATGAATACGGATGATTCTATTTCATCCCATGTAAACCTGGTATCAAATGCAGCTACCTTGACACCTTTTAGACCGTTCTTGGGAATGTTTTTCAAAAGGTTACTGATTGCTGGTGTTGGTCGAAATCCCCGGGTAGGAGAGCCGACGATTAGCAACGTTGCTCCCGTCAATTGTTCTGGCTTCACATCACTTACCCGGAGTATCTCGACATCCTCTGGGGGGCCAAAAGCATTGCCAATCGCCTGGGCTATCTGCTCTGTATTGCCAAAGAACGAATCGTAGATTATCAGTGCCTTCATCGACATATACCTCCAGCTTTTGAAATGTAGTCCTCAACTGTTGATAAGCAGTTGGCCATGACAACCGTCCCGGCCGACGAGCCGGGACACAAGCTGCTCACACCCTTGTTACTCGATATTATACGTCAGAAGCCCTTACAGGTCAACCACCAACCGATGCCCAGTCCGGAAAGCAAAAACAGGAGGCATCTTAGACCTCCCGCTTTGTTTCCAGACCTCTTTTCATTTGCAGGGCTACCACACTGAACAGAGCATACCAAAGCCAAAAGGCCGCGATTCAACGAGCGCCGAAGGCGCGGTCGGCTCCACGCATGGTTGGGCAGCTTCACTTGTCCAAGCTCTACTCCACAAGCCAGGCTTTGATCTGTTCAACCCCTTGCGGAGCACTTGAGGCATAGGCATCCACCCCGATATCCTCCGCAAACTTCCTTGAAACCGGAGCCCCGCCGATAATCACTTTGACGTTGTCTCTCATGCCTTTCGCTTCCAAGGCAGCGACGACGTCTTCCATTCCAAGCATCGTCGTAGTCAACAGGGCGGACATCGCCAGGACATCTGCTGAATGCTTCGTCACCGCATGGAGAAATCGCTCAACCGGCACATTGATCCCCAGGTCAATGACTTTGAATCCGGCGCTTTCCACCATGAACCCCACCAGATTCTTCCCGATGTCGTGGACGTCTCCCTGGACGGTCCCCAGGACAACAGTACCCATATACTCGCGCGGTGTCCCAGCGAGGTATGGTTCCAGCGTCTTCATCCCTGTCTTGAATGTGTCACCTGCCATAGTCAATTCAGGTAGAAAGTACTCCCCACGCTCAAACAGGTCGCCGACCATTTCGAGACCGCTTATCATAGCCTGAAGACATGCCGCCGGTTCGATTTCAGAATCAATGTGGGATTGGATGATCTCATCAATATCGTATGTGTTCCCCTCGAGTATGGCGGTTGTGATTTCTTCGATCATCTCAGTATCTCCCGTACTCCTCAACCAGACTTAGTAGCTGATCAATCTTCCCAAAATCAGTTCCTGGGGGCACTGCCCCAAGCGCGATGATCAACCCGGCCCTCGTCTGAGTCGCCATCTGGCAGATTCGTTTGACGACGTCTTTCAGTTGTTGTTCCGTGGCGTCGCGGATGAATTTGCCATGGACAAGATAGTTGTAGTTCTTCCTATTCCTCTTCGCCAGTTCAAGCATTGGCTGATCGTATTCGGGCAGGGTCACTCCCTCCGGGGTCTGGGGGAAGATGTAGTTTGTGTACCCGGCCAGGCCAAGTGATTTTCCAAGGATGGGGTGATGTGACAGCTCTTCGAGTTCCTGCGGAGATTGGACCATGTAACCGATTTCGACCTTCCTGTCGAGAGCCTCCCAAGCCCGCTGGATATAAGGCAGCACGTAGGTCAGGAAATCCTCAACGCCAAGCACCGGTTTGGTCGCAAATTGGTCCACCATCATACTCCCAAACATGTTGATGCCGTATTCCTTCGCCAACCGAAAGTTCTGTATCGTGATTTTTGTGGTAAGCTCCATGATTGCCGGCCAGAGGTGCGGATCACCGCGCTTTCTGATTTTCTCCCTGCGTACGGGATCTTTTGTTTCTGTGTAATCCTTGAAAAGGCAGAAATCCATCGGAAGATGCTGATCACCTCTGAGTAGCATGGCCAAGTCCCAGGGGCCATCATTGATATAGGTGATCATGGTGTCGGATAGTCGCCGCTGGGCTTCCCGGATGGTGTCCAGGTAGATCTTGAAATACCCGGCCGGCTCTGACAGGGGGGCAATCTTCTGGACATCCTCAATTCCGTGGATGGCGGGGGCGCACGCATACGGAACCCTTCTCTCCTCAATGCGAAACTCCACCCCCAATTCGGCCGCTCCAGTTAGCAGCAACCCCAGCCAAACCGGAGTGATCATCACATCGAAATCGAATCTTGATTTTAGTAGTGTGTATAGCTCAAGATTGGCCTCCGGGTTTTCAGTCAGCAGCACGTAATCGTATTTCTCATCAATGAGGTAAGGTTCAACATTCGTCGCCGCCAACAAGGTGGGCACTCGATCTGGGAGGGTAACCTGGGCCAGAAAGAACCGTTCAAAGCCCGTCAGGGTGCCAATGTGAAGTTTTCCTTTAACGAGGGCCTTACCCATGGTTGTGAAGAGGCTGAGGTCCATTGTTTTCTCCTATCGGAGGCGCTGACTACCTCCCGCTCTGCTTCCAGACAAGTGTGCAGTTACCGTTCGGCTGATGGTTCGTGAGACATGTCCTGAGCCCCGCTCCATAGCCACCTGCTTGGGGCATCGCCGCTTTCGGCTAGCAGTTTATCCCCCACGCTTTGGGCGAACGAATCGCAGCGCGTGGTTTCGAACGAATAGATCGCAGAGGGATTTGTTAGGCGCAGTTACGTCTCCAATGTCGCTCTACCAGTTGATCGCTATATCTCTGTCAGTTCTGGAACATGGTCGTCCTCATACTTTTCAATCAGCACGCCAATCACTTCCATCAACGAGGCTAAGGGATGGCTTTCATTCTCACCTACTGTGTCAATCAAAGTGTCAAGCAAAGCCACGAGCCGCTGGTATTCACTCTCAGCATGAGGAACAAATACGACTGGTTCTAGCAATGTGCATGTGCTGTTCCTACTCATTCAAAATCCTGGTCGCTGTCTCCGCGTCGTTGAGCTTGTTCCCTCAAGCGACGAGCATAGGCTGCACTGTCTCGGATGTCATCGCGGTCTTTCCACATACCAATCAGCCCCGACTGCCGCAACTGACGCACGGTTAAGTGCGAACGTGGCGTGGCTTTCAGGGGTTGAGGCAGCACGATGATTTCAACAACCTGGCCCTTCTTGTAAGGTATCCCTCTGACCAAGACCTCACCATCTTTGGCAACAACTTGTTGAACTCGAACTGCTTCCATAGACATCACCTCCTACGTTTTACTCAATCGCTCCGCCACTCTGCAAGGCGCAACTTCGCTCAAGACCACGCCGCAAGTAGGGCGACGTTGTTAAAGCGCAGGGATGGGAGTCGGCTGCACGCCATGTTGTGCCGCATGCCCACGCTCTGTACCTGCTTTCTTGTCGTGCACAACACGCCGCGGTGCATACGAAACAAATATCCGCCCGCTGTTCTTCTCTTGTTGCTTCAAGTCGCGACAGATTGCGAGCACGTCATAGTCAAAGCGCGCCGCATACTCCTCACGCACCTTGCGCACTTCTTTGACAATTGGATCCTCCCACATCATGTTACCTCCGCTATCAACTGTTCCGGCGTGCAAATGATCGCTGGCTCATACCCCGCCGACCGACAAACTCCCTCGATCTTGTGACGCATGGTCGCATTCGCCAGGTGTGTACAGTTCCAAGTCAGCAGGTACTCGATACCATTTACCACGGCCACCGCGATATGCAGCGCATCCGCACCAAACCTCGCAGGCACTGCCCCTCCTCGTATCAACTCCTGAGCAAGAGCCTGAGCTTCTTCAGTTATCGTCAGCCCGGTCAGTTCGTTCAGTACATCCAGGCGCTCCCTTGCCGCTACCGCATCGCCTGCGCTCGCTTCTTGGATGACCAATTGCGAAGTGACGAGCTCGAACTGCGGTCGGTATGTTTGCCACCAATCGTGTGTAATCTGCTGGTGTGCGGCAACAACAATGTCACGGCTGGGACGTGCTGTGAGATAGCTGACAACGGTGGTCTCAATGTAAACGCGAGGTTTCGCAGTTTGCTGTTGATCGGTTGACACCGAGATACTCGCTTTCCAGTCTGACAGATAAGGATGCTTACTTCAGTATTATACAGCAGAAACCCTTCCAGGTCAACCACCAGTACGCTGCCCAGTCCAAAAAGGCAAAAGCGGGAGGCGCTTACTACCTCCCGCTCTGCTTCCAGACAAGTGTGCAGTTACCGTTCAGTTGATGGTTCGCCAGGCATGTCCTGAGCCCCGCTCCATAGCCGCCCGCTTGGGGCATCCCCGCTTTCGGCTAGCAGTTTATCCCCCACGCTTTGGGCGAACGAATCGCAGGGCGTGGTTTCGAGCGAACGGATCGCAGAGCGACTTGTTGGGTGGCATCAATCTGGCTCTTTCGCAGCTTCACTAGAGAACTACACATACCTTGAAAGGTGCGACGGCAGATCGACCTCCCGCCAATCTTCGTCGAAAGATAACGCTAGCCCTGTCGCTGCCTCCAGTTCACGAATTTTCGCTTCCAGGATCTTTGGCAACGCAACACCATTAGCTATCATCTGCAAGTCACATTCATCAATGACAATCACGTACTTACCTGTCTTCGAGTGGAACAGGGCTTGTGTGGCCCTTGCGTACCGCAAACTCCTCACTCGACTCCCAGAGGCATCTGGCATATTGTGACACGGTTCTGGAAAACCCGATGCAGTTGTTCGGGAAACAAAGACCCCCAAATGTGCAGTGTCGGTGAATTTGTTCTGTAGGATACCACACAGCCTTGAGAACTGTTGATCCGATATCTTTTGATTCTGATTCTTGGCCTCAATTACGATCGACCGACCATCACGAGGAAGGTGAAGGTACATCATGAGAATTTCCCAGGCTGCTGAGGAGCCGTCCACAACAAGATCATGTTGAGGAGCATATGATTGGAAACTCCGAATACTACCCCAGCCCATTAGGCCCTTGAATATGAGCAAAGCGATTTCCTCCATTAGGGCACCAGCGTCTTCGTCGTGATTGCCAGAGCGCCAATCGAAGTAATCTTGCAGCCTTTTGAACAGCGATGGATCTGGCCTATACAGAACATATTTGATCCACCCTTCAGACTCAAGAAGCTCGCTACGTGTTCTTGGGTCAAACTCTTCCAATCGCGCCATTGCGCAGCGCATCAGTTTTGCCATTTCCTCTCGCGACAGTTTTGTCATGAATCAACCGTGAACTCAACCTGCTTGATAAGGCGGAACTCAAGATCAAAAAGCATCTCGCTTGAACCAAGCTCAGTCATCTCACATACAGGGCAGGTATACGATTCTTGAGGGGGTAGCCCTTCACCGATTGGTCTCCTGTCAATAGGAAAGTCTGGATGAGCACTGTGGTATACAAGTACATATCCATCTACAAGGTACTTGCCATATAGCATCAGAAGCAGTGTTAAGGCTTCCTCTAGCGAGCAACCAGTGGCAGCAGCGATACTATGCGGCATTAGTGAATCGTTGACCTCAACATAAGAGATCAAGCGACCAATCCGTTCTCTGTCTCTGAAACAATCTAATGCGGACAAATCAACCCGAGCCATATCTACTAGCACCTTGCTCCAGATTAGATGAATTGTAGGAGAAACTGAAGTTGCTCAACAGGATTACGCCAACTAGTAAAGCAATTCAAGTGTGGAAAGGAATCAGGACCAGGAGAATCAGGCTTCATTCCGAAGTATATATGAGCCTTGAACAGATCTTCTTGTCCCCTTTCCAAAGAAAGTTCGTAAGACTTGGCACCAAACTCTCGAATTAACGTCCGGAGTATGACCTCATCCATTTTCTCTTCGCTTGGCATTGTGAGCCCCTGGCTTCTCAATTCCCTATTTACCGATCTTCTGAGTGTTCGAGCAAGATGATTGATCCCCCGAACGTCGATTTCAACAATGCTACCTGATGATCTAGCACTAAGCGAGACGCCACCAGATTCCGCTCGGATTCTCAGATCCGTCCATGTGTAATCTTGGTCGAGGCGGAATCTGTCCCACAGTTGATAGAGTACAAGGTCATGAAGGTTGGGACTTTGCAGTTCTGTTTCTAGGACACCTTCTAACTCGTCGAAGAAGTCCGGTATGTAGAGCCAGTATGGAAACTGAGAAGCACTCTCAGCTCTATTGATACTTTCCGCATACGAGAACCCTTGCCTTAATGAAGAGAAACCACATTGTTGGCTATTCTTGCACAGCAAATCCACCTAATCTGATACTGCCTTAGCTCTGAAGGTGAACCGTTAACTTCCCAATGAGTCTGAAAGTGCAGACGAAAGTACCAAGATACTGATGTATTATCCGGGTCTTCAATAGGTCCGTACCAAGAAGGCTCTCCCCGGGTGAAGACCAGGTTTGTGGGATCTCGAAGAATAGGACAGTGATGGACAGTTCCAAGACGGAATGTCAGCCACTTTTTGCTCCTTCTGATCAAATTCCGCAAGATGACGATGGCGGTATCTTCGGACCAACGTCCCAGAAACGGCGCAATCTGATCAATCAAATTGGCTTTAGTGCCCGCTGAAGACACACCAAGCTCCTTACAAATTCTTCTTAGTGCATGTACGTCGAAGTCATCTGCAGCTAGGAACAAGACAGCAAACGGAGTGCCTTCAAGTTTATATCGAAGAATAAAGGGTTTCGGTTGCATAAGTTATGCCTCTCGAGTGCTCAATCGTTCTGCGCTGATATTAAGCCATATAAACGAGGTAGTCAGTGGGGATGCCACCCAACTAAGGTTGTGTCATGGGACAGGTACCTGTAGAATATGGAGCTGAGATCCCAAACTCAACAGGAGGTCTGCCACACAATACGACAACCGGAACGTGAGTAACTGAACCCTTGACCGTCAGATCCTTGATCAAGTCTTCATCGTTGCTTGATATTATACAGCAGAAACCCTAGCAAGTCAACCACCAATACGATGCCCAGCCCAAAAAACAAAAGCGGGAGGTGTCTTAGGCCTCCCGCTTTTCTGTTTGGATGTCTTTTCGGCGTGGCCAGAATCGAGACTGAGAGGGTGAGGGATGTTCAGCCGCATAGTGGAAAGCTCAGCGGCCGCCGAATAGTACGGCAGTCACAGCGGCGTAGCTATCAGTGTCGAGATAGCCCTTAACTCTCCAGTCAAGTCTGCGGTTCGGCGGTTCGCTGCACCGACTATTTGCTGGCCGCTACATGCCGGTGTATTTCCCCCAAACCCTCCAGGATAGGAATAAAGGTTTTTGAGATTTGTCCCCTTGGAAAGGGTATGTATTCATAATCCCCCAGAAGACCCGCTTTCAATTGAGCGCTCTCCTCTTTTAGGATAAAAAGAGGCTTCTTGAGAATCTTGGCGGCAATCGTTTCCTGTACTAGCCAGGTTGGATCCGCCTGACAAGTAATGATGGCAACGACGATATCGTATCTAGCAAGGCGCTCCTGAACCTTCTGGGCGATGCTCTCCGGCGAAAAGGCCTTGCCCGATTGAGGGCTGATGTTGATCAAAGTCAGAAACCGGGCCACCTCATTGGCGTATTGATTTCCCTCATCATCGAAAGCATGCGCTAAGAACGCTGACGTAACGGTCACTTCCTGAGGCACTTCGTCAATGGGCTTCAGTTCCAAAATGGGCTCTACCCGTTCGAGAATCGGGTCAGGTGGACTGTCCCGAGCTTCCACCTCAATAGTTATCGTGCTCGGGTCGCAGGTCTCGATACTAAGAAATCGAGCTGCCACATCCGCAAAAAGGGCATGGATGCATGTTGGCTCGCCCCGGAGTCTCGCGGCATCTTCAAGCTGCGCGAGGTCGTGAATTGTGCATTCCTCTGCGGGGTAGTAGAGCGTGAATCGCGTATCCGCCAGCTCCCACTCAAGGGTCATCACGAGCACGTCGCGAATGGCTCGCACGCGGCCGACGCTGATCGGCCGCTGACGATAGTAGCGCTTGATCCTCATCGCCTCACCTCTCACGAGATTCATCCACCGTAGAGATATTGTACTCCTCTCGGCATCGCCAGATGTCTATAGCTGTGCCCTATGGCAGGTACCTGTAGGATATCGCACCAAGGGTTCACATTTTAACAGCATGTCTGGCAAAGGATACGATAACCGGAACGCGAACAACCAAATCCTTGACCGTCGAGATGCCTGCTCAGCCCTTCATCGTTGCTTTATATTATACACCAGAAGCCCTGGCAAGTCAACCACAATTACAGGGCCCAGCCCAAAAAGCAAAAGCGGGAGGCGATTCAGACCTCCCGCTCTTGCTCTTTATTATGCCAGTAACGTTACTACTCAGGCTGGCGGTTGAAACCGCGCCTGGAGAGCTAAAGCTGACTGTCCACCTACGTGGACAGCGACGTCCACGCAGGTGGACGCCCGGCTGAAAGCCCTGGAGAGGCGATTTCAATCGCGGCACAGGGTAGCCTGAGCAGTCACCCAGTAACTACAACCTGCCCTCTGTCTTGAAGTACCGTTTCGAGAGGATGATCAAGCCCAGAGTAAGGAGCAGCGGTATTCCAATGAACGCTGCCAAATGCCAACCTTGAAATGGCAATCCCTGTAAAGCCTCCATTTCCGTTGGCGCAAACTTCATCCTCGACAGGATGTCGGACAGACTGGCCCGGCAAAGGGTTAGAATCGAGGAGGATGTGAGCAGGCCGAAATAGGCCAAAGACCCCCACCAGGCCCACGCTCGTAACCTGAATGTACCCCAGATGAGACAGGCCAAACAGACTATCAAGATGTCAAGTAGAAGGATCCCCTGAATGTCAACTAGAAAGATGCCAAAAAGCGGAAAGATGCCGTTGAAGAAGATGAGGATGTGCAGCACGACGATGTAGAACAGATACAGAGAGCACAGTACCAGTACGGGTATCGGGAATCGCTCCACCCAATAGGTCTTCGGGTCCTTGGTCTCAAAGGTCAACCTGACACTTCGGCTGCGGTAAAACCAGATGAGCAATCCTGGGACTACCAGATAGGACAACGCCAGAGCGACAAGCATGATCAGGACAACTGCTAAAGACAGGTCTTTGGAAGCAACTGCCACAAACGAAAACACGACGATCAAAGGCACACCGACCACGAGCCAGAACCCGACCAGGGTCAAAGCAAGGGTTCTGGCCCAACGGCGTACTTTCAGGTGTCCGTAACCCAGGGGAATGAGCACGATGGCGATAAGATAATAACCAATGATTTGACTGGCAATGTTGCCAAACATAAAAGAACCGAATCCGAAGCCTTCGTAGTGAAAACGTCCCCCCTCAGAAAAGAGGTAGAAGCAATACATTTCGGCTGGCCCCAACAAAGCGGCGGCTATGCCAATGAACAGTAGAAGCGCTCCTATGGCAACGAGGATCGGGCTTCGGTCTCTGTGATCCAACTTCCTGTTTGTGACTGCCTCACTCATACCTCAACGCCTCCAGCGGATCCAGTCGAGCGGCGCGGGCAGCAGGATACAGCCCGGCCAGCAGGCCCACGACCGTGGCGAAGCCCAGGGCCAGCAACACCAGCCAGCCGGCGACTACGAAGAATGTGCCTGTCACCGGCACCTCTTTCCAGTGCAGATAGGCCAGGATGCCTCTGTTGAGTCCCAGCCCCAGCAGCCAGCCACCGATGGTGCCCACCACGCCGCCCAGCAAACCGATGAGAGACGCCTCCGCCATGAACAGGACGCGGATGTCGCGGGGTGACGCGCCGATGGCTTTCAGGATGCCAATCTCCCTGGTGCGCTCGTAGACGGCCATGATCATAGTGTTGGCAATGCCGATGGAGGCTACCAGCAAGGCCAGCCCGCCCACCGATCCCAACATGGTCTGTATGATGATCATGACCTTGCTCGCTATGTCCAGCACCATCTGCAGGGATTCGACCTCGAAACCGCGTTCCTCAAGCTGCTCAATGATCTGAGCCGCGTCGTTTAGAGAGGCAGCCTTGACAATCACCTCGTCGTAGCCTTCGTGCTCCAGGATGTCGGGATCGTTGTACCACCAGGCTTTCAGGGCCAACGAATCGGCCAGGCCGACGTGGGCCCACAGAAAGTGATCCTCGTAGTGGGTGTCAATCACGCCCAGCACCCGAAAACGGTAGGTTTGCGCGTCGCCCCGCGGTGCTTTGAGGGTCAGGGTGACTTCTTGCCCAATCAGCCCCTCGAACTCGGCTTGCCCCTCATAACCTATCGCCTCCAGCGCGTTCACGCCGATGACGATGTCTCCCTGAGCATTTTCGGCCAGGTCTTCTCCGGCCACGATCTCAGGTGGTGGGGTGAAGGGGTCAGTCAGGCTCCCCTCCCAGGCGAGCTCCCGCACCTGCACGCGCACCATCTCTTCTCCAATCTTCAGCGCAACGTTCAGTCCCCAGGGTAAAAAGATGCGGGGATGCACCTCTACCACGTCGTCCCGCGCGCGCAGCTCTTCGACCAGCGCCGGCGTGATGAGCACCGTCCGCTGGGGCTCCATGTACTGGTTGAACATCGTGCGATCCTCGGTGGTCGGGCGCACCCGCATCGTCTCCAGGCCGGCCACCTGGAAGACTCGCGTCATCTCCTGGCGCACGCCGATACCCAGGGAAAGCATGGTCACGATGGTCAGGATGCCCACGGTCACGCCGACGGCGCTGAGGGCCGTGCGTACTTTGTGGCGGCCCAGGTTGCCAAAGGACGTTTTTGCCAGGTCTCTGAAAGTCATTCTTCCACTCCCGTGAACTTAAGGCTCAAAGGCCCGTCCTCGGGCCGCCCCGGGGACGGGGCTCAGAGCTTAAGTTTGCGCTGATGGTCATTCTTCCACCTGCCCATCGCGCAGTTTCACAACTCTGTCGGCAAAGGCGGCCACCTCTGGATCGTGGGTGACCACCAGCAGGGTCAGGCCGCGCTCCTGGTTCAGGTCTTTCAGCAGGGCCATGATCTCCCCGCCGGTGACCGTGTCCAGATTGCCCGTCGGCTCGTCGGCCAGGAGAAGGGCTGGCTGGCCCACCAGGGCGCGGGCGATGGCCACCCGCTGCTGCTCGCCGCCGCTGAGCTGGGTGGGACGGTGGTCCAAGCGTGCGCCCAGGCTCACTCGTTCCAGAAGAGCCCGCGCCCGCGACCGCCTTTCCCCTTCCGGCACCCCGCTGAACATCAGGGGCAAAGCCACGTTCTCCTCGGCCGTCAGACGGGGCAGCAGGTTGAAGGTCTGAAAAACGAAGCCCACGTGCTGGCGGCGATGCAGGGTCAGGGTTCGCTCGTCGCTGCTGCCCAGCTCGGTGCCGTTGATCCATACCTCGCCGCTGGTGGGCCGGTCCAGTCCGCCGATGAGGTTGAGCACGGTGGATTTGCCGGAGCCCGACGGTCCCACCAGGGCCGCGAACTCCCCGCCAGCGACGGTCAAGTCCACGCCCCGCAGCGCATCCACGTAGGCGTCGCCCATTTTGTAGCGGCGGGTCAGCCCCACCGCGCGTACTACGGTTTCCATAGCCTCTCTCCAACAAGGAGAAACTTCCCCTCACCCCAGCCCTCTCCCCAACGGGGCGAGGGAGCACGTTCCCTCTCCCTCACAGGGAGAGGGTTAGGGTGAGGGTAGGATGTCTCCGCCCCCTACGTCCCACCATGGAAGATTACCCAGAAACTTCCCCTCACCCCAGCCCTCTCCCCAATGGGGCGAGGGGGCAAGTCCCCTCT
>CAYMKL010000065.1:0-38670 GCA_964390805.1 uncultured Anaerolineae bacterium | reverse complement strand
TCGGACTGGACGCTGCCGCCCACCAGCGGCGGACGGGTTACCGGAAACTAAAGTTCTAGCAAGCTGGGAAAAAGCAAAGAGGGGTTGACCATGCATTGACCAGCCCCTCTTTGGTGCTCATCAGCAAATGGTGTATCGGGCAGGTTACTCCGATGGGGAAACGACAAACCAGAATGGCGAATCATCACGGGCCGGGTTGTTAGTAAGCCGTATCTGATTACTCCCATCACTGTTCATCACATAGATCTCTTTGTTGCCATCTTGGTCAGACATGAATACAATCTGTTGACCGTCTGGAGACCATCTTGGCGCAGGAACGGAACCGATGTCAATGTCTGTGATCCTCGTCCTATTGCTTCCATCAGCGTTCATCGTGTATACAGGGTGGGATGGACCTTCGACATAACCGAAAACTATCTTCGAGCCATCTGGTGACCATGCAGGGTACCACTCTGCGTTCGGAGTCTGGGTCAGACGTGTTTCATTGCTGCCATCCACATCCACTACGAATATCTCCCAATCACCGTCGCTACTCATCCAGCGCACAAGAGCGATCTTCGTACCAGCAGGAGACCAATCTGGAGCCCCACCCCGTATGCTTGTTTTCTCAAGCTGTGAGCCGTCTGGATTGATGAAAGCGAGATAGCCATCGCAACCAAAGATAATTCTTGTGTCATCTGGAGACCAACTTGGTTCATAGCTTTCCCCACAGTTGGTCGTTAGCTGCCGAGCATTGCTTCCGTCAATGTCCATGATGTAAGCCTGGACGGTGCCTGTCCTCGTTGATTGAAAGACCACCCTTCTTGCAGCGTGAGAAACCTTAGCAAACTCATTATATCCAGGTGCGTTTGTTAACCGTCGAACGTCACTACCGTCCTCGTTCATGATGTAAATGTCCAGTGGGTTCCCTCCCCGACTAGAGCTGAAGATGATTTCGCCCGGCCCACCTGTCCGCACGTGCCACAGTAGGGTCTTGATGGGCAAAAGCCCGCCAGCGTATATCTGCGTTCGATAAGTGTCGGAAGGGATGGGGCCATGGCTATGGGTTACCTCTATGCACTCAATGCCCGACCCTGTGTACGAACGAGTTGCATCATATAGATTGACACCGTCAGTGACCACGATTCGCCTCTCTTCTCCTTGCATATCAGAGTAATCGAAGACTACGGCATCGTTTCATCCAGCCTGGAAATGACCAGAGATCGCTTTACACTTTTTCCGCGATTATGATCCAAACGGAGCGCAAAAGGCCCCCAAAATGGCCTCCAGAGGGGCAAAATGGCTGTTTATGTTCACTTGGGTCTGCACTCCACCAAAAAAGTGTAAAGTTGCTATTTTGGCGATTTGAAACGATGCCAAGACTACGTATACAGACTCCGTGTCGGCAGGGAAGAGGATCATATCGGGGCCATTGCACGAGTCACTCATGTGAAGATTCGTGATTCCCGGCGGCGTGGTCGTGCGGGTTGGTGTAGGCGTGCGCGTGGGCGTCGGCGTAGGTAGCAGGGCGTCTTGGTAAGCGTACTTCAAGTCGCCGTTGGAGGCGTCGTAGTAGCTGATGTGCGGATACCCACCTTCATCCAGGACCAGGGAGGTGTATTCGCCCACATCTCCCGTGCTGTCCACGGTTTCGATGTGCCAGCCTGAAGCGTCCTGGTAGGCATACTTGAGGTCGAAGTTGGTGTAGTCGTAGTAGCTGATGTGGGGATAGTCGCTCCCATCCAGGGTCAGGGAGGTGCCGCCGTACCAAAACGAGTTTCCGACGCTGTCCACGATCTCAATGTGCCAGCCCGAGGCGTCCTGGTAGGCGTACTTCAGGTCGCCGTTGGTGGCGTCATAGTAGCTGATGTGGGGATACCAGCCCCCATCCAGGGCCAGGGAGGTGAAGTAGCCGACAAACCCCTCACTGTCCACGGTCTCAATGTGCCACTCCAAAGCGTCCTGGTAGGCGTACTTCAGGTTGTAGTTGGGGTAGCCGTCGTAGTAGCTGATATGCGGATACCCGTCCTCATCCAGGGCCAAGGAGTTGTGGTAGCCGACACTCCCCTCGCCGTCCACGGTCTCGATATGCCAGCCAGAGGCATCTTGGTACGCGTACTTCAGGTTGTCCTTGACCCAGTAATAGTAACTCATGTGCGGATACCCGACGCCATCCAGGGTGAGGGAGGTGTAGAAGCCGGCCAACTCTGTGCTGTCCACGGTCTGGATATGCCAGTCGGAGCCATCGTGGTAGGCGTACTTCAGGTCGCGGTTGGTGTCGTCGTAGTAACTGATGTGCGGATACCCGCCACCGTCCAGGGCGAGAGAGGTGTACCTGCCGACCCGTCCCTCGCTGTCCACTGTTTCGATGTGCCAGCCGGAGGCGTCCTGGTAGGCGTACTTCAGATCGTCGTTGGTGTCGTCGTAGTAACTGATGTGTGGATACTCGCCCTCATCCAGGGTCAGGGAGATGTATTCGCCGACATCCCCTATGCTGTCTACGGTTTCGGTGTGCCAGATGGGAGTCGCCGTTGGCGTGGAGGTGGCGGTAGGCGTAGGCATGAGGGTTGGTGTGCGGGTAGGCGTAGAGGTATGGGTTGGCGTGGGTGTGCGGGTTGGTGTGCGGGTAGGCGTAGGGGTACGAGTTGCTAGAGCATCCCAGCTCAACTGCACCGCTGCTGCACCACCGCCGTCGTAGTACTCCAGCCGCACCCGGTGGTAGCCCTGGCTCAAAATGACATCGGCCTCAAAGGTGGCAACCTGGGGATGCTGCCATTGCTCAATGAGCAGTTGGTCGTCCACCCACAGGCGCACGCCGTCATCGGCGAAGACGGTAAAGCGGTAGGTATCGGCCTCGAACCACACATAGCGCTGCCAACGCGCGGAGAAGTTGTCCGCTGGGACGTCGGGGCCAGGGGAGCCGGTACCCCAGTTGAAGTCTATTGCCGACTCCTGACGGATGAGCACGGGCCGCTCTGCCAACCATCGGTTGGCGAAATACTCCCCGCGCCAGGTGTCGGGGTAAGCGATGCCGAAGGCTTGGATGCGATGATTATTGCGGTCGGCTACGTAGACCGTGCCGTCAGGGGCGATCGCCACGCCACTGGGCCAGTTGAACTGCCCATCGCCGCTGCCGTATGAGCCCCACTTACCCAGGAAGCTGCCATCGGCAGTGAAGCGCTGGATGCGGCCGTTCCCGTAGTCGGCCACGTAGACCGTGCCGTCGGAGGCCACTGCCACGCCAGGGAGCCAGCCGAACTGTCCATCACTGCTGCCTTCGCCGCCCCACTTGTCCAGGAACTGGCCTGTGGCCGAGAAATGCTGAATCCGATGGTTGGCACTGTCCGCCACGTAGACTGTGCCGTCGGGGGCCACCGCCACGCCGTAGGGCTTCTTGAACTGCCCGTTGCCGCTGCCCCGGGAACCCCACTTGCCCAGGAACTGGCCGGTGGCCGAGAAGCGCTGGATGCGGTCGTTCCCGGAGTCGGGCACGTAGACCGTGCCATCGGGCGCCACGGCCACGCCACTGGGCCAGTCGAACTGCCCGTCGCCGCTGCCGTAGGAGCCCCACTTGCCCAGGAACTGACCCACAGCCGAGAAACGCTGGATGCGGTGGTTGTTTCCGTCGGCCACGTATACTGTACCGTCAGGGGCGATCGCCACGCCACTGGGCCAGTCGAACTGCCCGTCGCCGCTGCCGTAGGAGCCCCACTTGCCCAGGAACTGACCCACAGCCGAGAAACGCTGGATGCGGCTGTTCCACGTGTCTGCTACATAAACCGTACTGTCAGAGGCCACTGCCACGCCCTCGGGGAAGTAGAACTGCCCATCGCCGCTGCTGCTCTCACTACCCCACTTGCCCAGAAACTGGCCCGTGACCGAGAAGCGCTGAATGCGGTCGTTCCATGTGTCTGCTACATAAACCGTACCGTCAGGGGCCACTGCGACGCCGTAGGGTCCCTTGAACTGTCCGTCGCCGCTGCCGTAGAAGCCCCACTTGCCCACGAAGCTGCCATCGGCGGTGAAGCGCTGGATACGATGGTTGAACAATTCGGCTACGTAGACCGTGCCGTCAGAGGCCACCGCTACATCTCTGGGCTCCTTGAACTGTCCGTTGCCGCTGCCTTCGCTTCCCCACTTACTTAAGAATTGACCTGTGGCCGAGAAGCGCTGGATGCGGTGGTTGAACCTGTCAGCCACATAGACCGTGCTAGCAGGGGCCACCGCTACGCCATGCGGGTAGCTGAACTGCCCATCGCCGCTGCCGCGGGAGCCCCACTTGCCCAAGAACTGACCGGTCGCCGAGAAGCGCTGGATGCGGTGGTTGTCCGTGTCGGCCACGTAGACCGTGCCGTCGGGAGCCACCGCCACGCCGTAGGGATGGTTGAACTGCCCATCGTCGCTGCCGTAGCTCCCCCACTTGCTTAGGAATTGACCTGTGGCCGAGAAGCGCTGGATGCGGTGGTTCCCGGAGTCGGCCACGTAGACCGCGCCGTCGGGAGCCACCGCCACGCCGTAGGGATGGTTGAACTGCCCATCGTCGCTGCCGTAGCTCCCCCACTTGCTTAGGAATTGACCTGTGGCCGAGAAGTGCTGGATGCGGTGGTTCAACGTGTCCGCCACGTAGACCGTGCCGTCGGGAGCCACCGCCATGCCCGAGGGATAGTTGAACTGCCCCACCGGGGCCTGGGCGCCGATGGCGAAGAGGAATTTGTCGGGCAGGGGGCCTGGGGGTTGTGTGTAGTTCTTCAGGAGGAGGGGGAGGTAGACCGAAAATCCACGATGATCTACTGTCCCTTCCTTGGTCTCTCCAGGAGCGATGTCGCCCGATTGGAGCAACTCAATTTCTGCAGATGCGGCCCAAATTGCACCGAACGTGTACGACTCAGTAGACTGCAGATTCGTGCCACTGAGCTGGACGCGATACTCGCCCTGGCTTGGATCGGGAATGGCGATAACCTTGGCTGCGCTACTTTCTTCTCCAAGATATTCGGCTCCTGGAATCTGGTTTACGAACGCTCCACTTGACCTGTAGCCTACCTGCCTACCAGAAGGATCGGTGACCAGAAACCTTGCAGAAGATCTGGACACGAAGATCAATACGTCGGTTTCTTGGCTGCTAGAAGTGGCAAGAGTCTCGGAAGATACAGGGGACAGGCCGAGTTCAGTAAAGATC
Organism: uncultured Anaerolineae bacterium; assembly: GCA_964390805.1. Taxonomy (GTDB): domain Bacteria; phylum Chloroflexota; class Anaerolineae; order VGOG01; family VGOG01; genus CAYMKL01. The sequence goes on along the minus strand of CAYMKL010000065.1, from coordinate 33,515 downwards.
AAGGGGATGGCCTTGTCGATGACTGTACGATGATCGGCAGATAAGTTGCCCACCCATTCGTACTTTGGCGACCCTGACGCCCCCGGTAGCTTGGTGTGGGATTGCAATATTGTCCCATCCCCGTCATAGGTGGTTTCATAAGACCAAGGCTTGCCATCCACCCAAAGCGGCCAGTCCCAGGGCTGGCGAGGCTCAACCGTGATTGTCTGATGAGTAGGCTTCAGCCCTCGGCCAGCATATACCACCACCTTGGATACATCATCGAAAAGGGTATTGAGGTTCAAGTTTAGAGTTGGAAGAAAATCGGGCATCGTTTCAAATCGCCAAAATAGCAACTTTACACTTTTTTGGTGGAGTGCAGACCCAAGTGAACATAAACAGCCATTTTGCCCCTCTGGAGGCCATTTTGGGGGCCTTTTGCGCTCCGTTTGGATCATAATCGCGGAAAAAGTGTAAAGCGATCTCTGGTCATTTCCAGGCTGGATGAAACGATGCCGAAAATCGTTTTGTTCTTCCATGCTGCTAATAGGGATCCACTCTTGGGTCTGATAGTCTTTCAAGTAGGAATCGCCAACTGGGAGCAGCTCCTTCCAAGAGGTACAAGCATGGTGAAGAACCGCATAGAGGTAGGTTGCGGTAATTCTGTCAAAGGGAGGCGACCATCCAGGGGGAGGAGGTAGTGTGAGCACCATTGTTCTCACTACTGCCTTAAGCCAGAAATCTTCCTGGCTAATGTCTCCACCTTCCCAAGGCCAGTATGCCCTGACAACCCCCTGATTTGGGGGAGCGATCATCAATAGCTTGTCCACCATCGAAGGCCCAGAGCCCTGAATATAGGCCCGCGCCACGTTGCCTCCGTTGCTGTGCGTGATGATGTGGACTCTATTGGCTTTAGGGTTTTCGTCAAGAGCTTTCACCACACACTGGGTCAACTTTTGGGCAGATTCAGTGTTGGGTTTCGTCCAGTTGTAGAGGCAGTAGAAGAAATCCTGGTTCTTATGATAGCCAGCTGCTGCAAATTCCTCTTCTAACGGCTTGTATACTGGTTCCGCTAGACCTGGCCACAACCAACATGTTTGAGTTCCGGGAATGCAAAAGGTTGCTCCGTATCCCGGTACGACGATAACAGGCGTGTTAACGGCGGGGCTCGACGTCGGTGTGCTCGTCGGCGTCCAAGTGGCTGTAGGCGACACTGTTCCAGTGGGTGTGCGAGTTGGCGTTCTGGTCGGTGTCTGAGTAGCTGTAGGGGGCACTGTTCCGGTGGGCGTGGGCGTCCTCGTCGGCGTCCAAGTAGGTGTGGGGGTTCTGGTTGGAGTCCACGTGGGCGTTACTTCCTCCTCCTGCACGATGAAGGAACAATAATCCTGTGCCTGAGCATCCGGCATGATGGCCCGCAGCACTTGACGACCTCCTGGCTCATCCACAGTGCCTTGGAGATAGTAGGTGACCCCTGCCTGCAAGTAGCCGAGCGAAATCTGCTGAACATAGCCATCGGACCAGTAATCGAACAGCCAGGCATCACCGCTCTGAGCAGCTTGAACATAGAAAGTGATGCTCTCCCCTTGATCGAACGTACCCTCACAGCCCCCATCCCCTTTGTTGGTCCAGACATTGATCTCACCCCCACCAGAGGGGCAGTCGGTGCATGATGCGTCTGGGTCGTAGCCTACAACTGTTCCATAGGAGTATCCTGTAAGCACATTTAACCCACAATAGCTGTCATAGTGGTATTGAGGGTTATACAGGGCATAAATGCGAGGTACATATAGTAGTGAAGCCACATCGCCACGGCCTGTTGACTCGTCTGGCATATCTACTGTTCTCCGGAACAGTCCTTCACCACCGCAACCTTGAAGTATGAGACAATCGAACTCGAAAGAACATGGAAGATCACAGTCCAGCCACGCCCAGGCACACAGCAAGTTACCCCCGCCACGGATGCTGAACCCGCAGTAATCCTGTGCTAATGCATTGGCCATGAGTATGCGCACGATGCGCACCCCTCCTGACGAACCTGGGTCTATTTGTGTGGGCGCTTCATAGGTAACGTTGGCCTCAATGTACCCCGACCACAAAACGGAGGAGCTATCCGGCTTGTGATAGTACAGCGTGATGGAACCGCTCTGGGCTGCTTCAAAGTAGAAGGTGATGTAATCGCCCGGGTCATAGACAGCGGAGGGGCCGCACCCCCTGTCTGTCCACACCCAGATATCCCCGACGGTGTTTAGACCCTCCTTCTGAGGAACGGTCTGCCCTTCCGGCACCGGCCGAGGCTCCACGGGCATGATGTCGGGCTTGGATTCGCCCGGCTCGGGCGTGGGGGTTTCTTCGGTTGGCGTGGAGGGTAGTGGGCCCAGAAAGACTGCCCCTTCCGTAGGTTGGGCAGTGGCTTCTGCCTCTCTGGTGGGCTCCGCTGTTGGCGCACTCAAGAGGGGCAGTCTAACAGAGTCTTGAGCAGTGGCAAGACCAAAGGTGGACAATACCAGAAGCGCGCCGAAAAAAACTACAAAGGCCAATGCTATTCCCTTTTTCATTGAAGTCCCCCCTTCTCTTGCTGGTGATTCTGCTCTCAAGTCAGCCTGCCGAAACAAGTAACGCCAACGGCAGGCAAGAGTCATCCCTGCGTTGGCGCTCGTTTCGGACCGCCAATTGCCACTTGCACTTTAGCTTGAGGATTCGTCGAGAGGTCAATGCCAGACTGCATCGCCATGTCCCCCCGTGCTAAGTCACTTCAATTTTCGTCAGCCTCGTGAAAGCGATGTGTGTGTGATGAAATCCGACCGTATTATACCACAGAAATCGCTCAGACGCAATACTCGGTCTGGCACCATCACGATTTTGGGACAAGGCTCTGAGCTGTCTTTAGAGGCCAGGCGAAGTTGCCAGCCCAGAACTCAGGAGGTGGCGGGTTGAGCAACTTCTGGCTCCAACACATAGCTCGGCACGTAGCGGTATTTCGCCTTCAGTCGCCGAATCAGGGCGTGATGCTCCTCCGTCACGTCTGTACCCAACTCCTCGGCCAGGTCATGCGTGGCCCACCATGCCCGTTCCTCCTCCTCAGAGGCGAATTCAGGCATCTCTTCAAGAGAGTGTACGATTTTGCGCTCCGGCACTTTTCTTCCCACAATGGTGCTCACCCCTTCCGAGCGCTTCGCGTCACGGAAAGCGTCCTCGACCGAAAGCACTTCCTCTTCCGGTTCATGGGGTGCGTACTGCTCGCTCGTGTCAGAACTTCCTAAGACGATCATAGATCTCCTCGATGAACTGGATCGAGTGCAGAGTTCGCCTTCCAGGAGGGCTACCGCTCGCCCACCCCTGCCAGTTGGAACACCAGACGACGTTCGCCGACCAGAACCTCATTGCCACGCACGATAATGTCACTTGTCTCCCGGTCGGGGGTGATGATCAGGTGATCGTCTACCACGGTGACTTCCAGATTAAGTGGTTGGCTGGCCTTGGCTGCACTACGTTCCAACAGCAGGTCGAAAAAGATTTCAGCGGGCATCTCACCGTAACCGGCCGCCTCTCGCTCTATGTAGCCGTCAATCAAGGCATCAAATTCTGCCTCGCTCATCTCCGCAAACGTCTCTGGGTTCATTGGGCTTCTCCTTGCAGGCGCAGGATGCGCCTTTTCCACTCATCGTAATCCACCACCACCAATTCGTGGCCATGATATCGTATTCTCACTGGGGCCGGTAACTGGTCCACAACGGTATCCAGATGTCCTGGCACCGTGTCGCCGTCAATTATGTCCCAGGCCGCCGGTCTAAGCAACACGGCCAGCGTGCGCGTATGTCCTTGGACAAACAGACGCACGATGTAGAAATCGTGCACAAGCAGCGTTGCGGCCTGCACGAAGTAGATCGAGGTCTTGATGTCCCCAGCCATACCACTGACTGTCAGGTCGCTGGGGGAATAGCGTTGTTGGCGGTCCAGCAAGTTGTGTGCTTGAAACCGGACTCCGCTGTTCCGTAGGTCACGAAAGACTTCCACCTCCAAAGCGTATCCACGCGCGAACGCGCCCCACCAATATAGCAGGTAGCTCAGCAAGAGGCGCACTTCAGGTACATCTGATCGGCGCCATCCACGTTGCGTAAACTCACTGACGATCTGCCGCGCAAAGCGCGACCACAAGGCAGGGCTTTGCTGCCCCACATCGGGCAGGGTCAGCAATTCACCAAGATAGGCATCCGCCATCTGCCAGTCCACTATCTGTTGATAAAGCGCGCGGAAAGTAAAGCGTCCTTGGGCTGTGACCAACAAGGCCTGATCCAGCAGATCAAACGCCTCGAAGGCTTTGGCCCAGGCCTCGCGCCCGTACAGGCGACCCGCCAGATAGCCGATCACAACACTCTCGTGGTCAGGGCCGAAACCAGGGGGGAGTTGTATTTGTATGGATGTAGTGATCATATCTAGCGACTGACTTCTGGTGATTTGCCGTCGGTGCTGCAAACAGTCCCACTTTCAGGCTAACAACAGTGTACCACACCTTCCGGCATCTGTCAAGAGTCCGCCGTGTGGATTTGCACACCGACTCTTGACAATTAACCCCGACTGCGATATACTACTGGCATCAAAGTTGGCCGCGTATGCACGCATCCGCGATCGTTTCCGAGAAGGCTACAAGTCGAAGGGAGGTGGACGAAAACCAATTCAGCACAGGCTACCAGCGCTCAGTCTAGAAGTTCACTACAAAAGGAGAGGAAGAAATGCAAAAGCCGTGGCTCAAATTCTACGAGCCCCACATACCGGAGCACATTGATTATCCGGAGACCGTCATGCCCGCTGTGCTGGAGGAGACAGCGCGCAAGTATCCCGACCACACGGCGCTGATCTTCAACAACGCCAGAATCACCTACCGCGAGGTCAACGAAGCCGTGGATCGTTTCGCCGCCGCGTTGCAGGGGTTGGGCGTCAAGAAGGGCAACCGGGTGGCCATCCACCTGCTCAACTGCCCCCAGTTCCCCATCGCCTATTACGCCGTCTTGCGCATCGGCGGCATCGTGGTGCCCTGTAATCCCGTCTACACGGCCCGCGAAATGAGACACCAGCTCAAAGACTCTGGCGCTGAGGTCATCGTCACTCTCAGCATGATGTACCCTCTCATCAAGCAGATCCGCGCGGAGACCGAACTGCGCCACGTCATCGTGGCCAACATCAAGACTTATTTGCCGCCGCTCCTAAGAGTACTCTTCACCCTGTTCAGGGAGAAGAAAGGCGGCCACCGCGTGGACATCTCTGGAGACGTCAACACCTACTGGTTCACCGACGTGCTGGCCAAAGGGCCGGCCAAACCCCAACCCGTGGAGCTCACCTGGGACGACACGGCGGTGCTGATGTACACCGGCGGCACCACCGGCGTCTCCAAAGGCGCACAGTTGACCCACCAGAACATCCTGGTCAACGCTTGCCAGTGCAAGGTTTGGATCAATGCCGGGGAAGCCGAAGACGTGTCCTTGACCGCGCTGCCGCTGTATCACAGCTTCGCCATGACCACCTGCATGAACATGGATACCCTCATTGGCGCAGCCATGCTCCTCATCCCCAACCCGCGCGACCTGGAAGACGTGCTCAAGAACATCACCAAGCACAAACCAACCTACTATCCCGGCGTGCCGGCCATGTACGTGGCCATCAACAACCATCCAGATCTGAGCAAGTACGACGTCACCTCCATCAAAGCCTGCGTCAGTGGCGCGGCCGGGCTACCCGTGGAGGTACAGAAGCGCTTCCAGGAACTCACGGGTGCCAAGCTAGCGGAGGGCTACGGCCTCAGCGAAGCCTCCCCAGTGACCCACGCCAACCCTATTTGGGGCGATAACCGCGTCGGCACCATCGGTGTGCCCTGGCCCGATACCGAAGTCAAGATCGTGGACGCCGAAACTGGCGAGCAGGTGCTGGGCGTTGGTGAGGCCGGGGAACTGTGCATCCGCGGCCCACAAGTCATGAAGGGCTACTGGAACATGCCCGAGGAGACAGCCAGTACCTTAAGGGCGGGGTGGCTCCACACCGGTGACATCGCCGTCATGGACGAGGACGGCTATTTCAAGATCGTGGACCGCAAGAAGGACATGATCCTGGGCGCGGGCGGCTACAACATCTACCCCCGCGAGATCGAGGACGTGTTGTACGAGCATCCCAAGGTGTTGGAGGTAGCAGCCGCTGGCATCCCGGTAGCAGGCAAAGGTGATCGGGTCAAAGTCTACGTTGTCCTCAAAGAAGGCGAGACAGCCACTGAAGAGGAGATCATCGCCTTCTGCCGGGATAACCTGGCTCCTTACAAAGTGCCCAAGTTCGTCGAATTCCGCGAGAGCTTGCCCAAGACCATGGTGGGCAAGATCCTGCGGCGGGCGCTGGTCGAGGAAGATAAGAAGAAGATGGGACAGTAAAACGTGAAGCGTGATGCTTAAGGAAATAAAGAAGCGGAGCCGCAATGTGCGGCTCCGCTTCTTTTTGTGACTGTATTTGCCTGCAAGGCTAGCCGAAAACTCAGGCCAGCATAGCTTGCAACTCGGCCCCATCGAGGGTCTCTTCTTCAATGAGGCGTTGAGCGAGAGCTATCAGCTTGTCCCGATAGGTAGTCAGGATCTCTTTGGCCCGGCTGTGGGCCTCTTCAATAAAACGCCGCACCTCCCGGTCAATCTCCTGTGCCACTGCTTCGCCGTAATCGCGCCGTTCGGAGATCTCCCGCCCCAGGAACACCAGCTCTTGCTTCTGGCCAAAAGTCATCGGCCCCAGGTTCTCGCTCATCCCGAACTCACAAACCATCCTGCGGGCCAATCTGGTGGCCTCCATCAGATCGCTGGCAGCTCCGGTGGTCACATCGTTAAACATCAGCTCTTCCGCTACCCGCCCCCCGAGAAGGCCGGCCAACTGGTCCTTGAACTTGGCCCGGTGCTTCAGATAGCGATCTTCTTCAGGCAGGGGCATGGTATAGCCCAGCGCCATTCCCCGCGAGACGATAGAGACCTTATGCACAGGATCGGAATGGGGAAGCTTATCCATTACCATAGCATGTCCGGCCTCGTGGTAGGCAATGATCTGCTTCTCTTCGTCGCTGATGATCCTGCTCTTGCGCTCCGGGCCAGCGAGCACCCGCTCTATGGCCTCCTCGAACTCCTCCATGCCAATGACCTTCTTGTTGGCTCGTGCTGCCAGTATCGCCGCTTCGTTCACCATGTTCTCTATGTCGGCTCCCACGAAGCCGGGGGTCTGTCTGGCAAGCACGGACGGGGCCACGTCATTGGCCAGGGGTTTGCCCCGGACATGTACTTCTAAGATACCCTCGCGCCCCTTTATATCGGGTATGTCCAACACCACCCGGCGGTCGAAACGGCCTGGGCGTAGGAGGGCGGGGTCGAGAATATCGGGGCGGTTGGTGGCTGCCAGGATGATCACATTGGTATCGGTGTCGAAGCCATCCATCTCCACCAGGATTTGGTTCAGGGTTTGCTCTCGCTCGTCGTGGCTGCCTCCCAGGCCAGCTCCACGGTGCCGCCCTACGGCGTCTATCTCGTCAACAAAGACGATGCAAGGACTGTGGCGCTTGGCCTGGTCGAAGAGATCGCGCACCCGGCTCGCTCCCACACCCACGAACATCTCCACAAACTCAGAACCCGATATGTTGAAGAAGGGCACTCCCGCCTCGCCCGATACCGCCTTGGCCATGAGGGTCTTGCCCGTACCCGGCGCGCCCACCAGGAGCACTCCCTTGGGGATGCGGGCCCCCAAGGAGATGAACTTCTCCGGCTCCTTGAGGAACTCCACCACCTCGTACAGCTCCTCCTTCGCCTCCTCCACACCGGCCACGTCCTCGAAGGTGATCGTTGGCTGGTCGCCGGTGAACATGCGAGCCCGGCTCTTGCCAAAGGAGAGAGCCTGGCTGTTGGAGCCCTGGGCCTGGCGCAACAAGAAGTAGAATAGAACCACGAAAAGGATAGCGGGCAATATACCACTAAGCAGAGTTATCCAATTGGCCCAACCACTGGGCTGCTGGTAATCAATGGTAATCGTCGCCAGTTCCTCTTCGCTAACACCCAGATTTCGCAATGTCTCGACGACATCTACACTGTCCCCCTTGCGAGATACTATCGGCTCCCTTTTGTCCTTGAACTCTACCTCCAGAGTAGAATAGTCTCCTGAAATGATGATCTGCTCTACTCTCCCTGCCTTGATCTCAGCAGCTACCTCACTAATAGGCATCTCCTCAACTTTCTTCGTCTGCGAAGAGAAATTGAGAAACAGAAACGCCGCTGCCACCAAGATGATTAAGTAAACAAAGATATTTCTAAACCTTCCACCAAACACCTTTTTCCTCCGTCAAGTGATTAGAATTGGCTTTCGCCTTCTTTACTGTACTCTATTATACCAGAGATTGGCTAAAAGTGCCAATTGAGAACACCGATGCGCAGGATTTGCGGATTCCTCTCGGTCCAAGTCACTCAATCCGTCAATCCCGCCGCTTGTCCTGAGCCTTGTCCTGGGCCCCGTCGCCTGCACTGAGGCCGCTTTGCTTACACGTCGAAGTAAACCACCCCCCAGCAAGCTGGGGGGCATTCCCAGCGGAATGATTGTATTGGGGGCTGCCGCCCCCAAACCCCCGCTCTGGCCATTCCTCCCCCCAGCAAGCTGGGAGGCATCCTGGCTACCTTAGTGAAGGGCTGTCGAAGGGATCCGTGTTCTATTGCCCAGAAACCACTCGCAACTCCTTAACTAAAACACCGTCCTGCAGCACCGTCGCTTCGCCAGGATCAACCACGGGCAGGCGCTGCATGGTAGACGGAGAGTACATGCCCACTTTGAGCCAATAGATGTCAGGAAGGGCATCACCTGGAATAGAGAGCTCATGGTGGTCTTCAACCCACTCGTCGGTCACCCACGAACTGGTGAGGTGGGATCCGTCGCGCGGCTGAATGTCTCGCTGGGTCAGGATCGAACCATCGGCTCGGACCACATGCACAAAGACGGCGTAGTTCTCTTGTATCGGCTGCAAAGCACGCCAATACAGGGTTAGTCGCAGCTTTTCACCGGGCTTAAAGCTATCGCTCTCCAGATAGCAAGCCTTGAGGAGGACCTTGTTATCCAGATTGACGTCCAGCATCAATCTAGGGCCGCTACTGACTATCAGGGTAACCACGCTTCCCTCGGAGACAATGGAGCCCGCTGGAGGATCTTGTGACAGGATGGTACCCTCGGCGTCTCTACTCCAGATACCCTTCTGAGAGATGCCCAGGCCCATCTCCCTCAAGCCAGGCTCTGCCGCCGTCATCGGCAGGCCCTCTATCGCGGGCACAGTGATGAAGTTCGGCCCCTGACTTATGACAACTCCTATAGTCTCTCCCTTCCTGACCATCTCACCAGCAGGTATCGTCTGGGAGATAATGTTCAGAGCGGGTATGGATGAATCGTGTCTCTCCCCTACCATAGCTAACTGCAAGCCCGCTTCTTCCACCAACCGCCGGGCTTCCTCCTGACTCAGGCCGACCAAGTCCGGCACCTGTACCTGGTCAGGCGCAGGAGTAACAACAGCGACAGGAGTGGCCGCAGGCTGTGGGGCGGCCGCATTATAGCGCTGGTAGACCAGTCGTGCCAGTGGTATCAGGCACAATACAGCTAGAACAGCGATTATCCACAAGAAAAGGGCTAGCCAATCTCGGCCCCGCTCCTCTGCTTCGTAATATGCTTCTTCCTTCTCTGGCTCGGGCCGCTGCAGTCGGGGCCTGGCAGTCGCTTCGTATTCCCTGGGCTCTTCCCGGCGGGGCTGAGGCTTGACAACTGCGGGGCGCCGAACAACCAGAGTCTCATCGCTCAAGCGGCTATAACTGTTCAGAATACGCCCCAACTGGTCCGCCGTGCGGTAGCGGGCGGCAGGCTCCTTGGCCAATACTTTCCGCACAATCCGCTCCACTTGCAGGGGCACGTCAGGATTCAGTTGACGCAGGGGAACCGGCTCCTCCCTCAGATGCTTGAGAGCCATACCCATGCCAGTCTCGGCTTCAAAAGGCGGTCCGCCTGTCAGCACCTCGTAGGTGAGGATACCAATAGAATAAACATCTGAGGCTGGACTCACGTTTTCGCCGGCTGCCTGTTCCGGTGAGAAGTAGTCAGGCGTGCCCCATACGATCTCCCCCTCGACAACGGAGGCTGCCGAAAGTGCAAATGCGATCCCGAAATCGGCCACTTTGACCCGGCCATCAGCGGAGACAAAGATGTTCTGAGGCCTGATATCGCCATGCACCATACCCGACCGGTGGGCATGCCCTACTGCATTGCAGATTTGCATGACGACATCCAGGGTCTGCCCGATGGAAAAAGGGATACCTACCTGGACCAACTCTTTGAGGGTTGGTTCCTCCACGAGTTCCATCACTAGGTAATGACAATCGCCCTCCTGGCCCATCTCGTAGGTGGCGACGATGTTGGGATGTACCAGGCTGGCTAACGCCTGAGCCTGGCTGTGCAAGCGGGCCAAGAAAGCCTCGTTCTCAACGTAGGCCTGGCGCAGCACCTTGACCGCCACCGGCATACCACGCCAGGTATCCTCGCCCCTGAAGACGATGGCCATTGCCCCCGCGCCGATCTCGGTCAGCAGTCGGTAGCGCTTGTTCAGGACGATTTCCTGTTTCAGTACCTCACCATCTTCTCGATCCATATCCTAAACTCTTCTATCAACATCCTTTGCGTGCTTTTGATCCGCGCATTTCTGCAAATCCGCGGTTCTCTACCGCAACATATTATACCAGCTTCTGGAATAGACGCAACTTGATTTCCCTGTAGTTTTGTGTCATAATACGGGCACTTCGAAACACTACGACGGATTCGGAATAAAACGGATCAGGAGCAAGCACTAGTGTCAACTTAAGGCTCAAAGGCCCGTCCCCGGGCCGCCCCGGGGACGGGGCTCAGAGCTTAAGTTGACACAGATGCAGGAGCAAGAAACCTGTACTGAGCCTGGCGAAGTATCCGCTTCTTTCTCAATCCGCTGTAGTGGGTGGTAAGGGAAAAGGCATGACTGCCAATAACCGAAGATTAACGCAAATCCTGGGCGCTCTTACAGAGGCCCAAGAGACCCCCTACCCCAATTGGTCCGACCGCTACCCCGGTCATCGGACTATGGGCTATTTCTGCACCTACGTCCCAGAAGAGATCCTTCACGCCGCCGGATTCGCGCCACTGCGCATTCGTTCTGGCGACCAAACCCCCAGCCGCGCCGATGCTCATCTGCAAAACTACACCTGCGCCCTCTGTCGCAGCGCGTTGGATCAAGCCCTGCGCGGCGATCTGAGCTTCCTGCATGGGGTCGTGTTTCCCCACACCTGCGACACCATCCAGGCCCTGGCCGACATCTGGCAGATGAGCTTCCCTGACCTCTACGTGGAAACCATCGTCCAGCCCGTGCGCCTCTCTTCCCCCAGCACGCGGCCCTACCTCATCGCCGAACTGCAACGCTTTCGCCACTCTTTGGAAAAGCTCACCGGCCAGGAGATCAGCGACCAGGCCATCAGGGCGAGCATCGAGTTGTACAATGAGAAGCGCCGCCTTCTGGCCCGACTGTACGATCTACGCGACAGGCTCACCGCGCTTGAACTCTTCGCTGCCACCGGCGCGGGTTTCATCATGCCTTTGGAGGAATACAACCAGCTTCTAGGAGAACTGGTTGAGCTCCTGGTCGAAGAGGAGCGGATTCCTCAAGAAGGGCCTGGCCTCATCCTCGTCGGCGCCATCCTGGACGATCCGGCTATCCTGACCATCGTGGAGGAGTTAGGCGCTCGAATTGTGGGGGACGACCTGTGCACAGGTAGCCGCTACTTCGCTCAGCCTGTCGAGGCCGATGGCGATCCCATCTCCGCCCTGGCCGCTCGTTACATCCGTCGCCTGCCCTGCCCTGCCAAGTACCATCCCGACCGCCAGCCAGGCGAACACCTCCTGAAGCTGTTCAACGAGGCCTGTCCTGAGCAGTGTCCTGAGCTTGCCGAAGGGCCCAGTCGAAGGGCCAGGGCCGATGGCATCGTCTTCGTCCTGCAGAAGTTCTGCGATCCCCATGCTTTCGACTATGCCATCGTGAAGGAAAAGCTCGACGCCGCTGCTGTGCCCCACCTGCGACTGGAGATGGAACACGCCCCTGCCATCGAGCAATGGCGCACCCGCCTGCAAGCGTTCTTGGAAATGATCAAGCAGGAGTAGCCATGGCCAGAAAATACAAGAAACTGCGCACCGCCAAAGACCTCAACAAGCTGATGACCCGCTACTACACCAAGAGCAAGGTCATCGGCAGGCTCAAGCCTCTGGCCTGGGTGACCAGCGGCGCGCCCATCGAGATCCTGGCAGCCATGGGCATCGCCTCGGTCTACCCGGAGAACTACGGAGCCCTCTGCGGGGCCCGAAGAGTGGCAACCTCTTTATGTCAGGTAGCCGAGGCCCAGGGCTATTCTCAGGACCTCTGCTCCTATGCGCGGAGCCACATCGGCTCGGTGCTAGACAGGCAGGATGCGCCGATGGGTGGCCTCCCCAAGCCCGACCTCCTGGTGGCCTGCAACAACATCTGCGGCACGGCCCTGAAGTGGTACCAGGCCCTGGCCCAATACCACCACGTCCCCCTCTTCGTCCTGGACACCCCTTTCATCCACGGCCCCCAGATAGAAGAACACAGCGTCCAGTACGTGGCCGCCCAACTAGAGGAATTCATCGCCTGGCTGGGTAGACACACGGGCCGCAAGCTGAAGCAGAAGAAGTTCATGGAGACCCTGGAGCTATCCAATCGCGCCGTCGGCCTTTGGGGGGAGATTCGAGACCTGTGCCAGGCCCGGCCTTCGCCCCTCAATGCTCCCGACCTTTTCGTCAACATGGCTCCCATCGTCGTGTTGCGGGGCACAGAAGAAGCAGTAAGCTTCTATGAGAAGCTCAAGGCGGAGGTGGAAGAACGGGTAGAGAAGGGAATAGGTGCCATCCCTGAGGAACGCTACCGCTTGCTGTGGGACAACATCGCCTTATGGTACCGACTTTTCCGCTTCTTCGGCTACTTCGTTGACTTCGGGGCCTGTTTTGTGGTGGACACCTACACCAACGGCTGGTCTACATCGGTTGAGCTGAGCGAACCCATCGAAGGGCTAGCCCGCACCTACACCTCGGTCTACATCAACCAGAGCTTGCCAGCCAGAGCGGAGATCATGGTTGATTTGGCGGAGCGGTTTCAAGTAGACGGAATCGTCTTCCACTCCAACCGCAGTTGTAAGCCCTACTCGCTGGGCCAGTACGACCTTCGCCGCATCATCTCCCAGCGCACAGGCAAGCCCGGCCTCATTCTGGAAGCCGATATGGCAGACACGCGCGCCTACGCCGAGGAGCCACTGAAGACCAGGATCCAGGCGTTTATGGAGACGCTGGCGGCGCAAGAGCCGAGGATTTGAAATCCCCGTCTGAAGTTGAAAAGCGCCCTCAGGCGCTGGAATTAGACCCTGAGGGGTCTTTTCAGCTTTAGACGCCGAATTCTATTCGGCGGTCTCGAAGTCCGGTTGAGGGATTCTCCTTATGACTTGGTTCACCAGGAAAATCGTTGACCTCTTCAATGCCTTGGCCAACCTATACTATTCGCGGAAGTATGCGGCCATTGCCGAGAGCATGGGTCTGGAAGAGAGCCACGTCAACGCCCAGAAACGGGGTTTCATCATCCTCCAGATAGATGGCCTGGCCTATGACCATCTACGCGAAGCTATGGCCAAAGGCTATGCCCCACACATGAAGCGTCTGCTGGGAGAGAGGAAGGCCCTTCCGCAACCCTTCAATGTGGCTCAGGACAGGGATCAGGGCACGACTTTCAAGCTAGCTCGCTGGCGCTGCGGACTGCCCAGCACCACCCCCGCAGCCCAGGCGGGCATCATGTTTGGCAACAACTTCGACATCCCCGCCTTCCGCTGGTACGAGAAGGAGAGCAACACCTCAGTGGTCTGCAAGCTGCCTGGCCTGGTCAAGGCCATGCAAGACCGCATCTCCACCGGTCGGCGGGGCATCCTGCAGGGCGGCTCCAGCTACGTGAACATGTTTGACGGCGACGCCCGGCTCTCCCTTTTCACTCTGGGTGCGATGAGCAGCCAGCGCTTCTTCGAGAACGTGCGGGGCGTTGGGTTCCTGCTCCTGTTCCTGCTCAGCCCTTTGCGGGTACTGCGAGTCATCCTGCTCTCCCTATGGGGGTATCTCTTTGATCTGGGCAAACGGTTCGTTGCCCTTTTCGTCCCCAGTTATCACCGACCCTTTAGCGTCCTCTCCCCCTTTCTGCAGATCATCACCAACGTCGTCTTCCGCGAGATACAGACTTTCGCCTGCCTGATAGACATTTACCGCGGCATGCCAGCCATCTACACCAACTACTACAGCTATGACGAGGTCGCTCACCATTTCAAAATAGGCAGCCCCGACGCGCTCAAAGCCTTGCGAGGTATTGATAACCAGATCAAGCAGATTGACCGCATGAGGACCCAGTATCGAAAGCGGCACTACGACCTGTACGTCCTGTCGGATCACGGCCTGACTCCCTCCATCCCCTTCAAAAAGGCCTTCGGTCGCACCTTGGGCCAATACATCGCTGAGCAGATAGGCGAAGGCGTCTTCACCGATGAGCGCGGAGGCGATGAGAGGCCGTCGGCGGCCAAAGCTCTGTTTCTGCTGGAGGAACTGAAGGGAATAGAAGCCCGGCTCTCCGAGCGAGGCGCCAGCCTGGTGCAAGCTGCCTATCGTTTCGTGGACAAGAGGCTGGTTGTGGACCCTGCACTGAGCTCCGCCGAAGTGGATGAAGACACCTCCTGGGACCTCAGCAAAAGGGGCGACATCGTTGTCCGAAACTCCGGCTCCATGTCCCACGTCTATTTCAACGTCGCCCCCCGCCCGATGAACCTGAGCGAGATCGCCCTCATCTACCCCGAATTGCTCAACAGGCTCATCGTCCACGAAGGCATCGGCCTGGTGGTGGGGCGCGAGGAGGGGGAGGCAGTCATCGTAGGCAAAGATGGAACGCTGGCTCTCCCCCCCCTATCTGGGGGGAGTAAGGGGGGGGAGGAGGTTCGCGGCCAGAATCCTCTGCTCTCCCTTCCAGAACCAGAGCTCGCCGCGAGCCAGTTGCGCCAGTTGGCCTGGTTCCCCCACAGTGGCGACATCGTCATCTTCGGCGCCTGGCGCGGGGACGGGGAGGTGGTCTGCTTCGAGAATCAAGTGGCCAGTCATGGCGGCCTGGGCGGCCCCCAGGACTACCCCTTCATCATGTATCCCAGCGAGCTGGACCTGGATTTGGAAGAGGTGAGCAACGCTAAGGATCTATACCCCCACTTCGCGGCTTACCTTGATGGAGCTGGCGGAGGAAAATCAGAAGAAGGAGATCACAGACAACGATGAAGAAAATGAGTAAATGGGAAAGAGTCGAAGCAGCGCTACATGGAGAAGAGGTTGATCGGGTACCGATCGCTTTGTGGAAGCACTATCATCTGCAGGACCGGGCGCCCGGCCAACTGGCCGAGATCACCCTGGCCTTGCATCGGCAGTTCGACACCGACCTGATCAAGCTGATGCCAAGCGGGCTCTATCCTATTCAGGACTGGGGAGCTACGATCCGTTTCGGTACCGATGACGACTTCTCGCCCTTGGCAGTGCAACCGGTGATAGCTTCGGCTGAAGGGTGGAAAACGCTGCCTCGACTGGACGTTACCAAAGGGGCTTTGAGGCGGGAATTGGAGATGATCCACCACGTGGCGGCCGGTCTAAACGGGACGGCGCCGTTCATAATGACCGTCTTCAGCCCCCTGACCATCGCCTACAAGCTGTGTGGGGACGGAGTCTCTGGAGAGCGGGTCATCGAAGATCTGCGTCAGTCGCCGCGCCAGCTTCACGCCGGCCTGGCAATCATCCGCGATGTCCTACAGGGCTTCACCGCTGCTTGCCTGGAAGCGGGCGCCTCGGGTTTCTTTTTTGCCACCCAGATGGCCAACTACAACGCCCTGAGCCGCGAAGAATACGAGGAGTTTGGCGCAGCCTATGATCTGCCGGTTCTGGAGTCGTTGGCGGGCAAGTCACGGGTAACGATGCTGCATGTGTGCCAGCCACGGCTAACCAGGCCGCGTGAGTGCGAGCAAAATCTGATGCTCGATCTGGTGGCTGATTATCCCGTAGACGTGATCAACTGGGCGGATCGCGTCAGTGGCCCCAGCCTGGCCGAGGCACGCCAGATGACCAAGAGAGCACTGGCCGGGGGCCTGTCACTAGAGACACTGCTGGATGGCACAGCAGAAGACGTCGTGGCCGAGGCGCACGATGCCATCGCCCAGGCTGGGCGAACGGGCTTCATCCTGGCACCGGCCTGTGTGATCAGGGGCCCCACTCCCGATGCCAATCTGGCAGCAGCGCGCCGGGCGGTCGAGGAGACAGCCAAGCTGTAGAGCATCTGCGGTTGAGTGATAGCGCGCTTGACGCTGTTAGCTGTCCAGTATATAATACTTGGTAACAGAGTACGAGGAGGCGAACGATGTACAAGAAACTCTTTATCCCTGGCCCAACCCACGTGCGGGACGAAGTCCTGCAAGAAATGGCCAGGCCGATGATCGGCCATCGTTCTACAGAGTACGCAGACCTCCAGGCCGAGGCGACATCCAAAGTACAAAAGCTGCTCTACACAGAGAATGTGGTTTTTCTGTTTACTTCCGCTTCTTCGGGCGTCATGGAAGGGGCGGTGCGGAATTGCGTCAGAGACGGGCGGAAAACCTCGCCTAGGAAAGTGCTGTGCACCATCAACGGAGCCTTTGGCGCCCGCTGGCACGAGATGGTTCTGGCCAATGGCAAGGAGGCCGATGTCCTGGAGGTGGACTGGGGCCAGGCCATTACCCCGGAGCTGCTTGAGGCCAAGCTGTCCGGCGGCCAGTACGACGCCATCACTGTGACGCACAACGAGACCTCCACCGGCGTAATGAATAACCTTTACGAACTCGCCGAGGTCATGAAGAAATACCCCGACGTCTGCTGGCTACTCGATGCCGTCAGCTCCATGGCCGGAGCTAAGATCGAGGTGGACAAGCTGGGCATAGACGTCTGCATCGCCGGGGTGCAGAAAGCCTTCGCCCTGCCGCCCGGTCTCACCGTGTGCTCCGTCAGCCAGAAGGCCCTCGACCGAGCCCAGGAGGTGAAGAATCGAGGTTGGTATTTCGACTTCCACGTGATGCTCAAGTACTACCAGAGGAACCAGACCCCGGCCACTCCAAGCATCAGCCATTTCTTCGCCCTGAACAAGCAAATGGACGACATCCTGGCCGAGGGGCTGGAGGCTCGCTTTCAGCGGCACATTGACATGGCCGAGTTCACCCGCGATTGGGGCCGCCGGCACTTCGCCCTCTACGCCAACGAGCGCTACCTTTCCAACACCCTCACCACCATCGTGAACACCAGGGGCCTCAGCGTGCCCGAGCTGAACAAAGCCCTGGCCAAACACGGAGCGGTGATCGGCGATGGCTACGGCAAGCTCAAGGGCCAGATCTTCCGCATCGCCCACATGGGCGACCTCACCCTGGACGACATGCGCTGGCTCACGGGGCTGATTGAGGAGATCTGGAATCTATAGCACGAGTTCGACAGGGAGGTGCAGGTATGAGTGAAGCGGCAGTCGTATTGCCCAAAGAGACCATGCGGGCTCTCACAGAGTTGACAGGGGAGGCACGGACCGACGTGGCACTGACCCTGATGATGCGCGACTACGCACGTCAGAAGCTGGCCGAGATTGATGCCATCCTTCGTCGGTACGAAGAGAAGTATGGGATGCCCTTCGAAGCGTACAAACAGATATGGGAGACTGAAGATCGAGAGGGACACTACGCCTATCAAGCGGAGTGGGACTACCTGGAATGGGAGTCACTAGTTACACGCCGTCGGCGGTTGATGGAGAGCTTCGCGTGGCTGCCATGACGACGAGGCAACTGCTGTATAAGTTGCAGCGAGCCTGCAACCGCTCTCCCCCAGTCAGCCGTATTGAGGAGCGCATGGTAGATGTCGACATCCTCAGTGTTCGGGTGCACCTGGCAGTCACCAATACGTTCATCAATGTCTTCTACAACGTGACAACTGACAAAGTAGCTTTTGCGTTGGTGAAAGAAGAGCGTAGGCTCTACGGCGTAGACAACGCCAAGATGGGCTGGCATAGACACCCATTCGATGACCCAGATCAACACGTGCCTTGCGCTCCCATCCACTTCGAGGAGTTCCTGGCCGATGTAGAAACACATTTCGTGGCAAAGCCTTGATGGTGTCAGACAGCAAATCAACGATGGAGGTAATTCGACAATGAGAGTCCTGGTTAGCGATTCTATTGCCAACGAAGGCGTGGAGATGATGCGCCAGGCTGGCATCGAAGTGGACGTCAACATCGGCCTGGCCCCCGAGGAACTGGAGAGAAGCATCAACGGCTACGACGTCATCGTCGTCCGCAGCGCCACCAAAGTGCGCAGGCCCATCATTGAGGCAGGCAAGACCCTCAAGCTAATCGTTCGCGCTGGCGTGGGCCTGGACAATATTGACGTCGAATACGCCAAATCCAAACGTATCGAGGTAATGAACACTCCCGCAGCCAGTTCGAATGCGGTGGCTGAGTTGACCGTTGGCTATCTGCTCGCGCTGGCGCGCCGTCTCCCGCAGACCACGGCCTCGATGAGGGCCGGGAAGTGGGAGAAGAAGAAGTTCAGCGGCAGCGAGATCGCGGGCAAGACGCTGGGCCTGGTGGGCTACGGTCGCATCGGCTGGCTGGTAGCTAAGAAGGCCCTGACCTTGGGGATGGACATCATCGCCTACGATCCCTACGTCGCTGATCCCAGGGGGCTGGAGATGGAGTTCGTCTCCCTGGAAGAACTGCTGCAAAGGGCCGACTACATCTCCATGCACCTGCCACTGACCGACGAGACGCGCGACCTGATCGGCGCCCCCCAGTTCGAGATAATGAAAGACGGCGTGCACATTATCAACTGCGCACGGGGGGGCACCATTAACGAGGACGCCCTCTACGAGGCGATTGTGTCAGGGAAAGTAAAGGGAGCGGCTTTAGATGTCTATCTTGAAGAGCCACCCAAGGATAACAAGCTCTTTGAGTTGGATGAAGTAATCGGCT
Source organism: uncultured Anaerolineae bacterium (assembly GCA_964390805.1). Classification (GTDB taxonomy): domain Bacteria; phylum Chloroflexota; class Anaerolineae; order VGOG01; family VGOG01; genus CAYMKL01. The sequence goes on along the minus strand of CAYMKL010000065.1, from coordinate 14,392 downwards.
CACCCCACATCGGAGCGGCAACCGTCGAGGCTCAGCATCGAGTGAGCGTTGAGGTGGCCGAGAGGGTGATCGAATTTCAGAAGCGCTTCGGGAGATGACCGCTCAGCAGTTCCCCTGAGTTCCCCAGAGTTCCCCTGAGACAGAGGAACTCTGGGGAACTTGCAGGATTCTTCGGAGGGCTGAGTCTGTTGTTTCCTAACTCAATGGGGAGGGAAGAATGAGCAGGAAGGGCTGCGAACCAGGGCCAGAATTGAAAATCGTGCCCGTCAAAGACATCATCATACACGAGCACTTTGACAAGACCAGATCCCCAAGACTGGCCAGGACAATAGAGGAAGCCGGAGTCCTGCAGGATCCCCCCATCGTGGCCAGGCTGGGAGGCGGAAACCATCGCTTCGGCAAATACGTTCACCTGGATGGCGCCAACAGGATTACCGTGTTTCGAGAAGAGGGCTTGCTCAATTGCCAGCACATTCTGGTGCAAATAGTGGACTACTTCGGTCCAGAGAGCGTCAAACTGAGCACCTGGTGCCACTTGACCCACCAGGACAAGGACGCCTTCCTGTCCCGACTTCAGAGCAAGAGCATTGAGCCCCTACCAATGGACTGCGATGCTGCAAGAGCTCTGGTGTCGGAAGGGAAAGGCATTTTGTGCTGTTTGTTTTTCCGGGACGGGGATGTTTTCGCAGTTGACGGCGGCAGCGATTTGGAGTCACAGGTCAAACTAATGAATAAGATAGTGAGGACCTATGAGGGAAGGATAGAGCGCGATCATCTTGAGCCTGAAAAGAGAGACTGGAAAAGGCAAATCAATGGTCTATTCGAAAAACACGAAGACTGCAACGTAATCGTCGCTTTCCCCAAGTTCACTCCAGAACAGGTCGTACAAATAGCCACCAGGCTTGCTACCGGCCAAAACAGAGAAGATGCACTCAAAATACCCTCTGGAATAACGAGACATATCGTCGTCGAGGGTAGAGCCTTGAGAATCAACTTCCCGCTGTCAGTGCTGAAGGCAGAGGGGATGTCATTGGAGACGAAGAACGAGGTGTTGAAGGAGTTCCTTAGAAAGAGGAAGCCTAGGCGTTACGAAGAACCGACGTTTATGTATGATGAATAGATCGCCCCTAACACCCGATTGGGGTTCTGGAGGCAACGGATAGGAGCGAAGGTGGGAGCAGCAGCTATCCGCTGAGAGCGTATCACGTTGGGGACATCCGCTCGGTTGGACGAGTGAGCAAAGTGTGGTATAATAGCCGTAGAAATCGGTCGGAGATATGGAGCGAGGAGGCTGTCATGTACCTGAGAAAGATCATCCTGAAGAACATCAAGTGCTTTGCCAACTTTGACTTAGATTTTGCCGCAGGCAAAAAAGATGTGCGCATGTGGACGGCCTTACTGGGACAGAACGGCCTGGGCAAAAGCACCTTGCTTCAGGCCATCGGCGTGGCACTGGCCGGGCCGGCTGCCGTGCGCGAACTGCTGCCAGTAGCCGAGGGTTGGGTTCGTCGGGGAGAATCGTACGGCGAGATCGAGGCCGAACTGCTCTGGACGGAGGGCGACGCTCTCACCCCTCACTGGCCCAAGAAAAAGTCGCCCTACGTTGCCCGCTATATCGTCACTGGCGATGAACCTGAACGTCTGCCGGAGGTGCTGCGGGAGCACTACACCGTGCCCACATTAGTTGACTGGTCAGGTAAGGGGACACCCAGAGAGCGTGAAAAGGTGGGCAAAGATATGAGCCGCCTCAAGCAGACCGCCTACGCCGAGGGCAAGCCGGGCTGGCTGGGATGTGGCTATGGACCGTTCCGACGCTTGAGTGGCGGATCTCAGGATGCTGATCGTATTCTATACGCGGAACGCAAATCCGCTCGTTTTGTCACCCTCTTTCGCGAGGATGCTGCACTAACCAACGCCACAAAGTGGCTAATAGATCTGTACAATACGGCGCGGGACGGTGACATGGACAGCGAGCGTGCTTTGGCTCAGGTTGAGATTGCTTTTGCAAATGAGTTGTTACCCCAGCCAACTATGCTACACATTAATGCACGCGCTGCCTTGCTGCAGATCAATGATCAGAGACCGGTTCCTTTCCGAGACCTAAGCGATGGTTATCGCAGTATGTTGGCTCTGGGCATTGACCTGCTGCGCTGGTTGACCGACGCCTTTCCCGACCAAGATAATCCGATGAATTGCCCAGGCGTTGTGCTCATTGATGAACTGGATGCGCACGTCCACCCCACCTGGCAGCGACAGATCGGCCACTGGCTGCGCCAAAAGTTCCCGAATCTTCAGTTCATCGTCGCCACCCACAGCCCATTCCTGGCCCAGGTTGCCGGTCCTGGTGGCAACGTCGTATTAGAGCAGATGCCTGACGGCGTGCAGCCGCGGAGTGAAGTCGAGGCAGTGGAGACCTGGCGCGCCGATCAGATTCTAACGGAGCTTTTCGATTTGTCCAGTACCCAGTCCCCGGAAGTCGAGCGCAAGATCCAACGTTACCAGAAACTGCATCGCAAACGCCAGGCTCGTCAACTTTCTCAAGCAGAGGAGCAGGAATATAAGCAACTCAGCCTGTGGCAAGCAGAAAGCCTGCCTCCGCCGCTGGAAGACCCCAAACAACGCCACCTAGCACAGGCCTTACAAGAAGCCGTCGAGCGCCAGAGTGACCGCCTCCGGGAGGTATCATGATCCGCGTGGAGCGCGGGCCTGAACCTGATTCATTTGCCGTGCGCGCCGACGACTGGTACCGGCGTTTTGAAGAAGCACACAGGCGAAACCCGGAACTGACTGCCAGCCAGTTCTGGTCCAGTGTACGAGCCCAAGTACGGGCTGATGCGGAAGCACTCTACGCAGCGTTCCACGGCAAGTGCGCTTACTGCGAAGCCAGGATGGCCCACGTCTCTTCACCACACGTGGAACACTATCGCCCCAAGAGCAAGTTTCCCGATCGAATGTTCGATTGGCAGAATTGGTTGCTCTCATGCGGGCGCTGCAACGACAGAAAGTGGGCTCACTTCCCTGATTGTGACGGCCAACCTTGCCTGCTGGACCCCACGGCTGAGGACCCGTCCATGCATCTGGACTTCCTGCGCGCTCGGGTATTGGGTAGAACCCGTCGTGGCGAAGAGACGATCAAGCTGATTGGCCTGGATCGTAGTCCGCTGGAGGATGAACGAGCCCTATGGTTGATGAAGATCAACTTGTTGTTGCTGCTGTGCCGTGTCCCAGAAGCGTCTGCAGAGGCACGGGAGTTGCTCATCTGGGCAATGCAAGCAGATGCGCCCTACGCTGCTATGACACGCTGCTACTTGCGCCAGAAAACTCCCCGGTTGGCAGATCCACAGATACCTCACGCTCCCGTCACGCTGCACGATCCGCAGGAGCAGATTGTCGCCCTCGTGGAACAACACGTTGATGAACTTCAGGAACTGGTCTGAAGTCATAGTTCGAGATTCGCCCACGCCCTACGGCATCATGGACAACCACGCCCGGGATCTAGCTCCCAAAATCGAGGAGGAAATCAATGAAACTCGCTACTAGAATGAGCAGGCTAGGCACGGAAACGGCCTTTGAGGTACTGCTAAAGGCCAGGGCACTGGAGGCCCAGGGGCGGGAGGTCGTCCACTTGGAGATTGGTGAGCCCGACTTCGATACCCCTTCCAACATTGTGGAGGCGGGCATCAACGCCTTGCGCGGGGGCCAGACCCACTACACCCCTTCGGCAGGCATCCCCCAACTCAGGGAAGCTATCGCCGAGGAGATCTCCACCACGCGGGGCATCGAGGTCCATCCAGACCAGGTGGTGGTCACGCCGGGCGGCAAGCCCATCATGTTCTTTACCATCCTGGCCCTGTGCGAGGAGGGCGATGAGGCCATCTACCCCAACCCAGGCTTCCCCATCTACGGATCAATGATCAACTTCACCGGGGCCACACCTGTGCCCGTCCCGCTTCTCATGGAAAAGGACTTCCGCTTCGACATCGAAGAGTTCAAAAGCCTGGTCTCCCCCCAGACCAAGATGATCATCCTCAACTCGCCGCATAATCCCACCGGCGGCGTGCTGACCAAAGAGGATCTGGAGGCCATCTCCGAGGCGGCCATCGAGAACGACGCTATGGTGCTCTCGGACGAGATCTACAGCCGCATGGTCTACGAGGGGGAGTTTGCCAGCATCACCCAATTCCCCGGCATGGAGGAGCGAACCATCATTCTCGACGGCTTTTCCAAGACCTACGCCATGACGGGCTGGCGGCTGGGCTACGGGGTTATGCCCCAGTGGTTGGCAGCGCAGGTGTCCACTCTGATGGTCAACTCCAACTCCTGCACCGCCGCCTTCAGTCAGTGGGCCGCAGTCGAGGCCCTCCAGGGGCCACAGGACGAGTCCAAGAAAATGGTCGAGGCTTTCCGCCAGCGGCGAGACATCATCGTTGACGGCCTCAACCAGATTCCCGGCTTCCGCTGCCTGAGGCCCAAAGGCGCTTTCTACGTCTTCCCCAACATCGAGGGCACGGGAAGGAGTTCCCGGGAAATGCAGGATTTCCTGCTCAATGAAGCCGGCGTGGCCTCGCTTGCCGGCACCTCCTTCGGCGAGTACGGCGAGGGCTTCGTCCGCTTCTCTTATGCCAACTCGGTGGACAACATCAAGAAAGCACTGGAGTGGATCGGAGAGGCGATGGCCTAGCTTGGCTGAAGGAGTGGACACTGGACAGAACGAAGATGGCCGCTGGTGAACAATACCAGCGGCCATGTCATTAGATTGCAGACTGCTAGCGATTGGTCGTTACAACTTGATCCATTCGTCAACTGTGATTTTGCGGTCTATGATCTCTTCCACTTCTCGTATCATTATTCGAAGCTGGTGCACAGAATACTCAACGTAGGAAGGGATTGCCAAGCGCCGCTGCCCATAGACCATAAACTGGTGCCGCGTGCCGGAAAAGGGACCATCAAAGCCAATTGCTCGCAACCGCCGGACAAAGTCCCGACGCTTACAAGGCGCCCATCGGCTCATAGCTCGGTTCCTTGTTTAGATCAATACCCGCGATCACCGGTAGCGGGTGCCTCAACTTGAGCCCGACCAGTATCCAGTCTTCCAACGTAGAACGCAATTCCTCTTCACACTCGCGCAGGGTGGCTCCAAACGCTACTACCCCCTTGCATGGCGGAATGCGCCCGGCAAATGTACCATCTTCCAATTTGTCGTAGACAGCGTGAACCAGCGCCTGGTCTACGTAGCCACTCAAGATAAACCGTATCACCATCAAACACCTCCAAGCTGGTCGCTTCGCTTCCAACTACTCTTCCCCAGGTTCTACCTCCCTGCCCCTGGCGATGACCTCCACCTCCGCCGGTGCGACTGGCACCACCTCTTCTTCTTCTACCTCTTCAGCAGCAGCCCAGGTGACCTTAGCCACTAGCTCCTCGGCATCGGTCAGGATGTCTACAGTAGGCGGCACCTGCAAATCCCCAACATAGATGGCCTGATCTATCTCCTCCAGCCCGCTCAAGTCAACCTCGATGGCCTCAATCAGGTCGCCTGGCAAACACTCTATCTCTATCTCATCGAGACTCTGCAACACCATAGCGCCTAGTTGATCTGCTGCCGGAGCTTCACCGACGAAGACCAAAGGCACTTCGGTGGTGATCTTCTCGGTCATAACCACGGCGTAGAAATCAACGTGGATGGGCCTGCCGGCGATCACATCCCATTGCACCTCCCTGGCCAAGGCCATTTGGGGTTTTCTAGACCTACCGATTTTCAAGGCGATCAACCGATGTCCCCCAGCCTGGGCCAAGACACGACTCAGCTCGCGCTCCTCAACTTGAAGGGAAACCGAGTCGGTCTCGTGGCCATACAACACGGCGGGAATGAGCCCTTCACGTCGCAAGCTTTTCACCTTCTTACCAAGCACTTCTCTTTTCTGCGTTTTGAGTTCAATTTGCTTCATGTTTTCTTTTTTCCCTCGTTTCTTTTGACTTCCTGATGAGTGGTAGGCTGTACGCTCTCCGTCAGCCCTCAAGCCAGCGATATTGTAGCGCATTTTTCGTTTCTCGTCAAGCAGCATGGTTTGCGGATAAAGGCAGTTTGTGGTAGGATTATGGACGAGGATAGAAAAGATGGCCCGGACTCCAGCGGTCGAGACAGGCAGCAACCGAGACGCACGTTCCACAGGTCAGGGCTGGAGACCAGCCCTGGGTTTGGTTCTCTGCGCTCTGGGTTTGATCATTATCGCGTTCCTGGCTTTCGTTGTGTGGATAAAGCAAGAAGATGCCACTCGTGGTCAGGGCTACGGTCTCCCCCCGGACATACCCCAAGCTGCCGTGAATCCCTTCGGGGTAAATGCCACCCTGGAGCAGTACGACGAAGCACAACTAGAGCAGGCATTAGCCCTGATCGAGGCTGGCGGCTTCCAGTGGGTGCGCCAAATCTTCCCCTGGGCGGACATCGAAGCCCAAGCCGGTCAGTATGATTGGGCCGCCTGGGATAGGACTGTGAACGCGGTTCGGGAGCACGATCTGAACCTCATCGCCGTGCTGGACACCTCGCCTGGGTGGGCCCAACTGCATCCTGAAAAAGCTGACCGCTACTCACCCCCCCAAGAGGTAGCGGACTTCGGCCGTTTCGCCCAGGCTTTTGCTGAGCGCTATCGAGCGGAGATTGACTATTATCAAATCTGGGACGAGCCAAATCTGAGCTCCCATTGGGGTAACGCTTACGTAGACCCAGCCAGTTACGCCCGCCTGCTGCGGGAGGGTTACATCCAGGTCAAAGCGGCAGACCCTTCTTCCTTCGTCTTGACGGCCGGCCTGGCGCCCAATAGCGAGGGCGGCCCTCTCAACCTGAACGAGGTGGCTTTCCTGCAAGGCTTATACGCTGCCGGCGCCGGCGACTTCTTCGACATCGTAGCCGTTAAGCCCTACGGCTTCGACGCAGGGCCTGATGACCGTCAATTCCGCCTGGGTATCCTCAACTTCTCCCGAACACAGTTGGTGCGGGAGGTCATGGTCGCTGGCGGCGACGAGAGCAAGGCAGTCTGGGCAGTGGAGCTCGGTTGGAACGCCCTGCCTCCGGATTGGCAGGGCCAGCCCTCCATCTGGGGACAGGTGAGCGAGGAGGAGCAAGCTCAATACACCGTGGCGGCCATCGAGCGAGCGCGCGACGAGTGGCCCTGGGCGGGGGTTCTGGCCGTGGCCCATTTCCAGCCAGACGCCCCCCCCGACGACCCTCACTGGGGCTTCGCCCTGGTGGACCAGCAGTGGCAACTGCGTCCCGTTTACCAACGATTATGGGAGCTGGCCACCGCTCCGCCCGTAGCCTACCCAGGCCGCTACCCAGCCGATCATTACACAGCGCGCTATGTGGGTGATTGGCGCCTCTCCCCCCAGGGAGCCGACATTGGCGAAACCGGCGATAGGCTGGTCATCTCCTTCAAGGGCACCCGCCTTGATCTGACCGTGCGGCGGGGCGACTTCTGGGGAATCCTCTACGTGACCGTTGATGGGAAGCCGGCCAATGGCCTGCCTCGGGATAGCCAAGGCCGTTCCTACCTCGTCCTCCACGATCCCCTCTACGGCACAGAGACCGTCATCCTGGCCTCGGGCCTGGCCGACGGGGTACACCAGGCTGAGCTGGTAGCTGAGGGGGGCTGGGGACAGTGGGCCATCGTCAGTTGGACCGTGGCCCGCGAGCCGAACCTCCTGCCCTACCAGTTAGCGTGGGCGCTGCTGGGAATCTGTGCCGTTGTGCTTCTGGCAGCCATCCGTCACCTGGTAACCATTCAGGAGAGCGGCAAACCTCCTCCCCCTCACAGGGGGAGGCCGGGAGGGGGTGAATTCTGCGACACAGATGGCCCACCCTCCCCTAGCCCCTCCCTCCCAGGGAGGGGAATCCAGACTCCTCCCCCTCACAGGGGGAGGTCGGGAGGGGGTGAATTCTGCGACACAGATGGCCCACCCTCCCCTAGCCCCTCCCTCCCAGGGAGGGGAAATGTACTACCCGCTGCCTGCTCCCTGCTGAAGCAATTGGCAGACCGCTATCATGCTCTGCCTGAAGGCTTCCAGTTGGCCATAACCATTGCCACCGCCCTGGTCTTCTACTTCTCCCCCTGGCCCTTTGTGAGCCTCCCAGCTCTGGCCCTACTGGCGATCTTCATCTGCCTGCGCCCAGACATCGGTCTGGCTTTAGTAGCCTTCTCCATCCCCTTCTACCTTTACCCCAAGCACATCCTGGGCATGGCTCTCTCGCCGGTGGAGGTAGCGACTCTCCTCTGCCTCGCCGCCTGGCTGCTGAGAGCCAGCTTCCAATTCCTAGCTTCCAACCCTTCGACTGGGCTCAGGGCAGGCCTCCAACTTCCAATACCCAATATCCAATATCCAATATCCAGTCTCGACTTCGCCATGATCTTCTTCGTCGCCCTCAGCACCTTCTCCCTAGCGTTAGCCCTCTTCGCCAAGAACTTCGGAGTGGCCATGCGGGAGTTCCGGGTGGTCGTTTTCGAGTCGGCTCTCTTCTACTTCCTACTGAGGGCCAGCCCGCGCCCTCCCTTCCTCCCCCCCAACGCCTGCCCTGAGCAAGGTCGAAGGGTTGGGAGGGAAAGAGGGGGGGCGGGCCATCTGTGGCGCATCGTCGGGGCCCTGGTTTTGGCTGCGCTCATTGTTTCCCTCATCGGCCTCTATCAGTATTTCTTCACCAGCGACGTCATCACCGCCGAGGGAGTGCGCCGCATCCATGGCGTCTACGGTTCGCCGAACAACCTGAGCCTCTTTCTGGGACGGATCGTGCCCATCCTCGCCGCTGTCGCTCTGTTCGGCGGTTCGCTGCGGCGACGAGCCATCTACTGTGTAATCGGGTTGCCTGTCGCCCTCTGCCTTTATCTGACCTATTCCCGTGGCGCTTGGCTCCTGGGGCTGCCAGCCGCCTACCTTTTCCTGGGCCTGATACGGGGGAAAAAGGCGCTGCTTATCTCATTACTCGTCATCCTGGTTATTGCCTTGAGTCTGCTACCCCTCATCGGCACCGAGCGACTGGCTTCCCTGTTCAACACCCAAAGCGGCACCACCTTCTTGCGCCTCAAGCTCTGGCGGGCGAGTCTCAACATGATCCGCGATCACCCCCTGTTCGGCGTGGGGTTGGACAACTTCCTCTACCAGTACCGCACCCGCTACGTGCTGCCCGAGGCCTGGGAGGAACTGGACCTCTCCCATCCCCACAACATCATCCTGGACTACTGGACCCGGTTGGGCATCTTGGGAGTGGTCGCCATCGGGTGGCTGCAGTTTGCGTTTTTCAGGAAGGCCCTACGCCTATATCGTCAACTAGATGACCGCGACCTGAAGGCCCTGCTTCTGGGACTCATGGCCAGCATGGTCGCTTTCCTGGCCCACGGCCTCATTGACAATTCGTACTTCCTGGTAGATCTGGCTTTCGTGTTCTGTCTGACACTGGGGATCGTGGCCAGAGCGGAGGGGGAAAGGAATTGACGCTATCGGCTCTTTGTTGTATACTACGCTTAATCCGAACCCAGGGAGGTTATAATGCGTATCCTCATCACGGGCGGAGCCGGGTTCATCGGCTCGCACCTCTGCGATCGTTTCCTGGCCGAAGGACATCAGGTCATCGCCATGGACAACCTGAGCACCAGCACCATTGACAACATCGCTCACCTGGCAGGTCGGGACGGTTTCTCATTCATCAAGCACGACGTGACCAACTATATCTACGTAGAAGGGCATCTGGATGCCATCCTTCATCTGGCGTCACTGCCCAGCCCTGTGGACTACCTGGAAAAGCCAATCCCCACCCTCAAAGTGGGAGCTTTAGGAACCCACAAGGCTCTGGGGCTGGCCCTGGCCAAGAAAGCCGCCTTCCTCCTGGCCTCCACCTCTGAGGTTTACGGCGACCCCCAGGAGCACCCCCAGCACGAGGACTACTGGGGCCACGTCAACCCGGTTGGGCCGCGCGGAGTGTACGACGAGTCCAAGCGCTTCGCCGAGGCGCTGACCATGGCCTACCATCGCTATCACGGCGTGGATACTCGAATTGCTCGTATCTTCAATACGTATGGCGAACGCATGAGGTCAGACGATGGCCGGGTAGTGAGCAACTTCGTCACCCAGGCCCTGCGGAGCAAGCCGCTAACGGTATACGACGATGGCTCCCGCACCCGCAGCTTCTGCTACGTATCCGACATGGTGGAGGGCCTCTATCGCCTGCTCCTGTCCGACGAGGTCTATCCGGTTAACCTGGGCAACCCCAATGAGATGACCGTCCTCGAATTCGCCCACAAAGTGCTGGAGATTTCTGGCTCCTCGTCGGAGATAACTTTCATCGCCCCCACCGACGAGCGCACCCAGGACGATCCCCAGGTGCGCCGCCCGGACATCAGTAAGGCCAGGCGGGTGCTGAACTGGGAGCCCAGGGTCGGACTGGAGGAAGGACTGCGAAAGACGATTGAGTGGTTTAGGGAACGGGTCTAGTATTACAGGGAAGACTTCCGAAGTCTCGAGACTTCGGAAGTCTGCAAACCTTAGTTGGGGAAGCCCGCTGTTCAATGCGACGCTGCTGCTGATTGTGCTCACCGTCGGCCTGAGCATCGCCCTTCTGCCCTTAACCTTGGCGGGAGGTGCAATCCTGGGCGGCATCGTCTTCTTGTCCACCCTGACCCGCCCCGAGTATGGCCTGTATCTCCTGATCCTGGCCGTCCCCTTCGGATCGGTCAGGGAAATTGCCATCAGCGGCTTCACGGTGGGAGCGGCGGAGGGGTTGGTGGGATTGGTGCTGGCTGCCTGGCTGGCCAGGATGGTCGCAGTTAGAGAGATCCATACCATTCACCCGCCACTGCTTCTGCCCCTGCTCATCTTCCTGGGAGCCATCCTCCTGTCGCTGACTGGAGCCCTCTCGCTGAAATACAGCTTCAAGGAAATTCTAAAATGGCTGGAGGTGCTGGGCATTTATCTCTTCGTAGCCAACGCCATCGAGAGGGAGCAAGCCAAGGTCGTAGTCCTCTTGATGCTGCTGGCGGGCATCGGCCAGGCCCTCCTCGGCTTCTATCAGTTCCTCGGCCGCGTGGGGCCGCAGGCTTTCGTCGTCCTCGGTCGCTTCGTGCGGGCCTACGGCACCTTCGAGCAGCCGAATCCTTATGGGGGATACCTGGGGCTTGTGTTGCCATTGTCATATGGTGTGTTGTTAGGGGCAGGGGGATTGGGATATTGGATATTGGATATGCGTCACGAATCTGCCAATCTGCCAATTCCCGATCTCCTCCCCGCCATCTTCGGCCTGGCGACCATGGGCGCAGCCTTGCTCATGAGCTGGTCTCGGGGGGCCTGGCTGGGCTTCGCTGCGGCTTTCATTGTAATGAATCTGGCGCACAGCCGACGAGCAGCAGTGCTCTTTGCCCTGACTTGCCTGCTGGTCGCCCCGGTGCTGCTGCTGGGAAGCGTTCAAGCGCTGCCTCAGACCATCGTTCAACGTTTCACCGGGTTCCTCCCCTACCTGGGTGTTTTCGACGTGCGGGGAGTGAAATTGACCGATGCAAACTATGCCGTGGTGGAGAGAATGGCTCACTGGCAAGCCGCCTGGGGAATGTTCAACGACCGGCCCTGGCTGGGAGTGGGCATCGGCAACTACGAGCCTGTCTATCCGGCGTACTCCCTGCCGGGATGGACGGAACCACTGGGTCACGCCCATAACTACTACCTCAACGTCGCCGCCGAAGCGGGGCTGATCGGCCTGGCGGCCTATCTCGTCCTCTGGGGAGCCGCCTTCTGGCAAGCCTGGAAGGCTGTCCGAACAACCCAGGGCTATTGGCAGGGCGTGGCGACAGGCATCCTGGGCGTCCTGACCCACCTCGCGGTGCACAACTTCTTCGATAACCTCCACGTGCACAACATGTACCTGCATGTGGCTATTTTGTTGGGGTTGCTGTTCGTGATCGTGAAACGTGAAGACGTGATGCGTGTTGCGTGATGCGCGTCGGTTGTGACGGAATACGCAGCACGCAATACGGCCTGAATCTGATGAACTTGTCATGAAAAACAACCATACGATGTCCCGAATTGTCAGTTTGGCTCACGCCAATTCCAAAGAGATCACACGCTTTTTCAAATTCGCCACGGTGGGCATGCTGGGGACGGTGATTGATTTCGGTACTCTCAATCTACTCATTCTGACCTTCGACTTCAGCAAGATACTGGCTAACACCTGCTCGTTCACGGTGGCGGTGTTCAGCAATTTCATTTGGAACAGATTGTGGACGTTTCCCGAATCGAGGGACAAGCCCATCGTCCCTCAACTTATTCAGTTCGTCCTGGTCAACATCGGCGGCCTGCTGTTGAACCAGGCCATCTTCCTTAGCCTGGACGGTTTGGTGCTGGGTGAAGCGGGCGCGTTGGCTGTTCCGATGGCGGCGTTGGCTCTCAACATTGGCCTGGCCCACTACAAGCTGGCCTATAACCTGTCCAAAGCGATCGCTACCATCATCGTGCTGTTTTGGAACTTCGGCGCCAATCGCCTTTGGACCTACCGGGGAATTTAGAATTGCGCATCGGCATTGATTACACGGCGGCGGTTCGCCAGGGGGCGGGCATCGGTCGCTATACACGAGAGCTGGTGAAGTCGCTGGCGGAGCTCGATCGGAGCCACGATTACGTCCTGTTCGCGGCGGCAGGCGGACAGCGGCCAGCGGACACGGGCTGGCCGCCCAATTTTCAGATTCGCTCAGTGCCCCTCTCCGACCGCGCCCTGGCCATCCTGTGGCATCGCCTGCAACTGCCCCTTTGGGTGGAGCTTGCTATTGGCCCGGTGGACATCTTCCACTCCCCCGACTTCGTCCTGCCGCCGGTGCGACGGGCCTGCCCTGAGCACAGTCGAAAGGCCAAGACCCTGGTCACCGTCCACGACCTGTCGTTCATTCGCTACCCCCAGTGCGCCGACGCCAACCTGCGGGCCTATCTGAACCAGGTAGTCCCCCGCTCCGTGCATCGGGCCGATCTGGTGCTCGCCGATTCGCAGAGCACCAAAGATGACCTGGTGGGGCTGCTGGGGGTGGGACCCGCCAGGATCGAGGTGGTCTATCCCGGCGTGGAGGAGCGCTTCCATCCCATCGAGGATCAGGCCCTATTGGAGAAAGTGAGAAGGCAATACGACCTACCCCCTCGATTCATCCTTGGCCTGGGCACCCTGCAACCCCGCAAGAACTTCACCCGCCTCATCGAAGCCTTTGCCGATTTGCGATCCTTCGACATAGCTCAGGACAGGTTTGCGATTTGCGATTTGCGATTGGTCATCGCTGGGGGCAAGGGTTGGCTCTACGAGGATATCTTCGCCACCGTCGAACGACTGGGCTTAGAAGAGAAAGTCATCTTCCCCGGCTTTGTGGCCGACGAGCACCTGCCCGCCCTCTACAACCTGGCCGACCTCTTCGTCTTCCCCTCCCTGTACGAGGGCTTTGGCCTGCCGCCCCTGGAGGCCCTGGCCTGCGGCACGCCGGTGATAACCTCCGACGCCTCCTCCTTGCCTGAGGTCGTGGGCGAAGCCGGGCTGATGGTGGAAGCCACCGACGTGGAGGCCCTGACCCGGGCCATGAAGCGAGTCCTGAAGGATGACACGCTGCGGGAGAGGATGATCGCCAAGGGATGGGAGCAAGCGAGGAAATTCACCTGGGAGACGGCAGCAGCGAAGCTCCTAAACCTGTATGAGGCAATATCCAATATCTAATATCCAGTAGCGGAGAATGAAGTCTAGCCAACAAAACACCTTAACGCCAAAGTTCTGCCCCCACTGCGCTGGCCAGTTGGCTCCCAAGATGATTGACGAGAAGGAGCGACTGGTCTGCCAGGAGTGCGGCTTCATACTTTATATCAACCCCAAGGTGGCAGCCGGCGCGCTGATAGAGGATGAGGGGCGAGTCGTCCTGGTGCGGCGAGGGATCGAGCCCCGCGCCGGCTATTGGGCGCTCCCGTCGGGCTTTGCCGAGTGCGGCGAAACCATCGAGGAGACGGCCATCCGCGAGTGCTGGGAGGAAACAGGACTGAGAATAGAGCTGGACGACCTCCTGGGCGTATATTCTGTCAACAGCAACTTCTACGGATATCTGATCCTGGTGCTCTACTCTGCCCACGTGGTAGGCGGAGAGCTGGTAGCCGGCGATGATGCCAGCGAGGCCTGTCTTTTCGCGCCGGCCGAGCTGCCGTCAGACATGGCCTTCCAGGCCCATTGCCAGGCATTGCGCGAGTGGAGAAAAACGATTGAGGATCGCTAAGCTTTCACCCCTCCCTCCCAGGGAGGGGCCGGGGGAGGGTGAGTCTTCCGTCGAGGAATCCACCCCCACCCAGCCTCCTTTCAAGGGTAGGTTTTTAGGCCGCGACCGCCACTTGAGCCGTGACAGCCGGG
>CAYMKL010000064.1:0-38711 GCA_964390805.1 uncultured Anaerolineae bacterium | reverse complement strand
GACCCCGGGGACACGCTCGTTAAAGTACGAAGTTATTCTTGGACAGATCCTTAGTATCGGCGATTGTCCCCGACCAAGAGCAAGATATCACCATGCCTCAATAGGAATGGTCGTCCGAAGCCCAAACTTCGCTTTCCTGATTTTGCTCTGCTGAAAGACAACAGTCACTGTTCCGGTCAGTCTACCAATCCTCCATGCCTTGAGTCTGTTAGAGGTTACGACTGCCTCAACGATCACCGTGTCCCCTTGGACCCTGATCCCATCAACCCGAACTACCCGTAGGTTTGCTGCGAACCGCTCTTTGTGCCATTTCTCGATGGCTTGCTTCCCTTGGTAGATACCCGATGCGAAATCAATCGTCGCATCCTCAGCGAAGAAATCCAGACATTGGGACAGGTCCTTTTGGTCAAAGGCTTGCAAATAAGCCTTTACCGTCACTTGCAAGTTAGTTTCCTGCATAATTGGCTCCTTGCCAGAAATTCGCGGCACTACGCAACTGCCAAGCCGTGCCTGAGACTCACACCATGCGCCAGGAGTGGATCCTCTTGTCTCCCCAGGGCCTGCAGTCGGTCGGCGATCCACCCTTCCAGATCCGCTTCCATAGCGGCGGCGACCTCTAGCCGCTCCGCCACGATGTTGTGCTCCTCCTGAGGATCGGCCACCAAGTCGTACAGCTCGCGAGGGGGGTTGCTGTAGAGGTCTGGCTGCCTGGCCAAGATAAACTTGTAGTGATCGGTGCGTAGACTCCATTTCGCTTGCCAGGTACACTCGAGGCTGATCACCCGATCGTGTCCGCCAACCTGCTCCTCGCCAGTCAGGAGTCTCCAGAAGCTGCGTCCCTCCATTGCCGTCGGGATGGACAGTCCGGCGGCGTCCAGCAAAGTCGGAGCAATGTCGCTAACCTGGAGCGTATGCGGCAGGTGAACACCGCTTGGGAGACGCCCAGGCCAACGCGCGATCAGCGGTACGTGAAGTGTGCAGTCGTAGAGGCCGTGGTGGTCGAAGAAGATGCCGTGTTCGATCATACTCTCGCCATGGTCGGCCGTGAGTATCACGAGAGTGTTCTCGGCGAGCCCCAGTTCATCCAACGCTGCTATAAGCTCCCCCACGCCATCATCAAGGTAGCGTATCTCCTGATCATACAGTGCAACGACGTACTCAGCATCGGTGACTAGGCCATTGGCTGTTCGCAGCCACGTATCCCGTGCGATGGCGCCCATCGGATATTCCCACCAGGCATCCAGGGAGTGGTTGTCCGGATCCGTGGGATTGCCTTGATAGAACAACTCGCGGTACGACTCGGGCGGGTTGAAAGGCCAGTGGGGATCCCAATAGTGGATGAACAAGAAAAAGGGTTCACTGGCGTGCGCCCGGAGCCAGGGGATGGCCCGGGCGTTTAGATCCTCACAGGTCATCGCGAGGTACAGCATCGTGTGCCGTAGACTGGGATCAATGTAGAACTCGTAGCCACGGCCGAACCATAGCCGGGTGCGCATGAGGCTGTCCACCGCACAAGTGGTGTAGCCTGCCCGCAAGAAATGCCATGGTAGAAAAGGGGCTTCCCTATCTAGTTCGTTATCGCAGGGGTGAGAGACGATGTTATGAGTGATAGGATGCTGGCCAGTGTAGAGCGTGGTATACGACGGAAGCGTTGGGATGGCCGGGCAGATGAGCCGCTCGGAGAGCACCCCCTCGCTGGCCAGTGCATCCATATGCGGACTGGTAGCCCGCTGGTAGCCGTAGCACCCCAAGTGCTTTGCACCCAGGGAATCAACGCTGATTAATAGAATGTTCGGTTTCGTGTCCATATAGCCGTGTTTTCCTCACCACTACATTCTTTGATCTTCCTACGCTAATTCAAATCTGTTGGAGAGATAATACCGGCTTGTGCCAGGCGGATCCGCCGTACAAGCTTCGCAAGCAGGATCTCCAAATCCTCAGCTCGCCAGGGCTTCAACATGGCGAGTTGGCTCTGCTTGGCGCTCTGGCGAAGTTGCTCCAGGCGGCGAAGCGCACGATCCAGATCCCCCTCGTGCACATCGTCACGCGCCTCCTCTAAAACCAGGGTGGTCGCTGTTGTTGTGCTCTGGGACTCCAGCTTGCCCGGGTTCAGCCAATCGCCCAGTGTGTTCTTCAAGCTCTCGAGAGTCACTGCCGGCACCAAGGACGGGGCGCGGACCAGGTTGGAAGGTTGAGAGACAGTCCCTGCTGCATCCTCGGCCAGCACGTAGTACTGATATGGCTGGTCGGCCTGCACAGTGGTGTCTACAAAGAAGAACTGATCCGTCGTGCCGATCTCGGCGAAGGGGCCTGGTACCCACGCATCAGGATCGAGATCGGGAATCTGGCGCTGGCGATTGGCGGTGTCCTGAGGCCTCTCCTGAGCTTGACGAAGGGCCTGTCGAAGGGGAGTGAAGTCGGACCGGAAGATGCGGAATCGAGTTGCCCCGGGAGGACACTCCCATGACAACAACACCATACCATCCTTGATTTCCACCTCCAGCCGTTCGGGCTGCTTGAGGAAACGTGTACTGCGGCCCAGGGCTGGAACCATAGTCTGGCCTACGCCTGATCCCTTGGCCGCTGCTGTGTCGCCGCTAGGCTTGGCAACCAGTGGGAGATACACGGTATACACCTCTCCAGGGATTCCTTGCCATATCCGCAGGCCATACCAGTAGCCGGCGCTCCCAGCGAAAAGGCCGTAGGGAGTCGAGGCAAAGGATCGAAGACCCGCTTGGAACGTGTCCCCAAAGCCGGTGAGCGTGATCGGTCTAAAGTAATAACCATCTGGAGTTGCATACAAGTCAAACCCAAACCGCTCCCTATACTGCTCCGCCAGACTGGTGTCTTTGAATACTCGCATGCTCTCGTCTAGCGTTCCAAAGTACAGCACGCCTTCGTGCTCTTGCATCCGCCATATATGGACATTTAAGGGCCAGTCGAACCCACTATCCATGCCGCTAAGGGGGTACTTCCAGCCGTCCGGGGTCTCACGTGGCGTGCCGACAACGAGATCCCAGGTGTCGTCTGGATTGATGCGGATCACTTCAGCAATGTAATCCGTGCCTACGTAGAGTCTGTCCTTGAAAACAAACATGCTAAGGACAATAGGACTACGCAGCGGCCGGCGGAAGCCCCCGTCAGTCACCACGGGTGTGAAGGTATAAGGCGGTGTGCCAGTGGCATCCGTTTTCACTATCTGGTAGCCAGACACATCTGTCACCCCCAAGTAGAGAAATCCGTTGAAGGTGGCCATCTCGAACGCTCGCATATCCTGCGGCGTGATCCATCTGAAACTATCGTTCCCCTCTGCCGGATTCTCGCTCTCCAGGACACCCCCCTGCCCCTGGGCTCCCCCGTTGATGACGTACAGGCGCTCGTTGTAGATTTCCATGTCACGAAAAGAGGCCTGGTCCATACCGAGATCACCCAAGAGAGTGCCCGGCTCCTGCGGAACCGGCTCAAATGTGGTGCCGTCTATTGATCGCAGAATCCGCGGCGGAGGCATCGGAGGCCAGAGAAGGTTCGAGGTCGTGCTGCCTACGTATAGCGCCTCGCTCCCATCGGGCTCCTCGAACACAGTCATGCCACGGTACCCCAGGTCGCGTGCCGTGTACTTACCTGGGTGGTCCGGGATCTCCACATCGTTAGGCGATTGGTAAACCCGCTCCCAGGTTTCAGTCTCCGGAGTGTAGCGCCAAATCTCCGCCTGAAGGGGCAGATCCTGGGGATCAGGAGCACAGGCCATATCAGGGTCGTCCGGAGGATAAGGCAGGAAAGGAAACATGCTGTGAGTCCACGCCGCTGTCCAGCAGAAAAAGGATCGAACAGTTCCGATGTAGAGCTTCCCCTTCCACCATTGCATGGACCAGACCCCGCTGTTCTGACGGTCTCCAAACCCTTGGGGAGCGGCCTCGACGAACTCCCACGGGAAGAGCGGCCGTGACGGGGCGGCTGGAACGGATTCGGTCAGCAGTAAGACAGCCCCCAGCAATGCCATCCCCAGAGTTAGAACCTTTGCCATTCGCTTCAGCATACTATACCTCCTCACCAGTCGGCAGAACTGCCTCCAAGAACAAGAACCTCGCCTCGACCTCACTCAGCCATCCGCCGTCCATGTTTTCTGGCCACCCGACGCACCACCTCGCCGAAGTAAAGCCGCTCAAAAAGCTCACCTGGTAGATAGCGTCGCAAGGTGACGACCAACCCCGCTCTGCGCCCTACCATGTACCTCAACCTGGGGCGCCGGGCAGTTAAAGCGGTGTGTACAGCCCGCGCGACATGTATGGGCTTTGTCGAAGTGGTCTCCACCAGCCGATCGGCCTGCCGTTCCGATTCACGGAACCAGGCATAGTAGGGGCTTTCCGGATTCAAAGCCCCTCTGGCAATGCCCCGGTTGGTGCCCCATCGCTCCGTCCTGACAACGCCCGGCTCGACCAGGCTGACGTAGATCCCAAAGGATATAACCTCTTGAGCCAGTGACTCGCCGAACGCCTCCTGGGCGTACTTCGTCGCGCAGTAAGCACTGGCTGATGGGGAGCATATCCGCCCCGCCACGGAGCTGATGACCACAACACGACCTCGCCGTGCTGCGCGCATGTGTGGTAATACTGCGCGCGTCACCCCCATCGTTCCCATGACGTTCACTTCGAAAATGTGGCGAATTTCCTCTTGCGATAGGTCCTCAAAGAAGCCTCGCAGTCCGATGCCCGCATTGTTCACCAAGCCGAAGATTCCCCCTGACCGCTCCAAGACCGTGTGCACTGCTTCCTCAATCGTATTCTTCTTCGTTACATCAAGCCGAAGCACGTGCAAGTGGACCCCACGCCGTGCGGCTTCCTCATCCAGCGCAGTCCGCCGTCCCAGATCTCGCATGGATGCATAGACCTCGAAGCCCTGCTTTGCCAGGTACACAGCCGTCTCCAGCCCTAAGCCAGTGGAGGCCCCCGTAACCAGGACGGCCGACGATTTGCGTACGCCAGGCAAGATGGAGTCTTGCACACTATTGGTCATTCCTCCTCCTTCGGTTGTGTGGCAGTGGTCTGCGGCTCACCCGATCGCAAGAGCGTCCCCATATGCTCCAGCACTAATTCTGGCTGTTCCAATGGACTGAAATGTCGATATTTGCTGGGCGGGAACAGAACCGGTGTGCAGTTGATCAGCCGGTCATGTAGGACCTCAAATGTCCCGATATAGGGGGAGCCTCTATCGTAGATGAGCAGTTTCGGATGAGGGATCTTGGAGAGATTCTCCAGCGTCAGGTCTCCCACGACCTCGTAGTCTTGCACGACGGTTGTCGTGTTTAGTAGCCGCAATACAGGTTCCTTCTTCCGAGGTCGTCCTTTGGCAGGGCCATAGATAATCGGGGCCTCGACGCTCAGCTTTATCATGTGAGCAATGTCCGTCCACTTCTCGCGGGGCACCTGGATACCGGTGAATTCCTCGATCAACTGCGCCCAGTACACCCAGCCTTCCCAGTCCTCGCGTTTGCGGATGTTTATTAGGGCAGGAATCGAAGGTTCTATCAACACCATCTTGTCCACCCTGTCTGGATAAAGCAGCCCACAGTGAAGGATGATGTCCGAACCTAGGCTATGCCCCACCAGGTGAGCCCGTTCAATCCCCAGAGCATCCATGATATTCCGCAGATCCCGCGCCATATCCTCAGTGGTGTACCCTGTCGGTGGCATGTCGCTGCGACCATGCCCGCGCAGGTCGTACGTCGTCACGCGATATTCCTTTCGGAGTGTAGGCACCATTCTCAAGTGCCACACAGCGAGGTTGCCATTTAGGCCGTGGACCATGACCATATCTGGTCCTTCGCCCACTTGCCAGTAGTGAAAGTTGATTCCATCAGCCAACACCTTGGGCATTACTTTCTCCTATTTACTATTCTACATAACCTAGGGCCTGCAATCGCTTCAAGATCTCCGCCTCAGCCTCTTCATCCAGAACTGGCCCGGCCTGCGGCGGAGACGGCTCTACCGTTGAGGACTCTGACGGAGCGACCAACTGCACCGGTTGGGCCTGCAGAGCCGACGGCTCCAGCGCTTCCGTCGGCACCCGGCCTTCCAGATTTGTAGGAACTGGTAGGCCCAGGCTGTACAGGAGCAGCGGCGCCACGTCCAGAATAGACAGCTCGAGCAGCCGCACACCCCGGCGTAGCGCCGGCCCGCGGGCGATGAAGACTCCTTGCGGGAGGTGGGTGCCACTGGGCTGCGGCCGGGGAGCCACCGCTGTCTCCGATGCCAGGATGGATATCAGTCCACCATCTTGCAGCTCAAGGGTTAAATCGGGTGCCAGCTCCATGAACGGCCCTGCGAAGACCTCCTCGCGCTTCCACACCTGGGCGAGCACTGGCTCACCGCTGAGGGGATCCTTGAGCTCACGTAGTCCCACCATCAAATGATTCCGAAATGACTCATACTCAGCGTCCGATACGCCGTAGGGATGATCTTCATCAGATCGCACGATGTGGATACCGTTGCCGCTCGGCATCGGGGCATAGGCTTTGGTGCGTTCCCAGTCCAGCAGGAAGACGTGGCGGGCAAGGTGCCCCATGCCCAACACCGCCGTATCGGATGATTGAGGGCCTTTACCATCGGCCCAGGCCAGGTAACCGTGCTGCTCCAGCCACGTGTTGACGAAGAAGGTGCGCACTTGCGGCCCGAAGCCATGGTCTGAAGCTAGGACTACGGTGGCTTCGGGGCCCGCCAGCCGGGCGATCTCAGCCAGTATGCCATCGAGTTCCCGAAAATAATCCAGTGCCCGTTCCCTTACACGCTGCTCCCACGGCAATGTGACCGTGTGCAGATACGTCGGGTCTAAGAACCGCCAACAGAGGTGCTGTACCTTGTCCACACCGTCGAAGACGATGGCCATCATCTCCACAGGATCCTCCTGCGTCAAGTAGCGCAGGACATTGAGCCATTGCTGTTCCCGGCGGATGTGCAGGGCGATCCAGTCTTCGTACTCATCTTGTCGGCAGCCCTCAAGAGCCTTCTCCTCATGAGCCGCATTCATGGCCAGTTCCTGAGGATTGAAGCCCGGCAGGGTCTTCAGCCGGTCATAGAGTCCAGCCGGGTGACATCCCAGCCGCAACTGTCGCCACGGCATCCACCCGCCCGGCACCACATAGCCGTCAATAGATGGTGCTGGGAAGGTCAGCGGATAATTGAGCAGTGTCGCTCGCCGCCCGTGGTCGTTCATAAACGCCCAGATGGTCTCACACCCAATATCCCGTGAGGTCAGGAGGCCGATATAATGGCTTTGGGGTGACTCCTTGCGGAAGAAATCGAAGATGCCATGGTGACCCGGGCTCCGGCCGGTCATCAGAGACGTCCACGCTGGCGGGGTCAGCGCCGGGACCACCGAGCGCAAGTCCGCTCGGACGCCCGAAGCCACGAAGTTTTTCAGGAACGGCATAACGCCATCCTCCATCAGTCCATCAAGGATGGAGAATGTAGCGCCATCGAGGCCAATCAACACTGTCCGGGATATCATACTCTCGCTCTATCTCCAATCTCTAGACTTTTTTCTCTGCCTTTTACGTAGCTACCTCATTGAGGTGCTGATGGATGAAATCCACCCACTCCCCGACGGAAATGTCCCGAAGCTCCCTCTCGCCAATCTCAGCAAAGAGTTCTGGGAAAGGGAGCACTTGCCCATAATGCTCTTGCACAGAGGCTGCTAGAACCACCACATCCAGCGATTCAAAACCCAGATTCGCGAAGAAGTAGGTGCTCAAAGTGATGGGACCACTGTACTCCCAATCGTCGGCCAGTTCGCGCAGGCGCGACAAGACATCCGATAGGACTTCCTCACGGCTTATTCTCATGCCTTCTTATCTTCCTCTTTCAGGCTGATACAATGAGGTCGCCACGACCAAGTCACCTTCGCGCGCAGTGAAAGCGGTCAAGGTCACGCCATCCTCCTCACCAATCCGATGGGCCAATTCTCCCGCCAGGCCGATCTGCGCCAATCCGCTCTGCATATCGAGGGCCTGCACCACCAGCGCCTGTGGTCCACCAACCATGCCCTGCCCCAGGGCCTTGGCCACCGCCTCCTTGGCGCACCAGAAGCGCAATGGCCATCCATCCTTCTGCGACTCGGGCACAGAAGATAGCAACTCCCGCTCCTGGCCGGTAAAGGCCAGCGCCTGCACGTGCTCGTTCATCCGGCCCATATGCTCAATGTCCACGCCGACGCCCCTCCCCGCCTCGCAATCCGCTACAACGGCCACAGCCACGCCGGCAGAATGGGACAGAGACACGAGGGGCACACATGGTATCTGATCGGTCCATCGGCCTGTGACCACTGGTCGTCCGTTGTCGTCGGGCAGGATCTCCACATCGGCCGGGCAGAGGACTAGGCCATATTGCTCTTTTACGTGCTGCCGCACAGCATCTTTGGCCGCCACGCGGCCCAACAGCCACTCGAGGCGGCGTGATTCGGGCGTTCGCAGGTTATGCCACAGCTCCCGCTCTTGATGGCCGAGGATCTGGCGGACCAAGACCTTCCGCCAGATCTCTCCGTGAGCGGTAAAGAAGCCGTCGGGAAAGGCATCCAGGGTCAACCGATGGGCTTGAACCGCCCCGGACGCTGACAAGGAAGTCGCCGGTGTTGACCAGGGCTCGCTCAGCACCGCATCGCTGGGCGACAGAAGAAGAGACAGGACACTACGCGGCATATCGAACCGCCAGTCCTCCCATCCTACGAAGCGTGCCCACACCAAACCGTCCTCCTGTACGACATCCAGGTCTGACCGTACCTGCCAATCACCAATCAGTGCGATACGGGCTTGGCATGTGACCCGTCCACTGCTCCTTGCTCCTACACCAGTGGACGGCGGTCGGGGCGCGTTGTACAGATGCAACGCTTCCAGGTGGAAGGGAAACACCACATATCCTCGTTCCAGATGCTCCGCCATCCAGAAGGCCACCACCTGTCCTGGCTGGTCCAACAGGACCGGGTCGCTCAGAAGACTCTGACCTTGCCGCGGGCTCGGGGCATCGCCGGCCCCGGATGCAAAGAGTCCCTCCAACGGCAAGACCTTTAGTGTAGCCTCGGCACCATCTTCGCCCCAACGGTCCATGGAAGCCACGCCCCGGAATGACGGACCATGGAAAAGACCCTCTTCATACAGCCGCTCAGGTATCCAATGTGAAGGTCGCTCATTGCGCAACGATAAGGGTGACGACTGAGGCGGATCAGGATAGGCTTCATAAAAAACCGCAGTCCCCTCAACGAGCGCGGTAGCATGACCAGTTCGCTCGTCTGGCGAAGCCTCGGCATCGAAGACTTGGACATGGATAGCTTGGCCCTGACCTGACCAGGATGGCTGGCGCGTGGCAACGACCTTGAGGGTCAAACGGTCATCCTCAAGCGCCATCCAGCGATGGGCGCGCACGTCCCTCATCCCGACGAGCACCTTGTCGGGTGCCAACACGTGAGCTGCTTCAGCCAGCATTTCTATGCTCATCGTCAGCGGCATGACAGGTAGCCCCGTCAGGGTCGGGTCGGACAGGGACACCTGACGCCCCAGGGTGTGATCGCGCAGAAAAGGGTATCTCTCGATGCTGATCTCACACCGCGCCTCCAACGTCTCGCCCGGCGTCAAAGACAGCACCTCCTGCACGAAGGGAAGATTGGAGAATAGAGATTGGAGATTGGAGTCAGAATCGGCGGTCGTTGTCGCAGTCGGCGGTTGTTCGTCGCTGTTACCGTGAGGGGTTGTCAGGAACTCGACCATCTCCTGTAGCGTCCTGCGGGCGGCTAGTTGCTCCATTTTGTCACCCAGGGGGATACCTGTCTCCTGCTGGAAGGCACCTAGGATCTCAACCCTCTTTATGGAGTCGATTCCCAGATCAGCCTCCAGATTAACGTCGAAATCGAGCATTTCGGTGGGGTACCCCGTCCTGTCGCTCACTAGACGCAGGAGAACCTGTCCCATGTCCGCTGCATCAGATGGTGGCTGAGGGCTGGACACTCGAGGTTCCACCTCAGTGACAAGAGGTGCTTGAGACTCAGCCACAGGCGGAGCAGGCTGAGGAGCTATGCTGAGCCCAGGTGAAGTATCGGGGACTGCCAACTCTGTGCCAACGGCCTCCTCAACCGATGAGCCCACCTGCCCCAGTTGATGACGCGCAACCGTGAACCCGCGGCGATCGTTGGACGTCAGATAGGCTTCCATGACCTCCTGCTGCATCTCAAGGAAGTGCTCCATCGTCTGCATGTACGCAGACATGACCTCCGAGCCCATAGTCGGCGCCCGTGACTGACGGAGTATGGCATCCGCAGGGGGTTGTCTGCCCTCCTGAGCAGGCGTACTGAAGTGCTGCGGCGCTGAGGCATCGGAGGACAGAGCAGAGACTTCCCTCCGCTCCTCTGCCCTCACGGTGACGGGTTCCTCGCCTGTCACATTGGCATCCTCTTGCACTCCGCTGTCCGCTTGCTTCGTGACAACCTTGCCCTTTTGCGCCTTCGCTACGTGGAACCGCTGCCGCAGGCGCGCGGCCGAATCCTCCGAGATCCCCATGGACGGCCATCCCGTGGCCAGTTTTATCGGCCTAACCACGCGTTTTCCTTCGTCTATCGCGTCGGATGGGCGCTCCAGATCCAAGTGGCGAGGTGCGCGTCTGGTATAAAGCGGATCCAGTCGCATTGGGATGCCCTGAGCCGCCAGCAACCCGATCGCGTGATTGAGTTGGGTGATGCTGGACCGGCGCATCACGTTGGTCGGCACCGTCAGAAACGGACGTTCGCGTAGGACATCGTCCACAAACGACGTCAGATTGCCCCGTGGACCCACTTCCACAAAAAGGCGCACGCCATCGGCATACATGGCCTCAATGGTCTTACTGAACTCCACTGGCCGTACCCAGTGTTGATACGCGATCTGATGGACCTCGGCCAAGTCCGTAGGATAAGGCGCTGCGGTCGTACAGGAATAGAGCGGTATCTGTGGCGACGCAACAATCCAGGTCGGCAGTAAGTCGCGCAGTGCCTCAGCATAAGGTGCAAAGAGGGGCGTATGATAGGCCCGATCGAAGGGCAGGACCTCGTAGATGAGGCCCTGGCGGCGAATGTGCTGCAACGCTCGGTCCGCCGACTGGTCACTGCCGGCCAGCACCACCTGGTGAGGACAGTTGTCCATCGCCACGTAGATCTGACTGCCCACCGCTTCGGCAATAGCCGCCGTCTGCTCACGGCTAGCCGCCACAGCCACGAGCGTGGCTTCCGGAACGCCCCCCGCGGCTGCAACCTCTTCATGGATGCGGTTGAGTTCGAGCACCCGCTGGCCGAACAGAGCCTCATCACCGAGCATCCCCACGGCCCGCATGGCGGAGTACTCACCAGTGCTGTGACCGAGCATGGCATCTGGTCGGATCTGCAGGCGAGCGAGGAGGGTGTACAGGGCATGGTTGGCTGTCAACAACGCTTCGACGGCCACATCCATCTGCCACATTCTGCGCTCGGCCGTCCTTCGCTCGTCTTGGGTCAACGCCGGCCGGGGGAAGATGAAGTCACTGGGCATGTAGCCCCGGGGATGGTCGGCGTAGACGCGCTCTATTTCATCGAAACACTTTCGCACTTCTGGAAAGTGAAAGCACAGGTCAGCCAACATATTGACGTACTGGGCGCCTTCGCCGGGAAAGAGGAATGCCATTTTCCCTTCCCGCGCGACTGGCTCTTCGAACCAGTAAACGCCATCGCGGGTTTTGATCTTTCGACAGGTTGGATCAGCCAACCGCTCCAGCGCACGGCCCAGCTTCTGGTGCAGGTCTTGCAGCGAGGAAGCCACAATGGCTAGGCGTAGTGGAGATTGGGGACTTGTACTGAGCCCAGTCGAAGTATTGGATATTGGAGATTGGAGATTCAGGGTGTAGGCTATGTCTGTCAGGGCTACGTCCGGACCTACCTGCAGAAAGCGCTGCAGTTGTCTTCCCTGGCGAACCACATCGGCGCGGGATTCACCCTGCAAAATGATGACCTCCGTCTCCCAGTGCCGGTCGTGACTCGGCACAACCGTCTCATCAGGGACGGGATACTCTTCTAGGACTACGTGGGCGTTGATCCCGCCAAAGCCAAAGGCGCTGACGCCGGCCCGCCTCGGTGCCTGGGTGAACCCGTGAATCCACGGGCGGGGCTCGGTGTTCAGGTAGAAGGGTGTCTTCTCATGCCTGAGCTTGGGATTCGGTTCGTCCACGTTCAGGGTCGGGGGAAGCACCTTGTGGTGCAGTGCCAGGACGGCTTTGATCAGACCGGCACTGCCTGCAGCCGGCATGAGGTGCCCGATCATAGATTTGACAGATCCTAGGGCACACCACGGAAATGCACCATCACGATCCCCGAACACCTTAGCCAGGGCGTCGAGTTCTGCCGCGTCGCCAACTGGTGTTCCCGTGCCGTGGGCTTCAATGAGACCGACCGTGCGTGGCGAAACATCAGCCTGTTCTAAGGCCCGCTGTAGGGCCAGGATTTCGCCTTCCAGACGCGGTGCTGTGACGCCCAGGCCACGACCATCGCTGGACATGCCTATCCCTTTGATGACAGCGTAAATACGATCGCCATCCCGCTCGGCGTCCTCATGCCGTTTGAGGACAAGTATCCCAATGCCCTCCCCCAACATCGTCCCATCAGCATCCTTGTCGAAGGGCCGAATCTGCCCTCGCCGTGAGAGAGCCCCGAGCTGGGAAAAGACCATTAGCAATGGGTCTGGCGTTACTACATGGGCCCCGCCGACAAGAGCCAGATCACATTCGTGGGTAAGAAGCTCACGCACGGCTATGCTGGCGGCAATCAAGGAGGAAGCACAAGCTCCATCTACCGTGTGGCTGGGTCCCATCAAGTCCAGGCGGTTGGCAATACGGCTGGCGGTGATATTGGGAATCAGACCTGAGACCGTATCGGCGCCGAACGGCGGCAGGCATTGCTTCAGTTCTTTCCTTATTGACTCCAGATCGGTTTCGCTGTATTCTGGGTGCAGGGTCCTTAAGATCCTCAGGGTCTGGGGGATAATCTTGCCATGCTGAACAAGGCTCAAGTTCCCGAGGTTGAGATAACCGCCCTTCCCCAGAATGACGGCCGTACGATGGCGTTCGGGGATCTGATCCCCATAGCCCGCGTCCGCCAGGGCAGCACGGGCCACCCGAAGCACCAGCCATTGATCCGGCTCGCCACCCTGCACGGCTGAAGGCATGATACCGTGTTGCAGCGGATCGAAGCTGGCCAGTGGCCCAAGAAAGCCACCACGTCTGCAGTCCACCTGGTCACCGGCGGTGGAATTGCATCTGTCAGACACGCCCGCCTCCCAGGCTTCAGGAGGTAGTTCGGTAATGGCATCCACTCTGGATATGATGTTCTGCCAGTACGTTTCCAGATCAGGGGCGCTCGGAAACAGACACGCCATCCCAGTGATGGCGATGTCGCCCTGTACCATTGGACCTAAGTCTCGATTACCGGCTCTGGGTGAATTCATACTGCCTCCGGCAATGGCCAATTTCCGAGTACTCAATGACCAGCCGTTGAGTCAACCTGCTGTTCAGACACCCTCTGTACTCGGGCGGCTGCTGGCAAGGCGATTGAGGGCCTTACTGCTGACCGATTCCCAGTCCACGAGCAGACCCCGCAGCCGGTCATCTGGGCCTACGAAGAAGATTGTCGCTTGCACGATTCGGTCGTATGAGACCGTGTTGGCCTGAACGTGACAACGGATCACCGGTTCGGCAAGCGACCCAAAACGCTGATAGCGTCGGAAGCGCGAGGGCAACGGGGTCATATTGGTGTAGGCTCTGGTCCACAAGTAAATCAACTGCAATCCACTGTCGAAAACCACCGGATCGATCAGCCACTGGCCGCTGGGGTCGCCCGTCAGGCATCGCCGAGGCGATGAGGGCATACAGGTGGCCAGCATTCCGTGCTCAGAGATTCCCTGTATCTCCCTGAGGCCCTGGAATAACGGCCCCTGGAATAACGAGAGACGGTAAGCCTCATCCACGGTCATGGAAAAGGGCTGGAAATCGTCGAGGGACGGCAACCGGTATGGCGGCGGCTCAGGCAGCTTATCGGCCAGTTCGACGGTAGCCCGATAGTAGAGATGGCCAGATTCCTCTGCATCGCGGATATCGACATCCACATTGATGCCAAGGCATTCATGAGGCGGCTCGTCCTGTGCTCGGGCTATCAATCGCACGGTCTTCGGACCACGCTCCAGAACCACGCCTCTGACAACTTGGAGATCGCGTAGGCCCACTACCTCCAGGTCCGACCAGCCCTGCCGGGCAACTTCCGCCATGAGCTCGGTCGCCATCGCGACTGGCAAGACGGGCTTCCCATCCAGTTGATGGTCTCGGAGATAGAGATCGTGGGACGGGTCTAACGTGCGGACCACCTCTACGGCGGAACCCCGCACCCGCGTCGAGACGCTCGGGTTCTGGAGCAAGGGTGGCCGGGCGCGGGCAATGGCCTCGCCGTTAGACAGATCATCAGCGTTCGTCAAGCGAATGCCGTCCCAGATACCACCAGCGATGACGACTTCCGCGTCGTTCTTGCGCCCATACCGCAGTTCTCGGTCGAACATCCGCCGACCCGTAGCGGGCGGGATTAGCTCTATGCCCCGGCTCTCAAACTGCCTCCGTAACTCCGGGGATACCATCCCTCGCTTCTCCCAAGGTCCCCAGTTGATGGAGACCACACGGGCTGGCCACCGATGATCCAGGTAGACGGCCAGCTTGTTCAGCACCTCGTTGGCCGCAGTGTAGTCAGCCTGCCCTCGGTTGCCGAAACGACCAGCCACCGAGGAGAAGAAAATCAGGAAGCGCAGGGATTCCGGCCGCAGGCGACGGCTAAGAATGAAGGCGCTCTCGGCTTTGGTGCTGAACACACGATCGAAGGAATCTACGGTCTTATCCTTCACCAGTTTGTCTTCGATAATCCCTGCACCGTGAACTACCCCGTCGAGCCGTCCGAAGGATTGATAGATTTCGTCAATCAGCGCACC
The DNA here is from genome assembly GCA_964390805.1 of uncultured Anaerolineae bacterium. Taxonomy (GTDB): domain Bacteria; phylum Chloroflexota; class Anaerolineae; order VGOG01; family VGOG01; genus CAYMKL01. Next base: position 23,710 of record CAYMKL010000064.1, on the reverse strand, counting down.
GAAGGCCTGCTCGTCCCTCACGTCTACCGAGTGATAGTGCACTTTGGCACCGGCCTGCTTAAGCGCCGCCATGTTGCGCCGCATCTCCCGCTCTTTGAGCAAACGCTGATAAGCTACCTCCACTTGGGCTGGCGCCACCGGCTGTCCTTGAGAGCGTAGGCGCTCGATCAAGGCAGCCTTCAGGTCGCGGGGCTCAGTGAATCCGGCTGTGTCCGGCGCTTCTTCCGGAGCCGGAAGCGGGGTGCGGCCCACAAGCACAAGGGTCGGCTGATAGCGCTCTGCCAGTTCCAGAGCCACGTCTGCGGTGATCCCCCTGGCACCGCCGGTCACCAGCAACACCCAGTCTGCCTCAATGGCCAACTCAGCTCCGTCCAGCAGCGGGCTCAGGACCGGTTCCAGGACCACACGGCGTCCATCCCCATACCCTATTTCGGCCCGATCATCGTCGGCTTCTAGCTCGGCCAGCAGGTACCCGGCCAATGCATCAGATCCTTCCTGGGGATCCAGGTCCACAGCTTTCACCCGAACCGCCGTGCACTCCCTAGCCAGAGTCTTGAGCAGCCCGGCGATGGCTCCCTGGCCGGGGAAAAACGATGCTGAATCCGAAGAAGGACCGCTAGCGAAGACACCGCCCATCCCACTGGCAGCTATTAACGCCGCGCCTCCGGCCTCGGCAGTCGCCTCAAGATCCTGCTGCAAAGCTTTCGCCAGCAGAAACAGGCTGCGGGTCTCCAGTGCCAGGCGCTGCTGCCAGGCCTGCAGGTCCATGCGCTCGAAGGGCATCTCAGGACGCAGCGGCAACAGGTGAATCAGCGCGGCAATCGGCCCGTGAGCCGCCCGTATCTCAGCGAGGGCGCGCTCGATCGCCTCCGGCGATTGCAGGTCCACCCGTACTTCGGCTGGGCTCAGTACAAGTCTGGACGAGGCTGCCGATCTCCCCTCGCTTCCCTGACCCTCGGCTTGGAGCACAACTACGGGGTAGCCTTCCCCTTGCAAATGAGTGGCAACTTCCTGAGCCACGCCGGTTTCGTCATCGGTGATAAGCACCGCCCTCCCCGGCGCGAGGCTTCCCGGCGGCGTGGACAAGGGTCGCTCCACAGCACGCAACGTGAATCGCTGCATAGTGGCTGATTGCTGATGGCCGATGGCTGATGGCTGATGATCACCCGTCACACCAGGGGATGCTGAAGCTTGACCATTACCCTCAACGATGCAGTCAACGATCTCGCGCAGGGTCTTGAGTCTGGACAGCTCCTCCATGTCCAGATTCTGGTTCTCCCAACCCTCAGAAGCCAGTGACCGGACGAGCTGACCCAGAACCTCCACCCGTTTGATCGAATCAATGCCCAGACTAGCCTCCAAATCCAGGCCCAGATCCAGCATATCCGTCGGATAGCCGGTACGCTCACTAACGATGCTCAGCAGATGCGCCGTCAACGCTTCACCGTCCAGTTGGCCATCCGCCCCCACTAGCTCCTCTCCCGCCGGTTCTGGCGCAGTGACTTCGGGAGCGCTTTCAACGGTTACTGGCGCGGCGCTAGGTGTCGGCAGGGACGTCGAAGGTTCCACCGGTAACGCTGCTGGCCGCTGCGGCTGGGGCACTGAGGTGGCTTCCGATGTCCCGTGCAGATAAGCCAGCATGACATCACGCTGGGTCTCCAAGAAACGATCCATGAGGCGTTGAAACTGCAGCATCACTTGTCCATCCCCGTCCTGAGCAAGGGTGCTGGGGGGCAGGGGTGCTGGGGTGAGAGCATGAAATTGCCTTTGCGTTGACTCCGGCACTCCCGCGCTCTCCTGCTCGTGTACGGGCGTCAGTTTCACCGGACGGTGCAGCGGGCCAGCGGGTTCATGAGCTGGCCTAGCCCGCCCTCCGTTTACAAACCAGGTTGTGGGAGACAGTGGCTTCTCGGCCGTCTCCTCCACCAGGCGGCTCAAGTCGAGATGTCGCACCTCCCGGCCCTGGAAGAACCGCTCAAGTCGCACCGGTACGCCGTAGGCTGCCAGTTGACCCAGAGCATGCTGCAGTTGGGTCAGCCCCGGCCGCCCTGGAATGTCCAGGGTAACGGCCACGTGGGGGCGCTGGCCCAATATCTGTCGGGTCAGCCCTGTCAAGACATTGCGTGGCCCCACCTCGACAAAAAGGCGCGCCCCAACCGTGTACATGGCCTCAATCTCATCAACGAAACGAATTGGATGGACGAGGTGCTCTGCCAGCAACGCGCCAATGGCCTGAGGCTCGGAGGGGTACGGCGCTGCCATGGTGTTGGAAAAGACCTGAACCGTCGGTGTGATGAAGGTGATACGAGACAGCTCGTTCGCCAAGCGCTGCTGAGCTGGCGCCACAAGTGGTGAGTGGAAGGCACAGGCGACAGGGATCGGCCGGGCGCTGATCCCGTTAGCCTCGAGGCGCTTCACCGCCTCAGCGACCCCCCTGTTGGTGCCGGAGATAATCGTTTGCCTGGGTGCATTCAGATTCGCGATCCAGACACTCTCGACAGGTTCCACAATGGGAGCGATGGTTTTCGCATCCGCCCGTGTGGCTGCCATCGTTCCCAAATCGTCCTTGGCCGCCTCGATGATGCAGCGCCCCCGGGCTTCTGACAGAGCCAACAAAGTTTCCTCGTCCATGGCCCCGGACCCACACAACGCCACGTATTCGCCATAGCTGTGACCGGCTAGCATATCGGGGCGCACGCCAAGCTCCTGGAGCAGTTGGAAGAGAGCCATGTCCGCCGCCCCCAATGCTGGCTGGGCTACGTTGGTCTGGGTAAGGGCTTCTCGCTGTGCCCGTTCTTCCTCCGGGCTGAAGGCCGGCGAAGGGAACACGTATCCGCTCAACGGTTTGGGAAATCGGCCCATCAGCGTCCGGTCCGCTCGTTCGAACGCCTCACGGACCTCGGGGAACGCCACGGCTAGGTCGCGCAGCATGTTGGGATATTGGGAGCCCTGACCAGGGAAGAGAAAGGCGACCTTGCCCTCCTGCGCCATTGGCTGGTCGGTGCAGTAGATCCCCCTGGGGTCGGCGATCTCGACCGGTCCGGGAGCGCTCAGCGCTTCGCGGGCCTGAACCAGTTTCTGACGCAGGTCGTCGAGGGATGTGGCGACGATGGCTAGGCGTAGTGGATATTGGGTATTGGAGATTGGAGATTGGATATTCAGGGTGTAGGCGAGATCGGCCAGCTCAGGCCGGGCGCCTTGTTCCAGTGCCTGTTCCAGGGACTCGAGGTCTGCGGCCAGCGCCTGGCGCGAGGGAGCCGACCATAAGAACAGCTCACAGGGCCAGTGTTGGAGAGTCGCCTGGGGTGGAAGGAAGTCCCCTGTGTATTCTTCCAGCACGGCGTGGAAGTTAGTTCCCCCAAAGCCGAAGGCGCTGACGCCGGCCCGCCGGGGCTGGTTGGTCGTACCGCGGTGTCCTGAGGCCCCTCCTGAGCCTGTCCTGGGCGAAGTCGAAGGGCCTGTCGAAGGGTTGATCCAGGGACGGGTCTCAGTATTGACGTAGAAAGGGCTCTCCTCGAAACGGGCTTCGGTGTTGGGCTTCTCGACCCCAAGAGTGGGAGGCAGGACCTTGTGATGCAACGCCAACGCCACCTTTATGAGCCCAGCTACGCCAGACGCAGACTTGGTGTGCCCAATCATAGACTTGACGGAGCCAATGGCACAACCCTGGCGCGCGGCCCCTGCCGCGCCGAACACCCGTTTGAGGGTCTCCACCTCGGCCTGGTCTCCCACCACGGTGCCCGTCCCGTGGGCCTCGATGAGTCCCACGGTGACCGGCGAGATGCCGGCCTTGGCGTAAGCACGCTCCAGGGCCCTGACCTGGCCTGCGGGGCTCGGGGCTGTGAGGCTCTTGTCACGTCCATCGCTGGAACCAGCGATGCCTTTGATGACGGCGTAGATGCGATCGCCATCGCGCTCGGCATCGGCCAACCGCTTCAGAACGACAATGGCGATTCCCTCACTGATCGCAATCCCATCGGCCGTATCGTCGAAGGTACGGCATTGCCCCCGCGGTGAGAGCGCCTGTGTTCTGCTAAAGGCCGTAAATGCGAAGGGGCTCTGTACGTTGTCTACGCCCCCGGCGATGACCATATCACTGCTACCTAGCTCCAGCTCCCTGGCGGCCAGGTAGACTGCCGCCAGGGACGAGGCACAGGCAGCATCGACGATGCAGTTCACACCGCCCAGGTCGAAGCGGTTGGCCACCCGGCCGGCGAGGACGTTGAGGAGAATGCCGGGGAAGGAGTCCTCCGTCCACTCTGGAAGCTGTGACAGGAGTTCTGGCGGCACATCGCCCAAGAGCTCGGGCAGACTGGCCCGCACACCATAGTACTGTCCCAGGTCACCCATGCCCCCACCAGTACCTAAGATGATAGACGTACGCTCGCGGGGGAAAGGGTGGTCCAGGTAGCCCGCATCCTCGAGCGCAGCGCGCACTGCATCCAGCGTCAACAGTTGGATCGGCTCTATAGATGGCACGGCATTGGGTGGAATGCCGTACCGGACGGGGTCAAAAGGCATGTCCTCCAGGAACCCTCCCCACTTGGAGTAAACCTTGTCCTTTATCCTGCGGTCCTGATCATAGTATCTTCGCCAGTCCCAGCGGTCCAGCGGGACCTCGGTGACGGCATTGACTCTGCTCAGGATATTCTCCCAATAGGTCTGCAGGTCACGCGCTTTGGGCAACAGACAGGCCATGCCCACGATGGCTACATCGCAGGGACGTTCCTGGCGGGGCGTGCGAGCCACGCTCGAGGCACTTTCAGAGAGAGTGGCTAGTCGCTCGCTACTGGCGATAGATACATCACGGTGCAATTCCTCGATAGTACAAACCCGGTCGCGCAGAGCTGCGAGCTGACCGACCATGTACATCCCCTGATTGTGCTGTTCCTCCTCACCGACGGTGATGAACTTGGGGACCTTCGGATCCTGGCCGTAGCGCGGATGGTGGGTGATCCCCCTGGACGCGATACGCAGGCGTCCGACATTCATGTTCTCAAGCATCTGGCTGATCTCGTCCGGAGATTTTCCCTCCCGCAGCAGCCTTTGCTTCTCCTGCTCGAATAGGTTGGTGTATGGTGTTGGGACGCAGCGAACAGCGCGGCCTGGCCTGGCCTCTAGAAGCACAGTGCGCTGGCAGCACAGTGCTTCCTCCTGGAAGCTAGGCAGTATCGCACCGGTGGCAACGGCCTCCTGGGTGAATAGGTACGAAGTGCCCAGGAGCACCCCCACGCGCACCCCTCGCTCAGCTAAGGGGGCTGCCATGGCCGCCACCGTGGAAGCGGAGAGGGCATCATGGATGCCACCAGCGAAGAGGACATGGCAATCTGAGGTGCCACCAGCGGGCAGTTCTTCGAGCAGAATGTCTATCATGGTGTTCCACAGCACAAAACTGCTGCGGGGGCCAACGTGTCCGCCGCCCTCGTGCCCTTCGAAGACGAAGCGATGCACCCCATCTCGTAGGAACATTCTCAGCAACTCCGGCGAGGGGACGTGCAAATAGGTAGAGATACCCTCTTTCTCCAGCGTTCGGGCCTGATCCGGCCGTCCACCGGCAATGAGGGCAAAAGGAGGATGGTACTGGCGGATGACTTCCATCTGCTCCCTGTGCAGATCAAGAGGCACGAAGCCCAGAATCCCCACTCCCCACGGCCGCTCGCCTAGGAGCTGTTGCGTACCCTCAAGTAACGAGCCAACCTCCGGAGCACGCATCATGGACAGAGCCAGGAAGGGTAGAGCCCCTCCCTCGGCCACGCGCAGGGCGAACTCTGCCTGGTCGCTGACCCGGGTCATAGGGCCCTGGACGATGGGATAGCAGGTGCCGTGAGAGCGGGCCAACGGGGCATCTTCATCTAGGGGCCGCAAGGCCTGGGCCGCCTGGATGTGAGTACCCATGGCGTCGCGGATCGCTCCGAGCACGCCACCCACCGTGCGATAGCGTTGTGCCAGGGGGGCGGCGAAAGCGGCCTCCTGCCCCAGGGGCCATACGTGCTCCTGAGGCGACCCCCAACCCACCCGCGCTTCGACGGCCTGACGCCACTCCTGCACCACCTCAGACTGGGGGCGAGGGTCCTGGGCAAGGGTGATGGCCATCTCGCACAGTTGCTCAACCGCGGACCACCCAGGCCGGGCGTACACGCGGAAGGGCTGGTCCAGCTCACTCCCCAGGCACACGGTCTCGCTCCCATCCATGGCGGCGATGGCCGCCTTTGCCGCCGCAGGAAGCTGGGACTCACGGGTTAGGGCAAGTTGGGAGTCCAATACTACGCCCGTAGCTCCGGCAGCATAGCAGGCGGCTGCCGTGTGAAGCCCAATACCACCCTGGGCCCAGATAGGGAGGCTTATCTTCGATAACAAATGCTGTAGCAGAATGAACGTGGTCTCTTCTCCGGCCCAGCCACCGGCTTCGTTCCCCTTGGCAATGAGGCCATCCACGCCCAACTGTTCACCCAACTTGGCCTGCTCTAGACAGGTGACTTCCAAGAGAACAGTGAGCCGGCGCTGATGCAGGTCAGGAACCTGTTGTCGTAGTGCCCCCGGATCCCACGGAGTCAGTATCACCACCTCAACCTGTTCCGGGAGGTCGCATATCACGCGGTTAACAAACGCCGGTGCTCCGCTGTCGAGTTTGATGCCACACGCCTGACTGGCGTAGCGAGTCATTCTGGAGGTGGCGTTGCGGACAGCCTTCTCATCCCGCGTGCGCTCCAAGTTCAGCACTCCCAGCTCGCCAGCTCGACTAGCTGCGATGGCGATAGATGGGTCAATCAATCCGGATGGGGTTAGAGCTATGAGCTGAAATGCTCGCATGGTAACTACTCAGCTTTCTGGCAATTGTAGGAGAAATCAATCTGTAGAGAGCGATGAGCTGTCGCGCTCGGAAAGAAGCGTGGAGAAGCAAGAAGCTCACCAGAAGATAGAGCCCCCGACACATGATCAATGGCTCCGAAGGCAGGATTTCTCCGCACCATTGCGCTACGAGGGCCCCTCAAACAGCCGGCTACCCTTCCCAGGGATCACGGCTTTCCGAGCAGTATTATAACCCATGTTTGATTTAAATGCAACTCCAGGGTGGGGTCGGTGTTGTGACCAAACAGAGCTGCGCTTTGGCAAGATGCGCGCTTGCATCCAGACGTTAGCTCGAGCCGATTTCCGATTTGACTTCTGCTAATTTTGGCGATATAATAATCTACGTTCATTAACAATCAAGATGCCTCCCCAGAAAGTGAAACAGGTGGTTAAGATAGCGCACAAGCCGTTTGCCTTCCCCCTCTTATTGATCTTCATTGACCTGACCAGCAACGACCATGGCAGGTGTCCGTTATCCGGGGGGAAGTTAGTGTGATGAAAGGAAAGGGGGTGGTCGAAGAAGACGAGTGACTTTCTCAAGTAGTTGCAAGGTGTAAGCCATCGTTCAGCCAACGGGGCTGAACACCAATTATCACACACAGGAGGCAAAAACAATGAACTCGATTTTCGTACTGATTCTGGGGGCCTTGGGCATTGGCATCGGCTACCTCTGGTACGCGCGGCGCATTGACCAGGACATCGTCCAGCCCGACGACAGCAAGGCTACCCCAGCAAGAATGTACATGGACGGCGTGGACTTTACGCCCGCCAGCCGCAACGTGCTCTTCGGCTACCAGTTCAAGTCGGTCGCCGCCCTGGCCCCCCTTACCGGCCCCATCATCGCTGTGCAATGGGGCTGGTTGCCGGCGCTCCTATGGATCCTGCTGGGCGTCTTCTTCATCGGCTGGGTGCAGGACTACGGCGCCATGATCATGGGCGTGCGCCGCGACGGGGACACCATGAGTGCGCTGAGTTACAAACTCATCTCGCCCCGCGCGCGCAACATCCTCATGATCTTCATCTACTTCTACCTGTTGCTGATCATGGGGGCCTTCGGCAACGCAGTGGGGAAGGTGCTGATGACCAATCCCAAGGTGCCCTTTGGCATGATCTCCGTAGTTCTAATGGGCGTCCTGGCCGGGCAGATGACCTACAAGTGGAAGCGGGACATCATCCTCACCACAGTCGTCACCGTCGTGCTCACCTTCGTGGGCATCTGGATCAGCACCCTACCGTTTATGTCCAACATCTTCTCGTCTATCTACGGCCTCCCCGATTCCCCCGTCATCTTCGGGAGCAACACACAGGCCCAAGTCATCGGCACCTTGCTCATGATAGTCTTCTGCTACCTGGGCGCGGTGCTGCCCATCTGGTCCTTTGCCCAGCCGGTCAACTACGTCTCCTTCTGGATCGTCTTGCTGGGCATGGTGGGCGGCGTAATCGGCCTGCTGCTCTGGCGTCCAGGAATGGGCGACTTCCCCGCCTTCACCCAGTTCACTACCGCCAGCGGGCCACTGTGGCCGATGCTATTCGTCACCATCGCCTGCGGCGCCATCTCTGGCTGGCATAGCCTGGTCTCCACCTCTGGCACGGCTCGCCAGTTGGAGAAGGAGACCGATGCCCTGCCGGTGGGCGGTGGCGCCATGTTCCTGGAAGCATCATTCGCGGTCATCGCCTTCCTGACCGCCACCGTCGCCTTCGGGGGCTGGCAGGGATACCAGGATGCAGGTGGAGCAGGCAAAGCGCTGGCGGTCTTCGCCGGCGGGATGGCCAACTTCCTGAACCGCATCGGCGTCCCCCACGACTTCGGCGTGGCCTATGGCTCGGTCTTCCTGGTCATTATGGCCATAACCATCATGCAACTGGTGGTGCGCTTCATGCGCGTAGCGAGTGCCGAAATGCTGGGCGACGCACTGCCAGTGATGAAGAACGTACACGTGGGCAGCATTGTGGCCCTGATCCTGACGGTGATCTTCGTCTTGGTCATCCCCTGGCTGACCATCTGGGGGGCCTTCGGCGGCGCCAACCAGTTGATGGCCGGGCTGGCCCTGCTACTGATCTCGCTGTGGCTGATGTCGGAAGGTAGGAGCCACACCTGGGCGTTCTACCCCGCGATCTTCATGATCGTCACCGACGTCGCCGCGCTGCTCTATATCGCCTACACCAACCTCTTCAAGAAGCTACCAGCGGCTACCACGACTCAGGCGTCCGTTGCCGCTGGCATCGTCGGCATCATCTGCCTGGTGCTGGTGATAGCCGCGCTGATCCTGGTTGCGGATGGCTGGCAGGCCATCCAGCGGGCCAGAAGGGAGAAGCCGGTCAAGGCTTAGTGGCCCCAAGCCCAACATGGGATGACGGGAGAGCCCCAAGTGGCTCTCCCGTCACTTTTGTGTAGACTGTAGGTGAGGTGAACGATGAACCCCATCTCGGTGGAGGTCATTTCGCCGGTGCTGACTGACCTGCGCCACTGCTCCCCTAAAGAGAGCCCCACCCGATAGCTCAGGAGACCCTCCCCTTGGTTTCCTGCTTGACGAGATGGGACAAATAGTGTATCATTAGCCCGAAGCCAGGGCCTATCAAACAAGGCAGCAGCGATGACCAAGATTGTGGATTGGATAAGGTATCTGCATCCAGATAAGGGCATTTATGTGCCTTTTCAAGTGATCGTAAAGCGAAGCAAGGCGGGACGGTGGTATGGAGAAGCTCCCCATTCAGCTTGAAATCGCGCATCCTACCTGAGAGCCGCCTCGCTGAGCAGAGCCGTCCTATGAAATTAGCTGCAAAGATGCCAAAACCGGATCGTCTGCGTGACTGGGCGCGGGCCTTGGGTCAAGTCATCTACGGGATGACTATCTACGACATGGTGCGTGAGCTCAACAAGGCCCGGGCCGGTTTGGAGCACTTGTTCATCTTGGCTGTCTTCGGCGACCTGTTGGGCGTGCCCATACTGCCCCCGTACTATTCCCTGCGGCTCTTGCCCTATGTCATCCCTACCCTGAATACGTGGCGACGCAGCATGCTGAGGGAGAGAGACCTCACAGATTTGTTGGATCAAGAAATCGGCTAACCGGTCTATGAATGGGCCAGACAAAGATAATATAACATCAGGAGGTAACAAATGTCAGAAGACCAAAAACCGAGCGGACTGAAGGGACTCGCCCAGAGTGCACGGGATTTCCTGTATGGTATGGCTGGCCATGACATGACCCGCTTCGCCCTCAAGACCCGAGGCAGCATGGAGCATCTCTTCATCCTCATTACCATGGGCGACCTGCTGGGCGTGCCTATCCTGCCGCCCTATTACTCCCTGCGGCTCCTGCCCTACGTGGTGCCCCAGATCTCCACCTGGAAGCGCCGCATGTTGAGGGAGCGCGACCTGACAGACGCATTAGCTTAGAAGAGGAGGCAACATTGTCACTAGCAAGAATCTTTGAAGAACACCCCGACCGCCGCTACATCATGTTTGGCGGCAAAGGGGGATTGGGCAAGACCACTTTTTCGGCCGCTACAGCATACTGGTTGGCCAGGCAGGGCTATAAGGTACTGGTTTTCTCCGTGGATCCCCAGGCCTCCCTGACCGACATCTTCCAGCAAGACATCTTCGGCAAGGGGGCGGTGGAGATCATACCCAACCTCTACGCCCAGGAGATTGACGCCGACCGGCGGATCAAAGAATACCAGCAAGAGATCCGGCAGAAGATCTTCGATATGTATGGCATGGACGAACTCCCTGAAGAGATCGAAAGTTACATCCAGGCAGCGGCAGCCGAGCCAGCGATGGAGGAAAGCGCCATCTTTGACAAAGTAGTGGACATCGTGGTCGGAGGCGAGTACGATTATTACATCTACGACCTGGTGCCTCTGGGCCATGCCCTCTACTACTTGAGCATGGCCAGCGTCTACGACGAGTGGATAGACAAGATCACCAGGCTGCGCGAGGAGATGGAGGAGTACCGGCAGGTGGCGGCCGTGGTCCAACGCGAAAAGGAGTTCGAGGAGGACCTGATCCTCAAAGAACTGCAGGAAATCAAGTATCGCATCAATACCTCGTCGAGCATCCTGACCGACAAGCAGAAAACCGGCTTCTTCTTCGTCATCATCCCCGAGGAAATGGCTATCCTCGACACCCAGAAAGCGGCGGGGCTCTTCGCCAAGTTCCAGGTGCCGCTCTCAGGATACGTGGTCAACCGGGTTATACCCACCGAGTTAGCGGCACAGAATATTCCTGAATACCTGCGGCACCGCCTGGAGATGCAGGATGGCTATCTCAAGAGGATAGACAAGTTGTTTGGCAACCAGGTGCTGGCTCGAGTCCCTGAGTTCGAGCGAGACATCACCGGCCTGGAGATGATCGAGAGGATGGCCGAGGCCATGTTCGGAGGTGGGCGATGATTGAAAAGACGACGCGGCAGTTCCTGACCGAGCACCCCGATATGAAATATCTATTCTTCGGAGGCAAGGGAGGGGTGGGCAAGACGGTCCTGGCTGGGGCCTCGGCTCTGTGGCTGGCCCATCAGGGCAAACGCACCCTGCTGGCCTCAACCAACCCGGTGCACAGCCTGACCAGCATGTTGGATCAGGACGTCTTCGGCAAGCCCACCCTGGTGGAGGGAACAGACAGATTCTACGCCTACGAGATAGATACCAAGGACACCATCGAGAAGTCAAAGAAGGAAATACGCGAGAAAATAAACTGGTTCCTCAGGTTCGCCGACATCAAGACCAAAGCCGACGAGTTCGTCGAGTCGGCTACCATGAACCCGGCCTTCGAGGAATCGGCCATGTTCGAGAACATGATTGACCTCATGTTCGAGGACGAGTACGAGGCTTATGTCTTCGACACAGCACCCACTGCCAACGCCCGACGTCTCCTGGGCATGTCCAGCGTCTACGCCATGTGGGTCAACAAGATGCTCAAGAGCCGCGAGGAGGCCATGAGCCTGCGGGAGCTACTCTCCTACAGCAAGAGGAAACAGAAGAAAGACCCCCTCCTAGAGTATCTCCTGCGATTCCAGGAGCGCATGGGGCAAGCCAAGGAGCTTCTGACCGATGATCAGAAGACGGCCTTCTTCTTTGTGACGCTGCCCGAAGCCTTGCCCATCGCCGTCATCAAGCGCTTCATCGCCTGGTTCCACGACTTCGGCATTCCTGTGGGCGGCGTGGTGGTGAATATGAAGATTGAGGAGACTACGGTAGAGGAGGACTCGCCGGAGTTCGTGAAAAACCGTTTGAAAATGCAAGAAGAGTACATGGAAGAAATCTGGCGCAGCTTCCCCGATGTCCGAGCTATTGTACCCCTGTTTGAGACAGAGGTGCGAGGCATCCAAATGCTGGATCGAACAGCTCGGGCCGCGTTTGGCTGAGAGCGAAGAAGCCCCCGCCCCCCTCTTTCCCCCCCCCCAACTCTGGGGGGGATGAAGGGCGGCAGGGGCTTGAGTTTAAGGACTGACCATGAACCTCCATTTGCTCATCCTTCTGGAAGCTTTGCTGTTTATATTGATCTTTGGTGGCCTGCCACTGCTGAGAAGGGAGGGGCTTTCCCTTCAGCTTGCCGCGGAGGTGCTGGTTATCACCGCCCTGAGCATCGGAGCTTCCCTGTTGATCGGCTTTCGCCTGGATCCCGTCCTCTTCCTGATCTTTCTTTATCTGATTGTCATGCGCTGTCGGGTGCTGATTGATCTGGGGAACCTGCTCACTTCCAGGGGACGCCACCAGGCAGCCCTGTCCGTTTACCGGCTGGCTCTGCGGCTGGGACCCGATTTCCCCGCCCGTCTGATCGCTCTCATCAGCTACGGCGCTGTGCTGGTGCGGATAGGAGCTCTGGAGGAGGCTGTTCGTATCCTGGAAGGCGTAGTGGAGAAAGGAGGGGATCACCTGCAACCCAAACATGAATCTGCCTGTCATTACAACCTGGGGGTGGCCTACCTGCGGCTAGGTAACGAAAGTCGGGCCGTGCGCGAGTTCAACGAGACCATTGACGCCTGGCCCCTGTCTCCCTACGCCCGGTACGCCCAGGTAGCACTGGAGAAAAGGCGGTCCACAGGGAGCATGGCTAGCAAAGAGGCAGGAGAAGGTGAAGCCTAGCGGCCACCAGGGGAAACAATCTGGGCCAGTGCCTGCAGAGAGGACAGCAAAAGGAGCGCTGATTGTCCATCCAATCCAGCCAGGGAAAGGCTCACCAGAAAGTGCGGGCTCTTCTTGCTGAGCGATAACCTCAGCAGTCTAGGGCTGAGGCCCGCCAGCAAGGGCGAGATGGCTTCCACCTGCTGCTGGCCTTTCTTGCCTCGACAGGCTATCACCAGGCCACCGGCTGTCTCCTGACGAGTCCAGGCTTCCTCGTCAAGTCCTTCCAGCTCTCGTCCGGCCAGGCGCCCCCTCTTTATCACTTCGACCTCACCCCGTGGCCAGGCCCGCAGAGCCCCTTTGAGAACCAGGTGGTCTGTCCTTCCCCGCAGCAGATCGAGTATCCAGAGCAGGAATATCTCCCTGGGCTGCAGTAGGATAGTTGCCTCCATGTTTTTGAACGGGGCTTGCGCTTTTCCCACCTTCACCTGGAACCCCGACGTGCCCAGCCGACTGACGGTGATCTGATCGCCAAAGGCCCGCAGACCCTGGAGGATCCACTCCAGAAGAAGCTCCCCACGCCTGCGGTTCATCTGCCAGCCCACGACGTACCAAACTACGAGCAACGCGCAGAAAGCGATCACCGCCTGGTTTGCGATCTCAGTCATGTTGTCTAAGCCCCTTTCTGTGACTTCTGGTCTGAGGTTAGTTTAGCAGAGTATTGATAGAGTGTCAACTACAGTTTGAAAGGAGACAAGCATCATGAACACGTTAAGAACAGTCGCCGAGTTAATGGCCATTTCGGCCCGCACGGCCCCCAAGGCGGCGGGTAAGGATTTCGTTGTCACCGAAATCATCGAAGGTGACAATGTCCAGGCTCTGGCCGAGAAGATGGTCGAATTCGGGGAGCGAACGGGCAAAAAGGACTTCGACCGCGACGGGGCCAACGTGCGGGACTCCGACGCCCTGCTCTTAATCGGCCTAAAGGACGCCAGGCCAGTGGGCCTCAACTGCGGAGCCTGTGGCTTCGACCGATGCCTAAAGCCAAACACCCACGAGGGCGAGTTCAAGGGGCCCCAGTGCGCCTACCGGCTGCTGGACATGGGCATCGCCCTTGGCTCCGCCGTGAAGACGGCCAGCCTGCTCAACGTGGACAACCGCATCATGTATCGCGCCGGAGTGGTGGCCCGTGAGATGGGCCTCATTGACGCCGACTACGTGATGGGCATCCCCCTCTCCGCCACGGGCAAGAGCATCTATTTCGATAGGTAAACCACTTCAGAAACCAGGTTTTTGGCTAAAGGCATGGCTCTCTCGCACCACATGGAGCCCTGAAAGGGACGCTTTGTCCATTCAGGCAAGGAAAAACCTGGTTTCTCCACCGAGTAGTGACAAATGCACCGCGTTCTAACCATCAACCCCGGCTCCACCTCCACCAAGGTCGCTCTCTACGAGGACGAGCACCCCCTCTTCGTGGAGACGATTCCCCATTCGGCTGAGGAAGTCGCCGCCTTCCCCCGCATCGCCGACCAATATGCCTTTCGCCGTGACGCCGTGCTCAGCCTTCTGGATGAGCGAGAGGTCGGGCTGGACTCTCTGGAGGCAGTGGTGGGACGAGGCGGCATCCTCAGGCCCATCCCCAGCAGCACCTATCGGGTTAACGAGAGGATGCTCAACGAGCTGCGTCCTGAGCCTGACGAAGGGCTGCGCCGCCCCAAGGAGAGGGAGCACGCCTCCAACCTGGGAGCCCTCATCGCCGATGAGATCGCTCGACGAGCCGGCATCCCCGCCTTCATCGTGGATCCGGTCTGCGTGGACGAGTTCGACGAGATTGCCCGCATCTCTGGCCTGCCAGAGATCGAGCGGCGGAGCCTCTCCCACGCCCTCAACCTCAAAGCGGCAGCGCGGCGGGCAGCCAGGGAGCTGGGCAAGCGCTACGACGAGGTCAACCTGGTGGTGGCTCACCTGGGCGGGGGCATCTCCGTCACCGCCCACCGGCGGGGGCGAATGGTGGACGTCAACCAGGCCTTGGACGGCACGGGCCCCTTTGCCCCAGAGCGAGCAGGGGGGTTGCCGGTGGGCGATGTGCTGCGCCTGGCCTACTCGATCCCCCCTTACGATGAGACTCACTACACCTACGAGGAGATGATCAAGAAGATCGCCGGGCGCGGGGGGCTGGTGGCCCACCTGGGCACAAACGATGCCCGCCAGGTGGAACGGCGCATCGAGGCGGGTGACGAGCACGCCAGGCTGATCTACGAGGCCATGGCCTATCAAATCGCCAAGGAGATTGGCCTCATGGCCACCGTGCTCAAGGGCGACGTGGACGCCATCGTCTTAACAGGAGGGATGGCCCGCTCGGAGATGCTGGTAAGTTGGATCGTGGAGCGCGTGGAGTGGATCGCTGTGGTGATGATCTACCCCGGCGAGGATGAGATGCTGGCTATGGCGCAGGGAGCTCTCCGAGTGCTCAGGGGCGAGGAGAAAGCCCAGGATTATTGACAAAATCGCGAAATTCGTATAAAATTATGTCAGTTTCGTATGAAATACAGGGAATGTTCAGAGGTCATCACAAGTAGAGGAGGGTAAAATGGCGATCAAGACATCTGAGGAGGTCAAGGAGCTGTTCGACAAAGCGATGGAGCTTTCGGATGAGGATATCGCTATTCTCAAGGAGATAGGTGACTTTGGCGGATTATCGGCCATCAGGCTGGCCGGGCGACTCCTCATTAGTCCCGATGCTGCCTGTGACAAGCTCAACCAGTTGCAGGAGGAGGGCCTGGTCACTAACGTCCAGTTGGCCAAGAAGAAGAGGGAAATCTTCGTTTCTGAGGAGGAGCAATACTTCGGCCTCAGCGACCAGGGGCAGGAGATGATGACCATACTGCCGCTGGTTGAGAAAGTGCGAGGTGCCCCATGATCTCGATAGTGTTTTTCTGTCTATCAGCAGGACTGATTAGCGCTGTTCTGTTCATGCTGGACGTCATTTCTGAGACCAAGGAGCCCTATGAGGCGATAACCACCCCGGAAGTGGTGGTTCTTTACTTAGTCAATGTAGTCATCGCCGCCCTGATCACTTATGTCCTCTACCTGACGGACCGTGTTGAGCTTGGCCTCCTGGCCTGGATAGGGGTAGTTCTGGGCTATCCTCTAGTCATGCACACCAAGGTTTTCACCATCAAGGGTCAGACCCCTGCCGAGAACATCTCCGTGGGCTTTGAGGTAGTCTATCAACAGGTGAGCAAGCTGCTCCTCCCCGGCGTAGACAAGTCCATCGAAGAGCGAGGTTCTCGGCTACTGACCGACTTCCGGGCCCTGCCTATGGATAGGATCGTGGACAAGGCCAAAGACTACATCACGCCCAAGAACATTGAAAACAAGCAGGCTGTTGTGGACTGGCTAGATAAGATGAAGGCCGACGCCGACCAGGACCCAGATCGGGCCGACAACATCAAGAGGGCTATCTTCGCCAAGATCCAGGATATCGGCGGCTACCGAGGCATCAAGTATATTCTGAGAAGCTGAAGCGAACTTATCACCCAGCACAAAAGGCGGCGGTTGTAAACCTTGCTCTGAGCCCTGTCGAAGGGAATGATCTACAACCGCCGTTTTACGTTCAGCCAGGCATTGTCAGCCGCCGGCCACTGGTGGGAAAATGGCCAGCACGTCGCTTTCGCTGAGACTGGTGTTCAGGCCGTCTAAGAACCTCATGCTTCGCCCGCTGACGAATACATTGATATAAGCCTCAAGGTTGCCCTCGTCATCGAAAATGTGCTCCCCCAGGGCGGGATAGTCGGCCGCGAGCCTGGCCAGGACACTCGCCACCGTGTCACCGCCTGACAGACCCACCTCGATTTCCTTCGCCCCAACAAGCTGCCTCAGTGTAGTGAATAGTTTCACCTTCATGATTCGACCTCAATACGGAACAACGGACTGGATTGAACCGATCCGTGCTGAAGCGCCCTGATTCGCTCCGTCAAACGATTATACCATCACTGAGCGCAAAGAGCAAGAAGCAGTGTTGCTGGATATTGGATATTGGGTATTTGGATACTGATCTTGACTATTCGGCGGATACGGGATAAAATTGGCTGGAAGCATTGAGACATCTGAGCACAAGGAGGAGAGTGATGAAGAGGTTTCGGCGATTCATTATGGGGGTCAGCATGGGCCTGATTGCCGCGGCGGTTTGCCAGGAGCTGCAGAAACCGCCCGAGGAGCGCACCTGGTACGGGCGGGTTGCTGGGCTTGTGCCCTATGATTTCCGTCCGCCCACCCTGGAGCGGGTTCAGGAGGCCTACTGGAATCCCGACGAGCCTCGCATCTTCACTGATCGGGTTCTTGGCCTCGGCTGGGCCCTCAACTTCTATAGCCTGCTGCAGGTTTTGAGCGAGCTTATCGCCAGAGGGCGCGCCGCCATCAGAGAAGGCACATGACCACTGTAGAGATCATTGCCGTGGGCAATGAACTACTACTCGGCGATGTGAGGAGGTTTCTTCCATGAAGGCTATGGTCCTAAGAGAAGCTCGACCGATTGATGAGCACCCACTGGAGGCAGTGGAGGTGCCGGACCCGACGCCGGGCCCAGATGAAATCCGAATCAAAGTCCGGGCCTGCGGCGTCTGCCACACCGACCTGCACACCATGGAGGGCGAGCTGGCCCTGCCCAGGCTGCCGGTCATCCCCGGCCACCAGATCGTGGGGGTGGTGGATCAACTGGGGGACCACGTGACCCGCTTCCGCCTGGGGGATCGCGTTGGCGTGGCCTGGCTCTACTCCAGTTGTGGACAGTGTGACTTCTGCCAACGCGGGCTGGAGAACCTGTGCGACGAAGCTCGCTTCACCGGGCTCCACGCCGACGGCGGCTACGCCCAGTACACCGTCGTCCCCGCCGCCTTCTCCTACCCCATCCCCTCCGGATTCCCCGACCTGCAGGCGGCTCCCCTGCTGTGTGCCGGCGTCATCGGCTACCGCTCCCTGCGGCTGAGCGAAATCCAGCCCGGGCAGCGCTTGGGGCTGTACGGCTTCGGCGCCTCGGCCCACGTGACCATCCAGGTGGCCCGTCACTGGGGGTGTGAGGTGTTCGTCTTCACCCGCAGCGAGGAGCATAAGCAGCACGCACGAGAGCTGGGCGCAGCGTGGGTGGGAGACGCCAGGGACGAACCGCCGGCTCTCCTAGACAGCGCCATCACTTTCGCTCCGGCCGGCTGGATCGTGTTGGAGGCACTGCGGGTGCTGCGCAAGGGGGGCACAGTGGCCATCAACGCCATTCACCTGAGCCCCATCCCGGAGATGAAGTACAGCCTCATCTACCACGAGCGCACTCTGCGCAGCGTGGCCAACATGGCGCGCCAGGATGCGGAAGAGCTGCTGCAACTGGCGGCCCAGATCCCCATCCACACCGAAGTCGAGGCGTACCCCCTGGCCGAGGCGAATCGCGTCTTGCAGCGGCTGAAGGATAGGCGGGTGCGCGGCGCGGCGGTGTTGGAGGTTCCGGAGTAAGCGCACTCTCCGGCAGGTTCTGGACGTGCGGGAGGGTTAGGGGGTGAAGCAGCCGGATTGAACAGGAGGTCATGATGAAGACTGCTTTCCTCTACGATGTCTTTATCAGCTACAGCGACCGTGAGGGCGAGTGGGTGTGGAACTGGCTCGTGCCGCGCCTAAGAGCGGCTAGTCTACGCATCTGCATCGACCGGGAGAGTTTCGACATCGGCGTACCCAGCTTGACCAACATGGAACGCGCTGTTGAACAGAGCCGCAAGACTTTGCTGGTGCTGACACCGAACTGGGTCGAAAGCGAGTGGACTAACTTCGAGGCGCTACTAATGCAAACCGATGACCCCATCGGCTTGCAACGGCGAATGCTGCCACTGATGCTACAGCAGTGCAAGCCGCCAAAGCGCGTCTCCATCTTCACCCACGCCGACTTCACCAACTCCGACAAGTGGGAGAAACAGCTTGGCCGCATCATTGACGCCATCAACGACAAGGTCAATCTGCCACAGGCTGTCGCCGTGTCTGGCACCCGCCTGACCCCACTGCCCCCCCGACCCTACCTCGCCCACCCCTACCCCATGCCAAAGCACTGGACAGGCCGCCAGGCTGAGATGGACCAGCTCGATGCCTGGCTGAAGGACGACGACGGCCTATCGATGTGCTGTCTTGTAGCCATGGGCGGGATGGGAAAATCGAGCCTGGCGTGGGCTTGGCTGCAGAGGCGGGCGGTGCCTGAGCAAGAAGCCTTTGGGTTGAGTGGCATCTTTCAGTGGTCGTTCTACGAAGGAGAGATCAGCTTCCAGCATTTCCTCGAGGATCTCAGCGTCTACCTCGCCGTGTCTGCCATCAGCGACCCCCTGACAGCGCTTACACAGCGTCTCTTTAGCGAGCGCCTGCTGCTAGTGCTGGATGGCTTCGAGCGGCTGCTGTGTGCCTATGCTTCGGCGGAGGCGGCGCTTCTTCCGGAACAAACGGCGGAGGAGTTGAAGACCGGCGAACGGCGATGCATCGAGTGGACGACGGCTCGGTTCCTGCGCTCGCTGGTGGCCGGCGGTGCCAGTAAGGTCCTTCTCACTAGCCGCCTTGTACCCGAAGAGCTAGATGGGCTGGAGGGCTGGCTACCTATGGATCTGCTAGGGCTGGAGCCCGCCGATGCAGAGGCTTACCTGCGGGCCAGCGGGATCAAGGGAACGAGTCGCGAGCTACGGGAGGTGGCCGCGGTGTACGGCTTCCACGCACTGAGCCTATCGAAACTGGTCGAGGTCCTACATTACGACATCGACCAACCCGATGACATCCGTCAGGCCCCGCGCTACGACGTGATGCCCGACCTCAAGGCGCGTCAGCACCACATCCTGCAACAGGCCTACGAGACGCTGCCACCAGCGCTGGCGCAGTTTCTCAGCGCGTTAGCCGCGCCAAGAGGGAAGGCTACGATAGAAGTAACCCGGTTCCTGGCGGGCAACTGGCCAGATGCCGAGTTATCGGCCAACCTACGGCGCTTGGAGGAAGACCGCTGGGTGCTACGGGATCGAGAGCAGCGAACTCTGGATTTCCACCCCGTTGTGCGCCGATACGTCTACGGGCGATTGGAAGACAAGCTCGACACTCACGCCCAGCTGATGGATTACTTCCGCCCGCTGGCAGATGCGGTCAATACTGAGCGAGTCGAATCGGTTACCGACCTGGCCCCGGTCATCGAACTCTATCATCACACCGTCCGCGCCGGGCGGTATGACGAAGCGATGGATTTGTACTATCATAGGCTGCGGGACTCGCTCTTCTACCGTTTCGGCGTCTACCAAACTGAAATCGAACTCCTGCGCGCTCTCTTCCCCGACGGCGAGGATCATATCCCGCGCCTGAAGAATGAGCACGCTCAGGCCGTGACGCTGAGTGACTTAGCTGCAGACTATAGCGTCTCTGGCCAGCCACGCCGCGCCGTGCCTCTCTACGAGGCAGCGACCAGGATTATGGAAAGGCAGGGCGACAAGACAAATCTCGCCCGTGGTCTGGTGGCGGTCGAATCGGTTGCCTATCTTCCGCTTGGCGAACTGGCGGCGGCAGAGCAAAGCCTGCGGTGTGTAATCGAACTGTGCAGCGAGATCAAGGATGAGTTCCTGGAAGCCATTGGCCACCAGGAACTGGGCCGACTGCTGGTTTACCAAGGCGGCTTCGCAAAAGCGGAAGAGCATTTAGCAACGGCTCGGGAGCGGTGGCACGCAGACAACGACTATGGTGGAATGGGGCTAGCTCAGGCCTATCGATGCATCGCCGCCATCTTCGACGGCCGACGGGAGCAAGCGCACTCCGCTGCTGTTCAAGCTCTGGAGCTAGCCATACGGGGTCACTACGGAACGCAAGTGGTTGAGCGCGATATCATCCGGGCTGAATGGCTGCTGGGGGCGGCGCATCGGGCGCTGGATCACCTGCCCCAAGCGGAAAAGCATCTCGCCGAGGCGCTGACCCGCTGCCGGCGCATCAACATGGTGGACCACGAGCCAGACATCCTGCTGGAGACAGCCCGGCTGCGGTGGGCGCGGGCACAAGGCAGCGAAGTAATGAGTGACGAGTCAACGAGGTTGCGAGAGGAAACGTTGGAGTTGACACGGGAGGCGCTGGACATCGCCGACCGGTGCGAGTACCGGCTGAAGCAGGCGGACATCCACAACTTCCTCGCTCACGTGGCGCTGGAGCAGGGGGAGCGCGAAGAGGCGCGGAAACACGCGGAGATTGCCAAGGAGCGAGCGTGGTGCGACGGGCCGCCCCATTGCTACAAGCCAGCGCTGGAGGAGGCGAAGAGGATACTGAAATCGTGCGGAGGCGGATGATGCAAAAGCAACCCAATTCCCGCATGTGTTTCGTGTGCGGGATGGAGAATCCCATCGGGCTGAAAGCCTTCTTCTATGACGATGATGACGGGCGGGTGATGGTCAAGTTCACACCCCGCCAGGAGCACCAGGGCTACCCTGGCTTCGTGCACGGTGGGATCATCACTGCCCTGATGGACGAGGCCATCGGGCGCGTGGTCACGTCATTAGACATCTGGGCGGTGACCGCCAAGCTGGAGCTCAAATTCCGCCAGCCTGTGCCATTGGGGGAACAGTTGACCATAACCGGAGAGATGATCCGCTTGCGATCCCGGTCCTTTGAGGCCAGGGGAGAGCTGCGCCTGGCCGACGGCACCATCGCCGTCGAAGGCCACGGCACCTACGTCCGTCTGCCCGATGAGGAGATCGAGAGGCGAAGGTCGGAGTTGGATTTCTGGGAAGTGGTACCCGACGAGTAACAAGGCAACGAGTCTACGAGTAACGAGTTTACGAAGTACCGATTACCCCATTGACTCGTTGACTTTTAACCAAAACAGGAGGAATAGCTATGGAACTGAAAACTGTCAAGATCGAGAAGCCTGAGGACATCAACATGATCCTGGGCCAATCTCACTTCATCAAGACCGTGGAGGACATCCACGAGGTGATGGTCACCTCGGTGCCGGGCGCTAAGTTCGGGCTGGGCTTCTGCGAGTCGTCGGGGGCCTGCCTGGTGCGGGCCAGCGGCACCGACGAGGAGCTGCTGGAGCTGGCCAAACAGAACGCCTTCGCGCTGTCCGCTGGCCACAGCTTCATCGTCTTCATGCGCGACGCCTACCCCATCAACTTCCTCAACGCCATCAAGAACGTGCCCGAGGTGTGCCGCATCTTCTGCGCTACGGCCAACCCGGTGGAGGTGGTCGTCGCTGAGACGGAGCAAGGCCGCGGCATCCTGGGGGTCATAGATGGACTTCGCAGCAAGGGCATCGAGGGCGAGGAGGACATCGCCTGGCGCAAAGACTTCCTGCGCATGATCGGCTACAAGCTGTGAGTGTTCAGTCTCCTGCGGTGATCTTCGTCTTTCTGGATGGCCTGGGCCTGGGGCCAGCCGATGAGACCAACCCCCTCTGGCTGGCCCCCATGCCTAACTTGCGCCGGCTATTGGGCGGGCCGCTGATAGCGGGGAGGAACGTGAATCGGCCGGGCCTGCTGTTCAAAGGCATTGACGCCCTCCTGGGTGTGCCAGGCTTGCCCCAGAGCGCGACTGGCCAGACAGCCCTTTTCACAGGGGTCAACGCGCCACAGTTGGTGGGCCGACACGTGGGCGCCTACCCCACCGGCCCACTCATCGAGGTCATCAACGACCACAATATCCTCAAGAGGGCCACCGAACGGGGCTACCGAGCCACCTTCGCCAACGCCTACACCCCCCAGTACTTCCAGTTGGTGAGAGAGCGGAAACGCAGACATTCAGCCACCACCCTCAGCGTCTTGGCCGCTGGACTGCCCTTTCGCACCCTGGAGGATTTGAACCGGGGCGAGGCCGTGTACTGGGACATCACCAACTTCTACCTGGCTGGGCACCTGCATGTGGCGGCGCCTATCATCGAACCGGAGGTAGCCGGCCAGCGCCTGGCTCGCCTCAGCCGCAACTACGCCCTGGTGCTCTACGAGTCGTTCTTGCCCGATGTGGTTGGCCATCGGAGGGACCTTGAGTTAGCACTGGAAATCCTCGACATGCTGGACCGCTTCTTCGCCGGCCTGCTGGCGAAGATCGGGCCAACGGCCACCGTCGTCATGAGCAGCGACCACGGCAACCTGGAGGAGATCGGGGCGCGCCTGCATAGCACCAATCCCGTGCCCCTCCTGGTCGTGGGCCCTGGGGCGGGATCCTTCCGCCAGGCTCAGTCCATCACCGACGTGACTGGTGGGATCATGCAGGTGCTAGAGATGCAAAAACCCACGAAGACCTCTCGTGGGTTTCATCTTGCGGTGTAGACTTGGCCGCGAAGCTCCGATCAGCAGCCAGCCTGAACAATGTTCAGGGTAGACTGCTCCTGGCCGGCGTTCTTGCCGCTGCCGTTCGACTGAGCGTTCGACTGAGCTCACGCCGAAGGCTCACGACGAAGCCTGCCAGCGAGCCGCAGTGGGCTATCACTCTTCTTCTGGTTTCAAGTACAACTCAAGAGCCTCTTTTACCTTGCTCATCAATTCCTCAAGGGACTCGGCCTCAATGCGATAGCCCTGGAGCTCGGGCACAATGGCGACCAGATGGCCTTCTTCATCTTGCTCTATCGTCAGACTGAACTCTTTTGACATCTCAACCTCCCATCGGTCCACGCTAACTAGAGCTTCAGTCCTCTGTCTTGGCAAGCAACTCTCCCTGCTGCTCTCCACTGACTATTATACCACTTTTCGTACCGGAATCAAACAAGCCAAAGGGGAGCGTTACCCGCTTGGGAGAAGCTCCTTGAGGGTTTCAGGGGGCCAGC
>CAYMKL010000063.1:24175-38791 GCA_964390805.1 uncultured Anaerolineae bacterium | reverse complement strand
CAAGGATTTCGACAAGCTCAATCCAAGGATTTCGACAAGCTCAATCCAAGGATTTCGACAAGCTCAATCCAAGGATTTGGCCGAGATAGGGCGCAAGAGCTCACCTTTGGTGCCAGGCCAACACAGCCAACACAACCCCCAACCTCGACGCCAGCCACGGCCGCACCCTTGCGTGCCCTGAGGCTGGCGTTTTTGTGTGCAAGGCAATTGCACCCTCCCCAATATTATGTGAATCATCCTTTTCCTTAATACCCCCATCGTCATCGCCAACTTCGTGGGCTATCACGTCATAGGCGGTGGATATCCGCCAGGGTGGGACAACGTTTTCACGGTTACAGCGAATGCTCAACGTCCCACCACCACTGGTTTCAAGCTCACATTGTACAACAGGTGATCACCCCTACCGCACACAGGGATTCGGTGCGGCTGGGTTTGTGCGAGGTGGTGTTAAGGAGGTTTCCGCATTGAGGAGAGGAACTGCCTGGAGACAGCAGGGGCGTGCTGTCGGTGAAGTTCTGTGCTAACCAGCGTGAGGCTGGTGGGGTGGGAAAGAGGGCTCAGGGGCTATTATCTCAGTTCTCCGGTGGGCGTGAGCGGTCGAGCAGGAGGTTGGCCAGGGAGATGATGAAATCCTGAAGTTCGGGGAGCGTGAGGGGGGGAGTGGTGGCTGGCAAGTGACGGAAGTTGCGAACCTGCAGCAATGTCCCAGCCATAAAAAAGGGCTGCAAGCCAAGGTCCTTCTCCTGAGCCTTCGCCAGCAAGTCATCGAAATCGTAGCCGGCACGTAGGATGAAATACAGGTCTACGAAGTCCTTGGGCTCGGTGCGCCCCAGGATAGCGGTGAGTTTGTTGACTCCAATGTTCTCCAGGCTGTCTACGACAATGTCACCCATTTTGATGTGCTCACCGTACTGGGGCCCAAAGTCCCGCACCAGGTCTATCTGCAGGGATTCTCCGGCCTCAGGCTCGAGGAGAAACTGACGAAAGTGCTCCGTCCGTCGTGCCCGACCGATACGACACCCCAGGTCAGCAGCCAGTTGGGGGATCAGCACGTCGGTCTCTCGCAGGGCCAGATCGTCCAGCGTGAACAGGTCCAGGTCCACGCTCAGGCGATGGTGCAAGTGGTAGGCGGCCAAAGCCGTGCCGCCGGTCAGAAAGAAGAGTTGGCCGGTATCGGTGGCGAAGAAGCGCGTGAGGAGAGCCGCCTGCAAGGGTGTGAGCCACTGGCTAGTCATGCCGCATCCACCTGTCCAGGGCATAGGCCCACAGTTCTCGATCCTGCGGCCGCCGAAAGTGAAGGTTGGCGAAATGTTCGCGGATATCCGCCAGCGTCAGATAGCGCCAGATGTCGTCCCATTTAGCATATTCCAGGATGCGGCTGATCACCCAGGCCTTCTCGGATGGAGCACCGTCACGCAGGATGCGGCGAATTTCCTCATCGCTGATTTCGTAGTCCCAGAAGAAGTAGAGACGTTGACTGGGTTGTGTTAAATGATCCATAGCGACGGTGTCAGCCAGATATTCCATGCTACCTACACCTTCCGCAGAAGCTGCGCCGTCACTCGCTGCCGCAAGGCCCGCACCTCTGCATCCGTCACGTCAAAATCCAGGTGCTTCCACAGTCCGCCCAGAGCCACGACTTTTCGGGGCTGTTGAACCTGGTATTTGAA
This sequence comes from uncultured Anaerolineae bacterium, assembly GCA_964390805.1. Taxonomy (GTDB): domain Bacteria; phylum Chloroflexota; class Anaerolineae; order VGOG01; family VGOG01; genus CAYMKL01. The sequence goes on along the minus strand of CAYMKL010000063.1, from coordinate 37,121 downwards.
CTTGAGGAAGTCGAGAAAGTGGGAAAGTTCCTCGAAGCTCTCGGAGGGCAACCCGTCAATGCCCTGGTAAACTCTTTGCTTGATAGCTTGTCCTGTGTTCATCTTTCATTCACCTTTCCGAATGTGTTCATCAGCACTGATTATAGCATAGAAAATCAGCCAGGTCAATTGACGCGACCTTCGTCGGTTGAGAAGAGTTAGCGGATCGTGCACGGAGCCAATCCGTGAATCCCGCGCATCCTGTTCTCACTCCCGAGCTCAAAGCCGGCCTGGCCACCCCAACCAGCGTGGGCGACGACGGTGACAGCCTGACCAACACCCGGAGCAGTGGTGGTGCACCGGGTCCTGGAGCCCGACGCTCAAATCCTCTTGACAGGTGAGCGAAAAAGTGATAGAATGGTAAAAGGTGGAGCCAGAGTACCGCATAGTCCCTGACATCTACGACGAGGTGTTTGCCGATACTGAAAGGATGGCCACTCTTTTGGCATTGGCTGACGGAGGTGAACCGTGGCGAGCATAGCGATCCGAGAAATCTATCTGGAAACGTTACATTCCCTGGGAGATGTGGGCGAGGAGGTAGAAGCTGCCATCCGCCGGCACACCGTAGAGCGGATCAGCGATAAGATTGCTTCACCGCGGGCCGAGGACCGGCGGTGGGAAGAGGAATACGGCTGTAGTTACGAAGTCTTCAGGGAAAGGATCAGCAGTGATCCCGACTTCGTGGAACGCCTGCATCGTGAGCAACCAACCTGGGAGCCTGACGTAGCCCACTGGGAGTTTTGTCATAAAGGAGTCCAGGATTGGACACAGGAATTGCAACGCATTTTGACGAGTTGATTTCACTCTTCAACAATCATGCTGATTTGTCGGCCATTCGGCTCTGCTACGGGGCCGACTGGAAGCAGCATCGCTACGAGCCCATTTCCCATCTGCATCTGGAGAACAAGACAAAGCTCGAACTTACCGAGGAGATGACGTGCCAGCAGTTCTTGGTCTGGATGGAGTTGAATCTGCGTCCCGCTCCCACCTGAGTCCCGGGCTGGCAACGCTCTTGCTCAACCGCATCGGATAGGCAGCGGATAAACAGATGAGCTGGCGAGGGTCCCCATCCGCTTATCTGTTTGCTATCCGTTGCTGCCAAGTCCGTGCCCTGAGGCTGGCATATCTGTCTGTGATTTGACAGGGGGCCAAACTGTGCTAAAATAGCTGTAGTTAGCGGGGCGCTGGAACTCAGCCTACACGACGCAGCCTGACACAGCAAACATCATCCCTGAACCCGACGCCAGCCACGGCTGCGCTCTTGCGTGCCCCACGGCTGGTGTTTTTTTCTCGCTCGTGAGTTGCTAACTCATAAGGAGGGTAAGATGTTCAAGAACGCAATGCAAAGACTTGTGGCCGCGATTTTGATAATGGGTATGCTGGTTCCGTCGGGAGGCTCGGCAAGGGAGCTGGCTGGAGAGGTAGAGGCGTTGCCCACCTCGTCCGGCCTCTACCGCACCCAGGTGACTGTGCGCACGCCGGCCGATTGGGCGCGGTTGGAGAAGCTGGGGGTGGTGGTGTTGAGAACCGCGGATCAGCAGAAAGACGCGGATAATGAGAGTGCCCAATCCGCGTCTTTCTGGCAATCCGCGGTTATCCTGGCCGACGCCGACCAGTTGGAAACCCTGGCCCGCCTGCGCTTCGAGCCGCAGGGCACAGACGAACTGGGAATGCTGGTGACTGCCCATGCCCAGGCCAAGCCGTGGCTGGCGGCCAGCCTGCGGCCGTTGCTGGCGGAGAGAGCCGCGGATCAGCAGAAAAGCGCGGATCGCAGGCTTGACCCATCCGTGTCTTTCCGCAAATCCGCGGTTATCCTCACCCCCGAGCTTAAAGCCGGCCTGACCACCCTATCCAGCGTGGACGACGACGCCGACGGCCTGACCAACACCCAGGAAGAATGGTGGTGCACCGACCCACTGAACCCCGACTCCGACGGTGATGGCACCAACGACGGCGACGAGGTGCAGGCTGCCAAGGACTGGCTGGGCAACCTGCGGGGCAGCTACCCATCCACTGGCAAGCCCTTCGTCGGCTGGCCGCCGGATCACACCGGCTGCTACGACGACGACCAGGACTCCATCCCGGACCTAGCCGAGCGGTGGGAGTTGGGGCTGAACATGAACCGGGAGTCCACCGACCGGGACAAGTTTGACGACGGACAGGAATTGTTTGGCAACACCTACTGCCCCGGCAGCGGCGGCTACTGTGGTTACGGGGCCTTGCCACGCAACGAGGACTGGGGCGTTATCTTCGCCGAGATGCCCTCATGGGTGGAGGCTCCCGGCGACCACCCGCTGGTGGCGGCTTTCCCTGTGCCGGAGATTGACGTGGTAGAGTCGTCGCTGCACGTGGAGACGGTGACAATGGTGACGACCGACCACACCATCGGCGAAGGCGCCGAGCGCTCGTACAGCACGGCGAAGATGGAGGGGACAAGCACGAGCGTGGCAAATACGGAGACGTGGAATGAGTGGCAAGAAGTCTCGGAGTCTCTTCAGCAGAGAGTGCCAACAACTAGAGCATTGACGACTTTTCTAGGCAATTCGCAAAGCACAATCAGTGGATTCTGGGGGCGGTTGGGAAAGTTTGCTCTTGGTACAGCAAAGGTTGTTGGTGGTGTAGTTGCGCCAGTAACTACTTGTACTGCAGCAGCTATTGGCACTGTCTACAGTGTAGGGGCTCTTTCCATCCCAGGCGGAGCAGTCTGCGCAGGAACAGCAGTGGGGGGAGTTGCGGCAGTGGTCGATGGCTTTCAGGATATTGGCGATGCATTTGCCCCAGATCAAGCACAGCAAATCACTCACATGAATCAATACCAGAGCGTTGACGTTAGGCTGCAAAATGAGGTCCAGTTAGACAATCAGGTAGAAGTCACACTGAATCAGAACTTCGATACAAAGGGCATAGTCCGGGCTCTTGATGGTACGCGCTACGCATATCTGCAAACCGGTGAGCTCATCAGCACCCGTCTGTATGAGATTGCTAATATCCTGGCAGCACCAGTACGAACTACAACAAATACCCAGGGGCGTTCTTGGGGCGGCTCTCGAACTACAACAACCGAGCAATATGAGGAACACACCATCACTAATGGCGAAGCCTTCTCTAGTGAAGAGTCTTGGGGCACCGCTACAGCCGTGGACTCTTCGAACGCTGCCGAACTGTGGTTTACCTACAAAGTCCGCAACACCGGCACTGAGTACGCCCGCGAGGTTGGCGACTTGGCCTTCAACATCTACATCGGCGACGACCCCAACCCGGCCATTACCTATTTCGTCGGCCCCGACCTGGGCGGCGACGGCAAGTTCCACAACTTTATGCCGGGCGATGAGCACACCTACACCTCCCGCCGCATTTCCCTCACCCTGAACCAAATGGCGGCCATTGACCTGGGGGGACCGGTGCGCATCGTGGTCGAGGACTTCACCTACGGCATTGATGAACTCTTCTATGAGGACGCCGTCAACTCAGGCGTGCTCGTCGCTATTGAGGACGGCACCGACGACGGTGATGAAGCGATTGACACCTACCTCATCCCCACCTGGGGCGAGGAGACGGTATTGGATATCCTGGCCCGCTACTTTCCCGATACCACCGACGCCGACGGCAACCTCCTTGCTGTCTGGACGCCAGAGTACCGCCCGGACACGCCAGGATGGTGCAACGAGCCCAATCGGGTGGGCACCACCCTGTGGTGCAAGCACGCACTGTCCACAGCCGACTGGTGGAACATCTACACTGATGGCATGGGCGATGGCAGCGAAGGGTTCCAAGACGCCCCTGCCACTCCCGGCTCCGTGGCCCTTTTCCGCTTCAATAAAGACTCCGACCTGGATGGCTACAGCGACCGCTCCGAGATCCGCCTGGGCACCGACCCCAACGATCCCGCCGACCATCCCAAACCTGAACTCATCGCCGGCGTGCACAGCATCCGCAGCGGGGACCAGGTTGTGGCCACCCTTTCGCTCCTCAACACCGGCCTCTACGACGCCTACGGCGTGGAGGCGGTGATGATTGCCCCCGCCGACTCAGTAAGCATCACCAACAACACCGTGGGCGGTTCAGGCCGGGTGCGGGCGCTGAAGCAGGTCATCGTTGGCAGCCGTATCTTGCTACAAAGTCCGCTGCCCGACCCCTGGACACAAGATGACCATGCTGTGCCGGCGGTCGGCGGCTACTACACCGGCGCCGAGGACCACACCTACACCTTCACCGCCAGTTGCGGCGATCCGCTGGGCTGCGACGTGGGCAGCGACACCTGGAGCCTGGCCTGGGACGACGGCGCAGGAGCCAACGGCACGCTCAACTTCGGCGACGGTTACGCCTCACCCACCTTCCTGGACGTGGGGACGCTGGGGGTGAAGCTGGCCCTGTATAGCGGCGAGGTCTACGACGGCGATTCCTTCACCGTCGAGGCCCGCACGCCCCGTGATACCTTCCAGTACACCATCAACCGCGAGCCTTACACTGAGCCGGTGATCATCGTCTCCTACAACGACCCGCAGGGCAACCACCGCTTCGTTACGCCGGTGCATCTGAGCACGCCGACCGAGAACCTGGCTCCGCATAGCGGCAAGATGTTGCACGGTGATGCCGACGTCGAGATCGTTACCCAGTCGCCGTTCGACCCGGAGCAGGCCAACACCACTACCCTGATCGCCCAGGCCCCTGTCGCAACCCGCCTGGTTGATGCTCACCTCTTCCTGGAGTTCATTGATCCAGAGGGTACTGTGGTGCGCGAGGAGGCCACGACCGTGACCCTGGAAACGGGGCCCAACGTGGTTCCCATGACCTGGAACCCTGCCGATTTCAACCCGGCCTACGATCCTGAGCAGGACTACATCGTTATGGCCTTCTTCACCGACTGGCAGGGCAACATCCTGGACACAGCGGCTCGACCCCTCTCCAGCTTCCAGGAGGATCCCAAACCAGTGTTTGCGCTCGATGAAACCGCCACAACGTGGGACTTTGGCACAGTGCCTCAGGGTACGCTGCTGGAGCACACCTTCACCCTGGCGAACACGGGCATGATGAACCTCAAAGCCACGGTGGTCGGCACCGGGGTGCGGACCGACCAGAACGTGCCGGGCAATCCCGCCTGGACCGATACCGGTCTGGACGTGGCTAATGGGGACGCCATCGGCATCCGCGCCAGCGGCACGGTATGCTACTGTGGCACCACCTGTTGTTCTGGACCCGACGGCAGTGGTGAAGCTGCGCCCGGAGGTTGGGCTCTGCCCGGCGCTTCCAAAGGTAGCTTGATCGCCAAGGTCGGTGACGGGACACCGTTCTTCGTTGGCAGTACCTACGTGAACACAGTGAGCAGCAGCGGACGCCTATACCTGGGCACCAACGACTGCGGTGGGTGCTACGGTGACAACGGCGGCGCCTACCAGGCCCACATCGAGATTCAGGGTGTGCCCACGTCGTTGCAGGAGAGTCCCAGCTTCAGCGTGAGCCCGGCAGATGCGACAAACCTGGACGTTACCCTGGACACACATTATCTGCCGGCTGGCTCGTTCAATCGCTCGATCCTCGTTCGCACCAGCGATCCGGCCTATCCGACGCAGACGTTTCAGGTTCAGGGCACCATTGACCCTTACGTAGGACCGGCGCGGTCCATGGCCGTGAGCCCCTACCGCCCCTGGGACCAGCGGGTTGCTGTGTCGGGGGATCGTCAATATCGCGAGGTGGTCACATTCGACGACACCATTGCCGCAGATGCCACGACTGTTCATCCGCTCAGGGTTTACAACGACACACGGCAGACCGCGTTGGGAGTTGGCAAAGAGATTGCCCAGGCTGCCGCTAGTGGTGGGTTAGCGACTTCAATGGCTGATGAGGCAGGATTGACCATAGGGGAACAGGTCTACAGTCACGACCATGGTACACTGTCGGATTCAGGCGAATATCCCCCCTTCAGCCAGAACAAGGTCATCATGACCTTAGACTTTGGGGATGGACGAGATGGAGCCCTCGTGGTCAGTACAGTCGCTAGCGAAAGCACAGACGGACAGGCGCATGGTCAGTCCAATCCTTTTGTTATTCCACAGGGCGCCCAATACACCACCGTATGGATAAAAAGTGGTGCCTATGCAGGAATGTCTGTAGGAAGTGGCAATGCTTGCGATGGTTCTGCCGGTGCGTATTTGTATGAGCATCCTAACTACCAAGGGCGGTGCACTCGGTTCACGTGGGATGAACCGGACACAGATGTATTCGAGATTGGCAACGATACTGCCTCGTCCATTGCGGTACACGGCGCTTGGCGAGCAACTTTGTATGAACACGACAACTATCAAGGGACTTCTAGCGTGTTTACGTCAAGCGATTCTGATTTAGGGAACGATGCTATCGGTCATGATCGCGCATCCTCAATTCGCATTGAACCGCTTGGAGGTAGAACTATAACCTTTCGCGCTCAAGGTGAAGTCCGCATTGATGGAACTCTCAGCGTGAATGGCATGGGTTATAAAGGTGGTCGTGTAGTGTGGGGTGCTGATCATGGTTATCAAGGGGAAAGCTATACAGGATCCGGCGGACATTCAACGGACCCAAATGGTGGTGGCGGTGCTGGAGGACACGTTGATGGTGGTGGCGGTGGTGGTGGATATGGGAGTTCTGGGCAACCTGGTCATGATGTATGGGGAGACTTTAGTGCTGAAGGAGGAGGCACTTACGGTAATTCTATATTGAGTACGCTGTACTATGGCTCTGGTGGGGGTTCACCAGGAGCGCAATCCGCAAACCGAAGCGCAGCAGGCGGACCAGGTGGAGGAATTGTATCAATTGTAGCTCCGGTAATCACTGTCAATGGCCTCATCAGTGCAAACGGTCTCAATGGCGGCTCAGTACCTAACAATCCTGGCAATTGGCGCGGTGGTGGAGGGGGCAGCGGTGGAAGTATACTCTTGAAGGGCTCCACAATTAATGTTGGCTCCAACCGTATAAGGGCGTTGGGAGGTGCAGGAGGCTACGGCACACACAACAATGGCGCGAACCTTAACGGCGGCAACGGCGGCGTCGGCCGCATCCGCATTGAGTACTGCGACACCTTCTCTGGCTCTACCAACCCGGCAGCCAGCACCCAGAAGCTGAGCTGCTACGGCACTGTCTCTGGCAAGGTGTTCAGCGACAACAACGGCAACGGTTCACAGGATGCCGGAGAGCCAGGCCTGGCCGGTGTGACCGTGAGCTTGAGCGGTGGGCAAACGCAGATGTCAGAGCGTGATAGCGGCTACGCCTTGCAGGATACCAACAACCAGTCCGGTGTGTTTGGCGACGGGAGCGATGGCGACCTGACCGTGAGCTCCGGGCAGACGAAGTACGTGGACAATGTGCGTACCCGGATGACCAGTACCGCCGGTGCCGGACAGAAAAACGTGTCGGTGGCTTCAACGTCAGGGTTTCCCGTGGGAGATGAGGTGCTGGTGATTCAGATGCAGGGCACCGGCGCCGGCAATTACGAGTTTGGGACAATTGCGAGCATCGGCAGCGGCAGGCTGACCTTGCAGGGCAATTTGCAGCACACCTACACTGTCGGTGGCAACTCCAAAGCCCAGGTGCTGCGGGTGCCGCATTATCGGAATGTGACGGTGCAGGGTGGAGGTACGCTGACAGCACATGCATGGGATGGAAATACGGGTGGGATTGTAGCATTCCGAGTAAGCGGCAAAGCCACCGTTTCCGGAACAATCAGCGTCAATGGGGGAAATGGCAGTAAGATTGGCCCCGGACAAGGAACCGCAGCAGGGGGAACGGGAGGTGGATTTAGAGGGGGACTTGCCAGACATACGTCGAGTTGGCCTGCCCAAGCGCAGCAGGGTGAGGGAACCTCTGGTGATAGGGGTGACTCTTGGTCGGCTAATGGTAATGGAGGTGGCGGAGGTTACATCGTGGGATCGTCCAACGGAAGAGGCGGTGGAGGAGGTGGCAATGGAACAGCAGGAACAGATGGTTGTTGCGACTGGTATGCGAATCGTGCTGGTCGTGGTGGTCCAGCCGGTGGCAGCAGTGATCTGAGCAGAATGGTCTTTGGCGGTGGTGGAGGTGGTGGCGTGAATGACGGAAACAGTGCACCCAGTGAGGGGGCTGGTTCTGGAGGATCAGGAGGAGGGATTGTCGTAATCCTTTCTAAGGAAATAGAGGTATCAGGGGCAATTGCTGCAAACGGTGGGAATGGAGGCACCGGTATTCCCGACGGTGGCACGGGTGGCAGTGGAGCTGGAGGTTCAATCCTAATAAGAACAGCTAACGCAACCCTAGGTACGAGCCTGATTACGGCGACGGGCGGAGCTGGAGATTCTAGCTGGGGGGGAGGAAATGGAGGCGACGGTCGCATCCGCATTGAGTACTGCGACACCTTCTCCGGCTCCACCAACCCGTCGGCCAGCGTGGCGAAGATCAACTTCTGCTACGGCACCGTCTCTGGCAAGGTGTTCCGTGACGACAACGGCAACGGGTCGCAGGACGGCGAAGAGCCGGGACTGTCCGGTGAGACCGTGAGTTTGAGCTGCAATGGGCAGACCGTTACCGGCAGCGATGGTAGCTACAGCCTCACGGCCAATGCACCTGCCAACTGCAATGTGTCCGTCACCCCACCGACTGGGCATGACTGCATCACGCCCTGCAGCGTGGACATCGCGCTGGAAGTGGATAGTACCACTACGGTCAACTTCGCCCTGCGACCCAGGGCATCCATTTCGGGCAAGGTGTTCCACGACACCAACAACAGCGGCGTACAGGATGCTGGCGAATCCGGTGTTGAGGGCGTGACGGTCACGCTGGACGGCACAGGACAAACACGCACCACCGCCAGCGACGGCTCCTACAGCTTTGACGACCTCACGCCGGACAGTTACTCCGTCAGCGTCAGCGTTCCTGACGGCTACGTCAACACCACTCCAACCACGGTGTCGTGCAACCTGGGGGCCGGGGACACGTGCACTGCCAACTTCGGCATCCTGATGTACGACATCGAAAAGGACTCCGGCAGCCAGCATCAAATCAGGCTCTTCATGCCGGAGGACTTCCACGGCGGGCGTCGCTACTGGGTGCAATATGGCCGCGAGATGACGTTCGGTGGCGCTGGTGAAGCCACGGCACAGGTCAAACTGCCCCAGGTTCACTATGGAGAGGCAACGATGGACGTGTGGTTGGCCGAGGCTGGCAACTCGTTCGTCCAGATCAATCTCGACGTGGGGAACGACGGCACCTGGGACTGGGGTTACAATGGTTCACCAGCGATACCCACTACCCTGGAGACCAGCGATTTTGCAGACGACCTGAACGACTTCATGGATGGCGCAACCCCAGGCCCAGATGATTTGGTGACTGTGCCGCTGCGAGTCAGCCTAAACACATCGGGCCAGCTTTACCTGACGAACCTGGTCGCTGCGCCAGATGGGATAAGCGACGTTTCCATTGCTCCTGAAGACATACAGCTTAACCCCACCGATCCAGTCGAAGGGGACACGGTCAACGTCCAGGCCACCTTGCACAACGCCAGCGGATACGACACCGGTGGCCTGACCGTCAGCTTCTTCGCTACCCCGCCGGACGGTTTCGGCGAGACCTACATCGGTGCCGCCTTCGTGTCGAACATTCCGGCGGGCGGCACGGCTGACGCCAGCATCCAGTGGAACACCCTGGGCTTCACCGGCGATGTGCCCGTGCGCGTTGTCGCCGATCCCTACAACCGGGTCGCAGAGACGAACGATGATAACAACGAGGCCACGGCCAGTCTCACTATCCTCACCCGCCCTGACCTCCACGTGACGGCCATTGAACTGTCAGACCCCGAACCCGTGGCTGGCCAGCCGGTGACGGTGACGTTGACCATCAGCAATGCCGGCCAGACCGATGCTGGCACATCGGCTCTGGCCCTCTACGACGGCAATCCTGACGACGATGGGACGCTGCTGGGTGAGGGCACGTCGGCTGTGGGCGGTGAGAGCCAGACTACACTGGAATTCACCTGGACGCCCACCGCGCCCGGCCTGTACCGTCTCTTCGCTGTCAGCGACCGGGACGACGCCGTCAACGAGTTCGACGAGGGGAACAACCAGAGCTGGGAGGATATCTACATCGGCTTCGCTGGGCCTGTCCTGCTCGATAGCGGTGCGGCTGGCGATGTGCAATACACCACTGAACAAGGTTACGGCTACGTGGACGAGGGGCAGGCCGACATCCTGAGCGACTGCGGCACCGAACCCTACCAGACCTACCGATTGGACGCCGACGGTCGGGTAGTTTACCATTTCGACCATCTCCTATCGGGTCACTTCTACCACCTGGACGTGACCCTCTACGAGTGTGGTCAGGGAGCCGGGCGCCAGGAGGTCGTGAAGGTGGACGACATCACCGTCGGCGGGCCAGAAGACCTGGGCGATGGGGAGGAGCACCGCCTGTCCATCCTGCTGGACCCCGCCCTCTACGCCGACCGGACCATCAGCGTGACGGTGGAAGCCTATGAGGGGCTGGGCGCACTGGTCAACGAGATCGCCCTCCACGACGTGGACTACCGCTACGCCGATAGCGGCCCTGTCAACGACCCGCAGTACCCCACGGGAGACCTGCCCTACGGATGGCTGGACGGCTCGTCCACCAGCGCCTCGGGCTCTCTGCCCTACCAGACGGCCCGCGTGGATCTGCTGGATAACGACGTCCAGTACCAGTTTGATGAACTCGACCCGCTGAAGCGCTACCAGGTGCACCTGAGCTTCTACCAGAGCAGTGGCAACAATCGCGTCCAGCAGATTTGGATAGATGGGCAGCCCACCGGCACGGAATTGACCATCGTCAGCGGCCAGCACTACAGCGCCACCGCCTCGGCGCCTCTGACTGCTTACCAGGGCGATGGGAGCATCGTCGTCAGCGCGGTGCGCACCAATGCCAGTGTGGGGGCCATGATCAACGAGATCGCCCTGGAGGAAGAGACGCAAATTGACGCCGCCACCTGCCCGGATCTTGCCACACCCTTCTGGACCATTGCCTATAACAACGTGACCATCGCCGGCCAACCGGCTCCGCCGGGGACAGTGGTCACCGCCGAGAGCCCACGCGGCGATGTGGTGGGCTGCTTCATCGTCAAACAGGATACTCCAGGGCTTTACGGCTTCATGCCCATCTATGGTGAAGACCCCACCGCTATCCCGCCGATCCCCGGCATGCGCGATGGCGAACTGGTCACCTTCCGGGTCAACGGGGCACTGGCTGTGCCCGACCCGCCCCTGGAGTGGCACGACGACAAAACGCCCCATCCGGTGGATCTTGAGGCTGGCATCACTCGCGCCCAGTCCATCCTGCTCGATCCGAACTGGAACCTGATCTCCTTCCGCGTGGAGCCGCCGACCCCGTTGGTGAACCAGGTGTTGAACTCTATTGAGGGCCGCTACGACCGGGTGCTGGGCGAAACCGGCGTCTACGTCCCCGACCTGCCCGACGTCTACAACACACTGAAGGAACTGCACTGTGGGGAGGGCTATTACCTGCGGCTGACAGGCGTCACCAGCGTCAATCTGTTGGTGGAGGGCTTGCCCTGTGCCGCTGATACGCCTATTCCACTGCACCAGGGCTGGAACTGGATCGGCTACCTGCCAGAGGAGACGCTGCCCACCACCCAGGCGTTGCAGAGCATTGAGGGCCACTACCAGCGGGTTCTCAGTCTGGACAAGGTCTACGATCCGGCCCTGCCCGAGTTCAGCACTTTGCAGGAGATGTCGTCCGGCGAAGGCTACCTGATCTACGCCAGCAACCCGGTCACCCTGACATACCCGGCAGGTGGCGGCGGCGGGCTTGGCGTCCAGCCGTCTACAAGAGAGACCGCCTGCGCCGACGTCGCGCCAACGCCCTACCTGACCCTGATCTATGGCTACATCACCATCAACGGTCAGCCCGCGTCTATCGGTACCCGAATTGACGTTGTGACCCCACGAGGTGAGATAGCCGGGTGCTTTGTGGTCGAGCAGGTGGGGCAGTACGGCCTGATGCACGTGTACGGCGCGGACGGCACGGCTGAGCCACCCATCCCTGGTTTCCAGGAAAGCGAGTTGTTAGACTTCCGGGTGAACGGGATTACGGCGAACGCCTCGATCGTCCTCTCCTGGCAGGATGATAAAGCGCCCCACGAAGTGAACCTTGATGCGACGGTGCATTCGGTCTATCTGCCGCTGATGCTGAAATCTCGCTGATGGCCCTCTTCTGTCAGTGCCCTTTCACAAAACATACCTTGACTTCTCAAGCGTTCGCCAGGGGCTCCGCTGCGCTCAAGCCCCTGGCTCAGTCTACGAAGCCCCGTTGGGGCTGGGTTTGACAGGCCGATAGGCCTTTGTATGCTGAGCCCGGCGGCTTTAGCCACGGGCGGGGTGGCAACTATGAACAGACATCGTTTTCTTTGGTTCTCTCTGACCTTGGCACTCGTCATCGGCATTGCCGCTGGTCTGATACGCATCGGGGGTTCGCGTTCGGTTGTAGCAGGTGTCTGCCCTCCAGTGCCCAACACCCCCCTCTTCACCATCGTCTATGGCACAGTGACGCTGGACGACGCCGATGCTCCCGTCGGCGCCGTAGTCGAGGCGCGCAGCCCCAAGGGCGACGTAGTTGGCTGTTTCGTGGTGAGCGAAGCAGGTAACTACGGAGCGATGTACGTCTACGGTGAAGACATCTCGGTGAGCCCACCGGTGCCGGGGATGCGGTCGGGGGAAGTGATTGCCTTCTACGTCAACGACGCGGAGGCAACGCCCAGCCCGGAGCTGGCGTGGAGCAACGACCGCGACCTGCATCAGGTAGACCTTAGCCCGGCCTCAACTACGCCAACGCCGACCATCACCCCAACGCCTACCGACACGCCTACCATCACCCCGACGCCCACCGACACACCTACCATCACTCCAACGCCCACCGACAC
>CAYMKL010000063.1:0-24075 GCA_964390805.1 uncultured Anaerolineae bacterium | reverse complement strand
ACCGACACACCTACCATCACTCCAACGCCCACCGACACACCTACCATCACCCCAACACCCACTGACACACCTACCATCACTCCAACGCCTACCGACACGCCCACCATCACCCCGACGCCCACCGACACACCTACCATCACTCCAACGCCCACTGACACGCCCACCATCACCCCAACGCTCACCGAGACGCCCACCATCACGCTGACGCCCACGAACACGCCTTGCGTCCTCTTCGGTGACGTTGACAACGATGGTGAAGTGAATGTGGATGACGTCATGGAGGTGGCTGGCTGCTGGCGCTGCCGGTTGGGGGATGGGTGCTACAACGAGGACTACGACCTTGACAAGGACGACGACATTGACGTCGTGGACATCATGCTGGTGGTGAAGCACTGGGGGGAGACTTGTCCGTGAGAGGGCAGTTTGGATCGCGGATCACGTCCTTCGACCCTTCGGCTACGCTCAGGACAGGCACGCTCAGGACAAGCGAAAGGCCACGAAAGGTGCGAAACGCTTTCGTGGCCTTCGTTTCTTCTGCGCCCTGCGCGATCCGGCTATCCCAAAAGGCTCAGTGACCACGGCAAGGAGCTGCCGGCACATGTCTTGCAAGGTGAGGTCTCCGTTTTCGTAGCCTTGCACTGAGAAGAGATATGGGGTATAATCATGATTGGAAAGCTAGGTTGTTTGGCGAAAGGAGACCCGTCAATGGAAGCGACCTTTTTGCAGGTTTTGCAACAAGACTTGGTAGAGCTGGAAAGGAAGTACCGAATCAGCTCAGAGGAATTCTATGAAAAGTTCCAGGCCGGGCAGATAGGTGATGAGGCCGATTTCATGGAGTGGAATGTCTTGTATAAGATGACCACCAAGCTCCGAAACCGCCTTGGCATCTTGCAGGGACAAAAGAGTGGATGGATTCTAATGAAGAAGGAACTGCCACTATCAAGGAGAGGCAACTCACTGGTTGATTGCGAAGTAGAGAGGAGACGGAATTATGAGCACCATCTATATTGAACCTACTCAAAAGACAAGCGAAGTACTGTACTTAGTTCAATCTGCTATCAAGGGCGAGGTAACCAGACTTAGGCTCGCCCTGAAACTAGCCAGGGAGCGATTGGCTCCTTTTGAACAGGAATATGGCGTCACCTCGGAGCATTTCATTTCCGAAATGGCAGCCGAGGACCTGAAAGGCGGCGACGATGAGTACGTCCGCTGGGCAGGAGAGTACAAGCTGATGCAAAGGCTCCAGGAAAAGTTGCGACAGCTCCAGGAGATCAACTACGGTGATTCAAGCCTACTTTGACCAGGTCAAAACCGTCCGCCTCTGCACTCCCTTGAGCACAAACACACACCTGGGCAGGTCATAGAGGCCCCTGCTCCGACTCTTGAAGACGTGTTGGCTGAAATTGTCATCGCCAAAGGGTGGGTATAAGGACGGTAGAGGATAACTTGAATCGCGAATCACGCCCTACGACACGCTCAGGACAAGCGAAAGGCCACGAAAGGCGCGAAATGCTTTCGTGGCCTTTGTTCTTTTGGTGCAGCCCAGGCCAAGCCCCTGTGTACCTGAGGCCGTCGTTTGTCTCGTGGTTGTGAAGGTCGCTGTGTGAAGAAACGGGGACAAAATCGTTACAGACTCGTAACATTCGTAGGTGCAGGCGTAATCATTCTGTGGTAGAATATGGATGTAAGTAGAGAGTATGCCTGGCACGGAGTGAATTCGTTAATTCCGCCCATCCTGCTCTGGAGGTGCAAAGTGAAGCGTATACAACTACGTCACACAGTGGCCGTGGCCCTGGGATTGCTGGCGGCGGCGCTGGTGACGCTGTCGCCAGTGGGTGGGGTTCAGGGAGAGACACCAGCGGCTGGCGATCATTGGAACGTGTACACTGATAGAAGGGCTGATCGTATCCTCTCAATATTCTGGGGTAGACACGTAGGACAAATTGCCAATTTGTCCCACACTCCCCGGCCTATTGAGAAGATACGGGCTGATCCATTCGTGGAAGGCATAGCGGAGATCATAGCCAGGCAGGTGTCTCAACTACCCCATGGCGTCTACGACGCTCGGTCAGACAGAACCTTCGTCGTCTTTCCAGGCTGTTCGCCGCTGGGAGGAACTGACACTACTCCGTGCACGGCGGATCCGTACATCACCTATTACCATCACAAAAGCAACACCTGGGCCACGCCGATGAAGGTGGCCGATTCGCCTCCCAGGCACGATTCTCATTTCTATCCTCAAATCATCATAGATAGCCAGAACTACGTCCACGTGTTCAATAGCGGCCACCTGGATCCCATACAACACTTCCAGTCCACTGTGAAAACTGATCACGGCAGCATTCTATCCCCAGCAAACTGGCAGGAGAGGCCATTCAGCAACACAGACGATCAGGACAAGGCCACCTACGTCATGGCTTTCAAGACCCAAAGCGACGCCATCTATCTCTTCTATCGTCAGACGACGCAAGACGCCCCTGACTATTACGAGCCGATTTACTACCTCAAATCAACAGACGATGGCGACACCTGGAGCATGCCAAGAAAGGCCATTGATCCTGGCGGCAAGAACCAGAGTGATGGGAGCTGTGACGATCTAACCAACGACGACGAGTGGGACACGATTTACATCAAAGGCATTTCCCATCAGAGCGATCCTGAAGGACTGCACATTACGTTTGAAAACCACAAGAATCACAATGACTATCAGGACAAGCTGTTCTACGTCTATTTCGATTTTGGTGATGAAAGAGTGTACGCGCCCAACGGCAATGACCTGGGTCAATGTGTGAATCAAAGTGAGTTTGAGAATCCAGCCAATCGAACAGAGATACACAGTACCGGCCAACGAGAGTTCTCCAATAAGACGTGCAGTGTGGTTGGCATTGATGCCAATGGCCAGGTCAATGTATTTCACACCACCAGAGAGAACAATGGCAAGCTCACCATCAATCAAGTTGTCTGGAATGGATCTGATTGGGATCCTGCTATTCACCTGTTTTGGGATGATCCCTATGATACGCGCCCTCTGGATGTTGAGTTTTACGACGACAACTCGTTTGATCTGTACATCGAGCAAGCCAAATTCGACTCGAGTTTGATCAAGCTATCCAGGTGGCGCTATAACAACAACCCCAACGACCCCCAGTGGTCAAGAACGATGATCAAGTCCAATACAAAGGACGCTATCTACTCCTTCGCTTTTGTTACCAATCACCATCCACACATAAAGATGACTTTCATAGAAGGGCCGTATACAGATTGGCGCTACCCACTCCCCACCGGCAAGATGTATGCCTGGGGCATCAGAGAAGATGTCAGACTTTACTCTATGAGCGGGCAAGTCGCCGATGTCAGTAGTGTGCCCTTCTCCGGGGTCACCATTTCCGCTGACGCCGGCATGACGGCCACCACTGACGCCAGCGGCCACTACACCCTTACTGGTGTCACGATGGGTACTTATGCACTTGCTCCCACACTGACTGGCTACACGTTTCATCCTCTGACTCGGACTGTCACTCTGCCACCGGACGGGACTGATGAGGACTTCATCATCCTGTCCGGCCCTGTCTCAACCACTCTGACCCTGGGCCCCGACACAGTCAGTCTCCCTGCCAGTCTGACTTATACCGATACCCAAGGCTACACTGTCCGTTTGGACTGTCCGCCAGGAGTGGTATCTCGTCCGACTGAGCTGGTCTTGCAGCCCACCGTGGCTTCTGGGGGAACTGGATTGGCCTTGGCTGGACATGCTTTCGATCTGGCAGCCTATCAGCAAGGCACCGCTCAGCCCAACTTGACCTTTGATGTGCCCCTGGCCGTGACCATCCATTACAGTGATGATGGGCTGCATCTCGTCTCCGACGAGAGCGAGCTGTCCCTGCGCCGGTGGACGGGCGACGAGTGGCAAGATGCGGCCGAAACGTGCCATCCGTCGTCGTACGTGCGCGACCTGGAAAACAACGTCCTCAGCGCGGGCCTCTGTCACTCAGGTTCTTTCGGTCTCTTTGGCCCGACAAACCAGATATTTCTACCATTAGTTTTCAGTGGTTATGATTCCAATCGTCTGACGCATCATCCCTCTGATGATGTCCAGCCAGCCCTTTCACCTGACGGCAAAACAGTGGTGTTCGTCAGCCACCGGGATGGTCAGCCAGATCTATATCGCACCTCCGCCATAGGTAGGCCCGCTGCCAATCTCAATCCGACCCTGGCCGACAAAGACACGCCGATCTTTTCACCGCATGGCTCAACAATCGCCTTTGCCACCAACCAGGCCGGCGACTGGGACATTTATCTGGTGGACGCCGATGGGAGCAACCCTCGCGTGGCTGTGGAGGGTCCCGGGACAGATGAACTTCATCCGTCTTTCACCCCCGACGGTACGGGGCTGGTGTTCAGCAGCAATCGCGCTGATGGCAACTGGGACATCTACAGCGCCGCCATCGGCAGCAGCACATGGACGCGCCTGACCGCGGACCCGGCCGCCGATCGCTTCCCGACCCTGTCGGCCAATGGCGGGACGGCGGGTACACGCGCTATCGCCTTCCGCAGCGAGCGGGATGGCAACAGCGAGATCTACTTGATGGACGCCGACGGCTCCAATCTACGCCGGGTGACCGACGACCCTGCCTTTGATGGCTATCCTTCTATCACCCCGGATGGCAGCGGGGTGGTATTCGCCTCCGACCGATCCGGCCAGTGGAACGCCTACGTGGTCAATCTGGCGGGCGAGGGATTGAGGGCTTTGGGACAACGCGAAGGCTGGCAGATGGACACCCCGCGATTGTCAAAGGATGGGCGACTCATCCTATACGCCGGGGGTCAGGTGGGCGACACCTTTGACATCTACAGTCGCCCATTCGCCAGTCCTCTAGTGTTGATTGGGCAACGCGGCGCTGACAACCTGGGGGATCACTGCGACTGGGAAGCGGGGGTGCTGGCCTACGGCTGGATCCACGCCTGGCAGGCGACCCAGGACGACCAGTACCGCCAGTGGGCGCAACAATGGGTGGATGCCTGTCTCCCCCTCAAGACGGAGATCACCGAGGCGAAGCACGTCAACGATGGGCTGCTGGGCTACGCGGCATTAGTGGCCTACGAAACCAGCGGGCAACCAGAGTACCTGGCTTTCGCTGAGCAGGTAGCCGACTACCTCATGAACACCGCCCCGCGCACAGCCGACGGCACCCTGGCCCACGACAGCAACAGGGTATGGGTGGACACGCTTCTGGGGGCCGTTCCATTCTTGATCAAAATGAGTCAAGTCTTTGGCGGTGACGTTTATGCTGACGAGGCCATCTCGCAACTGATCCAGCACGCGGCGCACTTGCAGGATCCAGGGAGCGGATTGTATCATCACGCCTGGGATGAGAGCGGGAACGACCCCCCTTCGGCAGGCTCAGGACATGGTGCTGGGCAGGTTTACTGGGGGCGCGGCAATGGCTGGGCGCTGCTGGCAGACGCGGAGGTCTTGTCGGCTATCACCACCACGCATCCGCTGCGCTCAGCGGTGTTGGACATCATGCAGAAGCAGGCGGCCGCTCTCAGGCCGCTGCAAGATGCCGGCGGGTTGTGGCATACCGTGCTGACCCGACCCGATTTCTACCTGGAAACCTCTGGTTCGGCGTTGATCGGCTATGCACTGAAGCGGGGTGTTCAAGAGGGTTGGTTGGACAGGGAGGTTTACTTGCCCATTGCTCAGGCAGCGGTGTTGGGGGTGTGGCGTCAGGTTTTGGCCGATGGCACCGTGACCAACGTATCCGCCCCGACCTGGCCGATGCTGACGGAGGAAGAGTACAATGCCAGGCCCTATGGCTCCCTGCAGTTGTATGGTCAGGGAGTGGCTTTGTTGGTTGAGAGTCCATGAGGATATGACAACGAATTCAGGGGATTCATCGAATTCACAACGCCAGATTCGGTTAATCCTCGGAATTCGATGTCATATTTCTGCACGGTCAGGCCAACAACACCGCGGAGAGAGACTACTTTCATAAAGGAGATCAAAAATGAAAAATCAAAACCATTCCATCAAACTGTACCTGGCAATGCTATTCCTGCTTTGCACGGTGGCTCTTGCCGTAGCGATGACGGGGATGAGGACAGATGCCCAGACGTTCGGTGAATGTAGTGGTATGATGGATACCGCCATGCCGGCAACGACTACCTATACCGTATGTCTTCCCCTGGTTCACAAGCACGGGCCGCCGGGGGCCAAGCTGGGGGTGGATTTTGGGCTCTGGGCGACGGTCCCCGAAGTGATTGACTACGATTTCCCCGTAGCCAAAGAAATGGGCGCGCATTGGATGCGGGTCTTCGTGCCCTGGCTTGAAATCGAGACGTCGCCTGGGGAGTATCACTGGGACAAGTACGATCCCGTGTTCCAACGCCTGGATGAATTGGAGTTCGACACCATGGTTGTCATCTACGGCGCCCCCGACTGGGCGGCCGAGCTGAACTGCGGCCCTATTACGGACACGCTTGCTCTGGAGGACTTCCTGGATATTCTTGTGCCTCGCTATGCTGACGTGGTGGATGCCTGGGAGTTCATCAACGAGCCAGATGGAAGAGAGCCCTACCACTATGGGCCAATCATCGGATGTTGGGGACTGGACCCGGCTGAGTATGCTCGGCAGTTGGGCATGTTCTACCCCAAGATCAAGTCGCTAGACCCTGGCGCCTTGGTTTTCTTCGGTGGCCTGGCCTATGACAACTTTTACCATTTTGAGAGGGACTTCTTCGACCAGGCACTGCAAAACGGGGCCGGCCCGTTCTTCGATGGCGTCAGCCTTCATCACTACCCCATCAATCCTGGAGATTTCCCGACCATGGCCCACAAGGTGAACGAGATCCATGACACCATGTCCAGGAATGGGGTCTACTGGAAGAAGATATGGGTAACGGAGACGGGCATGTGGATCAACGATGTCGGGTACGAGGAGTTGAACGGCAGTGAGGAGCTTCAACGCGATTTCATCGTGCGGGAGCTCACCCGCGGCTTTGGAGCCGGGGTGGACAACATCTTCTGGTTTGATCCCAGGGAGCATACGGTATGGGAAGGTGCAGTGCAGCGGTGGCTGATCAGCGCCGATCATGAGCCCATCTACGGCTACACTACCTTCCAGAACCTGGCCAGCAAACTGGAGGGGATGCATTCCTTCGGTCGCTACAGGGATGTACCTGAGGAGATCGAGGCTTATGAATTCGTCGGCACGCAGGGCTTGCTCTACATCCTGTGGTCGAATACCGTAACCCAGACGATAGGGATTCCCTCCCCCGCCGACGCCGTTCTCACCGACCGAGATGGCGATGCATCGAGCGTTCTCCCAGTTCAGATGGGGATGGTGGAGTTTGAGGTAGGAGAGAAGCCTGTATTCGTCGAGATTCCCCGTTCGGAGTAAGGGGGCTCCTGATTGCAGTTTCGTGCGGCATGGTGTATAATTACGGATGATTCGCTGTAAACGGTGAGCGCTGAGACGCGCTCGGGAAGAAAGCACCAGCCATCAGATAGCCATGCCGACCAACCTTCCTCCAGAGGCTGTTGAGGCCGAAGGGCGATATCGCGCCGCCAAGACGGTGGCGGAGAAAACCGTCTGTCTCGAAGAATACATTAGCCTCATTCCCAAGCACAAGGGTACGGACAAGCTTAGGGCCGCTCTGCGCAAGCGACTCTCCAAGCTGAAAGCTTCGTCCCAGACCAAAAAAGGCGTCAGCAGGCGCGATTCTGCCTTCCGCATTGACAAAGAAGGCGCGGGGCAAGTAGTGCTCGTCGGGCTTGCCAATGTGGGGAAGTCGGCTCTGGTAGCAACCCTGACCAACGCCGATCCCGAAGTGTCCGAGTCTCCTTTCACCACCTGGAAACCGACCCCTGGCATGATGCTCGCGGAAAACGTCCAGATCCAGTTGGTGGATACGCCGCCGCTGAACAGAGGCTTTGTGGAGCCGGAACTGCTGAACCTCATTCGAAGATCAGACCTCATTTTGCTGGTGGTGGATCTGCAGACCGATCCGGTTGGGCAGCTTGAGAAAACCATCGCCTTTCTGCAGGAACACCGTATCGTGCCCCTCTGTCTGAAAGATCGTTACACCGAACAACGCCGGCTGACCTTCAAGCCGCTGTTGGTGCTGGCCAACAAGAGCGATGACGAAGATTCCGACGAGATTCTTGAGATCTTCCGCCAACTGCTTGAGGATGACTGGCCGCTGCTCCCTGTCTCTGCGGCCACCGGCCGCAACCTCGAACGCATGAAGCAGGCTGTGTTCGAGCAGTTGGAAATCATGCGCGTTTACTCCAAACCCCCTGGCAAAGAACACGACCCCAGCTCGCCCTTCGTATTGGAGAAAGGGAATACCGTAGCCGATTTTGCCAGAAAGGTGCACAAAGATTTCTTCGAAAAACTGAAATCGGCCCGAGTGTGGGGCAGTGCGGCATTCGACGGCCAGATGGTGCAGCGCGACTACGTCCTTCATGATGGGGATGTGGTGGAGCTGCGCATTTAGATCATATTCTGGAGATAACGCTCTATCCTGTTCAGTCCCTCAACTATGTTCTCCATCGAGTTTGCGTACGAAATCCTGAGGTATCCTTCACCATGATCCCCAAAATCAATCCCCGGTGTCACCCCCACGTGGGCTTTCTCCAGGATGTCGAAGGCCAGTTCGTATGAGTCTTTCGAGATGTGCCTGGCGTTGGCAAACACGTAAAAGGCCCCGGTGGGTTCGACAGTGATGCCAAACCCCAGCTCCTTGAGGCGTTTGACCATGTATCGCCTTCGCTCATCGTAGATGCGCTTCATGCGGGCCACGTCTTCGGCTGATTCCTCCAGGGCAGCGATGCCGGCGATCTGAACCACTGAGTTGGCGGAGATGAAGAAATTCTGCTGGATCTTCTGGATGGGTCGGATGAACCGCTCAGGTGCAATGAGATAGCCGAGTCTCAGCCCCGTCATGGCGTAAAGCTTGGAAAACCCATTGAGGACGAAGGCGTGGTCTGTGAATTCCAGTATGGAGTGCTCCGTGCCCTCGTAAACCAGGCCGTGATAGATCTCGTCTGAAACGATGTAGGGTGAGAATTCGGCGATGGCCCTCATGCGGCTTTCGGACAACAGGTTTCCCGTTGGATTAGAAGGGGAGTTGATGAAGATAGCCTTTGCCTGGTCAGTGATTCTCTCTTCGATTGCTTCCGGTCTGTACTGAAAGCCATCCTCTTCGTAAACCGGCACCATCACTGGCACGCCCTGCACGAATCTGATGAAGTTAGGGTAGCAGGCATAATGCGGGTCGGAGATGATGACTTCGTCGCCTTCCTCCAGAAGGGCCGAGAACAGAAGGAACATGGCCGGGGAGGTGCCCGAGGTGATCACAATCTGGTTGGGGTGCACCGAGACGTTGTATCTCTCAAAGTAGTACTTACAGATGGCTTCCCTGAGCTTCAAATCGCCGAGACTGTGCGTGTAGTGCGTGTGTCCCTCTTTGAGGGCCTTGGAGGCAGCATCTTTGACACACTGCGGCGTGTCGAAGTCAGGCTCGCCCACCTCCAGGTGGATGATATGGGTGCCCTCACATTCCATAGCGTGTGCCCTTTCAAGGACATCCATGACGATGAAGGGTTTGATTTCTTTGGCTCGCTTGGCGATCATTTAGTCTGCTCCTTTTTTGTTTTAGAACACGGATGTGCAGGATTTGCGGATTTTTCTCAGTTCAATCCGTAAGTCCTGCCAAGCGGATTTCTTTTCAGCTCACGTCAGTAGTCCGTTGAATCCTGCCAGTCCGTTGTTCCTCACTCCCGCATCCACCCAGCCCGCCGCTGGCCAAGCATGTGGCGGGCGATATAACCAGCCACCGGGTGCCGTACTCGTTCTGCCGCTGCGATCACGGCCTGGTGGTCGTAGTCCACCCAGCGATGCTGGAGCCGATAGCCTGAGCTGGCGGCTTCCAGGATGACGTAGCTGGCGCGCAGGTCGGGGGGCAGGGGATTGCTCACACTGCCGAGGTTGACCACGTGCACGCCGTCCACGCGGAGGTCCATCGGCCAATGGGTGTGACCCACGCACACCAGGTCAGCAGCGCAGTCAGCAAACAGCGACCTGAGTTCGTCCTCGCTCAAGCCGGGGTGCACTCCGCGCTCATCGCTGCCCGGCGAGGCGTGGACGCCCAGTAGCCGGCTGCCGCATGGCAGCAACGTGCGCTGCTCAAGGGGCAAGGCCGCCAGCCACTCCAACCAGCCCGTGGCGGTGATGGCGCCCTGCGTCCAGGCGAAGCTCTGCGCGACGTCCACCAGAAGCGGCAGGAGGCGCGGCTCAGATTCCACTGTCGCAAAGGTTGGGTTGGGGCGCTCCCCCGTGACCACGTAACGGTCGGTGTTGCCTCGCACAAAGCGCACGTTGGACAGCTCCACCAGGCGCTCCAACACGCCAACAGGATCGTAGCCTATGGCTGCCAGGTCGCCCAGTATCCAATAGGCGTCAACTCCGCTCTGGGCCTGAACGTCCGTCAATACGGCATCCAGCGCGATAGGGTTGCCATGAATGTCCGACAAAAGGGCGATACGCATATTCACTACTCCGGGATGCTGACATTGTGTTGCAGATGCCCGCTTATATGACGAACCCAGAAGCCAACGATGAGCGCCACCAGCAACAGAAGGGCGGTGAATAATGGGGCGTTGAAGGTCAGGTGGGAAGCCTCGAAAGCGATCCAGGGCTCGTACCATCCGACCGAGGCCGACCAGGCGATCATCCACACGGAAACCGAGCCAAACAGCGCCACACCGATTCCGGCCAGGAGTCCCGACCCACACGCTGCCAAGACGACCGGGACAAAGTAGGCAGCGGCGGCGGGCGATCCCAGCCCGAAAGCGGCCACGTCAACGGTGATGAGCACTACCAGCAAGATGACCAATAGCCAGTTTGCTGGCCCGACCCGTCCGCGTCGCGCCAGGGCTGCAATTCCCAGCAGCACCAGGCTCAGGAGGAAGCTGCCCACGACTGTTTCTCCCTGCAAATCACCACTCACCAGCCAGGTCAGAATCAAGGCCAGCAGCATCACTATCAGGCCTGAGCAGGTGACGATGACCAGCCCCGCCCTGCCGCGCACCAGGGCGTCATCTGTGTCGGGCAAAAGACGAGTCTTCATGAGGTCACCTTCACCGTTGTCTGCGGACCATGACCGACAGAGCACCGATGCCGACATAAACAAGGCCAGCGGCTACGGCCAAGAACTTCGGTATGGCGCACCAGCGAGCTACCGCAGGCCACGATGCTTGCTGAGACCCGAGCAGAACCTGGATGAGGGCATAGTTCTCCACGGCATCTAGCAGCGCGGCCCCAAACTGCGCCCAGGCCAGAAGCACCCCCACAAAGGAGAGAAACTCAACCCGTCGCCAGAGGCTGCGAGCCACCAACACGCAGCCTAGCGAGATACAGCTTGAATAGGCGACCACGAAGAGGTAGTCAAGGCCGAGATTCAGACCGGCGTAGACCTGGCCTGTGTGTGCCCACGACTCGACCATGCTCTGAGCAAGGGGCAGCTCTCCCGCCAGCTCGAATGAGACGATGCCGAGGGGTGCGACCTCGGTATTCAGAGGACGGCCCAAGGCGTTCAAGCTCACCATCACAGCAAGCGTGAGGCCGAGAAGGGCCACGAAGGCACGTTTCTGTCCAGAGTTGGAAAGCCAATTGAAGGGATGTCGTGTCATTCTTCACACTCCTTGCGATTGTTCTAGAGATTCGAATCACCGGAACCGGCTGTCTGACTTCTTGCTCTGCACTTTCCCTTTGGCCTTTTCCAGCCAGCCCACACGGTCGGCTTGAGGCTGGTCGAACTCTGGCACGTAGGGCTTGATGTCTAACAGAGGCGTTCCGTCAAGGATGTCCACGTTCTCAATGTGCAGGACGTTGCGCTCGATGCTTAGCAGTTTTACGATGGATAGCCCGATGGGGTTGGGACGCTTGGGAGATCTAGTGGCGAAGACCCCGTGGGGCTGGGAATCCATGAAGGGAGTGACGACAAGTTTGGCCCCTTGGACTCGGTGAAAATGGTAGAGCAAAATGACGTGGGAGAAGCCCTCCAGGTCTTTCAGCCCTTCAACGAATTCGGGAAACACCTCAATGGTGCCTCGAATCCCGGAAGCCCCGGTGGGTTGGATGGGCATACCCTCGATGTCGGTGAACGGGCTATGAATGATGCCAATTGGCCGATACTCTATTTCCATAATCCAATACCCAATATCTAGTTTGCGCCTGGCGGCAGATCGAGACGAAGCCGCACTTCTTGAGTGGTGCCCGCATCGTAGATGAGCGATAGGTTGGCGACCTCGATCTCCCAATCAAACGCCCGTGCACTCAGCATCCGGACAGCTACTGCGTTGGCGATCCGTTCGGCCTGGGCCCGGCGTTCGGCTGGGTGTTCTGGGAAGTTGCAGTCACTTCATGATTAGCGGCAAGTAAACACTGTGGGTCAGAAGATTCTCGATAAAACTGACGATCAAGGCCGTGGGTGTGGCGTTGATGTCCTCGATGGCCTTCATCTCAGTTACGTGATCATAGCCCAGAAGGTAAGCGGAATCAACGGCCAGGCCCAATGATGCCAGTTTGTTTCTGAAAGCTATTGACTGTTCATAGAGTGACGGCAGTTCTGTCTGGGCGTGAAGAAGGTAGAAGGGCGGCAACGTGATCCCCGGCACGACGTAGGTGGTCGGCGAAGCCTCGTCAAGTTCGGCATCATTGTTGATGTGGCCTCCATGCCAGGTCTGGTCTATGGCGCTGCCGAAGATCACCATGCTCAGCTCTTTGATGGAATAGGCCCCGCTCATACTGATCACACCTTTGATGGCAGGTCTCAGGGCAACGTAGTCCGGGCGGGTAGCGAGTAGCGAGGCAAGGTGTCCGCCTGCTGAGTGGCCGAATACAACGATTTGATCCACATTCCCGCCATTATTGGCGATGGTGTCAACAACCCACTGAAATGCGTTAGCAACGTCCTCTATGTTATCCGGGTACCAGGCGGCCTTCGTCCGCAGAGGCACGTTCTCAGGCAAATTGCAGGTAGCACGATCGGGGCAATACTCGTCCGCGATGAAAACCTCTTCCGACGTGAGCCGATAATCAATCACCACTGTGACCCAACCCTTTTCCCCGGTGAAGGATTGCGCGACGAAGTCGTACCAGTTCGCGTACTCGTCTATCCAGGCCCCGCCGTGGACAAAGAATACGACGGGCTGATTATCGAGCCACGTCTGGCCATCACGGGCCCTGTACACAGTGAGGGATCTGGCCTCATAGCTCTCCTTGTCTGAATACTTGCCTGGATAATCTGGGTCAGTTCTCAAGTCGGTGATTAGAAAGGGGGTAGCGCCATATACGAAGTTTTGTGCGTAGATGGCATAGGTGGTCGTTACACCCTCCGATACGACTAACTCTCCCCAATCCTGTGACGCCAGCTGGGGTTCGGAGGTCGAATCAAGTGGCGCCGACCTGAGCCTGGGTGTTTGCGCATCGGATTTAGCCAGAGCTGCACAACCAAACACGACGATCAGCGAGCACGCTATGACGATGGCCAATTTGTTCAGTTTCATCTGATTATCCTCCGTGGAGGAGGGTCAGTATCACAAAGGGCATGCTGTCTCCGTTCCTCTGGAACGTCTGCACGGGCCGGAAGCCTGCCTTTTCCCACACTCGTCGCGCCCGCTTGTTGAACTCGGCTACCGTGACGCGAAAGGCGGTCGGTGGAAACGTGCGGCGGGCGAAATCAAGCACCGCGTTGACGTAGCTGAGGCCGCGCCCCAGCCCCGTCAGGTCTGGGCGAACACCCAGGCCGATGTCGAGCGCGGCAGCGCTGTAGTCGCCCCCGGGCACCTGTCCATCTGGGCCAAAGCAGCAATAGGCCACCAGGTTGCCATGCTCGTCGGCGATAATGTGGTAGGCGTTCTGCGGGTCGAGAAAGAGCTGCATTTCATTCTCGATATTATCGGGATCTATGTTGTAGATGTCATAAGGTGCATCGTAGCGCCACTCTGAGACAGCACGGGCGCTGGCTTCGTCCATGGGCTGGAATGTGAAGGGCTGCGGGGCTGTATCTTGGTGGTTGATGGCCGCCAGCTTGTGCAACAACTCGCCTTGCTCCCCGCTCAGCTCAGGAACTTCGTCGGGGAACTTCACCCAGAAGAACTCGAGTTCAATCGGCGCTGGGCTTCCGTCGGATGGGTCATTCTCGTAGTGACGCCAGGCGGTGGGCGTTTCATGGCCACACTCAAGGTGGAAGAAGTATCGCTGATGCACCTCTGCTATGCCGTGTGGAGACAAGTCATGCTCGCGCACGCCGAGGAATGAGCGCATTCTTAGCTCGTGCAATCCCGTCTCTTCTCGGGCTTCTCGGATCACGGCCTTGTCTGGGGGCTCACCCTTTTTGATGGTTCCGGCGGGCACCTGGATTCCGGCCTCGGGATATAGTGGATGGCTGAAGACCAGGAGCTTGTTCCCTTGTGTTATGTAGGCAACGACTTTGTCAGGCATACACAACCTCTGAACGTTCGCCAGGGGCTCCGCTGCGCTCAAGCCCCTGGCTCAGTCAACGAAGCCCCCGTTAGGGCTGGATTGGACAGGCCGATAGGCCCTCGTAAGCTGAGGTCGCTTCGCTTACAGTGGCTTCAGCAGTCCGCTGAATCCTGCTAGTCCGTTGTTCCTCTCCCTTGATCGCCCGTGTAGCGAGGTAAGTGTGCATGTAGTTCGCCACTATGTCGCCCTCCTCCTCACCGTATGAGTCCTCGTAAAAGCCAGTGATCAGAAGACCAGCGTCGAGTTGCCCGCCGATCTGATCCTCCAGGGTGTGGCTGAACTCAAGGGGAAATCCCTTATCAATAACACGCAGCCGTCTTTCCTCTTCGGTCAAGCTGGTCAGGTCGGAGTAAGGGAGAGCGTGCTTGACCTGGAGAATACCCGTGCGGTCAGCGAGGTCGTAGTCAAAGAGATAGATCGCTGGATTGGAGAAAGCGGCCAGCAGCGCGCCGCCCTGACGCAGCACCCGAAACGCTTCCGCCCACACTGGGCGGACAGCGGGGACAAACACGTTGGAGACGGGATGCACGATGAGATCAAAGCTCTGATCCGGGAACATCGAAAGGTCGGCCATGTCGCCTTCGACGGTGGCGATGGCAAGCGAGTCCCTCTCGGCGACGAACCGGTCCTGCTCCAACTGCCTGGGCGAGTTGTCGAGGACGGTGACGTAAGCCCCTGCCGCAGCCAGGATCGGGGCCTGCTGCCCTCCGCCCGAAGCCAGGCAAAGGACATCGAGCCCCCTCAGCTCAGGAAACCATTCCTCTGGAACCGGTTTCGACGGCGTCAGGAAGATCTCCCATTGACCCTGTCTGGCGGCGGCGATAGCCTCACTGCTGACTGGCACAGTCCATTGATTCCCGCGCTCAACTTCCTTGTTCCATGCCAGGCGATTGTACTCTCGAATATTCACTCACATTCTCCCTACTGCATGCTCAATGTCATTAGTTAAGCGCCGCCGGTCGAGTAGCGGCTTGGGTTGAGTAGCCGAAGGCGTATCGAAACCAGCGTATCGAGACCAAGACGCGGCTCATGCAATCTAGAATCCGCTGCAAGAGCCGCTCGCGTGGCCTCGATACGGTCTTCCGCTGCACTCCAGACCTACTCGGCCGACGCTCGCTCCCTTATCTTAATGACATTGACTGCATGCTAGTCCCGATCCCAGACCGAAACGAATCTGTAAACACCCTGGAGCGACCGAGTGAGCTCATTGTCGTCCACATTGATCGTAGCGATCGCGGCGACGGTGGCTCCTTGCCTCTCCAACAGCTCAATGGCAGCCTTGACTTGGGCGCCGGTCTCCACCCATTCATCCACCAGCAAGACTCTGGAGCCTGGCCTGAGGGCATCTCGTCTTATCTCGAGGGATTTCCTCTGGTTGGTGTAGTCAACGAAGTGGGCTGTATCCGATGGGACGGGGAGCTTGCCACCTTTGCGAAGCGGCACGAATCCTTTCCCAGTCCTCATCGCAACGGCGGTGCCCAGAATGAATCCCAGGGCATCAATGCCCGCCACACAGTCGAAAGCAACTGGGGCGCACATTCCTACCAGGTCATCAACGAGCGCTGAGAATGCCTGATAGTCGCCGAAGAGGGGCGTGACGTCATACCGTGGGCCTTCGGTGGTGGTGTCTACAAGGTCAAGGTAGTCTCTCATGAGCATCCTTTCAACCCCGAGAACTAGCCGGCGTTTTCCTGAAGCCGTCAATCAGGTGCAGCACTGCCAGAGCAGGATGCCGACGCAACATGCGAGGCCCAGCGTACCGCATCACTACCCTGACCTTCTCTCTCATGTCCGGCTGGTAGCAATGCACCGGGCACTTGGCGCAGGTGGGCTTGTTCTCCTGAAACGGACATCTGTCGAGACGAGCCAGTGCATAGTCCCAAAGCTCACTACATTCAGGGCAGAGTTCACCCTGGCGCCCATGGTGATCTCGGCAGTAGAGGCGTATCATGGCCTCAATGGTTTTGCTTTCCCTTAGCATTCTAGGATTGCGGCTGGACATGAGTGTGATGCCCTATCCCGGTAGCCGCATCCGCGCTACGAGTACCGGCGGGATCTCGCTGAAGTTCGCCCCCCAGGAGAGGTAGTCTCTGGTGGATGGATGATCCGCTGGAAAGGCTCGCTCCTCCAGGCCGTCCAACACGAACCCCGCGTCGAAACCGGTGCCGAGCAACACCTGCAACGGTCGGTGGAAGATAAGCTGCGGCTTTGGCTGGCCCCGCATCGCCGCGGCGTGGCTCGCCTTTGGGGTGATGTAACTGAATACCTTCACCGAGTAGATGGTGACGATGTCGCTAGCTCGATCCTCCTGCTCGGCGACCAGGGCCATGTGGGGGCTGTTGAAACAGGGGTGGAGCACCGAGAAAACGAAGCGACCGCCGGGGCGAAGCAACCGGGTCAAGGCGCGCATCAGGGGTTCGATCTTGGCTATGTCGAACAGCGCCATGTTGCAGATGGCGGCGTCGAACTGGCCCTCGCCCAGCGCCAGCAGCGCGGCTTCGTCGGTGGCGTCCAGCACCAGGTACTCGATGCGCTCGACATTCTCTGTCGTCCGCTCCAGCGCATAGGCAATCATCTCTGCCGCGAAATCTAAGGCCACCACTTCAGCGCCCATGGCAGCCAGGCGTCGAGAGGACAGGCCGTTGCCGCAAGCAATGTCGAGCACCCGCTCACCTGGACGCAAATCGAGCAGCCGCTCCGTGGCGGGCCAGATCAGCACCTCGACGAAGTCGTTACCCTCGCCCATGCGCTCGTCCCAGAAGGCCGCGTTCTGGTTCCACGCGGCTCGGGTCTCCTTGTTTGCTCGCTGTAGGTCTTCGGTCGACATAACACCCCCCGATTGCGTAAAGATGCGTCGTATCGTTCAGTCTCTCTATGGTACGCTCGTTCCACTCATTCACTCTCAGCACGCTCAGGCTTGCGGGCGAAGCATCGAAGGACACCTTACATAACATGTCAATGTCCAGTTGCAGCCACCAGGCGACGATGTTGATCAGGGTTCCTGCGTGGGTGACCAGAAGGAGAGGGGCGTCTTGGTTCCTGGCAAGCCGATCCATGCAGGCGGCGACTCTCGAATAGAACTGGCGCCACGTCTCTGCTTGCGGGTATGGTTGCCAATCGAGCAGTGGCCTGGTCATCTCTAGAGCATACTGCTTCGCCTCTTCTTGTGATTTGCCCGCCGCAACACCATTGTTGAGCTCTCTGAGTTCAGGAACAGGATTCGGCGTCACGCCAATCTCCTGGCCGATTATCTCTGCCGTTTGCAGCGCCCGCTTGAGGTCGCTACAGTGAAGATGGCAGCGAGTATCGCCGATCTCGCGCTTCAGTCTCGACGCCAGACAAACAGCCTGACGACGTCCCAGTTCCGTCAGTCCCGTATCTGTCCAGCCGCCTGTCAGCTTGTTTATGTGATGTTCCGACTGTGCGTGTCGGACCAGGATAATCGGCCTGATGGGATACCTCCTCTTCTGCCTACGGATTCTCCTCTCCAAAGACAAACAGATCCCCAATGGACTGTCGCAGGTAGTTGCGGCGAATCGCTTCACCAAAAACGTGGGCTATAGAGAGCACATGCAGCTTAGGATGTCGCTTTTCTGAAGGAACGTGGACTGTATCTGTGGTTACGATCTCTGTGATCTCAGGAACGGCGACCAGCTTTTCGAGTCCCCCCCGTGAAAACACCCCGTGAGTGCAGACTACCCAGACCTCTTGAATACCGTACTCGACCAGAAGTCTACTCATTTCGAGGACGGAGCCGCCGGTGGCGATCTCGTCGTCGAAAACCAGGGCCTGTTTGCAGCCGCGCACCTGTTGACCGACTATTCCTCTAATAACTACTTCCGTGTCAGAGACCCGCTCCTTATCACCTGCTGCCACTGGCAGGCCCAAGTCCTTGGCGAAGCTAGCAGCCGATTTGGCGTGCCCCATATCTGGCGCCACCACGATTGTGTCTGTCAAATCGCGCTGTCGGAAGTGTTGTTTGAAAACAGGGCGGCTACTGAGCGGGTCGGCTGGCACACTGAAGAAACCGTGTACCTGCGGCGAGTGAAGCATCATGGTCATTACGTGCGTGGCTCCAGCCGTTTGCAATAGATCGGCAACCAGCCGGGCAGTGATGGAGATGCGGGGGGCGTCCTTCTTGTCAGAACGAGCAAAGGAGAAGTAGGGGATGATGGCGTGAATCTCCCTGGCTGCCGCTGCCCGAGCAATGTCAATCATCATGAGCAATTCCACCAGGTGGTCGTTCACGGGGGGAGAGAGTGACTGGACGATGAACACCTGGCGTGAACGTACGCTGGCACCGAGTTGGATGTACAGGTTATCATTACTAAAGCGGCTAATCTCAGTTTTGTCAAGCGGGACGTCCAAGTAGCCGGCGATATCGGCGGCCAGTTGGGGGTGGGAACTGCCACTAAAAAAACGAACTTCGCTCGGGGCAATGGCCTCTGTTGTCACTTTTCTTCTCCATTTCTGATTTTGCTCGGAATCAACCCCATGGTTGTATCTTGACTTCATTCACGGTTTCGTTATCCTCTTTGAACGTGAAGCTTCCTCGTACCCGATCTCCCGCGAGGACGCGTGGGAGCCAATGGTAAACATCCTGCCACATGTGTTCAAAGGGAATGTCGTCTATTGCAAACCAGGCAGGGATCATCTCTGCACTCTCCACTGGATCGCCATCCCACTTCGTGGCCAGAAACACGTACACCACTTGGCTCCAGTCGGGTTTTGCGGGAAACAAGAACGTTAGATGGCCCATCTGCTGGAGGTGCTTTTCGAGGACCATGATCCCTGTCTCTTCTTGTAGCTCTCTGGCGGCGGCCATCGTTACCGTTTCGCCTGCTTCGATCTTCCCGCCAAAGCCGCCGTATTTCCCTGCACCAAGCCCAACCTTCTTGAAGCCCAACAGAATCTCGCTGGGTGGATTCCCCCGTATTAGATAGCACAGAGTCGCATGTATCATGGTTAGCCCTTGTCGTATGACTCTTCAGTCTCAGTGGATCCAGAATTGCTCTGAGGGGATTGTCAAATCCCCGCTTTTGGCCTGGATCTGGCGATCCAGTCCGAGCAAAATTGGATCTACTGAGTCTTGTCGTTTGGTGTCGCGATACTGGACATTTCCCGGAACAGAAACCATGCCCCTTTGCGGTCTCCAGCTTTTTTGGGCGCTCGATCATAGTACAAATCGAAGACCTGGCCTCTATCGGTGCACACTCGATAGTAGTCTCGCCCCACGCCCCACGAGCCACGGCGTGAGGCAGCCGCGGCATGTTCGGGGCGCATGTTGAGCGCCATACGCCCCCGGCGGCCATAGTCGTGCCATTCACTCAGTTTCTCGATGACGCGGTAGGTCTCGCCTTGCCAGACAAACTGGTCGGGACAACCCGGCTTCTTCTCCAGTGTGGGCGGCTGGTCGAATTGGACTTCTATGGGCTCACCGATGAATCGTAGCGGTTTGGTGCCCATATTATGATTCTTCACTTTGTCCTCTATGGTTTGGGCGGCAGTTGGCATACAAATTCGCCCTTCCACGTTTCCCAACCTGCTTGATCACGCCCATCTTCCGCAGGCAGTATGCCATCTTCTGCGCCAACTCCCGCCGGCCATCAATGGCGTCCGCCAAATCCTTCGTCGCAAAGGACTCCCTCAACCCCATCGGTAGAAGGGCACTGATGTCCGCTGGCGTTTCGAATAGTCTCCGTTGCACCACCTCCAGCAAGCGGCGCTCCTCCGTCACCCAGCCTCGTCGCCACCACCTGCGCTTGCCCTCGTACCGTCTCACTTCCTCCTCTTGAATCAGCAGCACCTCCAGCGAGAAGTTGGGGCTCAGAAGCAGTTCGGGAAAGCTGACCAGCTCCCAGAACACGTCCTCTACCTTCCCCCGCTTGGGCGATTTCCGCCGGCTCGTTGGGCCGCTTCCATCCTTGGCCAGCTTAACGATCCACTTCTCCTGGGCGATGGGATATACTAATCGCACAGGATGAAGGCTTGTCAATTCTATCAGCTTCGATCTTATAGACGCGAAATTGCCAGTCTGAATCTCCACCAAAAGGTCGCCCTGCACCACGTCAATCACGAAACCATCCACCGACACCTCAAGCCGGTCCTCGGGTCGTGCATACCACTCCTTTAACGCGGCGTGAAGAGGTTTTTCGTTCAGCAGGCCGATACTGTTTGACATTCACGGACCCTTTCACTGGGGATGCTCCGCCAAGACCCTAAAGGTTATGTCTAAAACCTTTAGGGTCTCAGGTGGTGCTCCGACAAGACCTTTTGCCGAAATTCCTCCGCGCTGGTCGCCACGTCGTAGTCTACTCAAATGGCCTCGAAATGCCGACGAGCACAGGCGATCTTCATCTGCTCCCTTCAAGGACGCAAAACGGGGCGCGGCTTCGACGTGAGCCCTCGGCCTGATAACCGCAGCCCGGAGGCTCAGTTGAATGCTCAAATGTTCCAAGCTGTGCGGTTAGTCGCAGGCTGCGCGGGGCTAAAGTCCCCGCGCTGAGAGAACGAAGCCCCCTTCGGGGCTGGATCTAGCCCGCAGGGCTTTGCCCTCTTGGCCCAGAGCTTCAGCTCGGGGCAACTTACTCCCGTCGTGCCAGCTTGGCCAACAACATCACCAACCCCGCCACCGCCCCCGCTACTACGCCAAAGATGACCGACTCGCGCGGGCCAAAGGCGGTGTTGACGGTTCCTTCCACATCTCTGGCCAGCAAAAACACCACGCCGCTGTTCTCGGCTCTCACGTTGCGAGCGACCATCGCTACCGCTCCGCTCTGGTCCATCGCCACGTCGCCTCGAGCCAGCAGCAGTTGTGCCCCTGACTGCTCCATTGACACGTCGCTCTCAGAGAGAACGACACCTGCCTGCGCTGCGGCGAGGCTGGCCGTCTGCGTCTGGGCCAGACCGACGCCTCCTCCAAGCATCTCCAGGTTGTCCGCCTGTGCCTTCACCACTCCTCCCTGTCGGACAACCACGTTGTCCGCGGTGACGGATTGCGCTCCCGCCTGGCGTAACGTGACGTGGGTTCCCTGTACACTGCGGGCTCCCCCCCGGGTGATGTTCACCGTCTCAGCGGTAACGTCGCCCATATCGTTCCTCTCCCTCTTTTTCACTTTTCCACCTCCGTGAGCGTTCTTGATTTCGTTGCCCATTGTCCTTATCTCCCTTTCGTTTCCTTATTTTATCAAGCTGTGATTCACATTTCATGCCTTCACGTTTCACGCCTATTCTATCATGGTATCAGGTCACGGTCAAGCCTGTTGGTCGGATGGTCGTTCCAACCTCCAATATCCAATACCCAATATCCAATATCCAATACCCAACTCCCGCCCCAGCCATGACCAGGAACCCTGCAGCCGTCAGCCACAGCCCCCAACCGATGTGGATGGGCTGGCCGTAAACGCTGTCCAGGACGCTGCGAATGGAGAAGAACTGCCACAAGGGGGGGATTGCTCCAGCGAGGGAGATGACTATCAGCAGCCCGGCTACCATGGCCTTCGACAGACGGCGATAGAACAGCGCCCCCCCGATGACGGCCAGACAGCCCGCCCCCATCAAGAACTGTCGTCGAAATTCGTCTGAGTCTAGTGCCTGGAGGATGAAGGGATAGGGGGGTAGGACGATGATCGCCAGCGCGACAGCGGCCGTCACCATGATGGCTCTGGCCCACAGGGGATAGCGCCAGAGGCGATTGCTACCTATCAGAGCCAGGCATAGAGCCGCGGCCAGAGGGGGCAGGTAAAAAAGCTCACGGATCATGAACTCCGTGCCGGCCCTCACCCCAGGCAGGAACTTGACGAACTCGGCCATGTCCAGGCCACTCAGCACCAGGGCGGCCGTTTTGTGATTTACCCACGGCCCCCAATAGCCAACCAGGGGCAGGGCGATCCCCAGGGGAGCAAATCTCTTCGCCATACTCTGCACGGAATACGCAATACGCAGCACGTCTTCACGTTTCACGACCAACCTCCACTGTAGGAAGCCACTTCCTATGGCTCATGCTCTAAAACACGAAAGTGAACGTCAAATCATTCACGTTCGTATTGGTCGGCCCGGTGATGAGCAGATCACCCAACTGCTGGAAGAAGTGGTAGGAATCGTTGTCGGCCAGGTACTGGGTGGCCGACAGGCCCGCCTCCTGTAAGAGAAGCGACGCTCGCCGCAGGGTGGAACCATCGGCGATGGCGCCCGCCGCATCGGTGGGGCCGTCGGTGCCGTCGGTGGCCAGGGGGATGATCATCACATCCTCCAGGCCGGCGATCTCCAAGGCGGCACTGAGAGCCATCTCCTGGTTGCGACCTCCCAGGCCACTGCCACGGACCGTGACCGTCGTCTCCCCGCCAGCCACCACGCAGGCTGGCCGGGACACGGGGCGGCCCGAATGGAGGATCTCCTTGGCGATGGCGGCGAAGACCCTGGCTACCTCCCTGGCCTCACCCTCGACGAAGGTAGAAAGCAGCAGGGTGTGAAACCCTAACTCTTCCGCTTTGGTAGTAGCCGCTTCAGCGGCGACCTCATTGCTGGCGATGATCAGGTTGTAGGTTCGGGCGAAGGTCTCAGCGCCCTCTTTGGGTGTTTCCACGATGAGCCCCTCCTTGCCCTGCTGCAGACGCTCGACGATGGGCCTGGGCAGCTCTTCCAGCAGGCCATACTTCTCGATGACGCCGTAGGCATCGGCAAAGGTGGTGGTGTCGGGCACCGTCGGCCCTGAGGCGATGACGTCCAGCGGGCTTCCCACCACGTCGGAAAGGATGAGGGTGACGATCTCGGCAGGGTAGGCCAGGCGAGCCAGATTGCCGCCCTTGGTCTGCGAGAGGTGCTTGCGCACGGCGTTGATCTCGTTGATGGTGGCTCCGCAGCGCAACAGGGCATCGGTCAGCGATTTCACGTCTGCCAGGGTGATTCCCTCTACGGGTAGGGTCATCAGCGCCGACCCGCCGCCTGAGATGAGGCATAAGACCAGGTCCTCGTCTGTAGCTTGGCGAGCCAACTCTGCCATCTGCTTCGTTCCGGCCATCCCTGCGGCGTCGGGGATGGGGTGGCCAGCCTCGTTCAGGCGGATGATCTCTGTCTCCGCGCCATAGCCATACTTGACGTTGACCAGGCCGGCGGTCACGCGCTGCCCCAGAATCTCCTCAACGGCCTGGGCCATGGAGCCGCCCGCCTTGCCCCCGCCGATGACGTAGATATTGCGGTAGCGACCCAGGTCATAAACCCGCTGGCCGATGCGTAGGGTCTCATCTGGTGAAAGGGACACCTGTCGTTTGATGGCATTGACGGGGTCCACTGCTTCCAGGGCCGCGGACAGGACGGCCAAAGCCCGCTCTCGTCGTTCTCTCGTCTTGCCGCGTTTGAGCACCTCGGGGTTAAAGATAGTCATCACGGCCTCCTTGCTATAAAGGTGACTGGCACTGGCAATGAAACGTCGGTTTGAAAGGGTCTTTGAGTGGCTCATTGTAACATCTTGGAGTCTCTGAGATTTCCAAACCGGGCTGACAAGACCCCGTAGAGCACGTTAACA
>CAYMKL010000062.1:0-39514 GCA_964390805.1 uncultured Anaerolineae bacterium | reverse complement strand
ACCCTTGACCTTTTCCACCGATTTAGCTCTATTGGCCGAAACGAAGACCAAGGCCTATAATACGAATGGCAGCTAGGTTGGATAGAACCTCCACCTACATCGTTGAAGCCCATCTATTCGACCTGGATGGGCTTTTGTTGTTTGCCCGAACCACTCGAGTGTAGCAATTCGAGGCAGTGTTCCACGAGATAGGGGGAACGCGAGATGATAACCATTCCTGAGGAACTACTGGAGCAGGTCGAACGAGGCAATGTGTTGCTGTTCATTGGCGAGCGCATCACCCGTGACGTGGAGGGGCAAGCCGCCATAGACCGCTTGGTGGTCAAGTTGGCCGTCCGGTGCGATGTTGCTGGCGAAGGCGAACTGTCTTTCCCCGAGGTGGCTCAGGCCTACGAGGATGAGAAGAAGCGACAAGCGCTGGTGCAGTTCATTCGCGACCAATTGGAGGAACTGGGCGACGAACCACAACATGCCCACCGCATGATCGCCTGGCTGACTGACTGTAACGTGCTGGCCACCACCTGCATCGATCAGCGGCTGGAGCGGGCCTTCGCGCAAGCGAAACGGCCATTAGATGTGATCATCGGCAACATTGATGTGGCCTTCGAGGACGAGCGCAAGGCGCAGTTGTACAAGCTGCGCGGATCGGTGGAGCGGGCTGAGTCGCTGGTGTTGACCGAGGAT
Organism: uncultured Anaerolineae bacterium; assembly: GCA_964390805.1. Classification (GTDB taxonomy): domain Bacteria; phylum Chloroflexota; class Anaerolineae; order VGOG01; family VGOG01; genus CAYMKL01. The sequence continues at coordinate 38,830 of CAYMKL010000062.1, read as the reverse complement.
GACTATGAAGCCTTCTTTGAGGATCAGGCTAGTATCTCGGTGGTGCTGCAAGGGTATCTGGCTCGTAAGACGATCCTGTTCGTGGGCTACGACCTAGCTGACACACATTTCAAACGGTTGTACCGCAAGGTGACCGCCCCATTGGAAGACTACGCCCGACGCGCCTATGCCTTCGTGACATCGACGTCCTCGAAGGTGTCCCGGTGGTGTAAGCGCCACGGCATTGAGGTGGTTGAGATCGACGCCGCAACACTCCTGGAAGCATTGAGCAGGCAACTGAGGGAACGCGCAAGGCCGGCCCCTGCCGCCCCACGACGGCATGTCGAGGAGCCTCCTCCGCCTCTGCCCGAGCGTCCCTACAAGCTCCTCGACTACTACGAGGCCAAGGACGCAGCAATCTTCTTCGGGCGACGGGAGGAAACGCAGGCGCTGACCTCGTTGATCCACGCCCACCGCCTGGTACTGTTGTACGGTGCCTCAGGGACGGGCAAGACCTCGCTGCTGCTGGCCGGGACGGTGCCACGACTTGAGAGCGCCGAGCCGCCCTACGAGACAATCTACGTGCGGGCGCTGGAGGATCCGGCTCTCTTTATCCGCCGTGCGCTCCGACGGCGGCTCCCGGAGGCCAACCTGCTCCACGATGGCTCCCTGGTGGACTTTCTCGACGCCACGACCAAAGCCCTGGGCCGCACGCTGGTGATCTTCCTCGATCAGTTCGAGGAGTTCTTCATTCGGTTGAGCCCGCAATTCCGGGCGGGGTTCATTGCTGAGTTGGGAGCGCTGTACGACGCCCACGATGTGCCGATCAAAGTGGTGTTGAGCCTGCGCGAGGACTGGCTGGCCGAAGTGAGCGAGATTGAAGAGCGTATCCCTGAGGTGTTCCGCACCCGGATGCGCCTGTTGCCCCTGTCCCGCGACCAGGCCCGTCAGGCGATCACGGCGCCGGTTGAGCAACTGGGGGTGAGTTACCAGCCGGCGCTGGTCGAACACTTGTTGGACGACCTGATGGGCAGCGAGGGCGCGGCGGTGATGCCACCCCAGTTGCAACTGGTATGCAGTGCGCTGTATGACGGACTGCGGCCTGACGAACGCCGGATTACCCTGTCTGCGTACGAGCAGTTGGGCCGCGTCCGCGGCGTGCTAAGAAAATACCTGGACGAAGAGTTAGCGCGGCTGGGGAGCGACGAGCAGGCGCTGGCTCGTGGTGCTCTGGAGGAATTGGTGACCTCGCGGGGCACCAAGGCAGTGAAAGCTGGCGACGAACTGACCACGGCGCTGGTGGTGCAAGTATCTGATCTGGAGCCGGTGTTGGAGAAGCTGGTGCGGGCACGGCTGCTGCGGGTGCTGGAGCGCGAGGACGGCGAGACGGTCTACGAGTTGGCCCACGAGTATCTCATTCGCGAGATCGGCCTGGGAGTCGAAGCGCAGGCGCGGAAGCAGGCCGAGGAACTCATAAAGCAAGAAGTAGAGAACTGGCAGCGCTTCGGCACACTGCTGGCGGCGGATAAGTTGGCCCTGGTCGGTGACGTGCGAGAGGTGTTGCGGCTGAGTGCTGAGGCCCAGGAGTTGCTGTTGCGCAGCGCGCTCCAAGTGGGGCACGATGTGGAGTACTGGCTGGGCAGGGTGAGCGACCCAGGGCAACGCATGGAGGTATTGGCTGAAGCAGCTCACAGTGAGCTGACCGTAGTACGGCAGCGTGCAGCGGAAGCACTGGGCCTACAGGATATTCCAGAGTCGGTGGAGCCACTCCTAGAGCTGGCTGTGCGCGACCCTTTTCCGTCTGTGCGCGCAGCAGCGCGAGAGGGATTGGTGAAACTTGCTGCGCAACGCCCAAGAGCCGTTGCGCGGCTGCGGTCCGAAATGCAGAGTGTGGATCGCACGGTGCGCCGGTTCGCAATGGTGACCTTGGCCATACTACCAATGGAAGACCTGACGGCTGGCCTGCGGCTGCAGGTTCTGTTGACACGCACACGCCTTCGTGCTGTTTGGATTGCTAAGAGAGCCATGGCTACTCCACTACGTCGGGCGATGGCGCTCGGTGCTGTGCTACTCTTGGCACTGATACTGCCCCTCTACGCTCTCTCAGTAAACAGCTACTATGTTGATACCAGTCCGTCAAGCACATCAAGTCAATTGCAGGTGGTGATTCGTCGAGGACATCCCTCGCTACCATTGCCGGGGTTGGGCAAGGTGAAGGTGAATACCGGGATAGACACAAATCAGGTGAGTCCTGACCACTGGGTGGAGGTCAATAATAAGAGACTGTCAGGGCTTTGGGTACAACAGAGTGAAGGGGGCTATCGCCAGTGGGCTCAAGATGTAGCATCGTCCCTTTATCTAGGCAGCCGTGTGTCGATGCTTTGGTATCTGAATGAAGAGGAAGGGGTTGAAGCTCTCTGGGAAGCGACAGATCTACAGAGCGATCCACCGTCAGGCCAATGGGGGATTGAGGCTTTGGGGCAGGTCGCGGCAGTCAATCCTGAGTTAGCGACTCCGCAAGTGATCGAGGCCCTTCACCTACTGAATGAGTATGACACAGTACCTAACAGTGCGGCGAAGGCATTGGCGCAAGTAATGGCGATCAATCCTGAGCTGGCAACACAGCGCTCGATTGAGGTTTTGACCAAGCTGGCTTACGGGGTTGGGGCTGTTTGGCACGGGCCAGTTGACATCCCATATGTGCCACTTGAGTATGACGGACAGATCGCAGCTACTTTTGCTTTGGGGCAGGTCGCGGCAGCCAATCCCCAGTTGGCGATTGCGCAAGTGATAGAGGACCTTCTCGACCTAATGCGTTCCCCTCGCTGGCCCTTAGAAGTCAGTGCGGCGAATGCCTTGGCGCAGATAGTGGCGGCCAATCCTGAGATGATACCACAGCAAAGGGCTGAGAAAATGCTTGGGAAGCTGATCTACGACGACTTGAAGGTGAGGTGGGATAGTGCGGGACAGCTCTTTGTGCAGATCGTGTCAGCCAACCCTGAACTGGCGACACAGGAGATGGTCGATCAACTGTCACGGCTGGCTTCCAGTGATATACTTAAGGGAGAACGATCTGTCGATTTTGCCTTGGGGTGGATAGTGGCAGCCAATCCCGAGTTGGCAACTCCGCAAGTGATCGAGGACTTAATGGACCTGTTGGGCATCCATGTCCCTGAAGTGTCTAAAGGTGCGGCAAAGGCCTTAGCACAGGTAGTGTCAGCCAGTCCTGAGCTGGCAACACAGGAAATGGCTGAAGAGCTACTACGGCTGCTGACTCGCAGAGAGTGGTGGGTACGTGACAGTGCGGCAGAAGCCTTGGGGCAGGTATTATCGGCTAATCCTGAGCTGACAACAGAGCAGGTGGTTCCTTCATGGCTCTTTGGGATTTCGCAGGATCACGGTGTTGGAGTCCCCAACTTGTTGGGGGTTGCCACGCCAGACCCCCAACAAGTTGGGGACTCCGGGGCGCTACCCACGCCAACTCCCAAAGACCCTCCTTCATTGTTATCGGTGAAGGGGAATTGGAGCGGGGTGCTCGATGGAGTGGCGGCAACTCTGGAACAGCTGATAGCATCGAATCCTGAACTGGCAACACAACAGATGGCTGATGTTCTGATCGGACTGCTGGAGGAAGAGGACTGGAGCACGCGCGCTAATGCGACATATGCCTTGGGTTTGGTAATCAAAACAAACCCTGAGCTGGCAACCCAGCAGATGACCAAGGAGCTTATTGGTCTACTGACGGACCCAGATGTGCGCGTACGCATTGGTGTGGGAGAGCCTTTGGGGCACGTGGTAAAGGCCAACCCTGGAATCGTCCCGCAGGTGACGGGAGCATTCGTCACGTTGTTGCTGAGTGAAAGGGGCGACGAGGGTTGGAATGTCAAGGATAGTACGGCGCAGGCTTTCGCACGGGTGGTGATAGATGACCCTAGAGTTGCAACGCCACAGGTAACTGAGGCCCTGCTCCAACTGCTGGGCTACGAAGAGTCTTTTGTGCGTGCCAGTGGAGTGCAGGCTTTGGAGCAGGTTGCAGTGGCAAACCCCAAGCTGGCTCCGGTAGCAGATAACGCTCTCTTTGCCAGGCTCACAGACCCACTGGACACCTCGGAACGGTCTTTCGCGGCGCGTGCCCTGTTCCGCGCCGCCCTACACAATCTGACCCGGGAAGAGACCATCCGCAGTTGCCTGGAGGCGCTGTCTACCAGCCGCGAACCGATCGCACGCATTTGGGCCAACACTACCTTGCAGATGATTGACCTGACATATATGGTGCACAGGGCCCCTGATGATCCATCACAGCGGAGAGAGGTCAGGGGCAAGCTAGAGATACTCAAGAATGCTGAGTTCTTTGGCGAGAACTTTACTTGGGCGGCCGAGGAAACACTGAGTTGGTTGGACCAACAAGCGACCGGAGAGGGTGAAGACTAGCCTGGAAGTGCCCCATGAACCTCGTTACCACCGGCTGTGGATATGGGTTTTCAAGCTGAACTGCAAGGAGAGATCATCTGAACAGGCGGCTTGCCCAAGCGGTGTTTCAACGTAGAGTTATGGATTGACGGGAGGGGATCGATGGAACAGGAAACCTACAGCCACGACACCTTCCTTTCCCCCTTCACCTGGCGCTACGGCAGTCAGGAGATGCGAAGGCTGTGGTCCGAGGAGCATAAACGGCGGCTGTGGCGGCGGATTTGGGTGGCGCTAGCTGAAGCCGAGCACCAGGCTGGGCTGGTCAGCGAGGCGGAGCTGGATGAAATGGAAACCCCAGTTCGCAAACGATTTCCCCCAAGGTTGCTAGAAACGCCAAACTATGCTAGAATAGTAGAAAGTAGCTTGCTGCCCAACGAGCACGAAGGCACCCTTCTAGGGATAACGAGTTTGAAAACCTGGAGATGGTTCAACAACCTGCATCAAGGAGAGACACTTGGGCGAAAAGAGCTTCGTCGTTCCCTTGGGCAAGAGCGATTGTGATCGTTACCGTCTGTATTGCGTGACCGAAAAAGGCCAGGTGGTTGTCTTTCGGGTTCAATATGAAGCCTTTATTGACGGTGAGTGGCGGGCAGTCGTTCGCTATGATACAGCACATGGCTTTCCCCACCGTGACTTGATCTACCCCAACCGGCCAGAGGACAAAATGGAATACCCGGGCTGGTCCAACGCCGAGGTGCTTACCCTGGGGCAGGAAGACATCAAACGTAACTGGCCAACCTACCGTGCGGAGTATGAGAAGGAGATGGGCAAATGAATGAGCTTTTTGGCATAAAGTACGATATGTTGCTGACCGAGTTCAACAACTATGTTATGACGAATCCTGAGTTTGCGGCCAATATCCCTGACGAGGCCCTTATCATACTGATTGATCTGAACGATCCTGAATTCAGTTATTACAATGTGGAACGGGTGCAAGCCTATCGGCGCAACGACGACAAGCCTGACCGACCAATGGTTTATGTAGACATCGGTGAATTGGCACCGCTGCGGTCGCGTCTGATCCAGCCACGTGTACTTTCGCGGTTGCCCGACGTGCTGGCGGTAGCTTGACAACTTGGGTGCCCAAGACTTCCTCCGGTTCCCTTCGGAGCTGGGTGTCACTTAGGCAAGTCACGAAGTTGCTGAGACGTGAGCCATCTGTGCCTGCTTTCCCCAAAGTTCCGTAACGCCCTGGACCAGTTGCCCCATCTGCCCAGGGCGTTCACATTGGTCTGGGCTGCTATGCGGTGCTGGACGCTAGCGGCCCTTCGGCAGGCTCAGGACACCGCCGCTGGGCTAGCTTGTGCTGGTACATTACACGATGCGAAAAGCAAGGTATAACGAGATTTGACTGTGTTTCGAGGGGAGGAGAACGATGAAGCAGAAAACCTACGGCCATGACACCTTCCTTTCCCCCTTCACCTGGCGTTACGGCAGCCAGGAGATGCGAAGGCTGTGGTCTGAGGAGCACAAACGGCGGCTGTGGCGGCGGATTTGGGTGGCGCTGGCTGAAGCGGAGCACCAGGCGGGGCTGGTTAGTGAGGCGGCATTGGATGACTTGAGGGCCCACCAGGACGAGGTGGACATCGCCCGCTCCCTGGAGATCGAGGCGGCGATTGGCCACGACAAGATGGCCGAGATCAAAGCCTACGCTGAGCAGTGCCCCATCGGCGGGGGCAAAATCCACCTGGGGGCTACCAGCGCGGACGTGGAAGACAATGCCGATGTCCTGCGAACTACGGAATCCCTCCGACTGATCCGCCAGCGCCTGGTGGATGTTCTCGACGCCTTCGCCATCCAGATCGAGCGCTATCAGCACCTGCCTGCCATGGGCTACACCCACCTCCTGCCCGCTGAGCCTACTACCCTGGGCTACCGCCTCTGTCAGTACGCCCAGGACTTGCTCATTGACTTGCAGAGCTTGGATGACTTGATAGGAAATCTCAAGGCCAAGGGACTAAAAGGCGCGGTGGGAACCTCTACTTCCTACGCTCAGTTGCTCAAGGGCAGCGGGATGACGCCGGTCGACCTGGAACGATTGGTCATGGAAAAGCTAGGACTGGAGGCCGTGCCTGTATCTACTCAGGTCTACCCCCGCAAGCAGGACTTCTTGGTCCTGACCACTCTGGCTTCCATTGCTCAATCGCTGCACCGATTCGCATTCGATCTGCGAGTGCTGCACGCAGCACCCTTCGGGGAGTTGAGCGAGCCCTTTGGAACCAGGCAGGTGGGCTCCACCGCCATGCCCTTCAAGCGCAACCCCGTCACTGCTGAGAAGATCTGCTCCCTGGCTCGTTACCTCAGCACCTTGCCCAAGGTGGCCTGGGACAATGCGGCACTCTCCCTCCTGGAACGCACCCTGGACGACTCGGCCAACCGCAGGGTGATCCTCCCCGAGGCATTCCTGGCCCTGGATGAGATGCTCATTTGCGCTAAGCACGTTGTCACGGGGCTGGTTGTTCACAAGGAAAACATCAAGCGCAACTTGTCTACCTACGGCGTCTTAGCTGCCACGGAGACGTTGCTCATGGAGCTGGTCAAGGCCGGCGCCGATCGCCAGGGGATGCACGAGCGCATCCGCCAGCACACCATGGCGGTCTGGGAGGCCATCCAAAGGGGTGGCGAGAACCCGCTGATGGAGAGGCTGAGCAGCGATGGCGCCCTCCTCGCTTTCTTGCCCGCCGAGAGGGTGAGAGAGCTCCTCGATGCCATCAGCTTTATTGGCGATGCTCCCGCCAGGTGCTTGGAGTTCTTGCGCCTCCTTCGAGCGCGCCTGGGGGAAACCTAGCGAGGTGTACTACCCATGAGAATCCTGGTGATTGACGCAGACGAAGAGTTTTCCAAAGGTCTCCGTTATTCTCTGCAGCGGGAAGGGCATCCTGTCTTTGTTGCGCTCGATAGCTCTTCCATCCCAACCTTGATCGGGAAACACAAGCCCGATTTGATTATCCTCGACAAGGACCTGCTGGAGATTGACGGCCTTCGTCCGTTCGCTTCCTGGCAGGGGGACGCCAAAGTACCGCTCATCCTTCTCGTCGCTCACGCTGAGGAGGAAGGGCGAAGGGAAGACGAGTTGTTGGAGGAGCGTATCAGAGCCTTCGAGCCCAGTCATCTTCGTCGCGCGGAGGCGATCCTACGCCGGTTGCGAAGGCTGTTCGAGGAGGAGAGGACTATCCTGAAGATAGGCCAGTTGACCATTGACTTTGAGAAGAAGCAGGTCACCTTCTATGATGAGCCATTGGCTTTAACTCCTATCCAATTCAATCTGCTGGGCTCCTTGGCCCTCAACGCTGGCCGGGTGATGGGCTATCGGGAACTCCTGGAAAACGTGTGGGGTTACAAAGGGGAGGACGGCGAGGCACGGGAATTACTCAAGGTCCACATCAATCGCTTGAGACTGAAGATGAAGGCGATAGCCGAGGAGAGTTACATCCAGTCGGTGCGAGGCTTTGGCTATAGTTTGTCTCCCCCAGACCAATAAGGGCAATGATTCCTCGAGCAAATGTGGGGGCTCTCGAGCAATGAGAGAGCCCCTTTTCGCTTTCTTTCACCGATCCTTAACCAAACTGCAACCGTTTTGTCACCAAAGATTAACTGACTTGTTACTGACATCCTGGCGAATTTAGGTTATACTATTGTGCAGATCAAAAAAGAAGAAGGAGGCGGTCTAAAATGGCGAAGAAGAAGCCCAAGAAGCCGGGCGGCAAGCCCAAGCCGAAGAAGACTCCAGCCAAGCCTAAACCGAAGAAAGGCGAGTAGCCGGAGGATGGCCAACCATGTTTGAGAAAGGAGGTTCCAAAATGCCCCTGTGCCCTGAATGCGACAACCCGATCCTGTTGGGCAAGAACGTAAAGCTGGGAATGCTTACCACATGCCCTGAATGTGACTGCTTGTTGGAGGTAATTAGCCTCAGCCCCCTTGATCTGGACTACGCTTTTGAAGACGAGGAGTGGGAGGAGGAGGAAGAGGAGGAGGTCTAGCTTCCTCTGGGGAATTGGAGTTTGTGGGCTTCCCCAATCAAGTCGCCGTCATAGGCGAGGAAGTCCGGCTCGAGGGATGGCTGAAGTTCAACCAAAAAGAACACCAACTTGCCGTGAACATCAACCTTTGGGTGACTGGCCATGAGGGACGAATTGAGCCCAAGTTCGTAGCGGGCCCCCTCTACGATGGGGAAACGGAGCCGATCACCGTCTATCTCGCAGGGGTCCCTGGAAGTGCAACCCTGCACGCTGACGACATTCGGTGTCCGAGAGGGAGTTGGGACATTGAGCTCAGCCTGGCAACTCCGACGAGCACTCCCACCGATACGGGCACACCCACCTCGACCAGCACGCCGACCGACACTCCTACCAGCACCCCTACCCCGACCAACACCCCCACAGCCACGGCGACGAATACATCCACTTCAACCTCGACACCAACCAATACGTCTACTACTACCTCGACGCCGACGGATACACCCACTCACACCTCGACGCCCACCAACACCCCCACAGCCACGGCGACACCCACGCCTTCGGCGACGCTCACACCTACACCAACACCGATAGTAAAGTGCTATTGCTGTTCCCCTGGAGAGGATCGCCTTTACCGGGTTTACCTTGCATCCTTCTATGGGTACACCACGCGTTCAGCCGAGGATTCCCTGCTTATTCCCATTACCTCTCCGCCAGCTCCCTTGGGATGGAATGAACCGGGCTTCGAGCCAGATCCTATCACGTGGCGGAATGGCTCAGAGGTTTGGTGGCATTGGTGGTCCAATCCTAACTGGCTTCCCTTGCCTGGCAATTGCAGGCCCATTGGTGTGCGGAACGAGGATGGCAACCCAGAAGGTTTGAACGGGACAACCCATCTGTACCGGCGCATTGTCAGGCTCTATCCTCCTGGACCGTGCATGCAGGTGACGAAAGCCGTGTTGACAATGTGGAGCGACAACAAAACGGCGTGGTGGTGGCAAGGCACCTTAGTCTCGTATGGCAGAGAAGGCCATCCAGACCCAATTGAACTCTTCCCCGGCCATATCGAGCCCTACGGTGGGATCTACTACCTGGCCATGCAGAACAGCAATGACCGCATGTGTCCCGATGACACTCAAAACTGTAACCCGCATGGGACAGCCTGCCAACTCTGCGTCTCTTGGATTCCCACAGAATCGTGTCATCGCGTCCACCTGCCTATTATCTTGAGGGCGTATCCGTAGAAAGGGTTAGAAGTACATCCCGCACTCTTTGTCGGAGGGGGGGCCTCGGAACAGGCTTACCCTTTGCCACAGAGATCGTCTTCGGTGCTCTGATCGCCGCGACCGATCCGGTCGCTGTGGTGGCTCTGTTCCGATTTTTCTTCGATACCTCTACGCTGTACTGCTGATACGTCCTGGTGCTAGTGAAGCCGGCTTGCGTATGTAGGGGGAGTGTGTTAAAATGTATCCATGTGTCTCGGTGCAGACAAGTGATGCAGACCCGGCGATCACTGTGAGGAGGAGCGATGAATCAGAACGAATCATCCGGCGAAACGCATGGCCTGGTGCGCGAACTGGGCCTGAAAGAAGGTGTGGCTATCGGCCTGGGCACGATGGTTGGCGCGGGTATCTTCGTACTCTCAGCCCTGGCCGCCGAACGGGCCGGCCCAGCATCTGCCGTCTCCTATGTGATCGCGGGGGTTATCTGTCTTCTCGTTGCCCTGGTCATCTCTGAGTTGGCGACAGGGATGCCCAGGGCCGGAGGCAGTTATACTTTCATCACCCAGGCGTTGGGTCCCCTGGCGGGATCTATCGTTGGGCCAGGCAACTGGTTAGGCCTGACCTTTGCCAGTGGTTTCTACCTGCTCGCCTGCGGTGAGTATCTGGCGATGATTGTCCCTGTACCCCCGTGGGCTGCCTCTGTGGTGGCCGGTCTTCTTTTCACCTGGCTGAACTATCGCGGCGCCAAGCTCACCGGGAGCGTGCAAAACGTGGTGGTCGTAGTACTGCTGGTCATCCTGGCCGCATTCGTCGGCGTTGGTCTCTTCAACGTAGACGTGAGCTTGTATCAACCCTTCGCTCCTCGGGGCTGGGGAGTGGTGATAGGGACGATTGGTCTGATCATCGTCTCCTTCACTGGCTTCGAGAAGATCTCTACCATATCCGAGGAGATGAAGCGTCCAGAGCGCAACCTGCCTCTGTCTATCGTTGGTTCGGTGGTCATCGCCACCATTCTCTACGCCCTGATCCTGCTAGTGCTGACCGGCATCTTTCCGTACACGGGGATCGCCCATAGGGAAGCCCCGTTGGTAGAAGCAGCCGGCCACATCGCGGGGCCGGTTGGCACGGTGATGATGCTGACCGCTGCTATCCTAGCCACGCTCTCTTCGGCCAATGCGGCCATCATGGCCTCCTCGCGTATCAATTATGGGATGGGGCGCGACGGTGTGCTGCCGGACTGGTTCAATTACATTCATCCCAAGTTTAATACGCCTTCCCACGCCATCTTGGTCACGGGGGGGCTAGGTATATTGCTCTCGCTCACCGGTCGAGCCGAGGCACTGGCGGAGATCTCCAGCGCGCTCTTCATGGTCTCCTACGCCATGCTTTGCCTGTCGGTGGTGGTGATGCGCAGCTCTCGTCCACGCTGGTATCGGCCTGCCTTCCGTGCCCCGCTTTACCCTCTCTTGCCTGTGGTGGCGGGTCTTCTTTGCCTGGCGGTCATCTTCACCATGGCTCCTGAATCGCGCGCCGCAGGGTCGAGCCTGGTGGTGGCCAGCCTGGCATGGTACTTCGTCTGGGTGCGGCGCCAGGCCAGGGTTACCGGAGAAATCGGGCCGCTCTGGGAACGGGAGCGGCCTCTTGAGGGCGTGATCGAGGCTGCTGAGAAAGCAGCGCGAGCGGAGGGACACGAAATCCTCATCCCGCTCTTGCCCGACACCAAGACGAAGCCGCTCGTGGACCTGGCTGCGGCGCTTGCGCAAGCCGACGACCAGCGCGTCATCATCGCGCTGGATGTCGTCGTCGTGCCTCACCAGACGCCGCTGGCGTCAGCCGAGGCGCAATTGGCCAAACGGGGCATTACGCGGGAGGGCTCACTGTTGGCACAGGTCGCCAAGCAGGGGGCGGATTTGGGGGTGCCGGTGCGTCCGCTGCGCCGAGCGGCCCACGCCGAGGCCTCAGGCGTTCTGGCGGTCGCCGAGGCGCGCTCGACGGTGGAACTGATTCTCCTCGATTGGCGAGGGCCTCTTTCTGCCGGTCGAATCTATGGCAGCTCCGACAAGACCATCTTGCAGGAGGCTCGTTGTCACGTCGCCGTCCTGCGCGAGCGCCACCTGAGCGAGGTACACCGGGTGCTGGTGCCAGCAGGTGGCGGCCCTCACGCCCGACTTGGGCTCCGACTGGCCGCCCAGATCGCGCGCAGCGATGAGGCCGAATTGACCGTTCTTCGTATCGCCTATCCATCCGAAGAGCTGGATGTGGAGGCCGAGATGCGGGCGCTGCGTCATCTGGCAGAGGAAGTCCTTGGCCCAGACCCGCGAGTGCAAGCTCGGGTGGCGGTACACGACGCCATCGTGGAAGGTATCCTCGAGGAAGCACGAGAGGGTGAGTATGACTTGCTAGTCATCGGCGCTTCCAATGAATGGAGCGTCAAGAGTCTTCTCGTCGGCGCTGTCCCCGATGCCATAGCCGACCGGGCTCCCTGCTCAGTGTTGATGGTGCGCCGCTATGAGCTCACTGGTATCTCCGCCATCCGTCGGGTGGTGGGAAGCATAAGAGGGTGGTAACTGCCCAGGCTGTCATTGCGAGGAGGCGGTTTTTGCCGACGAAGCAATCTCCAATTCGCGGGTTGGGGATTGCGGCTGGTGCGCTTGGCAAAAAACGCTCGCAATGACAACATAGGGTGGGGAGCATAAAAGGGTGGTGAAAATGGCCTCAGGAGCTAAGGGAAAGCAACTGGTTCGCACTTTGGGTCTTGCCCAGATCCTGATGTTGGGCATCGGTGGCACGATGGGTGCCGGCGTGTTTGTGCTCACCGGCCACGCAGCGGGGATGGTCGGCCCGGCGGTGATCCTGGTCTTCCTGCTCGCCGGACTGCAGTCGCTGCCCAATTCCCTGTCCTACGCCGAGCTGGCCTCCAGCTTTCCCATCGCCGGCGGCGGCTACGCCTACATCAGCAAGGCGACGAGGGGACTGCTGCCCTTCAGCGTAGGCTGGGTGAGTTGGTTCAGCAGCATGGTCTACGCTGCCCTGTCAGCGGTGGGGGCTGCTTACTCCCTCAAGATCTTCCTGCCCTTCCTGCCTGTTGCTCCGACAGCCGTGGTCTTCATCGCCATCTTCGTCGCCATCAGCTTGCGGGGCAGCCAGGAAGCGGGTCGCACCCAGGTCATCCTGGCCGGCATCCTGCTGACATCGCTGGCCGCCTTTGTGATCCTGGGGCTGGTCTTACCCGGCGGCTTTTCCTGGACCACGTTCTACGGTGATGGCGGCTTCTTCATCCACCAGGGGACGCTCAACAACATGGCCAAGGTCTTCCAGGCCATCACGCTGGTCAACGTCCTGTTCGTGGGCTACGAGGTGATCGCCACCACAGCCGAGGAAGCCAAGAACCCAGGACGCAACATCCCTATCGCTGTAGTGGGCACGATCTTTATCTGTGCCGCCGTCTACTGTACCGTCGCCTTCGTCGCGCTGGGCACCGCCTCGGCGGGAGAGTTAGGGGACTCCTCCACCCCACTGTCCCAGGCCGCCTCTCGCTTCCTGGGCGGTTGGGGCGCGCCGCTGCTGGGCCTGGCCGGGATGATCGCTACCGTCACCTCGCTGAACACGGCGCTGCTCAGTTCGGCGCGGGTGGCTCTGGCTCTGAGCCGTGACGACTACCTACCCGCTTTTCTCTCGCGTATCCATCCCCGCCTCAAAACGCCCCTGCCCGCTATCCTGGTCAGCGGAGCGTTCATCGCTCTCGCTGCCATCTCGGGCGACGAGGTGTTCCTGAGTTACGTCTCCAACTTCGGCTATATGTTCGTGGTTTTCTTCACCAACGTCTCGGTGATCTTGCTGCGGCGAAAGTTCCCCGACCATAGGCGTCCCTTCCGCACCCCCTGGTACCCTGTTACGCCTATCCTGGGCTGTCTGGGCATTATCATCGTCGAGGTGTTCACGGAGCTCCACGCGCTGGTGGTGGGAATCGGATTGATCGCCGTAGGGCTGATCGTCTACCAATTGCGCCGGCCGGTGGGCCGGGCGGTGGAGGTCGCGGCCCAGACGGTCGAAGCGGCTCATCACGAGATTCTGGTGCCGGTGGCTAACCCTATGACGGCTGAAAGTCTGGTTAAGATGGCTGTCATCCTGGGCCAAGCGAGGGAGGCATCAACCCTGGCGGCTCTGTCTGTGGTCAAGATGCCGGGAGCGACCCCGTTGGAGTTAGCTCAGGATCTACTAGACGGGCAGGAGAACGGGCGTAAGGCGCTGCTCAAGCGGGTGGCGGACTATGCCCACGAACAGGGCGTGCCCATGCGCACCCTGCTGCGGGCGGCGCGGGGCATCTCGTCCGGCATCCTGGGCGTGGCCGAGGCCCGAGGCGGTGTGGGGCTGATCCTGATGGGCTGGCGTGGCCAATTGTCAACGCAGCGGGTGACGGGGAGCGTGGTCAAGGATGTAGTGCAAGGTGCGACGTGCGACGTGGCCGTGCTGCGCGACCGGGGAGTAGGAGAAGGGGGCGTCAAGCACGTGCTCGTCCCGGTCGGCGGCGGGCCCCATGCCCGCCTGGCCTTGCGATTGGCGTGGGACATTGTGAGAGCTGAGAAGGGTTCTCTGACAGCGTTGCGTATTCTCCCCCCCTTCGGCCATGCTCAGGACGGGGAAGCGGGCGAGGTGGATATGGAAGTGGAAATGGAGGTATTGCGTCAGTTGGTCGAGGACGAGCTAGGAGAGATCCCCGAAGAAATCACCTTCCGTTTGCAGCGCAGCGATGCCGTTGTAGAGGGTATCCTGGCGGAGGCTTCGGCGAGCCCTCGGCCCGAAGGCTCAACCGAGCCGTCCGCTCAGGCATCAGGCCAAGCGGACTACGATTTGATCGCCATCGGGGCTTCGGAGGAATGGTTCCTGAAGAACCAGCTCTTTGGCTCCATCCCTGACCGCATAGCGGATGGAGCACCCTGCTCGGTGCTCATGGTGCGCAAGCACGAGCCGTCGGCGGTCTCCTGGCTGCGACGGAAGCTCAAGCACTTAAGCGAGCGCTCTTACTGGTAGTATTGTCGCTGCAGCCAGTCTACACCCTCAAGAGCTAATCGAAAGGCGGCTTAGTGGCGACAGGAGGGTAGGGCTTACCCTTTGATTACGCCCAGAGGCACGATCCTGGCCACCTTGCGAGCGATTCCTGTCGAGTGTACTACGTTGACTACTCGGTCAACGTCCTTGTAGGCCGCGGGAGCTTCCTCGGCCAGGCCTGCCATGCTGCCCCCCCGCACCACGATCCCCTTTTCCGCCAACTCCTGTCGTAGTTCTTGTCCCCGGATCTTCTTCTTGGCTGCGCGACGGCTCATGACCCGTCCCGCCCCATGACAGGAGGTGCCGAAGGTCTTCTCCATGGCCTCGGCCGTGCCCACCAGGACGTAGGAGGCGGTGCCCATGTCGCCGGGGATCAAGACCGGCTGCCCCACCTCTCGGTAATTGGCGGGCAGGTCCTTCATCCCAGGCCCGAAGGCCCGCGTGGCCCCCTTGCGGTGAATGACCAGTCTGGTGGGCTGGCCGTCAATGGGGTGCTCCTCCACCTTGGCGATGTTGTGAGCCAGGTCGTAGACTAGGGTTAGTTCCCGATCTTTGACCAGACCAGCCAGCACGTCGTCCAGGATTCGACGCACGCGGTGGGCCAGCACCTGGCGATTGGCCCAGGCGTAGTTGGCGGCGCTGGCCATGGCGGCGAAGTAGTCGCGTCCTTCGGGCGAATCGAAGGGAGCGCAGACTAGCTCTCGGTCCGGCAGTGTGATGCCGTATTTGGTCACTGACTTCTGCAAGTCGCGCACGTAGTCGGTGCACACCTGATGGCCCAGACCCCGCGAGCCGGAGTGCACCCAGACCACCATCTGGCCCTCGAACAAGCCGAAAGCGTCCGCTACCTCCTCATCGTGGATTTCCTCCACCTCTCCCACCTCGATGAAGTGGTTGCCTGAGCCCAGGGTGCCCAACTGGTCTCGACCCCGCTTCTTAGCCTTTGGGCTCACCGCCCTCGCTTCGGCCCCGGCCAGCCCCCCCCGCTCCTCGGTGTGCTCCAGGTCATCCTTCGTGCCGTAGCCCTGGCTCACAGCCCAGGCCGATCCCCTCTCCAAAACATCATCCATATCCCGATGGGAGAGCCTGACGTCTCCGCTGCGACCCACGCCGCTCGGCACGCCTCGGAAGAGGGCATTGACGATCTCGTCCATGATGGGCTTGACCTCCTCGGCCAGGACGTTGGAGCGCAGAAGCCTGACGCCGCAGTTCACATCGTAACCGACAGCCCCAGGCGAGATGATGCCGTCGGAAGTCCTCAAGGGAATCACCCCGCCGATGGGCGGGCCATAGCCCTGGTGGATGTCTGGCATGGCCAGGGTGTACTTGACCACGCCGGGCAGGGTAGTGGTGTTGATCAATTGTTCCATGGAACGATCCTTCAACGCCGCCTCTAAAAGCTCCTCGTCGGCGTATAGACGAGCCGGCACCCGCATGTCGGGCCGAAAGCTCTTTGGAATCTCGTAGACGTATTCCTCAATTCGCCTCATGTCTTTCTTGCTGACCATTTTTCTCCTCCCCTGTGCCTATTGCGCCAGCCGTGCATTTGCGGAAGCTCAAGCATCCAACTTCCATCTTCCAACTTCCAACTACACATCGAACACGATGGTTGCCACCAGGCCACTCGCGGTCTCCTCGATGGCAAGTTCGTGGAAAGTGGCCGCCTTGATGGCCTTGGTCTTGCTCTTGGTTGGGCCGCCAGTCACGTGAGCCTTGAGCTCTGTGGGTGAGAGGGCCTCAATGGCAAACTGGTGGTAGGTTTCCCCCTCCACCTCGTTCAGATAGATGAGCTCGTTCAGCCAATCAACCAGCAAGCTCTCGTAGTCTATCCCCTCCAGTGACACCTCCCGCTCCCGGACTGGTTCTTCAGAGGGCTCAGCCATCAGTGCGAACATGCCCTGGGCAGCGTTGGCGAAAAGCTCCCTCATGTCCCGCCCGTAGGCCCTTATGGCCAGATCAGCCGTATGCTCAATCTCTTTGAATCTGTCACTCATCCCTAGCACTCATTCCAGAAGTTGCTCAGCCAAAACGCGGCGGGCCTGAACGATGTCCCGCTCTATCTGAGCCTTCAGCTCCCCGACATCGGCGAAGCGGCGTTCGTCGCGCAGGCGCTCCACGAACTCCACCACCAGGTCACAGCCGTAGATCCCCTCTTCGAAGTCCAGGATGTGCACCTCTACCATGCGCTGGCCGCCGATCTCGAAGCTGGGCCGCACGCCGACGTTGGCCACACCCTGATGACGCTCCTCCCCCAGCCTGGCGTACACGGCGTAGATCCCGTCGGCGGGGACGACCCGCTCCTTCCGTACTTCCAGGTTGGCTGTGGGGAAGCCCAGACAATGCCCGCGCTGGCTTCCTCGCACCACTTCGCCGGCCAGGTTGGGATAGCGCCCCAACAGTTGAGCGGCCTGGCGTACCTTCCCTTTCAGCAACAGGGAGCGGATACGAGTGCTAGATATGACCTGGCCATGCCAGGTCAAGGGCTCGACGATTCGTACAGTGAAGCCCAGCTCCTGCCCTATGGCTCGCAGGGCCTCTACATTCCCTTCGCGTGCCCGTCCTAACGCGAAATCCTCCCCCACCCAAAGCTCCACCATGTGCAGGTGCCGGCAGATCCGGCCCATGAAATCCCAGGCGGAGGTCTGCGCCGTCTCCTGATCGAAGGGCAGGAGGGCCAGAATGTCCAGGCCCAGTTTTTCCATCAGGGCGGCCTTTTCGCCGGGTGTGCTCAGGTAGCGGGTCGTATCGTGGGGGGAGAGCACCGCGCTGGGATGGGGATAGAAGGTGATCAAGCCAGCCAGACGGTCTGTTTGTCTGGCTGCCTCTACCAGTAGCTGAATCAAGTGTTCATGCCCTCGGTGCACGCCATCAAAAGCCCCGATGGTGAGAATGGTATCCCTGTTTAGATTGGCGGACGACAAGTCGTCAATTACTTCCATTCAGCGATTGAGCTAGACAACAGGCTCCAATTTCCAATCTCTAGTATCTAGTCTCCAGCCTTGAAAACCTTCTTCGGTTGCCAGAGCCCCGTCTGAGGGTCATGTCTCAAGATGGCAATCAACTCCCCTTGCGAGGAGTAGGCACGGCGGAGTCCTCTTGTGTCCTCCCATCCCGCTTGCGGGGGGGCTTCAACCTGCTGGCCATGGCGGATGCGCTTCTCCGCCTGGGAATCAACTACCCAGGGTTCGAAATCCAGCAGAGCTTCGTCTAACGGGTGTATGAACTCCTGCCAAACTCCTTGGGCGAAAGCCTCCGCCAGTTCATCCAGACTGGCGGCTTTTTTCAGGGTGAAGTGGCCGCTGGCCAGGCGGGTCAGGCTTTGCAGATGGGCCCCGCAGCCCAGCTTTTGGCCCAGGTCACGAGCCAGGGCGCGGATGTAGGTGCCCGGTGAGCATTTCACTCGAACGGTGAGTAGCGGGGGTGTCAAATCGAGGAGTTCAATGTGGTGAATCACGACCGAGCGAGGCTCTCGCTCCACGGTAATGCCCTGGCGAGCCAGCTTGTACAAGGGTACTCCCTCACGCTTCAAAGCCGAATACATGGGCGGCACCTGCTGGATGGGGCCGATGAAGGAAGCCAGGGCTTCGCGCAAGCGCCAGCCCTCCTCCTCGCGCACATCCACCTCTGCCGTGGTGGTCACTTCGCCCTCGGCATCGTGGGTGTCGGTGCTCACCCCCAGTCGGATCTCGGCCTCATAGACCTTGTCCGAGGCCATGAGATACTCGGCTACCCGAGTGGCTTGTCCCAGGCAGACGATCAGCACACCTGTGGCTGCGGGGTCGAGGGTCCCAGCGTGGCCGACCCGTCGCTGGCCGCTTATCCGCCGCACCCGATCCACAACGTCATGGGAGGTCATCCTCGCAGGCTTAGCGATGTTCAGGATGCCGTTGATGGGTTGCTTTCCTGCATTGCTATCCATCGCTTACATTCAGGCCGGGCTCCGCCTGCGTCTCCTCGATTTCCTCCAGGAGTTGAAAAATGCGCTCACCGCGTTGCAGCGAGGTGTCCACGTGAAAGATTAGCTCAGGCACATATCGCAGGGCCAGGCGAGAGGCCAGCTCACGACGGAGGAAGCTCGCTGCGTGATCGAACCCTTCCATCGCCTCTTGTTGATTTTCCAAGGTGCTTACATAAATGTGCGCCTGGCGCAGGTTGGGACTGACCTCGACTGCGGTGATGGTGACAAAGTCAAGGCGCGGATCGCTGGCTTTCTTCTCTAACAAGTCACCGACTTCTCTTTGAATGAGATTGCTGATTTGCTTCTGACGTCGACTACCCATAGGAAGTGACTTTCGCTTAACGTTGCATGTCAGACTGTGTTCCGTGTTCCGGATCACTCAGCACGCAATGCGCAACATGCAACACCTTTCTCTAGCTCTCCCTTTCCTTCTTGTAGAACTCTATGATGTCGCCTTCTTCGAAATCGCGAAAGCCCTCCAAACCCACGCCACATTCGAATCCCTCCCTAACCTCTCTGACGTCCTCGGTGAAGCGCCGTAGTGATGAAACTCGCCCCTCGTATACCGGTTGGTCGTTCCGACTTATTCGAGCCAGGGAATTACGGGCAATGAGGCCATCGGTTACATGGACGCCGGCGATTTTGCCCGCGCGGGGGATGGTGAAAATAGCTCTTACCTCGGCATGGCCGCTGACCACGTCCTTGTAGACGGGCTCCAGGAGACCCTTTAGGGCCTTGTCCACATCGTCAATCAGCTTATAGATGATGTCGTAAAGACGGATGTCAACACCCTCGGCTTCTGCTGAGCGGCTTGCAGCCGGGTCTATCTGGACATTGAAACCAATGATTATGGCCCGAGACGCTACGGCCAGCATGACGTCGGATTCACCGATGTTGCCTGCACCCTTGTGGAGGACATTTACCTTCAGGTCCTCGTCCCCCAGCTTTTCCAGGGAGTCCACGATGGGTTCGATAGTGCCCCGCACATCGGCCTTGAGGATCAGGTTGAGTTCTCTTACCTGCCCAGCCCTGAATTGATCCAAAATCCCTTCCAGATTGAGCACCCTGGCTGGCTGGATGGCCGCTCGCTCTTTGTCATCAGCACAACTGGCAGCCAGGGCGCGGGCCGTCTTTTCGTCTTTCACTACTTTGAAGGTGTCACCGGGGCGAGGGACACCAGAGAGGCCCAAAACGACCACCGGCGTTGAAGGCGTAGCTTTCTTGACTTGCTCTCCATGTTCGTTGAACATGGCTTTTATGCGGCCAGAGAGATCCTCGATCAACAAGGC
The DNA here is from genome assembly GCA_964390805.1 of uncultured Anaerolineae bacterium. Lineage (GTDB taxonomy): Bacteria > Chloroflexota > Anaerolineae > VGOG01 > VGOG01 > CAYMKL01. The sequence continues at coordinate 18,906 of CAYMKL010000062.1, read as the reverse complement.
ATCTGCCAGTCGCAGGGTGCCGTTCTGCACTAGAAGAGTGGCGGTCGGGCCCCGACTCTTGTCCAACTCGCCCTCGATGACCGTGCCCAGGGCTGAGCGGTTGGGATTGGCCTTGAGCTCGGCCAGCTCCGCTACCACCGAGATGTTATCCAGTAGCTCGTCCATGCCAGTCTTCTGCTTGGCTGAGACTGGCACGCAGATGGTCTCCCCTCCCCACTCCTCGATTTGCAGACCCACATCGGCTAATTGCTGTTTGACTCTATCCGGACTCGCGTTGGCCTTGTCCATCTTGTTCAAGGCGATGATGATGGGCACCCTTGCGGCTCGGGCATGGTCAATGGCCTCCTGGGTCTGGGGCATCACCCCATCGTCGGCGGCCACCACCAGGATGGCGATGTCCGCTCCTTGAGCGCCCCGTGCGCGCATGGCAGTGAACGCCTCATGACCTGGGGTGTCCAGGAAAGTGATTTTCTTGCCCTGGTGCTCGACTTGATAGGCGCCGATGTGCTGAGTGATTCCCCCCGGCTCGCCCGCCACCACATTGGTGCGACGAATCACGTCCAGCAGAGTGGTCTTGCCATGGTCCACATGCCCCAATATGGTGACCACTGGTGGCCGGGGCTTCAGATCCTCAGGGGCCTCGTCCTCGTACATGCGCTCCTTGATAGGTAGGGGGATCATGGGGATCTCTTCTTCTTCCACCACAGGAGGGGCCTCTGGGCTGGCATCAAATCCCATCTCCTCCGCTACAATGGCGGCCGTATCATGGTCAATCTGCTGATTGATGTTGGCCAGGATGCCGTTGTTCATCAACTCCTTGATGACCTGGATAGGGCTGACATCCATCAAATTGGCCAGTTCCCTGACGGTCAAAAAATCCGGTATGATGATGGCTTTTCTGTTCTTCTCTTCAGTCATAAACATCCCCTTTCTGGCGATTAGCGGCGTACTTCATCTCTTCACGATCCCACCTCTCGACGCTCGTCCATCGTCCATACCTCGTATCATGAGAGATCGCTACCGTGCTAGTAGTTCCGACGGGGCCAGCGCTGGGCGTACTTCATCCCCCGGTCTCCGGTAGCCCGTGAGCGAATTCTTGCAGCGTTACTCGCTCCTCATCGGTCAAGCTGGTTTTGAGAGCGTGCTCCAGGCGATCTTTGTCCAGCGCAATCTCCCAACATTCCTGGCGTTGACACAGGTAAGCGCCTCGACCGGACTTTTTCCCTTTTTCGTCAATCTCCACCCCGCGATCAGGCGTTCGGACAATGCGCACCATCTCCCGTTTGGGGCGTATTCTTCTACAACCGATGCAGGTGCGTTGCGGTATGTGTTTGCCAGGCATTTTCAATTACATCTAGAATTCCGGACTAGTAAAGGTCTTCCCAGTCCTCGCGGTGACGGCCAGGCTTGCGGTGTCGCTTGGCTACCATTTTTCCTAGTTCCTCGTCGTAGACTAACTCGCGTCTCTTCTCCCTCTTTCGGCGTTCCTCTAATTCGTCTTCTTCTTCGTACTCTAAGATAGTTTCTTCTTCTTCTTCTTCTTCTTCGGTGAGTTTCTCTTCTTCGATTTCGATGGGCTCCTTGGCAGGCTCCACCTCCTCTACCGAGACTGCTTCCTCGGCAGGCACAACTTCTGCCGCTTTCTCGGTTACTTCGGACACTTCGGCAACCTCTTCTACTTCCAGAGCAGCCACTTCCACCACCTCTTCTACTGTTTCCACCGGCTCTTCAACAACGGTCTCGATTTCTTCGAGCGCTTCTACTTCCTCGACGGCGATGAAGCCGTGCGCTTGCAGCCTGTCTTTTAGCTCAGCCAGCGATTTCGGGCCGAAGTTCCTTATGGCCAGTATCTCTTTGTCGCCTTCAGCCAGCTTCTCCAGTATCTCCTCCACCGTGGCAAATCCTGCTTGATTGAGGGCGTTGTACACCCGAGCGCTGAGACCCAACGTCTTGATGGGAACACCTTCTTCGGCTTTCTCTTGGACGGCAGCCGTCTCTATTACATCAATCGCCTCTCTAAGCACCCGCATCTCTTGGGCCGTAGGAGGAGCTTTCTCTTTTTTCAGCAGAATAGCCTCGGCCATGGCCAGGATGTCCTTTTTCTCGGCCACGGAGGCTATCTGGGCGATCTCTTCTTTTCTGGCCTTTTGCAGGGCCTCCCCGGCAGCTTCCGTGGCGCTCTTGATGTCAATACGCCAACTGGTTAGTTTGGCCGCCAGGCGGGCATTTTGTCCCCCTTTGCCGATGGCCAGGGAGAGCTGGTCGTCGGGCACGATGACGGTGGCCGTCCTGCCTTCAGAGGGCTTGTCGGTCAGATAGGCTTTCATGACTTTGGCTGGACTGAGGGCGTTGGTGATGAAAATGCTTGTATCGGGGCTCCATTCTATTACGTCAATCTTTTCCCCATTTAGCTCTTTGACCACACTTTGAATCCTGACCCCACGCATGCCTACACATGCCCCTACCGGATCTATCCCTGCTTGAACAGCGCTAACAGCGACCTTTGATCGCGAACCCGCCTCACGGGCGATGGCCTTGATCTCGACTGTGCCATTGAATATCTCGGGCACTTCCAGTTCGAGCAAGCGACGAAGCATGTTGCGATGAGTGCGGGTGACGATGATTTGGGGGCCGCGATTTGCCTTGCGCACCTCAAGGACGTAGGCTCGCACCCGCTGATTGAGCCGGTAGTACTCACCGGGGATCTGTTGACTCTTGGGAAGGAGAGCCTCAGTCCGGCCAAGGTTCAGGGTTACACCCTGGTGCATAATGTTCTGAACAGTGCCATTGATGAGTTCTCCCTCGCGCTCGGCATAGCTATTGAAAAGGACTTCACGCTCAGCTTCGCGGATGCGCTGCAAGATGACCTGTTTGGCCGTCTGGGCGGCGATACGCCCGAAGCTCTTGGGAGTGTTCTCAAACATCACCAACTCACCCAACTCGGCGTCCCCGTTGATCCTTTTGGCCTCGCCCAAGGAAACCTCGAATCGCTGATCCTGGACTTCTTCCACCACCTCTTTGGCAATGTAGATCTTGGCCTGCCCGGTCTCCGGATCCATCTTGACAGTGACATTCTGAGCGGAGCCGAAGTCTTTCTTGTAGGCCGTCATTATGGCAATCTCGATGGCTTCCAGGACTACTTGCTTGTCCAGGTTTCTCTCGCTGCAAATTTGGTCAAAGGCCACTGCGAACTCGTTCTTTCTCAAGTCTTGATTCCCCCTGTTTGGTACTTTGAAAAGTGTTTGCTAACCTCTCTGATAGCAAGAAAAGTGGGGGCTGCCCACTTTTCCAATAAAACCCTATGACGTCAGTATTATACCATGTTTGGACAAATCGCGCAAGTTACAACGGACGAAAAGGATTCAATGGACCGGCAGAATCAGAGGGAAACTCCCCTCTCCCAGAGTTGGGAGAGGGGTCGGAGGAGAGGGCCTTCTTGAGCTCGCTGGGAAGCGCGTCCAGACCTATGGTCTCACGGCCTTCTTCCCAGCGCAGCTTGATCTCGATGGCGTTTTCCTTCAGAGTACGGCGGCTCAGGGTGAGGCGGATGGGTATCCCGATGAGGTCAGCATCGTTGAACTTGACCCCTGCGCTCCCGTCTCGGTCATCGTAGAGAACTTCATAGCCCAAGGCTCTCAGGTTGTCGTAGACCTCCCGTGCCTTGGTCACTATCTCCTCACCAGCTCCCAAGGCGACCAGATGGACGTGGTAGGGGGCGATGGGGACTGGCCAGATGATGCCGCTCTGGTCGTGATGTTGCTCGACCACGGCGGCCATCAGCCGCCCCAGGTCCAGGCCATAGGAGCCCATGACGATGGGCCTGGCCTTCCCACCTCTATCAAGGTAAGTAGCCCCAGCACCCTCGCCATGCTTCAGGGAGCCGATCTCAATGCCAGGTATTTCTGTCAGTTGGCCTCGGCAACGGGGGCAGGCATAGCCGGCCTGGGCCTGGGCGATGTCTGTCAGGATGTCGGCCTGGAAGTCGCGGGGATAATTCACGTTCAGCAGGTGATAGCCATGCTCATTGGCTCCGGCCACGAAGTTGGAGCCCAGCAGCACCGAGTCATCGGCCACCGCTTTCGCACCGCTCACTCCCACCGGAGAGGCATAGCCAGGCACGGCCCGCACCTTCAAGATCTCTCTTTCTGTGGCAAAGTATAAGTCGGTGATTCCCAGGGCGTTTTTCAGTTTGGTCTCACTGATCCCCAGGTCGCCGCGGATGATGGCGAAGATCACTTCACCTTTCTCAGTGGCATAGAGCATGGCTTTCAGGGTTTTCTCAGTGGGCACTCCTACGTAGTTAGCCAGGGCCTCGATGGTTTTGCAATCTGGCGTAGCTACTTTCTCGACTGCCCTTTCGGCCTCCTGGGGCGCTTCCGGCTTGGTGAACTCTGCCCACTCGGCATGAGCAGCATAGTCACCTTTGGAACATAGGAGGAACTTTCGCTCGCTTGCCTCACAGGGGACGATGAACTCGTTACCGTCCTCGGTCTCTACGGCCACGGTCTCCAGGCGGCAGGCTTGGAAGATGTTTACGTAGGCCTGGTAGAGGCGTGGGTAAAAGTCGTCTAGGCTCTCTGAGTCGGCGTGAAAGCTGAGGGCCTGTTTCGCTATAAACTCCTGGGTCTCCATCAAGCCCCCGCGGGTGCGGTACTCGTCGCGGAGCTCAGGGCGAATCTGGTAGATCAGGGTGGGCAGTTGGCGATAGGATTCGATCTCTTTATGAGACAGGTCAGCCATGATCTCCTCGGTGGTTAGGGTGAAGGGCGTCAGCAACTCCTGCCCCCCGATGGCTTCCATTTCCCGTCGTGCGATCCGCTCGATCTGACGCAGGACTCGTCGCCCTAGCGTCAGGTAGGTGTACAAGCCCTCTGCCGAGGGGCGGATCATGCCAGCCCTGAGAAGCAGCTTATGGCTTGCCATTCGTGCCTCGGACGGCGCCTGGCGCAAGGTGTGGCCGAAAAGTCTCGACATTCGCATCTTTCTATCTCCTGTAACTCAATTCTGGTAGCACTGATTATACATTAAAGCGGCTTTTGAGTCAATAGCCCACCTTCTTCAAGTCAAACGTCGAGCATCAAATGTCAACTGCTCTTTGCGGATGACGTCTTGACGCATGACGTTTGACGTTTGTGTTTAGTTCGTGTAGAATAGACAACAGCTTGATAAGGTGGGAGGTTAATGATGAAACCCAGGACACCCGAGGAGGCCTACGGACCAGCTTTGGACAAAGCTATAGGCGATCTGCAATCCCTTGATCCCTGGCTGGTGGCTCTGCGCAGCGACACCAAATACACCAGGTTGACCGATGCCAGCGGCCAGATAGAAGTGAGATTCTGGGGAGGAGACTACATCGTCCGCCACCCTGAGATCTCGGTGGAGGAGGTGGGGACGGGCCAGGAGCCTCCTATTGCCACGCAGATCCTCATTCTGCATTACCTCATCAACGCCGATGGCACCCCTATGGCAGACAACTGGGTCGCTTTCCGTGAGCTGCCTGACGGGCGGGTCTACGATGCGGCCTTTCGGCGGCGAGCCAACTTTCGCCTGGCTCAGGCTTTCGGCAGCGACCTGGAGGGCTTCGTGGCCGCCGCCGAGTCGCTGGGCGGGACGCGCTTGACCTATGGCGATGCGTCCTTCCTCTTCCCCATGTTCCCCCAGCTCCGGTTGGCCGCTATTCTCTACCTGGCGGACGAGGAGTTCCCCGCCTCAGCCAACGTGCTCTTCGACGCAGCAGCCAGCCATTACCTGCCCACGGAGGACTTGGCCGTGCTGGGAGGGATGCTGGCCGGGCGATTGATCAAAGCTGAGGGAATAGTGATTTGACAATTTGCCCTTTTTGAGGGATAATAATCGTTGCTATCATGTATATAGGAGGTGATGCCAATGGACCATAGTAGTAGTAATAGCGCCGTAGCATCACCTCCCTGTGAGGGTTAGCTACGGCGCAAGCAAGGGGCCTCTTCTCTTCTTGAGGAGGCCCTTTGTCTTTGAAAGCTGTGTCTGCGATAACTGGGGGTGAGATGCGGGATTCTTTGCCTGTGGGCAAGCTGGAGATGGATTACCTGGAGCAGGTGTTGGCCAGGTATGCCCAGGTCAACGAGCGGGTGGTGGTAGGCGCTCAGGTGGGCGAGGATGCCACGGTGATAGACTTCGGCGACCGTTACCTGGTGGCCAAAACTGATCCCATCACCTTCGCCACCGAGGAGATAGGCTGGTACGCGGTCAATGTCAACGCCAACGACGTGGCTGCCACCGGCGCTATCCCCAGGTGGTTTCTGGCCACCGTCCTTTTGCCCGCAGGGAGCACCGATAGGGCCCTGGTGGAGGGGATCTTCTCCCAGCTCTCCGATGCCTGCCGCCAGTTAGGGGTCTCCTTTTGTGGCGGCCACACCGAGATCACCTACGGCCTGGACCGGCCCATCGTGGTGGGCCAGATGCTGGGCGAGGTGGAACGGGACAAGCTGGTGACTACCGCCGGGGCCCAGGTAGGAGACGACATCATCCTCACCAAAGGCATCGCCATCGAAGCCACCTCCATCATTGCCCAGGAGAAGGCGGGGGAGCTGGCCAGCAAGTACCCGGCGGATTTCATTGCCCGCTGCCAGGGTTTCCTCCAGCAGCCAGGCATCAGCGTGGTGCGCGACGCTCAGATCGCCACCGCCCAGGCGCGGATTCACGCCATGCACGATCCCACCGAGGGCGGGCTGGCCATGGGCCTGCGGGAGCTGGCTCAGGCGGCCGAGGCGGGCCTGTTGGTACACCAGGAGCGGATCGAGATCCTTCCGGAGACGACCCTCCTCTGTGCCGACTATGGCCTCGATCCCCTGGGAATCATCGCCTCGGGCTCGCTGCTCATCGTCCTGTCGCCGGTAGACTCAGCGCGGGTTATCGAGAAGCTGGAGGAGGCGGGTATCGCGGCTGCGATCATCGGCCAAGTCGTGGCCAGGAAAGAGGGGCTAAAATTGATGGCTGGTGGGATGATTAGGGATCTCCCCTATTTTGAGAGAGATGAGATCGCCAAGCTCTTCGAGTGAGCTTGTGGACGACTGAAGTCGTCACTACGGTTGTCACTACGGTCGCCACTACGAAAAAAACGCTGTGCCCAGTTTGTTAAACAGCAAGAGCCCAAGGTAACACTTGGGCTCTTGGCTTGGTAGCGCATAGGGGAATCGAACCCCTGTCTCTGCCTTGAGAGGGCAGTATCCTTGGCCCCTAGACGAATGCGCCTCGTTTTGTGGCGAGTATTTTACCAACAAAGAGGGTAAATGTCAAGTTGAAGATTGACAAGGGGGGCACACTGTGCTAGAATAGCTGTGGTTGGCGAGGCATTTCTAAAAAGCGGGGGTAGTGATATGACAGTGGAAATAGATGTCCAGCAACTCTACACCGACCTGGGTGATATCAAGGAAATGTTGAGGATAATGCAAAAGGCAATGAGCCAGTTAGCTGAGATGGCTTCATTGCGTGTCCAGACGGAGCATCCGCACATCGTGCGGATCGAGGGCGTGTGCGGTGGGCGGCCGATCATCGCCGGTACACGTATCAGCGTCCGCACCATCGTCGAGCGGGTGCGCCTGGGTGATTCGCCTGAGCAAATAGTGGGAAACTACCCGCCCTTGACGTTGGCCCAGGTCTACGATGCGTTGAGTTACTATCACGAGCACAAGTCCGAAATTGAGGGTGAGATAGCCGCTAATGAGGAGGCCCTGGCGTGGGTGACGAGGCGCAGCAGCGGGTGAAGCTCTATCTTGACCATGACATCAGCTATCGGATAGCTGAGCAACTGCGCGCCCGAGGCCACGATGCCATTGGCGCTTGGGAGGTGGGGAATGCCGAACTGCCTGATCAGGCCCAGCTTGAGTATGCCGCTGGCCAGGGGCGAGTGCTGGTGACCTGCAACACCCAGGACTTCGCGCCGCTCTACCTTGAATGGTGGAACGCGAGCTGGCCTCACAATGGAATCATCACTTCAGAACAGTTGGAGTTCGGTGAGATGCTGCGGAGGCTGCTTCGTTTTCTCGAGACCGTCACCGCCACGGAAATGCGAGACATGATCCGCAACTTAGCTGAGTTCAAAGGGCCTCGGTAGCCGTAGTTGGCAGGATGCTGGAGCCTGGCCTTCACGAGGCAACCTGATACAGCAGACAACGTTCCCGAACGCGACGCCAGCCGAGGCTGGGTTCTTGCATACCCTGAGGCTGGTGTTTCTGTATGAGAAGGTGCAGCCCAGCTTATCATCGGTGCGGCCACGGTGCAAAAGTGGCGCTTCAAGCCCGACATTGAGGCGGATGAGGTGATCATTGAGGAGGCCCCGGGTGACCAGGCTGCGGCTGCTGTGAGGAGAGTTGCGAGCCGCTGTCATCCGTTGATGCCAAGGCCATGCCCTTGTGTGCTCTGAGATTGGCCTTTTAATACGTAGGTAACCAAGTTGAGCGGTCAAAATGTCAAATCGTTAGGGGAAGAATTGACAGCGCAGGTGAGCGCGGGTATAATAGTTAGCAGAATAAAGCAAATGACATGCCTCTGGACTTTGGGCATTTTTTCGGAACCACTGTATGCGGTAGCTCAATGGCAAAATCACCACAATATGTGACATCTGCTCCCGGTTCGCTTATTTTTGGACCTAAATCTGGATTTAACCACAACATATTGTGTTGGATCGACCATCGGTACACAAGACGGATCGGAAAATACCTTCACATTCTGTTTCGAGATAGCATTTTGCAGCATAAACCACAAGATGTTGTATAGTCTAATTTGAGAATACACAAGAAATTTGAGCGAACCGGCAGATCTGGTGCCGCAAAAGAGGGTAAAAGTTGACAATAATGTGAAAAATGGCCAAAGTCGAGGTGCCTACGACTGACGCTTTTTATTGACCCTGAGGAGGTCCAGTGGCTAAAGTCTTCCAATCTAATCATCCCCTCATCCAGCACAAGCTGACCTTGTTGCGCGACGTCGAAACGGAGTCCATGAGGTTCCGGGAACTGCTCAAGGAGCTGACTTGGCTTCTTCTCCACGAGGCGACTGCAAACCTCCCCCGGCAGGAGAGGCCCGTCACCTCGCCGATGGGAACCACCATAGGACAGGTACTAGGCGAAGACATTGTTTTCGCTCCTATCCTGAGGGCGGGCTTGGGCATGGTGGAACCCGCTCTAGCGTTGATCCCCAAGGCTCAGGTCTGGCACATTGGGTTCTATCGGGACGAAGAGACGCTAGAGCTCATCGAGTACTATACCAGCGTGCCTGAGCGAGCGACGGCAGGGATGGCCTTCATCCTCGATCTCATGCTGGCTACGGGCGACTCGGCAGTGGCTGTCACCAGCTTGTTAAAGGGGTGCGGCGTTCAACGCATAAAGTTCGTGGGCATCATCGCTGCCCCTGAGGGAATCGAGCGCCTTGCTAGAGCCCATCCCGATGTTCCCATCTATATCGCTGCTGTTGACGACCACCTCAACGAGGTCGGCCGCATGATACCGGGACTGGGCAACGCAGTCAATAGATAGCTCGGGACGGGGTGAAGATAGGGAGATTTGTAGCACTTCTCGCTGCTCTTGCCAGTTGACGATTTTTCGTAAATCTGGTAAAATCAGTTCGCAGTTATACAAGGTCAACTGACAATTGGAGGTTCTTGTATAGATGGCAAAGAAATGGGTTTATCTTTTTGGAGAGGGTAATGCGAATCGCGATCTTTTAGGTGGTAAAGGTGCGGGCCTATCCGAGATGACTCAGATAGGTTTGCCTATCCCGCCAGGTTTCACCCTTACTATCGAGGCCTGGCAGGCTTATTATGAGGCTGGTAAAAAGTTCCCGGAAGGCATGTGGGAACAAACTTTGATAGCGTTGAAAGAGGTTGAGAAACAAACAGGCAAATGTCTTGGAAATGCCGACAACCCCCTTCTGGTTTCGGTTCGTTCGGGAGCAAAACTTAGTATGCCTGGCATGATGAATACTATTCTCAACGTGGGCCTGGACAGAAGAACATTGAAGGGCCTGATCTCTCTGACAAACGACGAGTGCTTTGCCTACGATACATACCGCTGCTTCCTTCAGGCGTTTGGCCATGCTGTGTTGGGCATGAGCGAGAAGACCTTCAGTCAGATCCGGGACCACATCAAGGCCAAGCATAATGTGCAATATGATCAAGAGTTGAATACAGAGGCCTTGTTGGAAGTCGTGGGTGAGTACGAGGCGGTGCTTAGACAACAAAGTCATAATGTCCTGTCTGACGACCCGTATGAACAATTGCGTCTTGCCATACACGCTGTCTTCGCATCATGGTTTAGCAGGCGAGCTGTAAGTTATCGTCGCAGCAATCATATCCCTGACGATTTGGGAACTGCTTGTACCATACAGGCCATGGTCTTCGGTAATATGGGTCTGGATTCAGGGTCTGGTGTGCTTTTCACACGCGACAAGAAGACTGGTGCTAAGGTCTTATCGGGAGAATATCTTACGAAGGCTCAGGGGGAGGATATTGTTAGTGGTGCGCAGAATCCAAAGAAGATTCAGCAGATGCAGGAAGAATTCCCCAGCATTTACAATCAACTTTTTGAGATTGCTGGAAAGCTCGAAAGGCATTATCGCGATGTACAAGATGTAGAATTCACATTCGAACGGGGCAACCTATGGATACTGCAGACTAGATCTGCCAAGCCTAACGTTAACGCAGCAGGCAAGATTGCTATTGACATGTTGGAAGAGGGACTAATCTCGGAGGGAGAAGTCCTACGTCGTGTTTCAGTAAGCGCTGCGGTCCATTCGCGAGTTCCAAGATTCAATGCTGAAGCGAGACAAGTTGCCATTAAGGAGGGGCGACTTCTCGCGCGGGGCCTTGGGGCGGTCCCCGGAGCAGCCGCAGGGATTGCTATGATTGACACGGAAGGAGCCATAGAAGCAAGTCAAGCAGGCCAAGCGGTGATTTTAGTGCGTCCTGAGACTAACCCAGGGGATGCAAAGGCGATGTCTCCAGCACATGGGATCTTGACTGCTCGAGGTGGGGATACAAGCCATGCGGCGTTGATTGCGCAAGCGTTGAGCAGGCCTTGCGTGGTGGGATGTCAGGCACTGAAAGTCATTGAGGAGGCTAGAAGCTTTACCATCGGCAACAGAGCAATGCAAGAGGGTGAGGTTATATCTATTGACGGTTCAACAGGTGAAGTGTTTTATGGATCTGTTGCAATTAAACTATCTAAGGAGCCTGAATGGCTACCACGATATCGTAGTCTAGCGCGTAGTGTTTGGGAAAGAACAGCAAAGTTGTACGGGAAGGGGCAGCAAGATCTTGATGCTAAGGCGAGGCAAATCTGGGCCAACTCAAGATGTGAGACGGAAAAAGCGAGAGTGGTTGAATTGCTCAATCTAATCCCGCCGCGGTATAGAATCGTTGAGATCCCGATCAAAGCGCGTGATCGCGAGACGTTAAAGGCACGGATGTTGGATGTCATACATGAAAGAAAATGGGTAGGGCTTAGACAATGCTATATCAGAGAACAACCACTTGGACTGGCACCGTGGCACATGGCAGTAAGAAGTCAAGAGGATGTAGCGGGCTTTTTCAACGATGAGGGATTTCGAACCTATACGTACCGTGGAAACAAATTGGGTGGCGGATATTCTGCTTGGATACAAAACCCTGACCTCAGAGAGATCATAGTGCTCTACAACCCGCCAGAACTTGGACTCTCGGCTCCTGAATATCCTGCGTATGACCCCACGTGTGAACACAAACACTTCGTTTTCACAGTTTCTGCGGGCACTGCCAGCGACTATAAGGATCACATAGTACTGAACTTGAAGTTGGGAACTGATCAACTGCGCTCCTTTGAGACAATTAATCGCAAAGAACTGATTCGGATCGAAATGCCATTGCACTCAGATGTCCCGCTTGCGATTGAAAGCTGCGAGTATTCGTTCTTCGGAAAAGAAGCTGTACGCCATGGCGAGCTGATCCACGAGGGTGACATAGACCCTAGAGCAGTGCGGATCGCGCGGCAGGTTGCTCGAACAGTCTTTGAGGAATGGTGGGCTTCACAATTCGACCTGCCGCGGATCATGTGGGCGTTACAGAACAATTTCTACCTGGACACGCTGGAAGTTCAAGGGCGTGCCAAAGAGGACGGCCAGATCGAATACATCCTCGTGTACGAACTCAGAGGGAGGGAAGAACGAGAAAAGGCTTTGGGTGTCCGGAGTCCCTCTGCCGCAGTCATTGGTGCAGGTACAGTGTAACCTTGGACAGGAATTAATCAGGAAAACATCACAAAACAGCAGACGGAGAAACTCAATGACCAAGAAGATTCTTCTTATCGCTTTTGTTCTTGCAAGTATCACAGCGGGGCGATTACACGCCGAAGAAACAGCGCCAATGGAAAAGCTGTCTCCAACCCAACCCAACGTCTATGCGGCGACTCAAGCTACTCCTGTCCCAAGTACGCAGTCTCAGGCGACTGCAGTGCCGACCGCGCAGTCTCAGCCGACTCCAGTGCCGACCGCGCAGGCTCAACCTACTCCTGTGCAAGGTACGCAGCCTCTGGAAATACAGGTCGCTTTACTTAATGACAGGGTCGCTAGCCTCCGTGAAACCCAAACCTGGCTTTTAGCGTTTTTGGGCATTATCTTGGCTGTTGGAGTTGCAGGTTGGATTGGTGATGAACGTAGAGCAGGTCGTGCTGAACAGAGAACAATACAAGCGCATGAGCTTGCCATGAGGGGCGAGGAGGATGCCCAGCAGAGAGTTCAGCTCGTCCAAGAGACGTTCTTGGAGGGCTCCAGAAGAACTCTCGAGTTGGTTAATCAGACTCTTACTCTGGCCTATAAAGCAAGTGAGAGAGCCGCGAAGTCGGTGGAAGACAGGGCAAGATCCAATCTCCGTGAAGTAGATGACGAATCCCGACAGTTACTGGAACTTGCTCCTCCCGAAGATGATAGATATTTGATTAAAACCTCGGAGCGTCGGTCCCGACTCCACAGTCTGGCTGCGAAAATCAATGGCTTTGAGATTAATCGCTCTTTTCTGCCGGAGGGCTTGCCTGAATTGGAACTTACACCAGCTTGTCTTTTCATCAGGGGAATGGACTTTCATCTCCGACAGCAGTTCGATGATGCTATCAATTGCTGGGAATCCGTAACTCTTCGCAGAGGCGCAACGAATAAACTCAAAAGCTTAGCATGGTACTGGATTGGGTATGAGTACAATAATCTTGGTAAATTCGACGATGCACATTTGTACTTTGGAAGGGCTCGAGACGTAGCTGATGGTGCTCGACAGTATGATTTACGACGGATTATGATTGAGACACGGTTCTTTGATAAGAAAGAATCTGCAGCACAACTCATACGGCCCCTTGTTGATTTATTAGACTCAATAGAGCGAGACGGGGACAGTGAAGAGTTTCAAGAGCGAAGAAGGGGTATTCTGACTCAGCTCGGGAATGTTTACCTTCAGGCCGGTAACGACCTAAGGAAGCAGGCCAAGCCGGAGGAAGCACGAAAAATGTATGAATCCGCAAAAGAATCTTTTGCGAAAGCTGCCGATGAAAACAAGTGGGCCTTGTTCGGACTTGCTCAAGCGCAATATAGGTTAGGAGAAAAAAGGGAAGCAGAACCTATTTTCAAAGACGAGATAAGGCAAAAAGCTATTGAAGAATACTTCAATAGGGAAGAACCAAGAACTAAGGCTATGGCGAAAATGACTGAACTCATTTGCTGCATCCGGGTACCCAGTCTGAATGGCGAGGCTCGAGGAATCTACGACCAAGTCTTAGAGGCTCTTAGCCGAGTTGACGAACGATTAACTGTATTCTCACAAATGCAAAAGCGAAATGTAACGAAGAAAGAATTCAGGAAGCACCTCGAGGAATTCAAGGGGGAACTGCCGCCTAGCTAAGACCCGGCCAGTTGGGTTTTGGTCAACCTGGGTTTGCGACCACTGGGCTTCTCGTATTTCAGACTTTCAGACCCTTCCAGAGGAAGTATGCCACCAGATCAAGAGAAATGCAAATATGCAAATGGTGACTCTGCAGAAAGGCAACCATGATCAACCGAAGCCAGGCTCACCAAGTCGCTCGAAGGAGATGGGAATAAATGGAAGCAAAAGATGAATCTATGGCAGCAGGATTTGCTGGCCAACTGGCCCAAGAAATAGTAACTCTAGTGGTAGAGCTTCGTGAACGCAAGACGGAAATGGGCAAGGAAATCGCTGAGCTAGAAGCCGCGGGTGGGCATGAAACTTGGCAGTTAGAGAGATTGAAGCAAGAAGAGGACGAGCTGAAGATGGTGTTATTGGATGCAACTCAACGACTGTTGGCTCTCAAGTTGGAACTAGAGAATAAGAAAGCGAAGCTTCACGCTAAAGAATAAAGCAATGTGCGAAAGAAGGTTTTGAACCTTCGGAAACGGCGGCCCCACTCCTTTTGGACTGCCCCATTTCAATTTAGTCTGGCTAAAATCTGTGGAAGGTGTAACACCTTCTTGGAGCCCCCGGCTCATCTCCCACAGATTTTAGCCATGCTCATTTTGATTCAGTTTCTCTCAGATTAGGATAGGCAACTTGGACGCTGAATTCAGTTTCATTTCAGATATTGATGACTTGCTTTCCGATGCATGGGGAAGTTTCATTCCAAAACTGAACGAACGGTTTGGAACATCAGTCACCCCCGGGGAGGTAGCGCACTATCGCTATGTACAAGATTGTCCTTATTGGAAGGGAGCAGGGGATGAGAGGTTTCTTGAACAACTACGCAGTAGCCGTGACTTCAATCTCAATCTTCCTGTAATTGAGGGAGTCCTTGAAGGATTCATGGCTGTTGTGGAGATCAAGGAGAATTGGCTGTCACGATGAATCATCAGCCAAGTGGCCTTGGGGCCACTTGGGCCCTAGTTTCCTTTGCTTCAGGGTAGTTGAGGCACGGCGGAAGAGTTCTGCCAAATCGTTCCCTAGTTGTGCATCTCCCTTTAGCTTGTTGTAGGTTCGTCTATTATATTCCTCGTGGGCTGGCATCCACGTGAACGGTACGGAAAGCACCTGCATCAATGCATCCAGACCATCGGCGAAGAGAACGATCTTGGCTTCAGAGGATTGATAGGCATTGTATTCTTGTAATAGAGCTAACAGCTCTTCCTGAGCAGAGAGATCCTCAGTGAGTCTAGCAAAAGCCGCCTCTTCGATATCTTGGAAATGCTGCTTGGCGATCAGTTTGACAGCGTAGCCAATATCGCCCATGATGGCCTCACCCATGTCATGTACTAGAGCCAAAGCCATAATTCTCTCAAGATTTAGCTTAAGTGCAGGATTGGAATTCTTGAGCTCTCTGGCCAAGAGGTAGGCAATAACTGCAACATTGAAGGAGTGAGCTGCTATTGAGTCAGCTTCTCCTCTCTTGAAGCCGAAATAGATAAACCCTTGCCGAGGTAGTTCCTTGGTGGGTTGTAAGGTCAGGAATGTCTGTAATAGCCGCAGCAGTCGGTCGTTCGGAATCTGAATCATTTGCTTATTCCCTCCGTGTTTTCTCCGTAATTTTCTCTATCCTAGCTACTAGCATGTCAATCGGAATAGGGTTGAAGCCTCCTTCTGGGATGATAATGTCAGCGTAGCGTTTACTGGGCTCAACGAAACTGTTATGCATAGGACGGACTGTCTCTTCGTACTGCTCTATCACAGATTGTATAGTGCGGCCTCGGTCCTCAAGATCCCGTTTTAGACGTCGTATGAAACGGAGGTCAGCATCTGTATCCACGTAAATTTTGATATCCATCATCTCACGCAAAGCCCTATCGGCGAGAATTAGGATCCCCTCCACCAGTATAACTGGCTTCGGTTCTAAGCGCTGGGTCTCATGCCGCCGAGTATGGGTGGTGAAGTCGTAAATTGGCACATCTACCGCTTCACCCATTTGGAGTCGCTTCAAATGTTGGATGAGCAAATCAGTCTCTAGGGCATCAGGATGATCAAAATTCACTTCGGCCCGCTCAGTGGGGGATAGATGGCTGAGATCCCTATAGTATGAGTCATGATAAACATAGGCAACGCGTTCTTCGCCAATTTGCTCCAATAGGGCTCTTAGAACAGTGGTCTTGCCAGCGCCACTTCCCCCTGCTATCCCGATTAGGATAGATTGCTTCATAAAACACTATCCTCCCTGAGATCGAATGCACTTCCTCTACACTTGTTTGTACTCTATAATATCACGATTCCCCCGGCTTGTCAAAGCTGACAAGAGAGGAGAAGTGAAGTGCCTCAAGTGGTTACCATGGGCGACATAAACGTAGACGTCATCGCCCACGTCCCCGGTTATCCGCAAAAAGGCGGGGAGGCCCTGGCTGAGCAGATGCACATGTATTGTGGGGGCTCAGCGGCTAACACGGCCGTCGTGCTGGGCCGCTTCGGGGTGGACGTGGGCCTCATCGGGCGGGTGGGGGAGGATGTCCTGGCGCTACTGGCCCTGGCCGGCCTGGCCGAGGCGGGGGTGGACGGGCGCTGTATTCAGCGAGACCCGCAGACCATGACGGGGATCATCCTCGTGGCCGTCACCCCCGATGGCGAGCGCACCATGTTCGGCTGCCGGGGAGCTAACGTCCGCACAGACCCCGCTCTGCTGGATGAAGACTACATCGCCCAGGCTCGTTTCTTTCACCTCTCTGGCTACTCCCTTTTGGCAGCTCCCCAGCGGGATGCTGCCCTGCGCGCCCTGGAGGTGGCTCGCCGGGCGGGGCTAACCGTGACGGCGGATCTGGGGCTTGAGGCGGTGATGAGGGTCACCGACCGGGTAAGGGCGATATTGCCCCAGGTTGACATCCTCTTCCCCAATCAAGCTGAGGCGGAATACTTGACGGGCCGTCAGGATGTCGAGGGGGCCGTAGGGTCACTGCTGGACCATGGCGTGGAAGTGGTGGCCCTCAAGCTCGGTAAGCGCGGCTGCGCAATCGGTAGTGCTGAAGGGATGTTCATAGTCCCCGGTTTCGCCGTGTCCACGGTGGACACCACCGGCGCTGGAGATAGCTTCGATGCCGGCCTTATCCTGGGAAGGCTGGAGGGCTGGGGTTGGCGGGAGTCCGCTCTGCTGGCCGACGCCCTGGGCGCATTGACCGCCTCGGTCGAAGGGGCGGGGACTTCCCTGGCGGAGAGAGGAGAGGTCCGAGCGTTTCTAGAGGCGCACCTGGATCAACCAGCGTGGCAGGGTTGGCAGCAGGAGTTGCGCTTTCTCATTGATTTCCTGGGCTAAGTAGGTCGGCAAAAGTTCTTTTGACTTTTTACCCTGCTACGGAGGGGCGTCCCCGCCCCGATTTCGCGGTCGAACAGCCCTTCGGCGGGGTGGGGATGCCCCTTGGTAGCAGTTTTAGTGCCTGAAGAAAGTGCAGAGGGCTTTTGCATAGTTACATCAATAGACAGTTGTGCAAGGTCGCAAGGGGGGTGCAAAAGATGAGCACGAATTGGAAGGACAGGCTGGACAGCCTGCGGTTGAAGTCTCTGAAAGAAATGTTCGGGGTGGAGAAGCCGATCATCGGCATGGTGCATCTTCTCCCATTGCCCGGCGCACCGGGCTATGATTCCTATGGCATGGACGCCGTCATTGAGCACGCTCTGCGGGATGCGGAAGCCCTTATCAGCGGGGGTGTGGATGGGCTCATGGTGGAGAACATGTGGGACTTGCCTTACTACGTCGGGATGGAAGTGCCGCCTGAGGAGATGACGGCCCAGGCCGTGGCCGCCCGAGCCATCGTCGAGGCGGTGGACGCGCCGGTGGGCATCAACGTGATCCACAACGGCGGCCGGGTGACTCTGGCCATTGCCGTGGCTGCCGGGGCCGACTTCATCCGCGTCTGTCTTCTCACCGGGGCCAGGGTCTGGGACACGGGGGAATTCGACCGCGGCTGCGCTGCCGAGTTGCTGCGGTGGCGCAAGAACCTGGGGGCGGAGCACATCAAGATCTTCGCCGACGTGGATAAGAAGCACTCGGTGGCCTTCCCCGGCATTGACTTGGCTACCCATATCGAGTGGACCGAGTTCTACCTGGCCGATGCCCTCATCGTCTCCGGCAAGATGACGGGCGACGCGCCGGAGCTGGAGAAGGTGAGGCGAGCCAGGGAGCTGACCACTCGCCCTATCCTCATGGGCAGCGGCACCACCGCCGACAACATCGCCCAGTTTCTCCAGTACGCCGACGGCGCCATCGTCGGTACCGCCCTCAAGGTTGATGGCATCGCCGAGAACCTGGTGGATGTGGAGAGGGTGAAGGGGTATATGGAGGCGGTAGAGGCAGTAAGATGAGCATTTTGACCGCCAAGCTGAAAAGTAGTATAATCAAGTGAAGATAGCTTAGATGAGCGCTGAAGCTGAATTGCCAGAGCAACTCGAGTTAGGGGAGCAGGTCGCTCAACAGATGGACACTCTGTGGCAAAAGAGCGTCCAGGATATAGATAAGGGCGTGGTCAGGGAGCATGCTGCGACCCTGGTGGAGGGACAGGAGGGCGAGCTCAAGCTGGTCAACCCGGTGGAAGGGACTAGCGACAGCGTTGTGCCTAACCTGGACATCGCCGAGGATGAGGAATTCGTTGGGACTTTCCATACCCATCCCCATGAGGGCGGGATAATGACAGCCTTCAGTGATCAGGACATCGCTTCAGCATTGGAAACGCAGGAGAAGGTCAGCCTGGTTCGCAGCGGAGATGATACATACGCCCTGGTGCAAACCGACTTGACACCGGAGGAGGTAGATGCCGCCGAACTCCGAGAAGCATTCGATCAAGAAATGCTCAGGCACCTGGATGATCCTAACGTGTCACCCTCGGAGGCCGTTTATCTCACCAATATCGAGATGTGTCGCCGCCACGGATTGGCTTTCTATAAGGAGCTTTCTCGGAAAGTCAATGAGTAGAGGTGTCAGTGGAGGTTGAATAGGGGCA
>CAYMKL010000061.1:23299-39574 GCA_964390805.1 uncultured Anaerolineae bacterium | reverse complement strand
GTTGTTAACGTGCTCTACGGGGTCTTGTCAGCCCGGTTTGGAAATCTCAGAGGCTCTTTCAATATCATCAATATCATTGTTGAGACCGTCTCAGAATCAGGCAGGAAAAGCTGCATGTCAACCACGCCACTGCTGTCCTCTGGTATGAACATCACAGCATCTATTCTGCCATTCTTGAAAGCATTCTCAGCATCCAGAGGCGATGGGAAAGTCGTCACCCTTAGATGGCGTTCTTTCAGGAACTCTACCAGGGGGCTTGCGGCATCGCCTACAACTCCTACCGTGGTATTGATCCCGGCGTTCAAACCTATAGATTCCGGGGCATAGACTGATATCAATCCGGTGAGTATGACCGATGAGAAGGAGGCGATGAACAACTGGATAATGATGGCTATCAGCATCGTTTTGTCTCTGGCGACCGATCTCAATTCCTTTTTCACTATGGCAAGAAACGCGCTCATGGTATCACTCCAAGCACAGATAGATTATACAGAGCATGTACGATTGCCCCGGCGAGTATGGCGAAAGGATAGCGTCTGACGCCAAAGCGGCTGGTGAGCAGGCAGACAAGCGCGGTGAAGACAAAGTGGGCGATGAGCGGGATCAGAAACATGCCAGAGCTGAAAAGAGCTGCCGACAACACCGATTGCGATACTGCGCTTAGAGAGACCAATAACAGTGCTTTTTCTGCGACCAGGAACCCGACTGCCGAAAGAAGTGACAGTACGAGAACATCTCTTATGGACCGGATGATCCTTTTCTCAAGTAGTACCGCAATACCCGCCGACTTGGCCACCTCTTCGACTAAGGCTGCTGCCAGCAGAAGCCCTCCTAGACCATAGGGCATTGGTATGTTAAATGACAGCGCCAGGGCCACCAGTTGGACCATGAAGACTACGGGAATGAGAAACAGGCTCAACAGCGTGACGGACGCGTAGATGTGATCGTGGTCTATGGCGAGATAAATGGCCTCGGCAGCCTTTCGATATAGCGGCCGGAATCCCATGAGGTATTCTTCATTCAGGATGCGGGTGCCGATATACATGGAGAGTATGAAGACGAAGTACATTGGCGCCGTCGAGAACAAATATTCTTTCAGCCCAAAGGGCTCCCCTCTATACATTCTAACGGCAAGCGTGAGGGGTGACATATAGCTTAAGTCGTTGACTCCTGAGAACATCGCGGGGAAGATAAGATAGGACGTAATTACTGAGATGGCGAGCATCGAAACAAATGTCGTGTCCTTGAACGTACGAAATCCAAGGGGCACCATCAGGTATATGGCGAAGATGAACAAGATCACGGGAATGAATGTGGCCATTGCCAGCAGCAGGTTGCCCCTTAGGAACAAAGTGATAACTACCACGGACGCGAGCGAGAAAGCCGTATGCGGGAGCATCTTGCCGGCGATGATCTCGAAGGGCGTCACTGGAGCAGACATAAGGACTGCGATCCTTCTATCTATCTTTTCATCTATGAAGCTGCTGGTGAAGAAAATGCTGATAAAGAAAACCGGCAAGACGTAGAGGAAGGCAACGATGACCTGCGTGAAAGGCATGGGCGGACTCATAAGTGACGGAACGATGATCTCCTTATCTGACGTGAAATCCAGTTCGATTTCAGGCAATCTGCTGCTGCTTTCCATTTCCCTGATCTGTTCCCTGACAGCAGAGTCCACATAGTTTTCATGCGTTGCCTGGGGCGGGCCTGTATCCGTCGCACCTGAGTCAACTCCTGCTGGGCTGCCGGCTGACACCGCTGCGTCTATTAGCTCTGAAAGTGATGGCCCTTGAGCCATTGAGACACTCCCCGTAGGGGCAGGGAGATAGTTGACCTCGACCCGCAGCGGAAACGCCCTGTCTATTTCGTACGCATCCTTGATCCTTGTTAGCTCCTGCTTCTCAAGGTATTGTTTCAATGCCCCGGCGGCGTAAATGGACCTGGCATCATTTCTGGAGACTACTTTGTCCCCATCAATATAAACATCTATCGCCTTTTCATCGAATAGCCAGTACTCAGGAGAACTAGCGATCGTCATGGTCTTAAATCGGCTATCCTGGATGGCGGAACTGTGAGGGGGAACCCCTACTCTGTACATGCCCTTGCCCAAAACGGCCCCCTGTCGGGATACCAGAGAAGAGATGCCCAGCGCTCCAACAAGAACGAACATGAAGACCGGCCCTGAGCGGCCCCTAAAACGGGCTGTCACTCGTTGGATCTCTCGTTTGGCGATGATCAGGATGTTGTCCATTGTTTACACCGGAACACAAGTAATGGAGATTCTAGATGATTAGTCTGAAACGGGTCACCAAGTTATACGGACAGCTTGCAGCCGTCAGAGACCTGGACCTGGAGGTAGAGGACGGCGAAATCATGGGGATCATAGGCCACAATGGTGCTGGAAAGACCACAGTCCTCAAGATGATCGTCGGTCTCATCAGCCCAACGTCTGGCAGGATTGAGGTAATGGGCCGAGACGTGGCCAAAGAAAGCATCTACGTGAGGCGATTCATAGGTTACCTGCCTGAAGATAGCTCCCTTTACGAGAACATGACGGTGGCTGAGTATCTCTTGTTTTTCTCCGAACTTTACAAGATGCCAAAGCGCAAAGCTAAGGAGCGCATAGATTTGCTGCTCGACTCGCTCAAGCTTCCTGAGCAGGACAAGCTCACAGGAGAGCTCTCGAAAGGCATGAAGAGAAAGGTGGCTATTGCTCGCGCACTGCTACACGACCCAAGCGTTCTCATACTGGACGAGCCAAACGCGGGGCTGGACCCTCTTACGTCGTTCTTCATCATCAACTACCTCAAGAGCCTGAAGGATCAGGGCAAGACGATTCTCGTGAGCGCCCACAACCTGTTTCATGTCGAGTCCATTTGCGACCGCGTCGCCATCTTGAAAAACGGCAGGCTGGTCCTGTGTGACGATATGGAAGCCATGCGTAAGAGTCTTGGCCGCAGAGAGTACGAAGTGGTCTTCAAATCTGATGATCAATTGGAGTATGAGCGAAAGGAAGGGAACTATGTCTTTAGAACCACCGATGTAGGTGAAGTTGCATCGGTACTGGAAAGCATTTCCGAGAATAACTGGGCACTAGTGAACCTGACGACACGAGAGTCCGCGCTTGAAGACATCTATGTGAACCTTATGACTCGACAATGATAGATTCAACTTTCATTTGTGTCAACTTAAGCTCTGAGCCCCGTCCCCGGGGCGGCCCGGGGACGGGCCTTTGAGCCTTAAGTTGACACTGATGATTCAACTTTCGTCCTGTTCCCCTTCATCCAGCGGCGGCAACTCGGCCAGGTCTTGCAGGCCAAAGTACTGCAAAAACTCGAAAGTAGTGCCGTAGATGATGGGGCGGCCAGCCTGGGGCAGGCGCCCCACCGCCTCGATCAAGCCCTTGCTGACCAAGGTGCGCAACACGCTGTCGCAATTGACGCCCCGCACGGCCTCGACTCCGGCCCGGGTGACGGGCTGTTGGTAGGCGACGATGGCCAGGGTCTCCAGTGATGGGGCAGAGAGCCTGCTGGTCAGCTCCAAACCGAGGAATCGCTCGATGTAAGGAGCCGCATCGGGGGCAGTGACTATCTGCACCCGTCCTCCTTTGTGCTGGAGACGCAGCCCCCGCTGCTCATACTCCCCGCTCAATTCCTGCAACGCCTCCTCAACCGCCAGTTGCTTTACGCCGATGGCTGCCGCCAAACGTTCAACGGCCACCGGCTCGTCAGCCACGAAGAGTAGGCTTTCGACCAAGGACTTTGTTTCCAAGCTCCCCTCCCCCAAAGCCTGCCCTGAGCGGTGTCCTGAGCCTGTCGAAGGGCGAGGTCGAAGGGTTGGGGGAGGGGTGGGGGGTGGGGACATACTAGACATCCTCGTAGGCCATCGGTGGCTCTGTGGTGTCGGGGGCGTCTGAGGCCATCGGCGGCTCTATGGGAAAAGAGATGTCCTCTGAGACTATGGGTGACTCGACATCGGAGGCGTCTGAAGCCCTCGGTGGCTCTGTGGGATGGGGGGCGTGCTTGATGTTGACCCTGATCCTGCGCAGCTTCAGCCCCATCTTGTCCTCAATGGCCTCCTTAGTTACCTGGCAGACCTCCTCAGTCTTGGTCGGGACATCAACATCTGGGCTGGTCTCCAGGTTGAGCTCGACCTCGACGCCGCCTCTCTTGCCCCAGACGTTTGGCTGGATGAAAGCAACGCCATCAAGGCGGCTGATACTGCGCTCCAACCGGCGAGCGACGGATTCCACGGCCAACTCCGCCTGGCCGCCGCTGACACTCTGCACCCTGATAGCCTTGGGACGCCGTCGCCTGAACTCAAGCCAGATCAGCACGGCGCAAACTACGTCCACCAGTAGAGCCAGGGCGACGCCCACCACCAGCAAGATGAGCGGATCAACCAGCGACAGGTTCGCGTCCAGGTTCCACAGCCATTGTTGTAAGAGCTCGATCGCTGGCCGAGGCACCACCAGCACGATGGTCATTACAATGATGGTCGCCAAGAGGAACAAAACCACCACCGCGCGATTAAATGTGTTCATTACGAGACCTCCTTTTTGGTTGTAGTTGTGCGGAAACCCACACGGCATCTGCAATTATACACCATCTTTCCTACTTCGTCCAGCGACCGCTCATCATCATGGGGTAGCAGGCCAATCGCATTGGCCGTCTTTGCGCCAGAGCCGCCCAATCTTGCACTGAGCTCGTCGAAGTGACGATTGGGCTCCTACCCAACACGAGAGTATCGCCTCCTGGACCACCAGGTGATGCCAGTCACCAGGCCCAGCAACGCCGTCAGGCTGATGGCGGCTCCCAGCTTGAAGGAGAGGGGGTCGTAGATGAACTCTACTCTGTGCTGGCCCGCAGGCAGGTACACCGCCCGGAAGAGAAGGTTCGCCCGGTAGATGGGCGTCTCCAGGCCGTCGGTCAGCGCACGCCAGCCCGGATAGTGGGCATCGGTCAGGACCAAGTAGCCCTCCTCAGCCAGGTTGGCGGAAATCAAGACACGCTCCGGCTCGTAGAACAGAATCTCCACCTCGTCATCTAGTGCTCCTGCCGGATCGCCAGCTCCGGCAGGCAGTGGCTGAGTAGTTGAAGCCAGGATCACTTCGTTCTCAGGTCGGAAAGCGGGATCTTTCATGGCTGCAACAGCCGCTTCATCGTCCAGGACTCGTGCCCGGTGAATGACAAAAGCTCGTGGCAGGCTGTCCAGACTCTCGTAGATTTTCACGTCGCCGCTGTGCACCAGTCGGAAGCGCCCATCGGTGGAAACGACCACAGGCACAAACGTGCTCGTCCTATCGTCAACCAGGCTGAGACCCCGCAGGTGCAGCCGACCAACTGGGGCCAAATACTCAATCAAGATCTGTTGAGGGATCAGTGCCTCGCCAAACTCGAGGCGAGCCAGGTAGTCATTCCCCTGAGAGTTGTCGGGCCAGTGACGGCAGACCCTGGCCTGGTGATGCTGAACCCTACCCTCGGCGTATGCCCCCTCCGCCGTCTCGATGCCAGCCCGCAGGAGGCGGCTTTGCACTGCTCCTGGTCCATTGGTAATCGTTACCTGAGCCACAGGCACTCCGTTGGGCAGGTCAGCCGCTCCCTCCAGATAGGAGATCAGGCCCAGTGATGTAGCGGCGAACGCGGACGATTCGGCAGGCAATTCCGTCACTTCCACCTGAGAAGCTGCCCCAGGGCTCAAAACGGCCTCGTGCCCCAGATCGTAGTAGACACCGTCCACCCAGACATCGTAAACCTTGTCCGTGATGATGTATTTGGCGTTGAGCAGGCTCAGAATCCGCGACGGTGGTATCTCCTCCAGTCGCTCCCGCAGACGGCCATCGGGCGCAGGTTCGGGCAGGAACAAACTTTGCAGCTCGACGTAGCGCTTGAGGGGCAGCACCCCGCCGTCGTAGCCGTCTACGCTGGGAATCTGGTAGACGAGCGGCAGGTTGGGAGCCAGGATTTCCTTCAACTTGGTGGCCACTACGTAATCATAGATAGCCTGAGGGGACAGTTGACCCTCGAAAATCTGCTGTATCTCCCCTAGATCGCCGGGGTCCCAAGTCAGGCCTGAGATGCTGAGGAAGCGATCTGTTGGCTGCCCGCTGGCTAAAAGGTGAGCCGGGGCGGTGCGCAGGGAGGAGTAGGCTTCCGGAGCGGTGGGGTGGTTGTAGGCCAGGCCACGGCTGGCGGCAAAGAGCTCCCCGACGACGATCAGTGTGATCATTAGGCGAAAGGCAGGGCGTGTCGCGTGGGCCGATAGTCCTACCCACACTAAGGCGACGACCAGTAGAGTTAATGGCAGCCAGGCTAAGAGTGTCGTTCGGGTGGGGAAGTCGAGGAAAGGGGAGATGAGAACCAGGGGGGCGGCCAGTACGCCGACGGCTATCAGCAGACGACGACGGATGAAGCGCGGTGGCTCCCCCCCTTTCTCCCCCCCAACCCTTCGACCTTGCTCAGGGCAGGTTTTGGGGGGAAAGAGGGGGGGCGAACCGATCACCTCGGCCTTGGCTGGGAGGGGCTGGCTCAGAAAGTCCACCCCCAGCCCCGCCAGCATGGCCCCACCGAAGGTGTAGAGGTACAGCCAGCGAGCCGGCGCTCGAAAGAGGTCAAAGCCCGGCACCAGCTTGTACAGGGCGAAATAGAAGGGATTGTAAGCCCCCAGGCCCAGGAGCAGGCCCAGCCCCGTCAGAAAGATGAAGAAAGGCCGAGCCGAATTGCGCCGCTGGAACAGGGCCCCGACGAGGGCCAAGACCAAAGCGACAATGCCCAGGTAGGCGACGTATTCGCTGAAGACCTCCTCGTCGCCGAAGGTCGGCAGCAGGGAGAGGAGTAGCAGATGCGGCTTGAGGGAGAAAGAAGCGGCCTCGCGATAGGATAGCCCTCCGCTCCGCACCGAGAGCCGCGAAAGCTCCAAAGTCGGCAGCAACTGAACCGCCGCCAAAGCCAGGCCGATGATCACAATCAAGAGGTAAACCAACAGGCTACGCCCAAGCTTCTCTCTCAGCTCTCCCCATTTCCGTCCGTTAAACCCTACCAGTCCGTTGTTCCACAGCGGCGGAAAAACCGCATAGACCCCCAGAGCAAACAGGGTGATGTACGACGACTGGGTGTGGCCAGCCGTGAACTGCAATCCCACCACCAATCCGGCCAGCAGGACAAACAGCCACCTTTTACCTCGCTCGGCCTGGATTGTGTGCAATCTGCGGCTGTCATCCAGGCCAGGCCGCCGGATCTGGCGATCCGGCAGGAGCGGGTTACTCAGCCACTCTTTCCGAGACAAATCAAAAAGCAAAAAGAGCAGCGGCAGCCAGACCGAGCAATTCAACTGATTGACGTGTTCCACCTGGGCGCCAACGAAACCGCTGAAGGCGAAAACCGCCGCCGCTAGCCAGGCTCCCCATCGGCCTAGCCCCACCGAGCGGCGAGCATAGAGGTAGGCAAAAAGGCCGGCCAGGAAGACGTGCAACACGATGGACCAACTGACCATCTTGGGCACGGGCAGCCAGTAAAGGGGAAAGTTCAGAGGATAGAAGAGCGCCGTCTGGGCGTTGGCCAGAAATGGCACGCCCATGAAGAGATACGGATTCCACAAGGGCAAGCGACCCTGGCGCACAACTTCAGCGGCGTAAGCCTTGTAGGGGTAGAAGTAGGTGAAGACGTCCAATCCTACCAGGATGAGATTGGTGAAGGTGATCTTCCAGAAAAAGGCCAGTGTTGGGACGAGCAAGGTGGCTACAGCTAGAAGGTCTCTGTTAACGTGAAACGTAAAACGTGAAACGTGAAACGTGAAATCTCTCACTCTCGATCCTCAAGGCGATAAACGGTGAAGGAGGTGCTGCCGTCACGCCCATGGGCTGAATAAACACTATGGAGCCCCAAACCCGCGTCGGCCAAAGCGTCCCTCACCCCTGCCGTCAACTTCCCTCTGGGGAAGACGACGTAGCGTGGGGTGTCATTCACTTGGCAGGCATCCTGGGCCAGTTCCTCGGGCGAAGGGTACCAGCGGAAAACCAGGGGGAAGTCGAACATGTAGAAGGAGTAATGCCAGCCCAGCCAGGTATGATAAAGGACAGAGCCAGCGGGAACACGTTCTCGGAAATGGTCGGCTACATCTTCGATGCCATCATAGGCTCCGTGGTCTCCGCCGATGGGATACCCGCTCCCTGCCGCAACCACGGCCGGTCCGATCAATGTAGCTGCCAGTAAGACGACACCCAGAACAACCTGCAGCTTATGGAAACCCACCCTCCCCCTTCCCCTCCCTCCCAGGGAGGGGTGGATGTTTGCCAGTGCCCCGCTGGCCAGCCAGATGATTCTCGCCAGCAGCATCAGCAAAAGGGGCACCAGGCCCAACAGGTAGCGATCCCAGACGTTGAAGCTCAATAGCCAGTGGCCCAGCAGGAAAAGGATGACGAAGGCCGACAGGACGACGTCGAAAAAAGCACGGGGCTGAACCCCCCTGCTGAAAGGGCAAAGCCCCCTGCGGGGGCTGGATTTCAGCCCGTAGGGCTTCGCGCTTTCAGCCCGGACGTTCACGTCCGGGCGAGGCGCCTGTCCGAACAACCCCACTGGTCTGAGAAGACCCCGCCAGCGCGCATCGTAGAGCAGGAGGCAGGGCAATCCGCCCAACAACAGGATATTGAGAAAAGGTGAAGCCGTCACGTAATGCAATATCCTGGCCCAATCTCCAAGCCGTTCGACCAACTGAGCGGTGTCTGCCACGGTCAGGCCGCCGTAGCTGATGAGGCTCTGCTCAAAGTAGTTGGGCTGCAACTGCCAGCGCAGGGAATCCCACCAGGCCACGGGAGCCATCACTGCCAGGAAGCCCAACGCGAGACGGACTGCCTTTCTCAAGCCCCTCCTCAGTCCTTCCCAATCCTTCGACAAGTCCTTCGTCATGCTGCCGATAACTACGGCCAGTGGCACAAAGAGAAGGCCCTGCTGCTTGGTGGCCGAAGCTAATCCCAACGCGAGCCCAGACCACCCCAGTCTCCTATTCACTGCCAGGCAGAGGGCGGCCAAGACCCAGGCCACCATCAGAGGATCGGTGAAGGCCGTAGGAGCAAAGAGGATGTTGAAAGGGGAGAGCGCCATCAGGGTTGCCGCCAACATAGCCACAGCTCGCCCGTAGAGTCGCCAGGCCAAGTAGTAGAGAAGAGCGATGCTGGCCACGCTGCTTAGCTCGCTGGGCAGACGGGCAGCCACCTCCGAAGGCCCAAAGAGCTTGAAGCAGAGGGCCAGGGTGTAAATGAAAAGGGGCGGTTTGTCAACTGGAGAGTGGTTCAAGATCGGGTCGCGCCCGGTGGTGATCTGAAGGGCCCAGAAGCTGTAGAGTGCCTCGTCCTGATGGAAGCGGTTCGCGCTGATGGGAACCAGCCGAAGGGCTGTCCCTACGACCATCAGCAATATCAGGCCCAACGCCACCCAACGGCCACCAAGCCAATCCCACGCTCCCTTCATGAAATGATCAGTCAACAAACCGATACTTTATCAGGGTCCACAGAGCCGTGATGCCGTCCCGCCAGGTCAGCTTCTTTCCCTCGTGATATTCCCGTCCCTGGTAGGAGATGGGCACCTCGTGGATGAGGTAGCCTCTTTTCAGCAGCTTGGCCGTGATCTCAGGTTCAAGCTCAAAGCGGCGTGAATGCAAAGGAATGGATTTGATGATCTCGGCCCTGAAGGCTTTGTAGCAGGTCTCCATGTCGCTTAAGGCGGTGCCGTAAAGGGCATTTGTGACCAGGGTGACAATCCTGTTGCCCAGGGCTTGCAGGAAGAACATGGTCTCTGCGGACTTCATGAAGCGCGAACCGTAGACTACCTCGGCCTGACCTTCGAGAATGGGCTTGAGCAGCTTGTGGTAGTCGCGGGGATCGTACTCCAGGTCGGCATCCTGGATGATGATGAAATCGCCGCAGGCGTGTTCGAGGCCCGTGCGCACTGCGGCCCCCTTGCCTTTGTTGGTCTCGTGATACAGGATCTTGAGATCGCCTGTTTTCTCCTCCTCCTTCAATACATCCCTGGTGCCATCGGTGGAGCCATCGTCAACGACCACGATCTCTTTCTCCAGGTCAACGGCTCTGACCTGGGCCAGGATTTCCAGTAAGGTCTCCCGCTCGTTGTAAACGGGCATGATGACAGACAGTAGAGGCTGATTCATTGGCAAGGGTGCTCCATGTTGTTGAGATAACATCAGGCGACGCACTGAATTATAACTTGTTTTAGAGTAGCTGTCAAAGCACATCATCGCCAGATCTACGTGTGTGGGGGAAAAGTCAAATCAGCATGGGGGGGAGCGTTGCGTGGCCTGTGGATACTTGGAGGGCCAGGGGAGGGCAGTCTTGGCAACTGTGAAACTTATGCCTGGCCAGGG
This sequence comes from uncultured Anaerolineae bacterium, assembly GCA_964390805.1. Taxonomy (GTDB): domain Bacteria; phylum Chloroflexota; class Anaerolineae; order VGOG01; family VGOG01; genus CAYMKL01. The sequence continues at coordinate 29,200 of CAYMKL010000061.1, read as the reverse complement.
CCACAACGACCGCTGAGGCCGCTGGACCAGGGTCCAGCGGGAGCAAGTGAGTAGTAGTTGTGAGTGGCGCTGATGGGGGTGGCGGTTGCGCCAGGGTGGTCAAGCTGCAACGCCACCGAACCTATTCAACAACCCATACTCCAAGCTATCGGCCAGGGCCTGCCAACTGGCCTCGATGATGTTAGGGGAACTGCCCACCGTACTCCAGGTGCGAGTGCCGCAAGCTGAATCAATGAGCACGCGCACCTGGGCCGCCGTGCCGGCCTCGCTGTCCAGGATGCGCACCTTGTAATCGGTCAGGTGGATCTCGGCCAACTGGGGGTAGAAGGGCAGCAGGGCCTTGCGCGCGGCCAGGTCCAGGGCGTTGACCGGGCCGTTGCCTTCAGCGGCGGTGTGCATGACTTCATCGCCTACGCGCACCTTGATGGTGACCTCAGCCAGCATCCCCCGGCCCTGGCGATTCTCCACCAACACGTGGAAATCAACCAACTCGAAAGGTGGCTCATACCCCGGCTGAGTCCGGCGGATGAGCAGCTCCAATGACCCCTCTGCCCCCTCGAACTGGAATCCCTGCCTCTCCAAGTCTTTGACCTGTTGAAGGATCTCACGGGTTTGGACCGGGTCGACGGAAGGATTCAGGCCGAACTCCTCGATCTTGTAGGCGATGTTGCTCTTGCCCGAAAGCTCTGAGACCACTACTCGCTTGTGGTTGCCCACTGTGGATGGGTCAATGTGTTGGTAGCTCTCTTCGCACTTGATCAAGGCGTTGACGTGCATGCCAGCCTTGTGGGCGAAGGCGCTGTGGCCCACGTAAGGAAGGTGGGCGTCGTGGGCGAGATTTGCCAACTCGCTGACGTAGCGGGAGACGCTGGCCAGTTGGCGCAGTTGCTCGTCACTGATGCAATCGTAGCCCAGCTTGAGTTTGAGGTTGGGGATGATGGAGCAGAGATTGGCGTTGCCGCAGCGCTCGCCGTAGCCGTTGATGGTGCCCTGCACGTGCACGGCGCCCGCCTGTACGGCGGCCAGCGAGTTGGCCACGGCCAAGTCGCTGTCGTTGTGGGCGTGGATGCCCAGAGGAGTGGATGTGACCTTCTTCACCTCTCCGATGATGGCCACAAGCCGCGAGGGCAGCGTGCCGCCATTGGTGTCGCAGAGAACGAGACAATCAGCCCCGGCCTTCTCTGCCATTTGCAGTGTGCGCAGAGCGTAGGTCGGGTCAGCTTCGTAGCCGTCGAAGAAGTGCTCAGCATCGAAGATAACCTCCCGCCCCCGTTCCTTGAGGTAGCTCACGCTATCGGCGATCATAGCCAGGTTCTCTTCCAGCGTTGTGCCGAGCACCTGGTCTACGTGCAGGTCCCAACTCTTGCCGACGACGACCGTAGCGCGAGTTTCCGCCTCCAGCAGTGCTCTGATGTTGGCATCATCCTCGACCGCCGTGTCGGCCCGCCTTGTGCTGCCAAAGGCAGTGACGACGGCTTGTTTCAATTGCATCCCTTTGACCTGGGCGAAGAACTCAGCATCTTTGGGGTTGGAGCCGGGCCAGCCGCCCTCGACATAATGGATACCGAGTCCATCCAGCTTGCGGGCGATCTTAAGCTTGTCATTCAGCGAGAGAGAGATACCCTCCCGCTGGGCGCCATCTCGTAGCGTGGTGTCATAGAGTTGGATAGCCATCAGGGGCTCCTTTAAACTGGGGTAAGCCAGCCATACCGATCCGCTACCTTGCCCGAGGTGATGCCCAGGAACTCGCTCTGGATGCGCTCGGTGACGGGGCCGCGACGGCCAGTGCCGACGGGGATGCGGTCAATGGAGCGGACGGGGGTGATCTCAGCCGCCGTGCCGGTGAAGAAAACCTCATCGGCGATGTAGAGCACCTCGCGGGGGATCAACTCCTCCCGCACCTCGTATCCCAGATCGCGGGCCAGGGTCATGGTGCAACCTCGCGTGATCCCGCCAAGTATGGACGAGGCCAGCGGTGGGGTGCGGACGACCTCCTTCTCCACCAGAAAGATGTTCTCCCCAGGGCCTTCGCTCACGTAGCCATTCACGTCCAGAGCGATGCCCTCGGTGTAGCCATTCTCCAGGGCCTCCATGACGATGAGTTGCGAGTTGGTGTAATGCCCTCCTGTCTTGGCTAGGGCTGGGTAGGTGTTGGGCGCCATGCGCGCCCAGGAGGATACGCACACGTCAACCCCTTGCTCCAGGGCTTCCGGCCCCAGATAGCGCCCCCACTCGAAGGTGATGATGACCACCTCTACCGGGCACTGGTGCGGTCTGAGCCCCAGGGCACCGACGCCACGGAAGACCAGCGGACGGATGTAGCAGGACTGGTGCTGATTCACCCGCACGGTATCAATGATGGCCTGTCGCAGTTGATCCGGCGAATAGGGTATCTCCGTGCGGTAGATCTTGCACGACTTGTACAGACGGTCAACGTGGGCGTCCAGGCGGAAGATGGCTGGCCCCTGCGTGGTGCTGTAGCATCGGATGCCCTCGAAGGCGCTGGAGCCGTAATGTAGCACGTGGGCTGTGACGTGCACCTGGGCCTCGTCCCAGGGCACAAACTGACCATTGAACCAGATCTTCTCGGATTTAGGAATAGGCATGATGACACTCCTTTCACAATTCGCTCTCGCTGGATCGCCAGATCCAGCGGACGGGGATCTGGCGATCCCCTTTGAGCGACCGTTTTTCCAACCTCCAACTTCTAATCTCTACTTTCTAATTTCTAACCCGATCAGGTCACCCATCTCCTGGGTGCCGACCTGCTGTTTTCCTTCCTCGGCGATGTCCCTGGTACGGTAGCCCTGTTTCAGCACGGCGGCCACGGCTTCCTCTACGGCAGCAGCTTCTTCCTCCAGCTTCAGTGAGTAACGAAGCAGCATGGCGCCGCTGAGGATGGTGGCGATGGGATTGACCACGTTCAGGCCGGTGTATTTGGGCGCAGAGCCGTGAATCGGTTCATACAGGCCGAAGCGGTGTCCTGAGCCTGTCGAAGGAGCGTCCTCCCGCAACGAAGCTGAGGGCAGCATGCCCATCGAGCCAGCCAGCATGGACGCCTCGTCGGTGAGGATGTCTCCGAACATGTTGCCCGTGACCATCACGTCGAACACGCTGGGATAGCGTACCAGACGCATAGCAGCGATGTCCACGTACATGCTATCGAACTCCACGTCGGGGTAATCGCCGGCCACACGCTCAGCCGTCTCGCGCCACAGGCGAGAGCTCTCCAGCACGTTGGCCTTGTCCACCGAAGTCACCTTGGCTTCGGTACGCCTTTGGCTACTCAGCCCATGCTTGCGCCGCTGACGTGCCAGGTCAAAAGCCAGACGCACCACCCGCTCAACCTCAGGGGCGGAATAGAGCAGCGTATCATAGGCTGCCTCCGCGCCGCCCACTGTCTTGCGCCCTCGTTGGCCGAAGTAGATGCCCCCCGTGAGCTCGCGCACCACCACCAGGTCCACCTCGGCCAGGACCTCGGGCTTGATGGTAGAGGCGTGGAGCAGTTCCTTGTACAGCTTGACGGGCCGCAGGTTGGCGAAAACTCCCAGCTCCCTGCGCAGGCCCAACAATCCCTGCTCAGGGCGCACTTTGAGGGTTGGGTCGTCGTACTTGGGGTCGCCCACCGCAGCCAGCAGGACGGCGTCACTGGCCTGGCATAAGGTCAGCGACTCGTCGGGCAAGGGGCTACCGGTCTTATCAATAGCCACCCCACCGATGAGGCCCTCCTCGAACGCGAATGAATGTCCATGAACTTCGCCCACTCGTTTCAGTACCTTGATTGCCTGGGCGGCCACCTCTGGCCCGATGCCGTCGCCCGGCAGAACAGCGATCTTAGCTTGCATAGTTATGTCCCCGACTCCTTTCGTGTGTATTCGATCAGTCCCCCGGCCTGGATGATGCCCATCATGAACTCAGGATACGGTTCGGCCTGGAAGGTTTGGCCGGTATCAAGGTTGTGGATTCTCCCTGTCTCTAGCTCCACTTCCAGAGTTTGTTCCGCGTCGGTCCCTTCCACCGCCGCCGGACACTCCAGGATGGGCAAGCCGGTGTTGATGGCATTGCGATAGAAAATGCGGGCGAAAGTGTGAGCGACAACGCAGCTCACCCCCGCCCCTTTGAGAGCCAACGGTGCGTGCTCTCGCGACGAGCCACAGCCGAAGTTGGTCGTGGCCACGATGATGTCGCCTGGCTGCACTTTGTCAACGAACTCTGGATCCACGTCTTCCATGCAGTGGCGAGCCAACTCCTCCGGGGTCGAAAGGCTGAGACAACGAGCCGGGATAATCGCATCCGTGTCCACGTTGGCACCGTATTTCCAAACCTTGCCGGTTAGTTTCATGGGTTCCCCTCAATTGGATGTTGGAAATTGGAAGTTGGAGGTTAAAATCTAACTTCCAACCTCCAACTTCCGACCTCTAATCTCCGATTTCTGCCGGGCCGCCGATCCGCCCAAGTACTGCCGACGCCGCTGCCACCGCTGGGTTGGCCAGGTATACCTCACTCTCCGGGTGCCCCATACGGCCCACGAAGTTGCGGTTGGTGGTGGAGACGCAGCGCTCCCCAGCAGCCAGCACCCCCATGTATCCGCCCAAACAGGGGCCGCAGGTGGGCGTGCTCACCACCGCTCCCGCCTCCACGAAAGCCTCCACCAGACCCTGACGCAGGGCCTCCAGGTAGACGGCTTGGGTGCCGGGGATGACGATGCAGCGGACGTAGGGATGCACTTCCTGGCCCCTCAACACCTGAGCAGCGACTTGCAGGTCCTCCAGCCGCCCGTTGGTGCAGGAGCCGATGACCGCCTGATCAATCGGCACTTCGCCGACCTGGCTGAGGGGACGAGCGTTGCTGGGCAGGTGGGGGAAGGCTACCTGAGGCTCCAGTTCAGAGACATCCATCTCGATCACCTGAGCGTAGCGCCCCCCCTCTTTCCCCCCCGACTCTGGGGGGGATGAAGGGGGGGGATCGCTCTCGTAAACGGTGTAGGGCCGCCGGGCGCGTGGCTCGACATAAGCCTGCGTTCTCTCGTCGAAGGCGAACAGCCCCGCCTTGCCCCCGGCTTCGATGGCCATATTGGACATGGTGAAGCGGCCAGCCATGGAGAGATTGTCCACGGCCTCGCCGCTGAACTCCATGGCCTGATAGCGAGCGCCATCCACGCCGATGGTCCCGATGGTATGGAGGATGAGGTCCTTGCCCCCCACCCACTTCGGCAGTTGGCCGTGGTAGACAAACTTGACGGTCTCAGGCACTTTCATCCAGATCTTGCCGGTGGCCATAGCCACAGCGATGTCGGTGGATCCCATGCCAGTGGCGAAAGCCCCCAACGCGCCGTAGGTGCAGGTGTGGGAATCCGCCCCGACAACCACATCACCGGGAAGCACCAGGCCCTGCTCTGGCAGCAGCACGTGCTCAATGCCCATTGTGCCCACGTCGTAATAGTGCGTCAACTGCTGGGCGCGGGCGAAATCGCGCATCACTTTGCATTGTTCGGCCGATTGGATGTCCTTGTTGGGCACAAAGTGATCAGCGACCATCACCACCTTGCTTCGGTCAAAGACTTTCTCCATCCCGATCCGCTCGAACTCCCGAATGGCGATGGGCGCAGTGATGTCGTTAGCCAGCACCACGTCCGCTCTAACATCAGCGAACTGTCCCGGCTCTACGCGCTCCACGCCCGCGTGTGCCGCCAGAATCTTCTCAGCCATTGTCATGCCCATAACAGTTTACGCTCCTCTATCTTTCTCGATTCGTAGGTGTTCTCCCCTCCCTCCCAGGGAGGGGCAGGGGGAGGGTGAGTCTCGGCAAGCCAGAGCGCACCCCCACCCCAACCCTCCCCCTGGCAAGGGGAGGGTGAGTCTCGGCAAGCCAGAGCGCACCCCCACCCCAACCCTCCCCCTG
>CAYMKL010000061.1:0-23199 GCA_964390805.1 uncultured Anaerolineae bacterium | reverse complement strand
GCAAGGGGAGGGTGAGTCTCGGCAAGCCAGAGCGCACCCCTACCCCAACCCTCCCCCTGCCAGGGGGAGGGAGTGAACTGATGCCCTTGCTCAACTCATTACCCGTTGACTCGTTACTCGTTGCCCCGCTGTGCAGCCTCGCGTCGAGCGGCCAGCAACCGATTGAGCGCAAACAGGTAGGCTTTGGCGCTGGCCACCACGATGTCGTTGTCTGCGCCGCGACCGCTGAAGACCCGCCGCTCCACACCGTTCTCGCTGACCGGATCGTCGGCCTCGATGCGGATGGTCACCCGGCCTACGGCATCAATGCCTTCGGTGACGGCCTGGATGGAGAACTCGATGAGCTCGTTCGGCTCGCCGATGACGCGGTTGATGGCCCGGTAGACGGCGTCCACCGGGCCGGTGCCGTGGTCGGCGTCGCAGAAGATCTGGTCGTTTGGCCCCCGGATGCGGACGGTGGCCGTGGGGATGCTGTGGTCGCCGCAGGAGACCTGGACGTGTTCCAGGTGATAGGTCTCCTCGAAGAACACCTGCACCTCGTCGGCCACGATGGCCTCCAGGTCGCGGGTATCCACCGTCTTCTTCTTGTCGGCCACCTCCAGGAAGCGGTGATACACTTTCTCGAACTGGGCCTGGTCGTCCAGACTGTAGCCCAGTTGCTCCAGGCGGTGGCGCAGGCCGTGTCGCCCCGATCGGGCAGAGAGGATGATGTCCGAATCGGGCACGCCGACGTCGCGCGGGTTGATGATCTCGTAGGTGGTGCGCTCCTTGAGCACGCCGTCCTGGTGGATGCCGGACGAGTGGGCGAAGGCATTGGCCCCCACGATGGCCTTGTTGGGCTGCACCACGATGCTGGTGAGATTGCTCACCAGCCGGCTGGCGGGATAGAGCATGCGGGTGTTGATGCCGGTGGTCACGCCAAACACGTCGCGGCGGGTTTGCAGCGCCATCACCACTTCCTCCAACGAAGTGTTGCCGGCTCGCTCGCCGATGCCGTTGATGGTGCACTCCACCTGGCGAGCGCCATTCACGACGCCCACCAGTGAATTGGCCGTGGCCATCCCCAGGTCGTTGTGGCAGTGCACGGAGATGGTTGCCTGGTGGATATTGGGTACGTTCTCTGTGATGCGCCGGATCAGCGCGCCCCACTCCTGGGGAGTGGTGTAGCCCGTGGTATCAGGGATGTTGACCACGGTGGCGCCGGCCTCAATCACGGCCTCCAGCACGCGGTAGAGGTACTCAGGGTCGGCCCGCCCGGCGTCCTCGGTGTAGTACTGCACGTCCTCCACAAAGCGCTTGGCGTGCTTGACGGCCTCCACGCCCTGCTCCATCGCCTTCTCGCGCGTGGTGCGCAGTTTGTGCTTGATGTGGACATCGGACACGCCCAGGCCGGTGTGGATGCGGGGTCGCGCCGCCCCTTGCAGCGCTTCGGCGGCTACGTCAATGTCCTTGGGGTTGGCCCGCGTCAGGCCACAGATGGTGCAGTTGCGAATCTCCTGGGAGATGCGCTGTACGGCCCTGAAGTCGCCTGGCGAGGAGATGGGGAAGCCGGCCTCGATGATGTCAACCCCCATTTGCTCCAGTAGATGGGCGATCTCAATCTTTTCGTCTACATTGAGGGCCGCGCCAGGTGATTGCTCTCCATCGCGCAGGGTAGTGTCGAAGATCATGACTTTGTCCATTGGTAATCAGTTTTCCTCCTGTTTCTAGTGAATTTTGCAGCAAGTTTCTAAGGTCACCAAGGTCATCTTCTGTCAACGACACCACCCCCCTTCCGGTTTCAAATTTCTAGTTCCTAACTTCTAATCTCTAACTCTCCCAATTCTCTGGCCGAAGCCCACGAACCGCAGCGCCCGCTCGCCACATCTCCGATTCTCGCATCTCACGCAGTTCCACGTCTAACTTTTCCTTGTAATCGGGCGCGCTGTTGGCTTCGAGAACGATCCGCGTCTGTTCACCGGAGACGACACTGGCGTACAGCTCCTCGAAGACCGGCGTGACGGCATCCCGGAACCTGTGGCGCCAGTCGAGGGCGCCGCGTCGCGCCGTGGCGCTGCAATTGTCATACATCCAATCCATGCCATTCTGGTCAACCAGTCGGATCAGGCTCTGGGTCAGTTCCTCGACGGTCTCGTTGAACGCCTCGCTGGGGGAATGTCCGTTCTTGCGGAGGGTGGCATACTGGGCTTCCATAATACCGGCCAACGCGCCCATCAACACGCCTCTCTCCCCCGTGAGGTCGCTGTGTACTTCTTTCGCAAAGGTGGTGGGGAAAAGGTAGCCCGAACCAATGGCAATGCCGATGGCCAGGGTTCGCTCCGTGGCACGGCCTGTGTAGTCCTGATGCACGGCAAAACTGCTGTTGATGCCGCTGCCAGCCAGGAAATTGGCCCGCACACTGGCCCCCGACCCCTTGGGCGCCACCATGATGACGTCCACAAACTCGGGGGGGACGACGCCGGTCTGGTCGCCATAGACAATCGAGAATCCGTGAGAGAAGTACAGCGCATCGCCCTCCTTCAGGTGGGGCTTTATCTGAGGCCAGGTCATCATCTGAGCCGCATCAGACACCAGGTACTGGACAATGGTGCCTCTTTCCGCGGCTTCTTCGAGAGGGAAGAGCGTCTTGCCGGGCTCCCATCCGTCTCGCAGGGCCTTTTCCCAGTAGGCCGTGTCACCGGGCCACTGTCCTACGATGACGTTGACGCCGTTCTCTTTCATGTTAAGAGCCTGGGCCGGGCCCTGCACCCCATAACCCAGGACGGCGACAACCTCATCGCTCAGAACTTCACGAGCTTTCTCCAGTGGGAACTCGTCTCTCATGACGACCTCTTCCACTGTTCCTCCAAAATCAATCTTGGCCATTTGTATCCTCCTCTTTCTGGATGTTGGAAGTTGGATGTTGGAAGTTGGATTCCAACATCCAATCTCCAACCTCCAACTTCCAATCTCTAATTCCTTTGTCCATTACTGCCCCGCACCATCGCCACGCGGCCCGTACGCACCATTTCTCGGATGCCAAAGGGACGCAGCAAGCCCAGCAGGGAATCCACTTTGTCCTCCGTGCCGGTGATCTCCACCGTCAACGAATCAGAAGCCACATCCACCACCTTAGCTCGGAAGATGTCCACCAGGCCAGTGATCTCAGAGCGGGCCGCGCCGCTGGCCGTCACTTTGATCAGGGCCAACTCCCGGATCACCGTCGGCTCGTCGGTCACATTGGTGACCTTGGTGACGTTGATCAGCTTGTAGAGCTGCTTCTCCACCTGCTCAATGATGGCACTATCCCCTTCAGAGACGATGGTCATGCGAGAGATGCCCGGCGTCTCGCTGTGGCCGACGGTCAGGCTCTCGATGTTGAAGTTGCGGCGGCGGAAAAGGCTGGAAATCCGATTCAGCACGCCGGGTTTGTCTTCCATCAAAGCTACCAGAGTGTGTCTCATCGCAAATCTCCTCCTTTTTGCTTGCCACCCCCTTCGGGTTGCGGTCTCCGCAGCATGTTACCAATCGAGCCACCGGGCGCGACCATGGGGTAGACGTTCTCCTCCTGCTCGATGCGGAAGTCAATGAGGGCCGGGCCATTGACGGCCATGGCCTGGTTGATGGCTGTTATCACCTGATCCTTCTCCAGGACCGCCAAGCCGGGTATACCATAGGCCTCGGCCAACTTGACGAAGTCAGGTCCCAGGAGGGGCGTGGCCGAATAGCGGCGCTGGAAGAAGAGCTCTTGCCACTGGCGCACCATGCCCAGGAAGCCATTGTTCAGAACGGCTATCTTGAGGGCCAGCTTCTCCTGTTGGACGGTGGCCAGCTCCTGGACGGTCATTTGAAAACCCCCGTCGCCGATGGTGGCCCAGACCGTCTCCTCGGGCTTTCCTACTTGAGCCCCGATAGCCGCAGGCAAGGCAAAGCCCATGGTGCCCAGCCCTCCCGAGGAGATCAGTCCACGCGGTTTATGGTGGAGGAAGTATTGAGCCTCCCACATTTGATTCTGCCCCACGTCGCTGACCATGATGACATTGCCCTGGGTAGCATGCCAGATGTGGCGGATGACGTACTGGGGTATGAGAGCGTCGGTCTCTTGTTCCAAAATGTCACGCTCGGCTGACTCAGCACGCCATTCATCTATCTTGCTTATCCAGTCCGGATGGCTGGCTGGTTCGATCAAGGGGAGGAGGGCTTGGAGGATGTTTTTGGCATCGCCGACGATGGGTAGATCTACCGGCACGTTCTTGCCAATCTCCGCCGGGTCAACGTCTATGTGGATTACTTTCGCCTCAGGGACGAAGGTGCTGACTACCCCCGTCAGGCGATCGTCGAAGCGGCCACCGATGTTGAGGACCAAGTCCGCTTTTTGCAGCGCGTGGTTGGCGTAGGCCTCGCCGTGCATGCCTCCCATCCCCAGGCAGAGGGGATGGGTCTCGGGGATGGCGCTGATGCCCAGCAAGGTGGTGACCACCGGAGCCTGAGTCCTCTCCACCAGCTCTCTTAGTTCGGCCTCGGCACCAGCCAGGATCACCCCATGACCGGCTATGATCAGCGGGTACTCGGCCTCGTTGAAGAGCTGAGCTGCCTGCTTGATCTGACGCTGGTTGCCGACCAGGGTGGGGCGGTAGCCAGGAAGGTTTACCTCCTCCGGGTACTCATATTCGGTGCTGGCAGCCTGTACATCCTTGGCGATGTCTATCAGCACCGGTCCCGGCCGCCCGCTGCGAGCGATGTGGAACGCCTCTTTGATCACCATCGGCAAGGATTCTACCTCGGTTACCAGATAGTTGTGCTTAGTGATGGGCAAAGTGATGCCGGTGACGTCTACCTCTTGGAAGGCGTCTTTGCCGATAAAGGAGGTGGGCACCTGGCCGGTGATGGCTACCACCGGCGAGGAGTCCATGTATGCTGTGGCCAACCCAGTCACCAGGTTCGTGGCCCCCGGCCCCGAGGTGGCCATGCACACTCCCACCTTGCCTGTGGCCCGGGCATAACCGTCGGCCGCATGGGCCGCCGCCTGCTCGTGGCGCATCAGGACGTGATGAATGGGGTATTCGGGCAAGGCGTGGTAGATGTGGATCACCGCGCCCCCACAGATACCAAACACGGTATTCACCCCTTCCCGCACCAGGCTCTCCCAGACGATGTGGGCTCCGCTAAGTTTCATGGTTTCCTCCAATCTCTAACCTCTAACTTCCAACATCCAACATCCAACTCATGGCCCCACGAAGTGAGACGAAGGCGTTCCGTTAGCCTGAGAGTCAAGGGCCATGTACTTGACGATGAGTCTTCCCAGTCGCCTGATGCCCTCTTCGATCTCATTGGGTTCCAAGTGCGAGAAATGGAGGATGGCGGTATTGCGCTCGTCGTGAGCCACTGGGCCGGGAATGAAGGCCACCCCCTCCTGTTCGGACAGTCTCAGCAATTCCCTGGGGTCAATCTCCAGAGGCAGGACCACCCAGAGAGGGGCGTTGCCCTGTGGCGAGATCCAGGCCACTACGTGGGGAAGATGGCGTCGCGCGGCCTGGTAGACGGCGTCGCGCTGCTCCTCCCGATTGCCCAAAAGGTCGTGGCTCTCGTAAACGAAACGGATGTCATTTTTCATGATTCCTTCTCCTTCTTTTGAACTTGGCTTCAACTGTAACTGCCCAGACCACCTTTTGCTGCGATTGAAATCGCCTCTCCAGGGCTTTCAGCCGGGCGTCCACCTACGTGGACGCCGGTGTCCACGCAGGCTTCGTCGTGAGCTCAGCCGAACGGTGGACAGCCAGCTTTAGCTCTCCAAGCGTGGTTTCAATCGCCAGCCTGGGAGTTACCTTCAGCCTTTGAAAACCGCGCCTGTGCTGGCCGAAGTGACAGCCTCGGCATAGCGCTTGAGGTAACCGGTGTTGACCGTGGGTTGCCAGGGGGGCAGCTCGGCCAGGCGTCTCTTGATCTCTCCCTCTGAAAGCTCCAGGTTCAGGGAGTGGGCGGGGATGTCAATGGCGATGGGATCGCCATCCCTGACGATGGCCAGCAGGCCACCTGCCGCTGCCTCGGGCGAGATGTGGCCGATGGCGGCCCCCTGGGTGGCTCCGGAGAAGCGCCCGTCGGTCAGCAGAGCTACCTCTCCATCCATGCCCATGCCGGTGAGCAGGGAGGTGGGGGTCAGCATCTCGCGCATCCCTGGTCCGCCTCGCGGCCCTTCATAGCGGATGACGATGACGTCGCCCTTCTGGAAATCACCAGCCATGATCACGGCGGTGGCCTCTTCCTCGGAGTCGAAGACCCGCGCTGGCCCGCGGTGGGTCAGCATCTCAGGGGCAACGGCGGCCCGCTTGACAACCGATCCTTCGGGGGCCAGGTTGCCGAAGAGCAGGGCCAGACCCCCCGTCAGGGAGTACGGATCATCGAGGGGGCGGATCACGCCCGGGTCGAGCACCGTTGCTCCGTCCAGGTTCTCGCCCAGGCTGTGGCCTGTCACCGTCAGGGCTCCGTCGTCCAGCAGACCGGCGGCCGCCAGTTGGCCCATCACGGCTGGTATGCCGCCGGCTCGATCCAGGTGCTCAATGCGATGCTTGCCAGCCGGGCTCATCTTGCACAAGTGGGGCGTGTGCGCACTGAAATCGTTGAGCTTAGCCAGCGGGAAATCCACCCCAGCCTCGTGGGCCACGGCCAGCAGGTGCAGCACGGAGTTGGTGGAGCCTCCCAGGGCCATGTCCAAAGTGAAGGCGTTATTGAAGGCGGCGGCGGTCAGGATGTCCAAAGGCCGGATGTCCTTCTTCAAGAGCTCCATCACTTGCAGGCCCGCTTCCTTGGCCAGGCAGATGCGCTGGGCACTGATGGCGGGGATGGTGCCGTTGCCAGGCAGGCCCATGCCCAGTGCTTCCGTCATGCAATTCATGGTGTTGGCCGTGAACATGCCCGCGCAGGAGCCGCAGCCGGGACAGGCCACCCACTCCAGTCGCAGCAGGTCGGCCTCGCTCATCTCACCTCTGGCTACCGCTCCCACGGCTTTGAAAACGTCGCTGAGGTCCACGTATTCCCCGTCCAACTGGCCCGCCAGCATCGGCCCGCCGCTGATGATCAGGGTAGGAATGTTGAGCCGAGCGGCGGCCATCAACATGCCCGGAATGATCTTGTCGCAGTTGGGGACGAGGACCAGAGCATCGAAGGCATGAGCCTGGGCCACTATCTCCACCGAGTCAGCGATGAGCTCACGACTGGGCAGGGAGTACTTCATGCCCAGGTGGTTCATGGCCAGTCCGTCGCAGACGCTGATGGTGGAACACTCAAAGGGGGTGCCGCCGGCCATGCGGATGCCGGCAGCCGCGGCGGCGGCGACCTGGCGCAGGTGAATGTGGCCGGGCACGGCCTCGTTGAAGGAATTGATGATTCCCACAAATGGCTGATCCATCTCCCGGTCGGTGCACCCCACCGCCCGCAGGAGCGAGCGATGAGGGGCCCGCTCTATCCCTTGTTTCAGTGCTTCGCTTCTCATTCCTGGTTACTCTCCTTTCGATGGCCAGTTTTCTACCCAAGCAAAACGCCTTGGCCCTCACGGTCGGTAGGACAGCGCGGGCGAAGGCATCATTGCAGAATCGTCGTCATAGACGTCAAGAAGCAGGTCGCTCCGGCCTGCTCAGGCTATTCAATACTGGAAAAACAAAAAAGCCTCCTGATTGGGAGGCTTTTCAGATTGCAACTGGCCTATGAGTGCTTTACCCCGATCTCCTCCCAACCATCATTAGCTCCTCAATGCTAAGGAGCTCTACTACGACAAGGCTAATAATGATGATGGGATTTGCCCTCGGGGTTTCGCTCATTGGAATAAGACCCTATTCAGTGGTGCGAATTCTGCGGTAATTGTAGCACAGATCGAATCATCTGTCAAATCGCGATTCCTGTCTTAAGGAACTGGGGCGCGAGTTGGTTTTTGGGGGAGATATGATGAGCATCCTGCTCGGAAGCTTCCCCCTCACCCCGCTCTCTCCCTAAGGGGGCGAGGGAGCAAGTCCCCTCTCCCTTGCAGGGAGAGGGTTAGGGTGAGGGTTGTAACTTTACCGTGATCATATAGTCTGAAGTTCAGACGATTGACCTCTGCACGGATGTGGAAAGCGACTCATGCCGTGCAAGGAAGGGGTTGATTCAACAGGTAGGTGGAGGTGCAGTTGTTCGGCCGGTGTGCGATAGAGGTTCGAGAGCGGGTAGTCGGAGCGGGATTGGATGATCCTGGTGGCTATGGGACTCGAACCAATTGACCCGGCTGACTTTCTATGCTATAATCGGCACTGAACTGAGAACGATGCGCTTGGTAGTAACGATCTTGGCCTGGCTCATCAAATCACACAAGGAGGCTGAACCATGACTTTCATCGAAGATGTAAGGGCTCGCGAGATACTGGATTCGCGGGGTAACCCTACAGTAGAAGTAGAAGTGTTTTTGCTGAGCGGAGCAGTGGGGCGGGCGGCGGTGCCATCGGGCGCGTCCACCGGCGTCCACGAGGCGGTAGAGCTGCGCGACGGCGACGCGGCCCCTTCGTCCGTAAGCGAAGCGGCCTCAGGAAGGGGTCGCTACCTGGGCAAGGGCGTGTTGCAGGCGGTGGACAACGTCAACACCACCATCGCCGATGAGCTCATCGGCTGGGAGGCGCTGGACCAGGTGGGCATTGATGAGTACCTGATCGCTCTGGACGGCACGCCCAACAAAGGGAACCTGGGAGCCAATGCTATCCTGGGCGTCTCTCTGGCCGTGGCCAAGGCTGCTGCGGCGGAGCTTGGGCTGCCTCTCTATCGCTACGTCGGTGGCGTGTCGGCGCGCACCCTGCCCGTGCCGCTGATGAACATCCTCAACGGGGGCAAGCACGCCGCCGATTCCACCGACTTGCAGGAGTTCATGGTCGCGCCCGCCGGTGCGCCCAGCTTCGCCGAGGCCCTGCGCTGGGGCACCGAGGTGTACCACAGCCTGAAGAAGGTGCTGAAGGGCAAGGGCTACAACACCAGCGTGGGCGACGAGGGAGGCTTCGCTCCCAGTCTGGGCTCCAACGAGGAGGCCGTGGAGGTCATCCTGGAGGCCATTGACCGAGCGGGCTATAGGCCGGGGGAGGACGTCTACATCGCCCTCGATCCCGCCGCCAGCGAGATCTACCACGCTTGTCCTGAGCAAAGCCGAAGGGACGGGCGATACGTCCTTAAGAAAGAGGGGCGGGAGCTCAGTGGCGGGGAGATGGTGGATTTCTACGAGGATTGGGTGGAGAAATACCCCATCATCTCCATCGAGGACGGCCTGGCCGAGGATGATTGGGAGAACTGGACGCTGCTGGTGGAGCGCATTGGCCACCGGGTGCAGATCGTGGGCGACGATCTGCTGGTGACCAACGTGGAGCGAGTAGAGCGGGCCATCAAGGAGAAGGCGGCCAACTCGCTGCTCTGCAAGGTCAACCAGATCGGCACCCTGACCGAAGCCATCGCCGCCGTGCACCTGGCCCAGCGAGCCAGTTGGACCGTGGTGGTCTCCCACCGCAGTGGCGAGACTGAGGATACCACCATCGCCGACTTGGCCGTGGCCCTGAACGCTGGCCAGATCAAGACCGGTGCCCCTTGTCGCAGCGACCGCGTGGCCAAGTACAACCAACTCCTGCGCATCGAGGAAGAGCTGGCGGAGATCGGTGTGTATGCGGGGATGGGGGCGTTCTACAATGTTCGTCATTCGTCGTAGAGCGTGAGAGCGTGAAACGTGAAACGTCAAACGCATCAGCGGACTACGCAGCACGTGTTCCCTTCACTCTGGCGGGCATTGGACACAATTACTTGAGATTTGCAAATGCCCCGCTTTCATGCTATACTTTTTCTGCCAGTGATCGTTAGCGCAGGGGGGGAGGTGACAATGCAGTTCATGCTAACAGAGTTTCGCGATCTGATATATTTCCTGGAGACACAGCCGGAATGGCGAGCGGAGTTGCTGCGGGTATTGTTCCCTGAGGCCCTGGTGGACCTGCCTCGTGCTCTGGAGGAATTGGCAGAGGCGCAGCGTCGGACGGAAGAGACGTTGGACCGAGTGACAGAGCGCATGGAACGAGGCTTCGCTGAGGCCGCCGCCGAGCGTGCCGAAGCCGCTGCCGACCGCAAACGTATCTGGGAGGCCATGCAACGGGGTTTCGCTGAAGCTGCTGCCGAGCGTGCCGAAGCCGCTGCCGACCGCAAACGTATCTGGGAAGCCATGCAACAGGGTTTCGCTGAAGCTGCTGCCGACCGCAAACGTATCTGGGAAGCCATGCAACAGGGTTTCGCTGAAGCTGCTGCCGACCGCCAGCGAGGCTTTGCTGAGGCCGCTGCCGACCGCGAGGTGATGAAGCGGGACATTGGCGTACTGAAAGGGTCAATCAAGGAAGGGTTCTACCGTGATCGGGCCGCCGCCATTTTCGGCCGCCTGCTCACGGCCGGCCAGGACGCCACTCAGGAAGTGGTGCAGCGCCTCCGCGCTGCCCAGCAAGCCAACCGTGTTTCTGCTGAGGAGTACCAGAGCGTGCTGAACGCCGATCTCCTGTGGAGTGGCAAGCTGTGGGACACTGGCGAAGAGGTGGTCCTGGTTCTGGAAGCATCTTGGAAAGTACACGAGAGTGACGTGGAACGGGCGGTGCAGCGAGCTGAGGTGTTGCGGCGGGCAGGGCTGAAAGCGTTGCCCGTGACCGCAGGTGAGGAATGGCCGGGGCAAGTCGAGGCATTGGCCCTTCAGGAACGAGCGGTCATCGCCCAGGATGGGCGGGTGGATGGTGCCAGTTGGCAGGCAGCGCTGGCCAGTTTGCAGTGAACAGGTCAGCTTGGCCTGTCAACGAATGAAGCAACAAACAAATACGTTTGACGGTGGACCTCATTCGCTTATTCGTTTGGTATTTGTTGACAGAGGGGACTGGGCCATCAGTAATCATGGAGGGATAGTACACTTCTGACATCATAACTCTGGCTCTGTTGGTTTTGCCACCCTATGCTGCTATTACCTGCGCCGTTTCGCTCTCTGCGGTGGGGAACAGAACATTGATCACAGGCGAGGGCAGATTCACTGCTTGCTGGAGGCGTTGAGTGGCCTGAAATACCTGAATTCGTCAAAATCGGTCTCAGCAGGCCGTAAGTAAAACGCGATTTGCCCATTTATACATAGAGGGGCAGTGCACTCCGAAAAGGAGCCAGCGGTGGCCTATCAGCCTACCAGATACCAGACGTATGCCCTGAAAAGCGGCGGCGGTTTCGCACGTCTAGCCGATGCCCATACGCGATGCCAGCCTTAGGTGCTCCATGAGCGCCTGAGATTGGCGTTTCTGTTTGCCCCGCCGCCGATAGGCGGGGAAAGGTGAGGGCGTGAGAGGGATGGTTAAAGGCAGCGGCAGCAGCCGGGCTCTGGCAAACATTAGACATAACCAACCTTAAAACATCCAGAATTCGTGAAATTCGTCCCTCCAGGCCGTATCTAAATCGCCGTTTTTGCATTATTATTGCCAGAGAGGAGGATAAGCAGAAAAGGATAGAGTGCCCCATCAGGTACTCCGCTAGTTCCCTAGCCGTCATCATGCCCTTACGTAGAGGATAGGTAGAAAAGGACAGGACGCCCCGACAAGGAGACAGCGGTGGCCTACCAGCCTACCAGCCTACCAGCCTACCAGCCTACCAGATATCAGACATCAGATATATGCCCCGAAAAGCGGCGGTGGTTACGTACGCCTGGCCGATAACTACGCGCAACGCCAGCCTTAGTCGCTCCATGACATGGACATGAGCGCCTGAGACTGGCGTTTTTGTTTGCCCCAAGGAGGCATCCAAAATGATAACCCGAAAACTGCACTCATTGTCCACCTTCGTCCGGCTGGGGACGGCTCTGGCCCTGGGCCTGGGCCTGATGACCGTCGCCATTCTAGTACTGCTCCCATCCACTGAACAGGCGGCTGTGTCCGCCCAGGCAGCGCCGGCTATGGAAGCGCCTGCGGCGCCCACGGCAGACCGGATCATCACGGGCAAGGGGAAGCCGGCACTGGCCCTGGCGGGCGAGCCGGTGCGGCAAAGCACCAGCCCAGCGCGCAGTGCGCCGGTCGAAGAGGCCCAGACCCCAAGGGCTTCCCAGGTCTCCCCGCCACAGGCCGCACTCATGCTGGCCACCATCAATGTCAACACCACCGACGACGAACTGAACAGCGACGGCGACTGCTCCCTGCGCGAGGCGGTCCAGGCCGCCAATACAAATACGGCCGTGGACGCCTGTACCGCTGGCAGCGGGGCGGATACGATCACGATTCCGGCCGGTACCTATGTCATCTCAATCACCACCACCAATGAAGACAACAACGCGAATGGGGACTTTGACCTCAAGAGCGATATCACGCTCCAGGGCGCCGGCTGGGCCACGACCGTGATCAGCGGTAACGGGGGCGTGGTGGGCGACCGCGTCTTTCACGTCACGAGCAACGATGACGTGACGATTGCCGACCTGACCATCACCGATGGGGACGTGAGCGGTGACGGCGGTGGCCTGTACACGCGGGGCAACACCGTCATCACGAATTGCCATATCCTGAGGAACACCGCCAGCGGGAAGGGCGGGGGAATTTACGGTTCACACCAAAACTATAACTTTCAGCTTTCGAATAGTACCCTCAGTGGCAACCAGGCCGGTACTAATGGAGGCGGCCTCTATATGAACCGGGGCGAGAATCACATCACAGGTACCACCTTTATCGACAACACTGCGACCGGGAACGGTGGCGGCCTATACGTCTATTCCGACCAATTGCTCGTGACGGATAGCACCTTTAGTGGCAATCAGGCGGTGCGTGGGGGTGGCATGTATATGCAATGGTGGCGTACTTTTGTGTGGAACAGTACCTTTAGTGGCAATACGGCCACCAACCAGGGTGGAGGCATCTGGTCTGACCGCACGCTCGTATTACGCAATACGACTGTCAGTAGCAACACCGCACCCACCGGCGGCGGAGTGTATGGCAAGGGCGGAAACGGGAGATGGATTATCTTAGGTAATACCATCCTGGCGAACAGCCCCAGCGGTGGGGATTGTTACAACAACGGCATGCTCTTTGATGATGGCTACAATCTCGTCGAAGACAATAGCTGTGGTTTCAGCGGTGGGAGCGACCCACTGCTGGCCCCACTGGCGGATAATGGCGGTGGCGTCTGGACGCACGCTTTGCTGTCCGGCAGTCCGGCTATCAACACCGGGGATTGTAACTGGGGGCAGATCACCACAGATCAGCGCGGGGTGGCGCGACCACAAGGTGGCGCGTGCGATATTGGCGCGTATGAATATGACGACGCATCCTTCTTCAGCGGCGCGCGCGACGATGCCTGGGCCAAGATGAACGATGCTCCCCTGACAGTAGCTGCGCCCGGCGTGTTGGCCAACGAAAGCAGCTTCGGGATGGCGTTGACGGCGACCCTACTGGCGCCGCCGTCCGATGGCACGGTGGTGTTGAATGCAGATGGTGGCTTCACCTACACGCCCACTGTGGGCTTTGCCGGTGTGGTGACCTTTACCTATAGCGTTATGACGGATACAGCGGTGGCTACGCTGACGCCAGGTTCCTGTGCAGCGACGCCGGATGACGGCGCGAGCGTCTTTATATCTGAGGACGGCCGGGCGGCACAGCAGGCCATTAACGCGGCAAGCGCAGATGCGGTCGTCAAGGTTGCAGGGGCTTGCGCCGGAGTCTGCGGCTACGGCATCGAAAGCGGGGGTGGCATCTATAACGATGTGATGCATAGCGTGTATCTCGACAAGTCGCTGACCGTGGCCGGCGGCTATACCATCACCAACTGGAGCAGCGCCAGCCCTGCCTCACAGCCGACAACCCTCGACGGCCAGGCCGGCGGGCGCGTGGCGTACGTGATGGAGGGGATTGACGTCACACTGCAAGACCTGACCCTGACCGACGGGCAACTCTCATATGGGGAGTCAGGCGCGGGAATTTTCAACTGGGGAACCCTGACGGTGACCCGCAGCACGGTTCGGGATAACCGTTGCGGGAGCGGTGTTTCCCAAGGTGGCGGCGTTTTCAACTATCATGGCATCCTGAACGTGATCAGTAGCACGATCACGGGCAACATAGCCCCAAGTTCTACCAGTGGTGGGATTTTCAATAATGGAACCGCGACCATTGCCGACAGCGTAATCAGCTACAATCGTAGCACCCACGCCGGCGGCCTCCACAGCGAATCCGGCACTGTGAACGTGCTGCGCAGCGCATTCCACCACAATACCGCGACCTCCCAATACGGCGGCGGCTTGAGTATCTATGGTGCGAACGTCACCATCCAAGACAGCGCCATCTACAGCAACACGGCCGCCACCACCGGGGGCGGCCTATACAACGCCCTCGGCTCTATCAACCTGACGAACAGCACTCTCAGCGGCAACATCGCCGGACAAACTGGCGGCGCTATTCACAGCCAGGAGCAGGCAGCCGATGTGACATTGAATAACACGACGGTCAGCGGCAACTCTGCGCCCTACGGTGGTGGATTTTACATTAAGAGCGGAAGTTTGGATCTGAACAACAGCCTGGCTGCCGGCAATGGGGAGGGGCGCGACTGCAAATCACAAGTCGGCATAATTGCCGACGATGGCTACAGCATCGTGGCCGATGGGAGCTGCGGCGTCAGCCTCAGCGGCGATCCGCTGCTTGGCCCGCTGGCGGATAACGGCGGGCCGGCGGTGGGTCGTGGCGGGGGAGAAGCCCTTCTGACCCATGCCCTGCTGCCCGGCAGCCCGGCGGTGGGGGGCGGGGATTGCAGCGGCGGTGCGGTCAACGCTGACCAGCGCGGTGTGGCGCGCCCGCAGGGCGGCGGCTGCGACATCGGCGCCTACGAATACGATGGGGCGGCCTTTGTCACCGCAGCCGACGACGTCTTTGGCAAGCTCGAAGACGACCCGCTGAGCGTGGCCGCGCCCGGCGTGCTGGCCAACGATGGCCGCCACCTCGCGTCCACGGTCGTGCTCAACACCGCCCCGGCTACCGGCACGCTGGTGCTCAGCCCGGATGGCGGCTTTACGTACACCCCGACGGTGGGCTTTATGGGAACCGTGACCTTCACCTACGACGTGGACGACGGCGCACGAACCGACACCGCGACGGTGACGCTTTCGCCTTACCGCTGCCAGGCAACGCCAGATGATGGCGCGACGGTGTACGCCAGCCAGGCCGGGCAGGCGCTGCAAGACGCACTCGATGCCGCCCCGGCCGGCGGGACGGTCAAAGTGGCTGGGGCATGCGGGGGCGCGCGCCAGTACAACACCTCATATCCAGGCAACCTGTGGCAAGTGCTCTACGTCAACAAAGCCGTAACGGTAACTGGCGGCTACACCCAAGCGGCCTGGACGACGGCCTACCCCATCACCCAACCCACCACCCTGGATGCCCAGCACGACGGCAGGGCCGTGCAAGCCTATAACGCCCCCGGCGCTACATTGGCACATCTTACCCTGACCAACGGCCTCGGGAATTGGGGCGGGTGTTTGTCGCTGATGTCCAGCGTGGTCACACTGACCAACAGTACCGTCACCGACTGTACCAACATTCCCAAGAGTACAAATGCGGATGGGGGTGGCATTGGCGTGATTTATTCGAGCGCCTATCTGACCGTGATCAACAGCACCATAAGCCACAATACTTCGGAGCAGCATGGTGGCGGGATCTACAATCGCGATGCCACCCTGCGCGTCATCGCCAGCACCATCAGCCACAACGCCACGGGGCCGGATGACCACGGCGGCGGGGTGTACGCCTACCTGGGGACAACCGAGATCATCAACAGCACCCTCAGCGGCAACACCGCCGAAGGCCACGGCGGCGGCCTGTACAATAACAACAACACCGTTACCCTGCACAATACCACGCTGGTGGCCAACACCGCCGACAGCGACGGTGACTTCTCTGGCGACGGCGGCGGCATCTATCACGCCAGCGGCACGACGACGCTTTCCAATACCATCCTGGCCGACAACGTGGATAACAGCGGCCAGCGGCCCGATTGTTACGGCGCGATTACCTCTGGCGGCTATAACCTGGTCGAAAACACCAGCGGCTGCGGCTTTACGCCGGCCGCCAACGATATCACCGGTCAAGACCCGCTGCTGGGCCCCCTGGCCGACAATGGTGGGGAGACCTGGACGCACGGTCTCTACCTGGGCAGCCCGGCGCTGGACGCGATCCCCGAAGGCGGCAACGGCTACAACGGCGCGCCGGCCACCGACCAGCGCGGCGTGAATCGGCCGCAGGGCGTGGGGGTGGACATCGGCGCCTTTGAGGGCGACATCGGGCCTGTGCCCGTCTTTGTTGACCTGGTCATCCGCAAAACGGTTGCGCCGACGATCGCCGCGCCTGGGGCGGCCATCACCTACACCCTCACTTTCTCCAACGCCGGGAACGTGATCGCCACCGGCGTGGTCATTACCGACATCGTTCCGGTCAGCGTGACCAACACCAGCGTCATCAGCAGCGGGGCCATCACCGACACCGGAGCCAGCCCACCCTACGCCTGGAACGTGCAAGACCTGGCCGTGAGCGAAGGCGGCATCATCACCATCACTGGCCAGCTCTCCACCACGCTGGCGTCGGGCACCTTCACCAACACGGCCACCATCACCACCATGACGACGGACAGCGACCTGGGCAACAACACCAGCAGCGCGGCCATCACGGCACGCAACCTTCCCCCCAGCTTCACCAGCACGCCGGTGCTGACGGCGACGGAGGACGTGACCTACACCTACGCCATCACCGTCACCGACCCGGACGCGGGCGACGTGCTGACCCTCACCATGCCCACCCGGGTAGGATTGTGGCTCAGGCTGGAGCCGGACCCGGCCGTCGGCCCTGCCCCGGTGGTGTCCGCCACATTGTCGGGCCGGCCTGGCAATGGCCAGGTGGGGGACCACGCGGTGACGCTGCAAGCCAGCGACCGGGCCGGGCTGACGGTCACCCAGGCTTTTACCCTCACCGTCCTCAACACCAACGACGCGCCGAGGTTCACCACCATCCCCAGTCTGGAGCCGCTCAGTAACATCACCTACACTTACGCGATTTCGACCACCGACGAGGACGCTGGGGACGTCCTGACCCTGACCGCGCCCGCCCTGCCGGGCTGGCTCAGCTTTACGGCCTCGGGGAACGGCGATGGGACTCTGACCGGGCGGCCGACCTTCACCGAGTTGGGCGACCACCCCGTCGTCCTGCACCTGGCGGACGCGGCCGGGGTGGCCGTGACTCAGGCCTTCACGCTCACGGTGACCAATAAACCCCCCACCGCCATACTGGACGAGTTCGACGTGGACGAGGACAGCGTGGATGCCGTGCTGGACGTTTTGGACAACGACCACGACCAGCCCGAGGCGCTAACCATCGTGGCGGTGGGCGCGGCCGCCCACGGGGCCGTGACCAACGCCGGGACGGAATTGCGCTACTCCCCGGAGGCCGATTTCGTGGGGACGGACAGCTTCACCTACACCGTGGGAGATGGTAATGCCACCGCCACGGCGCTGGTGCGGGTGACGGTCCACGCGGTCAACGACCAGCCCCCCGTGGCAGCCGACGACCAACTGACGGTGTATGAGGACACCGGCGCGTATGCGCTGTACATTCTCAACAACGATTCCGAACCGGAGGGGGACGCCATCACCATCACCGCGGTGGGCGCGGCGACCCACGGCCTGGTCACCATCAGCCAGCCGCCGACCGGCACCCTGGTGTACACGCCCACCCTCCACTTCTTTGGGACCGACGTGTTCACTTACACCATCAGCGATGGCGTATTCGACGCGAGCGCGGTGGTGACGGTGACGGTGGTAGCGGTCAACGACAACCCGGTCGCCGTGGGGGACACCTATACCGTGACCGAGGACAGCCGCGCCAACCCCCTGGCGGTATTGGCCAACGACACCGACGTCGAGGGCGACCCCCTGACGCTGGTCGCCGTGGGTCTCCCGGCCAACGGGGTCGCCTATTTCCTGGATTCAACCGATGAGCCGACCACCACGCTGCGCGCGTCGCTGCAAACGCTCTACACTGTCATCACCTACACGCCCAACGCCGAGTTCGTGGGGACCGATGCCTTTGCCTACACGGTGGGGGACGGCATGGGCGGTACGGCCACTGGGGGTGTGACGGTCACGGTGCTGGCCGGTGTCAACGACGCTCCGGTCGCGGTGGATGACGTGGTGTTTCTGCGGGGCAATATCGCCGGTGCGCCGGTGGTGACAACTTTGGACGTGCTGGCCAACGACACCGACCCGGACGGGGAGCCCCTGACCGCGGCGGTGGTGACACCGCCCGCCCACGGGAGCGCCCAGGCCGCGCCCGATGGCCTGACGCTGCTCTACACGCCGGAGGCGGAGTACAGCGGTGAGGACAGCCTGATCTATGCCGCCGACGATGGCGATCTGGCCATGCTGGCCACGGTGCGCCTCCAGGTGCTGGCGGGCAACCATCCACCCACGGCGGGGGACGACGCCTTCACCGTTGACGCCGACACCCAGGGCAATGCCTTGACCGTGCTGGCCAACGACGCCGACGCCGACGGTGACCACCTGATGATCGTGGCCGTGGGCGCGACGGCCCAGGCCGGAGCCCAGGCGGAGCCCAACGCGCTGTTCAGCGCGCTGCTCTACACCCCCGCGCCGGGCATCAGCGGGGGCGATAGCTTCACCTACACCATCAGCGATGGCGAATACACCGCCACGGCCACGGTCAACGTGACCGTCAACCCGGCCACGAACCTGGCCAATCTGAGCCTGAGCCGCAGCGTGGCCCCCGCCGCGCTGCGGGCAGGCGAGGCCCAGGCCGTGACTGCCATCTACACCATCACCAACGCCGGCCCCGCGGTGGCCACGGGCCTGATGGTGAGGGACGTGTGGTCCGTGCCCCCGGACGCCGCGACGGTGGTCTCCGGCGGGGCGTGTATCGGCGCGGGGAACACCCTCACCTGCGCCCTGGCCGACCTGCCCGCTGGCGGCTCTGCCACCTTGGTGCAGTATATCAGTTTCAACCCGGACGGTGGGGGCGATATCACCGCCCAGGCGACGGTGAGCACAGCCAAGACCGATCCTGCTCCGGGCGACAACCAGGCCAACGCCACCCTGACGGTGAGCGGCCCGCGTGCAAGCCGTACCCTGGGCGAGCTGACCCTGACCGCCGACGGCTTTGCGGACCTGGGCGGCGGCGTGACCCGTGCCACGGGCCAGGTGGTCATTGGGGAGCACTTCTACCTGGCAGGTAGTACGCTGGACTTCGACGACGACGGCATCGTGGGCGCCAGCGGCGAGCTGCGCATGATACGTGGCGACTACGCCCTCTTCAGCGGCAGCTTCACCGCCAACGCTGCCACCAGCCTGGGCGTGCCCGATGCGGGCGTGGATTACGGCCCGCTGGCCCAGGTGGCGGGCTTTGCGGTGGCCGGGGACGTGGCCATCACCCAGTTCGACCTGCTGAGCGGCGAGGTGACCGGGAGCGCCAGCCTGGCATTCGCCGGCGGCCCTTCGGCAAGCTCAGGGCAGGCTCAGGCAAGCTCAGGGCAGGCTCAGGCAAGCATCCCCCTAAGCTTCACCATCACCCCCGGCCCGCACTTCAGCGGGGCGGCCAGCGCCGCCTTCGACGTGCTCTATGGCGACGGCTACGCCCTCAGCCTGACGGCCGAAACGGCGCCCCTGGCCCGCGACGGCAGCGGTTACCAGTTGCTGGCCGAAGGCGAGCTGACCTACAACCTGACCCACCCCTTAACCGACACCCAGGTCTTCACCCCCGGCATCCCAGGCGTGTACGACCATATTGACCTGGACTTTGCGCTGGGGAGCGACGGGCGCGTGGCGCTGCGGATGGATTATTCCCCGGTCACCCTCCCTGGGGAAGCCGGGACTGGAGAGACGTTTTCCCCCGGTTTACCGACGCTCATCTTGTTGATCGACCATATGGAACTGGTGATGCAGCCCCTGGTGTTGGACAACCAGGGCGCGTGCGCGGCGGGGGCGGCGCTGCAAATCCATCCCGACCTGGGCGGTGGCGCCCTGTACCTGGACAACGTCTGCCTGACCGCCGACGGTTTGAGCCTGTTGGGCCAGGCCCTGGCGCTGCCCGACGTGGTCCCGGCCAACGCGGTTTTTGCCGTGCGGAACCCCACCGGACTGGTGGTGGAGGCCGAGTTGGGCTACACGCTGGCCAACTTCCAGGGGTCACTAGACCTGGACATGGCCCAAAACCAGGCGACGCTGGCGGATTTCAACCTGACCCCCGCCGCCCTATGGCCCGCGCCGCCGCCGCATAGCGAAACGAGCGCGCGCCAGCCCACTGCCCTGGCGGAGACAAAACTCTCTGGCGCCGTGATTGGGACCCCAGGATCATTTTGGGGTAATCCAGCATATGTAAAAGAAAAGGCTTTTGATGGTAACATATACACTTTTTATTATGGCCCTACACGTTTGGGATCATGGGCAGGGTTAGATCTGGGCGACGCCTACCAGATCACCAAGATTCGCGTCCGCACGGGTAATAAAAATGACATGATCGGTGGGAAATTCCAGGGGGCTGCGGATCAGGACTTCGCCACCGGTGTCGTAGACTTGTTTACCGTTCCATCTTCTGTGAACAGTTATACTTATTATGATTGGCCGATTGCCAACGCAACTGGCTTCCGTTACGTGCGGTTCTGGCCGCAGGATAATTATCCTGCTTATGGCGGTGGTATGTATGAGCTTGAGTTCTACGGGGTGCCCGTGGTCAGCGATGAGGGCCTGGCTGTCCATTGGGCCTTTGACCGACTTTGGAATACCAACGATATTGAGACCCTTGCTTCCGCTTATCCTGACTGCGATGCCTACGATCATCATACGAAACCCCTTCTCGTCAGCAGAAAAATCGGCAATGCCGTGCGCTTCCTGAATGATGAAGTTCTCGCACGCAATGACCCCCACCTCCATTGTGGGACCAACTTTGGAACCGGGCCTTTTGCCATTTCTCTGTGGGTCAAGCTTGACCCGGATATGTCGGGTAAAACTGGGGTAATCCTGGCCAACAGGACGTTCGACTCGAGCGCGGATGATGGCTTTGTCATTTGGGTTGACGGCGGTGGAAATTGGAAAGTCCGAGTGGGAGATGGCACCTATACGAGAGATGTAGCCGGTGGAAATATCGGGGATGGACAGTGGCACCATCTGATTGTCAATGCAACCTGGTGGTCGACAGGGTTCGCCGTCGTGACCTACCAGGACGAGATATATCAATCGCATAGCACTGGCCTCAACCTTGGCATCGGGGATTCTACTCCATATTTGGCCGCCGGAAGGGATGCAATCCGCGTAACTTACCATATCAAAGGCGTCATCGATGACGTGCGCATCTACCGCCGCGTTTTTTCATGGGATGATATTCATGGACTGTACGCCGCCGGCAACAACCCGGGGCTGCCCTTCGACCTGGCCAACACGAATGTGGAGCTGATCGGCGCGACCATCTCGGGGAACTGCCTGTCGGCCCAGGGCCTGACCTGGGAGATGCCCGCCATCCTGGGCGGCAACAACTATGCGGTCCACCAGGCCGTATCTCTATGCGATGATCAGCAGGTCAGCCTGCCTGTCCCCTCCAACCTGCGCTTTGGCGTTGGGGAACCGAAGGCCGGCTTTACCGTGAACAGCGCAAAGATCTGGAAGTCCAACAATGAGTTATTCCTGGAACTGTCGGGGAACATCCGCCTGGAAATCCCAGCCGTCGGTTCGAACCACGTGGATGTCTCGGCGACCGTCGAGATGGGCGCCAACGGGCAGGTGACCGGCTCGGTGTCGGATTTCAGCTTCTCCCTGGTCGGTTTTGGCGCACATGCCTCGGATATTAAGGTGGACGACGGGACGTTCAAGGCCACCTCAGCCGGGCTGAGCGCTGGCGAACCCATCGACGGCTATGTCACGTTGTACGACCTGACCGTCGATCCGCCCGATGATATCGCGTTCACCGGCGGCAAATTCAAGCTGCCGGACCTGGCCCAGGGCCGGTTCAAGCTGGTTTCGTTGGAGGGCGAATTGAGACAGCGGGATGACGGCAGCTATTGGATTTCTGCCACAGGCGGTTTCAACATCCCCGATGTGGGAGACATCTCTGCATCGGTGACGCTGGTGACCGATGCCACGGGCCGCCAGGCGCTCTACGCCCTACCCCTGGACCCATTGACCGGCCAGCCCTATGTGCGGGCGGCGGACGGCGCGCCCCTGGGTTTCCCGTTGCTCGCAGCGGATGGCACGCCCCTGAGTTTATCACCGGCTGGTGTGGAAGCTGGCCAACCCCTGTCCGTCCCGCTGCACCCGGACCTGCTGGACCAGCAGATCGTCATCGGGACGGGCGAGTTGCCCCAACGGGCCGTGGTGCGACCGCCTCTGGCCACAGCCGGTGTCAAGGTCGAAGCCATTTCCCTGAAACTGGAGAACGCCGACATCCACCTGGGGAAAGGGGTATACCTCACCGGGGTGCGGGGCGGCGTGCGGGGGTTGAGCACCGAGTCCACCTACGTAGACATGGGGGTGAGCCTGGCCTGGGGCAAGGAAGTGGGTATCCTGGGAAGGCCGGTGACGGTGGACGCGGACGCCACGCTGGGCGTCAACATCCCCCACTTCCGCGTCAAGGGGGAATCCATCTACAGGTTTACCCGCGACGCCACCCAGGAGATCTACGAGGGCAGCTCAGGCAACTTCAGGCTGCCGACCCACTTTGTGCGGACGGAGCCGCTCATCGTCGACGGGGGCATCTCCAGCCCCACGAAGCGGGATGACTATACCGACCAGTATGGGAACTTCGATGTGGCAACGATCAAGAACTACTCTACACAAGAATTCAGCTCCGGCAGCGCCATCCGGGCCTATCTCCCTGACTTTTATTCTTCTCCCATTCCTGGTTATAGCAATGAATATTATTATCTTAATTATCATCATGATCATGAACCGGAGGATATCCATCCGGATATTAAACCTACTAACTACCATCTTCGGACCGAGCCGGGAACCCAAACCTACGTACCGCCCTGGCAGAGCGCAGACCTCCAGTTGGCAGAAGACGAAAAACGGACACAAAGAACGGTGACCTACGACTATCCGAAGGCGGTACCTATGCCGGCCAACTGGTCTGTATCTACGGATGTATTGCGTATTTCGGCATGGTTCATTCAGCGAGATAAACACCTTTACAGACTGAATAAGCGGGGT
>CAYMKL010000060.1:0-39601 GCA_964390805.1 uncultured Anaerolineae bacterium | reverse complement strand
TGATGGGGGCTATAGTATAGCTCATTATTCAACAACACTCAAGAGGGGGACTACCGGGCTGAACTGCTGTTCCAATAGAGTTTGGAGGATTGGACACCTGCCAATGCCCCCCAGATGCCCGATGCGCTGAGGGGGCATGCGTTCGGGCAGGTCAACAGCTTTGCGGGGATGGACAAGGTGTGGAATCACTGAAACACTGAGGACACTGATCACACTGAGGAGCTTCAGTGTGATGAGCGGTTTCAGTGGAGTCAGTGGTTCAGCGGACGTGCGCAGATGGATACTGGAATGACTGCCGCCGACGTGGTCGAGGTAGTTCAGTTGCTCACTGGTAGCGGCATCAGAGTGCATGTTGATGGTGGGTGGGGAGTAGATGCTCTTCTTGGTGAGCAAACTCGCCTCCATGCAGACCTGGACATTGCCGTGCGGCACAAGGATGTGCCAAAACTTCGCGAGCTTCTTGAGTCACGAGGTTACACGGAAATACCGAGGGATGACTCTTGGGAATGTAATTTCGTCTTGGCTGATGAGGCCGGCCACGAGATAGATGTTCACTCCTATACGTTCGATGCGGAAGGAAATAACATCTTTGGCGTCCCATACCCAGTCGATTCGCTGACAGGAACTGGGACTATTGATGGCCATCAAGTTGAATGCATCCCACCGAAGTGGATGGTTGACTTTCACACAGGTTACGAACTCGACATGAACGATTACCGCGACATATCAGCCCTCTGCGAGCGATTTGGGATTGAATTCCCGTCCGAATATAGCAAATTCCGACAGCTTGAGCGACAAGAAAATCACAGCGATTTGCCAGTCCCACAAGGGTAGAAAGATGGCTCGTCGCACGCTATTGATTACTTACATAGCTACTTACCTACTAGCAGTTGGCGCAATCATTCGCTACCTGGTTCTTTTTCGCGACCATCGTTTCTGGTCAATTGCCCTCTTACTCGGTGGCTACCTGGTTCTGCTATTCTCTAAGCCCTTTCTTATCCGCCGGAATCGCCTTCTAACCTATATCTACTTGTTCGTTCAGACCGCCATCATCTGCACGATATCCTTCATCACGCCAAATGTGGATTTTTGGGCCTCGCTGTTTTGCCCCCTTGTTGTGCAGGTCATGCACAATTTCCCGCAACGAACCGGCTTCTTGATCACTGGGACCTTTACCGTGATCATGTCAGTTCCTATGCTCTCCGGTCTTGGTTCTGAGGTGGGCTTGCCCCTGGTACTCATCTATGGGGTTGTTTATTTCCTTTTGGCCGGTTTTATCGCCATTATCCGAGAGGCTGAAGTGGCCCGCGAGGAGAGCCAGAAGCAACAGGCCGAACTCCAATCTGCTCATCGGCAACTGCAAACCTACACCGCGCGAGCTGAGGAGTTGGCCGTGCTGCAGGAGCGCAATCGGCTGGCGCGCGAACTGCACGACTCGGTCACCCAGTCCCTATACAGCCTGACGCTGCTCGCTTTGGCAGGGCAGCGAATGATTCAAGCTCAAGACCTGGAGCAAATCGCGGAAAACCAGGCCCGACTGGGCGAGATCGCACAGCAGGCGCTCCAAGAGATGCGATTGCTGGTTTACGAGCTGCGACCTCTGGCCCTGGAGAGTGAAGGGCTGATAGGCGCTCTGGAGCAACGACTGGAAGCCGTCGAGCGGCGGGCAGGTATACAAGCCCGTGTGCTGGCGGAAGGAGAGGTCGAGCTTGCACCAGAGCTGGAAGAAGAGCTGTATGGCATCGCTCAAGAAGCGCTGAATAACGCGCTCAAGCACGCCAGGGCTTCTCAAGTTGAGTTGTCCGTTCGGGTCGCCGAGGAGTCTGTGATCCTTGAGGTTGCAGATGACGGCCAGGGATTTGATCTGGCGGACCTTCACGACACAGGTGGGCTGGGGCTGATCAGCATGCAAGAACGGGCAGACAAGATCGGCGGCCAGTTGGCCATCCACTCGGCGCCGGGCGAAGGTACGAGGGTGACGACAACCGTACCTCTAACAGGACGGGAGAACCCCGCATCCCATTGAGAGGGCTCGTCGAATCAGCCGGAGGTGTCTGATGACTAAACCGATGCAATGGAGAGAATCCATCCGCATACTCATCGCTGATGATCACGCCGTGGTGCGGGAAGGACTGCGGACGCTGATCGGCACTGAGCCAGGCATGGAGGTAGTCGGTGAAGCCGTGGACGGTGTCGAAGCGGTGCTAAAGGCGCGCACCCTGCAACCTGACGTCATCCTGCTGGACATGATGATGCCTCGTAAGAATGGGCTGGAGGCCATCAACGAGATCATGCGCCAAGACCCTGGGGCGCGCATCTTGGTTCTCACCAGCTTTTCTCACGATGACAAAGTCTTCCCGGCGATCAAGGCCGGGGCGCTGGGGTACTTGCTCAAGAACGCCTCCCCCCAGGCACTGCTCAAAGCGATTCGAGACGTGGGCCGGGGAGAGCCGACGATGGGCCCCGACATCGCCAGCAAATTGATGCGCGAGCTTCAGCGCACATCCAGCCTGCCGCCCACAGAGAAGCCGCTGACCGAACGGGAGTTGGATGTACTCCGTCTGGTAGCCAAGGGATTGACGAACCAAGAGATCGCGGAGACGTTGATCATTGGCGTAGGAACCGTGCGCACACACGTCAGCAACATCCTAGCCAAGCTACATCTCGCCAACCGCACCCAGGCCGCGCTCTATGCGTTGCGGGAAGGATTGGCCCCACTGAACGAATAAGTCCCCCCCACAACTCGACACCTCAGCCACCTCTCACAGGAGGACCTCTGCCTTTTGGCATAGAAAGACTGCTCTTGAAGCGGTCTTTTTGTTAGAG
Organism: uncultured Anaerolineae bacterium; assembly: GCA_964390805.1. Taxonomy (GTDB): domain Bacteria; phylum Chloroflexota; class Anaerolineae; order VGOG01; family VGOG01; genus CAYMKL01. The sequence continues at coordinate 36,775 of CAYMKL010000060.1, read as the reverse complement.
ATGAAATCTATCTTCTAATAGTTACGCCGCAGGTTGAAATCTGGTATAATGGGTTATAGCATAGAATGATCAATTGCGAGGGTCAAGATGCCAAAACAGGTTACGTTAGCCCTGATCGTCGCCAGGCCGGGTCCACTGCGGAACAGCTTTCGGGCTCTGATGACGACGATGCCGCAGATCGAGATTCTGGCAGAGACAACCGATCCTTCGACCCTGTTGAGGATGGAGGGAGAGATTCAACCGGACGTCGTTCTACTGGACGGGGATCGGCCCGAGGAACAAATCTGGGCAGCACTACGGCAAATCAAGGAAAAATGGGCCCAAACCCGGAGCATCGTCCTGGTCGAAGACTCGCAACGGCAGCAACAGGCCCAGGCTGCTGGCGCCGACGTCGCGCTGATCAAAGGATATCCGGCTGCCAAGCTCATCGCGGCCATTGAGGGGTTATTGTCTCAGGAGGAAAAGGGAGGTGTTTCGGGGATTGCTCAGCATGAAGAGCCGGCGCCGGGAAATCCCGACGATGGACAGGTGATGGCTTCTCATGAGACACCGGCTCTGGCACGGGGAGACACGTGAGTGATGACATGCGGAATCGCCTGAACGCCTACTGTGCACGCGCCTTTTCGGACAAGCAGGGAGTGAAGATAACCAAGTTGGCCCACATCTGCGGTGGCTGGGAGAGCGACATGTACTCCTTCACCGTCGAGTACGGGCCTGCAGGCGCGCGCCAGTGCGAGGAGCTGATCCTGCGCATCTACCCGGGGGATGATGCCCACGCCAAGTCGGCGCGCGAATACCGCGGCATGCGCCTACTCCAGGGTGCGGGCTACCCCGTGCCCCAGGTGCTGGCCCTGAAGCGCGTAGACTCACCCTTTGGCAAACCGTTCGTCATCATGGAGAAGATCAGAGGGCAGATGCTGTGGCCACTATGGTTCGGCTCGCCCGAGGAAAAGCAGCAAGAACTGCTGACCTTGTTTTGCAGGCTGTTCGTCCAGTTGCACACCTTGGAGTGGCAGCCCTTCGACCATGCTCAGGACAGGCCCTTCGACCACGCTCAGGACAGGCCCTTCGACCACACTCAAGATAGATCCACTGAGCAAGACACGCGAGGCAACGATCGCGGCAGTCCCTGTGTCTACGTGGACCGAGAGCTGGACAAGATTCGTGCCTATCTGACATGCTTTCCCATACCAGGCCTTCTGCCCATCGTGGAGTGGTTGGAACAGCGGCGGGACCTGGTCCCCTTCGAACAGCCATCAATCATCCACTGGGACTTTCATCCCGGGAACATTCTTCTGTGCGATGACGGATCGGCCGTGGTGGTTGATTGGACCCAGGTCACTGTCTCTGATTCACGTTTCGACCTGGCCTGGGCGCTACTCCTGGTGAGTACACACGAAAACGAGACGTGGCACAGACGCATCCTGCAAGGGTACGAACGGCTGGCAGGCACCAAGGTCAAGCACTTGGCCTTCTTCGAGGTGTTCGCCTGTCTGAAGCGACTATACAGCGTTGCTGTCTCATTGGCCCATGGGCCGGAATCACTCGGCATGAGGCCTGACGCCAGCGCCAAGATGGTGCAGCAGATGGGAGCGATCGCCAGAGTGTATGACCTACTGTTGAAGACAACAGCTATTAGAGTGCCCGAGGTCGAGGAGCTGCTGGCTCAGAGTCCTTGAGCAGCAAGGACCGAAAGTAAGGAAAAGGAAGGAGGAAAAGGAAGTGCAGCAGCAGTTCCAGGCTCTCACCGGCAGCAAACTGGTCGAAGCCTACGGCCTGACGGAAAGCAGCTCAGCCCTCGGCAAGGTGTTGCACCGCAAGTTGCTCGAAGAGCACACGTAGAGACCAATCAACGGAGCAGGAGTCTTTGTCTTCCATCGCAAGTGACTGGCGTGATCGGTATGAATGGCCGACAGAGGACACTTGGGTGCTTGGCATAACTCGAGGGGTAGTCAACACCTTCCTCCGGATCGCCTGCAAGGTCAACGTAGATGGATTCGAAAGAGTACCTCTAGCGGGCTCTCTGATTGTGGCTGCCAATCACCTTCATTCCTTTGACCCTTTCCTCGTGGATGCCTTTTTCCCCAGAAAGGTGGTGGTCTTGGCACGCGCAAATGCATATCGGTTTCCGCCCCTGGCTTGGTTTCTGCGAATGTGCGGGGCCTTTCCCATCCGGAGAGGCCAGGCGGATCAGCGGGCCCTTGATTGGTCGCTAGAGATTCTGAAGCTGGGCTACGCGCTGGGTATCTTCCCGGAGGGTCGTTGTCAACACGACAGTGGGCTCGCAGCGGCAAAAACCGGTGTGGCTCTGCTCGCTTGCAGAACGGGCGCTCCAATACTGCCCATAGCGATAACTGGAACCGAAATCCTCTCGCGTTGGTCAAAGATAAGGGGAAAGATAGAGATGGGTCTGAGGATAGGATCCGTTCTGAAGCTGGAGACGGACTCAGAACCCAGTCCCGAGCGGCTCAGATTGATAACCGATGAGCTGATGTTCCGCATCGCGAGTCTCCTTCCTCTTGCATATCGGGGAGTCTATGGCTGTGAAGATAACAACTCAATGAATCCAGGGCAGCCAGGAACTTGACGGTCAGTGGATCTTACAGTTAGGACTGGAGGAAAGCCCAAAATGCCAACTACCAGTTTGGCCACATACCTGACTTCAAATGATCTGTTTAAGAACCTGGACGAGGCAGCGTTAAGGGCGCTGGAAGACGAACTCGAGCTGGTACACCTCACCGAGAGCGAGATCCTGTACCACCAGGGAGATCCCGGCGACAGCATGCACGTGCTGATTCGAGGTCGCCTCGGTGTGCGCCTGCAGGATGCTCAGGGGAGAGAAACCGTCATCGGAGAAGAGGCGGAACCTGGAATAAGCGTGGGCGAGATGTCACTTGTGACCGGGCAGACTCGTGTTGTGACCGTTTATGCGCTGTCTGAGGCTGAATTGATCAGGTTCTCCAAGAAGGGATTTGATCGCCTGGTAGAGCAGCATCCACAGGTCTTGGCTGATCTTGCCGAGACGACTGCACGCCGCTGGCGAAGAGTGCAACTTGCCAGGGTGTTGACTGAACTGCTCGGCGAGTTAGATGCGGCTACTCTTCTCGACCTCCAGGCCGAGCTGGAATGGCAGCAGTTGTCCCATGGCGAGGCTCTCTTCCACCAGGGTGATCCTGGTGATGCCGCATACATCGTCGTAAACGGCCGTCTCCGCATCGCCGCCATACGACCAGATGGCAGCGAGCGCGTAGTGGACGAATCTGGCCCTGGCGATATCGTCGGCGAATTCGCTTTGCTGACCGGCGAGCCACGCTCAGCCACGGTGTATGCTATCCGCGAGACGAATCTGGTCAAGCTGACACCGACAGTTTTTACTCGTCTGCTCCAACGGTATCCGCACGCCATGATGCACATTACGCGCATCATCATAGACCGCCACAAGCGATCCCTGCGACTCACGCCCGCGCAGCGCACCAGAGCCACCAACCTGGCCCTGTTACCTGCCAACCCTGGGGTACAACTAACTGAGTTTGCGCATCAACTGGCCCAAGCCTTGGCAGTTCTCGGCCCTGTTCTGCATTTAAGCAGCACCCGCCTTGATGAAATCTACGGCAAAGGGGCCGCAGCTCAGGCAACACTGGACGATCCCATCACCCCTATTCTCGACGGCTGGATGAGTGAGCAAGAAACAAAACACCGATTCATCCTCTACGAAGCTGATGCCGCTTCATCAACAACTGTGTACGAAGCGGCCTGGTCACCCTGGACACAGCGCTGTGTTCGCCAGGCCGACCGCCTTCTCATTGTGAGCCAGTCCAACATGGATCCCACACCTGGCCCAGTTGAGACCGCCATTCGCTCGCTAGGGGTCACAGCCCGCCGGGAACTGGTGCTGCTGCATCCCGCTAACGTGACCCGTCCCACAGGTACTTCCAGGTGGCTAGCCCAGCGACAGGTGCATACCCATCATCACGTCCGCATGGATGACACGCAGCACTACCAACGCCTGGCTCGCAGGCTGGCCGGACGAGCCACTGGTCTGGTGCTAAGTGGTGGCGCTGCTCGGGGCTTTGCTCATCTGGGCGTGTTCCGCGCGCTGGAGGAATTGGGGATACCGATAGATCGCGTTGGTGGCACAAGCATGGGTGCTCTGCTCGGAGCAGGGTACGCCATGGGCCGAAGCTACGAAGACATGTTCAAACTGGCTGAGAGACTCGCCAATCCCAAACAGTTGTTCGACTATACCTTGCCATTCGCGTCGTTGATGGCCACCAAGAAGGTCACGAATGTGCTAGTTGGGGTGTGTGAGGGACTGCACATAGAGGACCTCTGGCGTCCTTTCTTCTGTGTCTCGACCAACCTATCGCAGGCTGAACCCGTACTGCACCAGACAGGGCCACTGTGGAAAAGCGTTCGTGCCAGCATCGCCATTCCGGGGGTCTTCGCTCCAATCCTGCACGAGGGCGACGTGCTTGTTGATGGCGGTGCAATGAACAACTTTCCGGTGGGCATCATGCAGGAACTATGCGAAGGGGGCACGGTGATTGGTGTCAACGTGAGTCCACCCCAAGAGATGGCAGAAGGGTATGAGTTTGGCACCAGCATATCGGGTTGGCGAGTGCTGTGGAGTCGAATCAACCCGTTTGCCAAGCCGATACAAGTGCCGTCGCTGGCAGCTAATCTTATACGCGCCCTGCGAATCAATAGCATTTACGAGATCAAGTCCAAGCAGAGCCTGCCCGATTTGCTCATCCAACCAGATGTGGCGCAATTTGCTATGCTGGAGTTTGCCGCCTATGAGTCCATCACTGAGCTTGGATACCAAGCAGGCCGGAAGCAACTGGCTCTGTGGCAGGCGCAGCAGAAATCGGCGCAGTGATGAGATAAAGGAGGAGGCAGCTCGTAATCAGGTAGCGCAAGCCTGCGGTGCTCCACCCATTGCTGAAGGAGGTGCTTATGCTGATTGACGTCAACTGGCTCGAACCTGAATTGGCCAACCATCAATCTTGAACAGATAAGGAGGGCGAGAATGAAAGAGGAGAAGGCCAAGAAAACCCGCCTGTGGTTCGTTGATAACCTGAGAATCCTACTGACCGTTCTGGTGATTCTTCACCATCTGGTGAGCAGCTATGGAGGCCCGGGAGACTGGTATTACAGGGAAGGCCGGCTGGAAGGAATTTCGCTCACTGTGCTGACGCTGTTCATGGTGGTTAACCAATCTTTCTTCATGGGTTCCTTCTACCTGCTCGCCGGCTACTTCGCCCCGGGTTCCTACGACCGCAAAGGACGCATAAGGTTCCTCACAGACCGCCTGGTGCGCCTGGGCATCCCGCTGTTGGTGTACGGGCTTCTCATCCATCCGTTCGTTCGGTACGCGGCAGAGGTAGGCATTTGGGCCCTCAACCGGGGCTTTCTGAAGATCTGGGGCAGGAACGGCACCTACTGGAAGTACGCTGCCCGGTTCCTCAAGGACCGCCGTGGATCTGCCGTGGGGCCCATGTGGTTTGTGGAAGCCCTGTTGATCTTCACTCTCGTCTACTGGGCGTGGAGGGTACTGGCGAGTCCTGCTCCCATCCCAAGTCAGCGCGATGGCAAACCACCCAGCAACCTGGCAGTCGCCGTTTTCGCCTTTGTCCTAGGGCTGGTTACGTTCATCGTGCGCATACGGCTGCCCGTAGGTTGGTCTCTGGAGCCACTGGGCCTGCAGTTTCCCCACTTCCCTCAATACATCGGTGTGTTCGTCGCGGGCACCATTGCTTACCGCCACAACTGGTTCCGGCTTATTCCGGACGCCGTGGGAAGGTTCTGGCAGTGGATCGCACTGATCCTGATCGTGCTGTTCCCTGTCATCCTCGTGGCTGCGGGTGGCGACGTTGATCCGCTTCGTGGCGGGCTTGGCTGGCAAGCCGCTGTCTTCGCCTTCTGGGAGCAGTTCCTTGGCGTGGCTATGATGGTCAGCCTTCTCGTCTTCTTCCACAACAAGTTCAATCGCCAGGGCAGGCTGGCAAAAGCGATGGCTGCCAGCTCCTATGCCGCGTTCATTCTCCATGCACCGGTACTGGTTCTGCTGGCAGTTGGCTTCAGACGTCTCAAGCAGCCGCCGCTTGTCAAGATCGCACTGCTCGCTCCTGTGGCGGTGTTTCTCTGTTTCACGATCGGCTACCTGCTCAAGAAGCTTCCGCTGGTCAGGAGAATCTTGTAGGGCAGTGCGCGGCGCTGCGCAGCCGCAGAGCTCGCCATTGGCTGAACTCACAAAAGGAGAGTACAAAATGACCAACGAAAAACCTGTAAGGGAGAAACTGCCAGCGAAACGCCGCCTGTTCTTCATTGATAACCTCAGAACCCTGCTCATCATTCTGGTGGTTCTCTGGCACATGGCGGTAACCTATGGAGCCCCAGGATTCTGGCCCTATCAAGAAAGCCGGCCAGACGATCTTACCACCCTGGTGTACACCCTGTTTAGCGCCGTAAACATGCCCTACGTTATGGCTTTCTTCTTCATGATAACGGGCTATTTCACACCCCGCTCCTATGACCGGAAAGGATTCGGGCCCTTTCTCAAGGAACGACTAGTGCGTTTGAGTATCCCTCTGCTATTCTACATCCTTGTCTTCGATCCGCTGATCACGTATGGGATCAGGGCCAATGTTCACGGCTACCCGGGGTCCTTCTGGGAGTACCTTGGCGGCCACTTTCGGGGCTACAGAAGTCTTGGGGTCGGCCCTTTGTGGTTCGTCGAAGGCTTGTTGATATTCATCATCGTCTACGCGCTATGGCGGCTTGTGGCCAACTGGGTATCATCCGCACATGCAGCCAACCAAGCCCAGCGCGATGGCAAAGCGCCCAGCAACGCGGCCATAGTGATGTTCGCCTTGATCCTGGGAGTCGTCACCTTTGTCGTGCGCATACGGTTCCCCATAGGCTCGATTTTTCAACCGCTGGGGCTGCCCCTTTCCTTCTTTCCCCAATACGTCGGCTTGTTTGTCGTCGGCATCATGGCCTATCGCCGCAACTGGTTCCTGGGGATTCCCGATGCGATGGGCAAGTTATGGCTGGGAATCGCCGTCATCTGCATCGTGGTGCTACTGCCCATCGTGTTTGTGCTAGGGGGAGCGCTGGAGGGAAATACCGATCCGTATGCGGGGGGAGTTCATTGGCAATCCTTTGCTTACTCCGTGTGGGAGCAATTCGTTTGTATGGGAATGGTGATCGGTCTGCTCGTCTGGTTTCGTAACAGATTCGATCACCAGGGCCCATTGGCCAAAGCCATGTCCGACAGCTCCTATGCCGTGTATCTCATTCACGCCCCGGTTGTCATCTACCTGGCGCTTGCCTTGAGGGGCATCAAGCTCTATCCTCTTCTCAAGTTCGCCTTGGTGTCTCCGGTGGCAGTGGTTCTCTGTTTCCTGATCGCCTACTTCCTCAGGAAGCTTCCGCTCGTCAGAAGCATCCTGTGAAGGCGTGGGCGCACCCAGAAACTCATCCCATCAGTGGATCCGAGACTGCTCTGAGGGGATTATCAAATCCCCGCTCGCCTGGATCTGGCGCTTGCCCTGAGCTTGTCAAAGGGATCCAGGCCAAGCAAGATAAAACCTACTGAATCATAAGAGCCATGATTGCTAGATAGGAGGAATATCATGCAAAGCACAAACCGAGCTACCCAACCAGAGGGCTCCAGCGGAAAGTCAGTGCGGCTGCACTACCTCGACTGGCTGCAAGTGCTGGCTATCCTGGGCGTATTCTTGTTCCATGCCGTCCATCCATTTGATGATCTGTTTGACTGGCACATCAAGAATGCCGAACCGAGTATCGTGGTCAACTTTTTTGTCGGGTTTTTCGGATCCTGGGGCATGCCCTTTTTCTTCCTGATGGCCGGGGCGACCAGTTGGTTCTCGCTGCGGCGACGCGCAGCGGGCCGCTATGTCCGCGAGCGTGTCACGCGGTTGCTCATTCCGTTTCTCGTTGGCGCTATCGTGCTGACTCCGATCCAGGCCTACTATGAGTTGACCCACAAAGGATGGTGGAAAGGAGGTTCCATCGTCGAGTTCATCCTCAGTTCTGAGGCCCGCACCTACTTCTATACCGAGTTTCACCGGATAACCATCGGCCCCAAGATATTTGGCGCGCTGGGCTATCACCTATGGTTCGTGGGGTTTCTGTTCGCTTTCTCTTTGATCGCTTTGCCGGTCTTTATGTGGCTGAAGCAAGACGCCGGCAAACGATTCCGAGCCTCGTTATCGCGGCTGGCTAAATGGCGAGGGGGCCTTCTAGTGTTCGTGGTCCCGCTGGTGTTGGCGCGCTTCGTGCTCCAACCGGGCTTCCCCGCCGAGCACGATTGGTCGGACTTCATCTTCATGCTCCTCTTTTTCATCGCCGGGTACATCCTCATCGCTGACGATGTGTTCATGCGGGCCATCCGCCGGGACTGGCTGCTACACCTGATTCTAGGCATCGCTTGCACGCTGTTCTTCTTTTCATCGGCGGCTGGTGTGCCCGTGTTTGAGTGGATGGAGTCGCCCGCCACGCCAGGGTTCTATGTCACCTGGACCGTCTTCGGCATCAATAGCTGGTGCTGGACGATGGTCATCTTCTACATCGGGATGCGGTTCCTGGACTTCAGCAGCGAACGGCTCCAGTATGGCCGGGAAGCGAGTTACCCCTTCTTCATGTTGCACCAGCCGGTGATCATCGTCATCGCCTTTTACGTCGTGCAGTGGCAGGTTGGTCTCCTGATCAAGCTGTTGGTCGTCGTACTCGGCTCTTTTGCCGCATCACTTGGCTTGTACGAGTTGCTTATCCGGCGGATTAATCCGGTCCGCGCCTTGTTCGGCATGAAGGCCCGCTAGCCACCTGTCCAATGGAAACCTCTCCGGTTGGCCATTGCACCGGGGAGTTTCTTAGTTGAAAAGCGCCCGTTCGGCCGATCTTGTTTTGCTTCTATGCTTCCGCTTTCGGGAATTAAGGGGGTGATCCCATGTCCATAGAGGGCTTCAAACGTAAGCTCACTGCCATCCTCAGTGCGGATGTCAAAGGCTACAGCCGCCTCATGGGCGAGGACGAGGCTTGGACGGTCCGTACTATCACGGCTTACCGGGAGGCGATCACCACGCTGATCCAACACCACCGCGGCCGGGTGGTGGACTCTCCGGGGGACAACATCCTGGCTGAGTTCCCCAGCGTGGTGGATGCAGTGCAGTGCGCCGTGGAGATCCAGCAGGTGCTCAAGGCCAGGAACGCTCAGTTGCCCGAAGACCGCAGGATGGAATTCCGTATCGGGATCAACCTTGGGGATGTGATTGAGGAAGAGGGGCGGATCTACGGCGATGGCGTCAATATCGCAGCTAGATTGGAGGGATTGGCCGAGCCGGGAGGAATCTGCATCTCGGGCACCGTCTACGAGCATATCAGGAACAAGCTGACCCTGTGGAATGAGTATGTCGGAGAGCACGCTGTCAAGAACATCGCGCAGCCAGTGCGGGTGTATCGGGTTCTGTTGGAGCCCGGGGATGCGGTTGAGGAAGGCAGGGCAAGAAGAAGGGTTAGGCTTGGACGGTGGCAGTGGGTAGCGCTGGCGGTGGTGGCCACCTTGGTTGTGGGAGCTGGGGCTTTCGCGATCTGGAATCTCTACCTGCGTCCTGCTCCTCCGGCGGGGATCGTCTCTGAACAGACTCCAACCGTCGAGCTGACCGACAAGCCCTTCGGCTGGGCTCAGGACAAGCCCTCCGTGGCTGTGCTGCCCTTCGACAACATGAGTGGAGATCCCGACCAGGAGTACTTCAGCGACGGGTTAACCGAGGACCTGATCACTGACCTTTCCAAGATCTCAGGCCTGTTTGTCGTTGCCCGCAACTCCGTCTTTGTCTACAAAGAGCAGGCGGTCAATATCCAGGAGGTGGGACGGGAGCTAGGCGTAGGGTATGTGCTGGAGGGCAGTGTCCGCAAGGCAAACGGGACAGTTCGGATCACCGCTCAGCTAATAGACACGACCACGGGAGGCCACCTGTGGGCCGAAAGGTACGACCGGGATTTGGAAGACATCTTTGCCCTGCAAGATGAAGTCGTGGGGAAGATCGTTGCGGCTCTGGCAGTTGAGTTGACAGAGGATGAGCAGGAGCTCCTGCTGCAAGACGTGACCGACAACCTGGAGGCTTATGATTACGCCAAGCGTGGGTGGTGGAATTATCATCAGTTGACCAAGGAGGCAAATGCTCAGGCGCGGCTGATGTTTGAACGGGCCATTGACTTGGACCCACAGTTTGCCGACGCCTATGCGGGCCTCGGGTTCACCTATTACGAAGAATGGGCACAGCTATGGAGCCAGGACCCCCAGTCTCTGGAGCGAGCCTATGGAATGGCACAGCAGGCCATTGCGCTGGATGACTCCCAGTCAGGAGCCTACACCTTGTTGAGCCATGTGTATCTGTGGAGAAATCAGCACGAGCAGGCCATCGCTGAGCAAGAGCGAGCCGTTGCCCTCGATCCCAACAATGGGGATCGCTATAGAGACCTAGCGGAGGTTCTGATCTTTGCAGGAAGGCCCGAAGAGGCCATTGGGTTAATAGAGAAGGCGATGCGCCTCAACCCACACTATCCGGTGACCTACGCGGTTTCATTAGGTCTGGCCTATTCCTCGCTAGGGCGATATGAGGAGGCAATTACAGCGCATCAGGAAGCCCTCACACTCAATCCCTTTTTCTTCTATAGTCACGTGTCGTTGGCTGCTATCTACAGTGAGACAGGTCAGGAGGAGGAGGCTCGCTATCACTGGAACGAGGCACTCAAAATCAATCCCCAGCTCTCCCTGGAGATCATGAGGGAGAGGCTCCCCTTCAAAGATCAAGCAGTATTGGAAACGATGCTAGATGCCCTTCGTGAGGCGGGGCTGAATTGAGAGTGAGCGATGATTGCCATTGCCTTTTTCCATGCGGTGCTCCACTCGCTGCTGAAGGAGGTGCTTATGCTGATTGACTGCAACTAGATCAAACCTGTATCCGCTAACACCTAATCTTGAACAGCAAAGGAGTAGGAAGATGAATCGCATAATCACTATTGTCCTCGTAGCCCTGGTCGCCCTGTTAGTTGGTTGCGCGCGGGTCTCCCTCACCGGATCGGGCAACATAGTGACCCGCGAGGAGGCCTTCACCGGGTTCGACCAGCTTGACATCAGCCATGGCTTTAAGGTTGACGTCCGCCAGGCCAAAGACTTCAGCGTGGTCATCCGCGTTGACGACAACGTGGAGAAGTACCTCAAGGTGAACAAGAAAGGAAGCATGCTGGAGATCGGCCTGGACTGGAACCTAGCCACCGTAAGAACTACCCTGGAGGCAGAGATCACCATGCCCGAGCTGACAGGGCTAGCGTTGAGTGGCGGCTGCGACGTCTCCGCCACCGGATTCGAGTCCAACAAGCCCCTTGACCTCGACGTGTCCGGCGGCTGCGACGTGATCTTGACTGGCTCCGCGGGTGACGTGACCATAGAAGCCTCGGGAGGTGGTGAGGCCGATCTATCTGGTTTCTTTGTGGTGAACGCCACAGTGGAGGCCAGCGGCGGCAGCGACGTGACCGTGAACGTCAGCGGCAGGCTGGATGCAGACGCCAGCGGCGGCGCAGAGATCTACTACCTCGGCAACCCCACGTTGGGCAGGATCGAAGAGTCCGGTGGCGGAGGGGTCCGCCGCAAGTAGCAGCGCGGAACCGGGCTCTGACGAAAGAAAGGAGGGAGAGAATCGAATCTGATAGTCAGCCCGCACCATCAGCTTTGATGACCTGGAGGACGTCGCTCGCCACGACAAAATGGTCGCGCTGGTGGAGCGCATGTTGGAGTTGCACAAGAAGCTGGCCACTGCCGCCATCCCCGCCGACAAGAAACTCTACCAGCGGCAGATCGAGGCCACGGATCGGCAGATTGACTCGCTGGTGTATGAGTTGTATGGGTTGACGGAGGAGGAGATTGGGGTGGTGGAGGGTTTGGATCGCTGAGGCGCTGAAGACGCTAATTACGCTGAAAACGGCCTCAGCGGTCTCAGATATCTCAGCTGGGCTGGCCACCATCGCATACTTTCATCAAGTCTTTCGATGGAAACTTGATGGTCTCTTACTAACGATTCCAGGTCTTCCTGCCGTTGGTTATGAAGAATCAATAGTTTCTGGCATCCCTTGGACAAAGACCTTCAACCTCCACGTGAGCAAGACCCTACGCGGACCAGGAAACTTCTACACGGGCAGCCTGTGATCATGCTTCTCGCCATACTCGCTGTTGTGCTGAGTCTGGTGTAGGAGCTAGCGGCGCGGTGCGGTTCGTCTCAAACTATCCTGATCTGAGGAGGAGACGGCAATGGCACGTCTATCCCATTCCTGGCGACAACGGGTCTTTTCATTGATGATGTTCGGCTGCGTTCTATTCGTTGTGTTTACCGTTGTGGCTATGCTATTCTACCCAGGTGGCACATTCACTGATCCGGCAGCATCTGGTTACTCGTTTTTCACCAACTTCTTCAGCGAACTGGGTTTGACAAAGACCCGTACAGGACAGCCCAACACCATCTCAGCCATCCTATTCGTAAGCGCATTGACGATGGCTGGCGTTGGCCTGGCTCTGTTCTTCATTGCCTTCCCTCCATTCTTCGCACGGTCCCAATCGGGAAGGCTTCTCAGCAGTATTGGTTCCGTCTTTGGTGTCATTTCCGCGATTTGCTTCATCGGCCTTGCTTCCAGGCCAGCCAATCTCTACCTCGAAGCCCACATGGCATTCGTCATGTGGGCTTTCAGAACCTTTCCCATCGCCGTCATCCTCTACGCCGTAGCCATTCTTCGTGAGCCAGACTACCCCAATCGGTATGGTTTCGCCCTTGTGGTGTTCACAACTCTACTTGTTCTCTATTTGGTGTTGCTCACCATAGGCCCGGGACCCGACTCACCGGAAGGGTTGTTGATCCAGGTAGTTGGGCAAAGGATCATTGTATACGCCATGATCATAAGCATGTTTATCCAGGCGTATGGTGCGAGAAAGCTTCTTCAAGGAGAATGACATGACACAAGATACCCAAACCAGCGCCCAACCCAAGCGATGCAGCGAGCTGGACGCGATGGGGATGTTGGTGGTCGTGGGGCTCATGTTCTTCCACACTGCGATGATCTTCTATCCCGGCGACTTCTTTATCAAGAACGCGCCACCGAGTTGGGAGATAAGTCAACTCGTGGCGCTGACGTTCGTCTCGTTTTCAGGTCTATGGGGCATGCCGCTGATGTTTCTCATCGCAGGGATTGCCATCTGGTTCTCGCTACGTAAGCGAACCGCAGCCGAATTTGTGCGCGAACGGGTCAGACGAATCCTTGTCCCTTTTGTCGTGGGACTGCTGGTCATCGTCCCGCCGCAGGTGTACTACGCCGCGCTGCAACGCGACCCAACGTATTCGGAAACATACCTCCAGTTCCTCCCCCAATTCTTCAACGTCAGGTTCGACCTCGGGTCTGCGATGTTCATCAAAGGCGCTCCTCCTGGCGAGCTCTTTCACCTGGCACACTTGTGGTTCCTGATCTACCTGTTCGTGTTCACCTTGCTATTGCTGCCGCTGTTTCTTTATCTGCGAAAGCCGGCAGGTCAGTGTCCTGAGCCTGGCGGAGGGCGGCGTCTGATTGAGCGATGGGCTACGTTTTGTGCGCGTCCGTGGGCCATCTACCTGATGGCGCTGCCGGTTGCGGTGATCGAGCCGGCACTAGGGACAGGGCTCACTGGTGGCTGGAGCGGATATGTGTACATTCCGTTCCTCGCCTACGGATTCCTGTTCGCCGCTGATGCGCGATTTGAACAGGCAGCCCGCCGGCATAGAAAAAGTGCTCTCCTGCTGGGCATTGTCGCCTTCCTCGTCTACTTGGGCGGATTCTATGTGCTGAGCGAAGTGGGCGACGTTGATCCGTGGACGGACTACGGCCTGGGAAGTTTGCTGCTGCGATTCTTCAAGGGGGTAACCGGCTGGTTCTGGATCGTGGCCATCATGGGACTAGCGAGCGGTGCACGCCGCGAGCAGCCTGCAAACCCCGGTGGCGATGCCAACGTACCGCCCCCCGAGCCGCCCTCTCCGCCCCGCAAGCCTTCGTTGAGGGAGCGCGTGGTCGAGTACGCCGGCGAGGCCCAACTGCCTTTCTATGTTCTACATCAGACACCCATTGTCGTGATCGGGTTCTACGTGGTGCAATGGGAGGTCAGTACTATGGTGAAATACATCGTGATCACATTGTCCTCTCTGGTGGTGACGCTGCTACTGTACGACATCGGCGTCAGGCGTGCCAGGCTGACTCGCTTTCTCTTTGGCATGAGGTCGAAGTGAGACACACCATGAGCGACGACATGCGGCGCCGTCTGCACGCTTGCTGCGCCCGCGCCTTTCCGGCCAGGCAGGGAGTGCGGGTCAGTCGTCATGATGGAGAAGATCGAAGGGCAGGTGTTGTGGCCGATAGCGAGATTGCGAGAATGCACAAGATGTGGTAGAATCACCGTACCTAGCACTCCGGGGGCGCGCAGAGTTGGCCGCCCAATGCCCCCAAGAAAGGCGCAGAATGAAGAAAAAAACCTACAGCGGATACACATCGTTCCAGTACCTGGAGCCAGGGGGGGACTATCGGCCGTTCAAACTGGCTCAAGAGATCGGCCGGGTCGAGCCCTATGTGGTTCCTGTGTCAGAAGAGCAGGGACACAGGGTCCAGCAACTACTGGAGGACAACCTCATCGTCTCGGTCCACGATCACACGTCGGTTTTCCCAGAGGACATCGGCCAGATCTTTGAGTACGTGCGTCAAGGGCGCGAGTGGACGGGCTACGAAGCGTTGAGCGTCTCCGGCATAGACATCCTGTTCGAGAACTTCATGGACGGCACGGCCCTGATCACCTCCAGCGCGGGTTGGAAGTGGACCGACGTCATTCACGACATCGGCATACGCTACAGCGACTTCGCACACCAGGACATGGTCTACGTTGCCTTGACCACTGATGACCTGTATCGGGCCAAGCGAGAGGGCAAGATCGCGTTTGTAGCTACACTAGAAGCCGCAACGCCCATCGAGAACGAGCTGGATCGCGTTGACGTCCTTTACGGGCTGGGTATTCGCTCTATGGGCATCACTTACTCCGAAGCCAACGGACTGGGTTCGGGACTCAAAGAGCCTTACGATGGCGGCCTAACCCAGTTCGGCCAGCAGGTGGTGCGGCGGATGAATCAACTCGGCATGACCATTGATACCGCCCACTGCGGCGACAAGACCGCCGCCGACGTCATCGAGCTCAGCGAAAAGCCCACTCTTATCTCCCACGTCGGCGCCCGTGCGCTGTGGAACACCAACCGGATGAAACCCGACTATGTCTTGAAAGCGTGCGCCGAAAAGGGCGGCGTCATCGGCATCGAAGCGGCACCGCACACCACGCTGACACACAACCACCCGCGTCACTCCATCGAATCGTACATGGAGCACTTCGAGTACATCGTCAACCTGGCCGGCATTGACCACGTTGCCTTTGGCCCAGACACGCTCTTTGGCGATCACGTGGGGCTGCACCACGTCTTTGCCAGCCAACTCTCCATCTCTTCGGCCCACGCGGGCGTCGAGTTTGACGAGGTCGAGTACGTCAAGGGCCTGGAGAACCCGAGCGAGGTCATGCCCAACGTGATCCGTTGGCTGGTGAAACACGGTTACAGCGACCACGACATCGCCAAGGTGGCGGGCCAGAACGTGCTGCGCGTTCTCGAAGAAACCTGGGCGCGCTGACTTGAGTTGGCGATCACAAAACGAGCAAGACGGACGGAGCGCGTTGGCCGCCCGTTTTTTATTGAGCTTGCGCTTTTGAGCTTATGGTGATAAAATATCAGCATAGATTCGCATTTCAACAGCGATTGGAGGGAATAAACAGCGATGATCGTTCGCCCTGCCGACCTGACCGACCTGAAAGCCTGTCTCGACATAGATCACTCCTACGTGACCAGCCACGTCTGGCAGATGGAAGAAAGCGAGGGAGTTGGAGAGGTCACTGTGATCTTCCGCACCGCCAGACTGCCGCGGTCCATGCGGGTCAGATACCCGAAAGATTACGATAATCTAGTGGAGAGCTGGCGACGGGGCGAGTGCCTCCTGGTCGCCGAAGAGGCCGGTGAGGTGCGCGGCTATCTGGACATGTGTGCGCAGTCCTGGCATCTCACCGGCTGGGTGGACCACCTGGCTGTAGCCAAGGACCACCGACGCCAGGGCATCGGAACGGCCCTCTTGAAGAAGGCCGCCCAGTGGTCCCGCCAACGTGGCCTCAGGAGATTGATGCTGGAGATCCAGACCAAGAACTACCCAGCCATCTGTTTCTGCCAGAAAAACGGTTTCGCTTTCTGCGGTTACAACGATCGCTACTATACCAATCAGGATATCGCGCTGTTCTTTGCTCGTAGCCTATAGCTTAATCAGAAACCAGGTTTTCAGTTGGAAAACATGTTTTTCGCATCACAGAGAACCACACTAGAAACAGTTTGCTATCAAATTAGCAACAACCTGGTTTCTCCAAAAAGTCGTAACTGGAGACCGTAGTGGAACTATCTCTCAACCTAACCTCAGTACTGGCCTTCGCCAACCTCATCCTATCCTCAGCTATCGTCATCATTGCTTTCTCCTTGCTGGTCTACATCCTCACCCACAACCTGCGCAGCGCAGTGGCTCGCTCGTTCTGTGCCCTCATCGCCTTCGTCACTGTCGTTTATGTAGGTGACATCGCGCTTCCCGAGATTAAGACCTTGGAGGAAGCTATCCCTTGGCTCCGCTTCCAATGGCTGGGCATCGCCTTCGTCCCGGCCGCCTACCTCCACTTCTCCGATGCCCTTCTCAGAACAACCAACCTCACTTCCTCCTGGCGTCGGAGGGCCGTCTTCGCCAGTTATCTGATAGGCGCCCTCCTCTTCGGGTTGGCCCTTTTCACCGACCTCTTGGTTCATGACGGACTGCACCTGCCCCAGATCTCCCACCTGGCTGCCGGCCCTCTCTTCTGGGTCTTTGCTCTTTATTTCCTGCTCACCGTGGTCTGGGGAGCATTAAACATCCGTCGCGCTCGCCAACGTTGCCTCACTTCAACCTCCAGACGACGCATGACCTACCTGGCTATGGCCTTCGCCGCCCCAGGTCTGGGAGTCTTCCCCTACCTCGTGGCAGCCAGCATGTCTCCATACTCAGCGCCAGGGGTTGTCCTGCTTCTCTCCCTGGTCGGCAACATCGGCGTGTCCCTGATGATCGTGGTCATGGCTTACAGCGTGGCCTATTTCGGCGTCCTCACCCCCGACCGCGTGATCAAGCACAGCCTTATTCACTACCTTCTCAGAGGGCCTTTCGTGGCTACCTGTGCCGTTATCGTGATGCTGACCGTCCCCAAAGTAGAGCGCATCTTTGGCCTGCCTCGCGACACGGTGCTCATTTTCGCCCTGGTCGGCCTGATCGTCTTGTTGCAGATTGCCATAAACCTGGCCAAGCCCTTCATTGACCGCCTCATTTACTGCCAGGACCGCGAGGAAATCACCTGGATCCAGGAACTAGACAAACGGCTGCTGACCACCACTGACCTGAAGCAGTTCCTGGAGAACGTGCTGACCGCCACCTGCGAGCTTCTCCGGGTTCAACGGGGCTTCGTGGCGGTGATGGCCGGCGGAGAGCCCCACATGGAAGCCTTTTGCGGCCCGCTTAGCCCCTCCCGCCTCGCGCTGAGTTCGGCCGATCTGATGGCCCTGGCTCAATCATCCTCTAACAATGGGGAATTGACCAACGGTGACTTCGTCGTTCGCAACGGTTACTGGCTCTTGCCCCTGCGGACTGAGACAAGGGAATCCACCTTGGGTGTCCTGGGAGTGGATGCCCGCCGCTCTGAGCCGGACCTGACGGAGGATGAGTTGGAGGTCGTCCGCCTTCTTGTAGCCCAGGCTGAGTTGGCCCTGGAGGATCGGCACCTCCAGCAGGGGGTCTTCGTCGCCCTGCGGCAAATCATCCCCCAGATCGAGCGCATCCAACGCTGGCGGGGCACCGTTCTCTATCGCGACTCACCGGGGTTGGAGACCATCGAAGAGGGCCCTCTGTACGGCCCCGATTTCCAGCAGTGGGTCTGGGATGCTCTCAGCCACTACTGGGGCGGGCCGAAGCTGACTACAAGCCCCCTCCTTAATCTCAAAATCGTGGAGAGAGCCCTGGAAGAGAACGATGGCAATCCGGTCAAAGCCCTGCGCTCCGTCCTCGGCCGGGCCATTGGGGCTCTCAAGCCTGATGGCAAGCGCCAGATGACTACTGCGGAGTGGATATTGTACAACATCCTGGAGCTGAAATTCATCCAGGGCCTGAAAGTGAGGGACATCGCTATGCGCCTGGCCATCAGCGAATCTGACCTCTATCGCAAGCAGCGGGTGGCCATCGAAGAGGTAGCCAAAACAATAGCCGATATGGAACAGGAAGCGCGGGAATAGAGGCAATGAGGCAATGAGGTAATGAGGCAACGAGGCAACGAGGCAACGAGGTAACAGATGACTACTCGTTACTCATTTCCGAGAGAAAAGGGAAGGAGGTGAAGCAGAGAGCGACTTGAGGAGCATTATGCTGCTAACAAGGAACGAATCGGTGTACCAGTCACTGAGTATTGAAACAGGTTATTCCATAAGGAGAAAGGCAAACCATGAATCGGGAATCAGAGTTGCGTAGAGATATTCAGGAAACGCCTTTAGAGGAGGATTACTGGCAAGCACTTTTACAAGCGGGGGAGAGATCAACAGGCAATGTACCGCCTGTGGAGGGAGAGGAAATCTGGCTTGGACTCGACCTGGAGCCAGCCATGGATCAGGCCGAGCGGGAATCTCTCCAGGGATGGGGGCCAGGAGAGAGCGCTCCTCGACCAGATGATGAGGCTGAGATTGAACGAGGCTGGCAACTGGCTCAGGAGTGCTTCGAGAGCGCTGAAATCCTGGAGCTGGAGACCATAGCTTACAACCGTGGTGGCCTGTTGGTTCATTTGAACGGATTGCGAGGATTTGTACCGGCCTCCCAGCTCATAGACTCACCAAATCATCTGGAATACGAAGATAGGGACACTGAGCTGGCCAGCCGAGTGGGAAATGACCTCTGCCTCAAGATCATTGATCTGGACAGAAGCCGCAACCGGCTTATCCTCTCGGAACGTGCAGCAATATCCAGCGAGGAGCGAGAAACCAGGCTGCTGGCTGAGCTATGCGAAGGCGAAATCCGGCAAGGCCGGGTCACCAACCTCTGCGCCTTCGGCGCCTTCGTAGACCTGGGAGGAACAGAGGGGTTGATTCACATCTCGGAGATGTCGTGGGGGCGGGTGAGGTATCCGAGCGACGTCCTCGAGTGTGGGTCTCAAGTAGAGGTCTATGTTCTCAACGTAGATCGGGAAGCGAAAAAGATCGGCCTCAGCCTGAAGAGGCTGCAACCAGACCCCTGGACCACGGTGGAGGAGCGCTATCAGGTAGGCCAATTGGTGGAGGGCACTATCACCAACGTGGTCAGCTTCGGGGCCTTTACCTGCGTTGAGGAGGGTTTGGAAGGACTGATCCACATCTCCGAACTGGCCGAGGGGAACTTCCTCCACCCCCGCAACGTGGTTAACGAAGGTGACGTAGTCACCGCTCTGATCTTGAACATTGACAGCGCTAAACACCGTCTGGGGCTCAGCCTCCGACAGGTTGGGACAGCGCAAAAAGCTGGCCATCCAACCCCCAATACCCAATATCCAATATCTAACCATTATGGCGCGTAAGCAGATCAAGAAGAAACCCTTCTGGGAACAACTGAACGCTAACCTCAAACCTTTCCAGCGAGAGATTGCGGGCCTCCTGGTGCTGGCCCTGGCGGCGATCACCATTCTGGGCCTGCTCTCGGCCACCTCTGGTGTGCTGAGCAACTGGTGGACGAGACTTCTGCGCCGCATCTTCGGTTTGGGGGCCTACATCGTGGCCGTGGGTCTGGTCGTGGCCGGCATCTCCTTGCTGCTCACCAACCTGGGGCAAGGGCGGAAGATGAACTGGAAGACCATCTTCGGCCTGGAGGTTATCTTCATAGCCGGGCTGGCTCTCGTTCACCTGCTGTCCATCAGCCAGGACCCCTGGCGCTTGGCTGATAGCGGCGGAGGTGGTGGCTTTGTGGGTTTGGCCATCTCCAATCTTCTCATCAGTATCTTAGGATGGCCCATCGCCCTGCTGACACTTCTGGCTATGCTCAGCCTGGGGATAGCTATGACCTTTGATCTCTCCCAGACCAATGTTCAGATGATATCGGAGAAAGCCGCAGCCAGAGTTCTCTCCCTCTACCAGCGCGTTACCTCCTCCACCGTATCGGGTCCGGCTCCGGTGGAAGAGCACGAAGAGCCGCTGGCAGAGGTAATCATCAGCGAGCCGAAAACCCCCGTTCGCGCCGTTGAAGCCGAGCCCAAAGTGAAGACTAAGAAAGAGCGAAAGCCCCCAGCCCCCAGGAGACGGAAGGCCAGCCTACCTCTTCTTGACCTCCTCGACCGATTCTCAACCCAAGCCTTTAACCAGCAAGAAGCGCGCCGGCAGGGCAAGGTCATTGAGGAGACATTGGCCAGCTTTGGGGTGCCAGCCAGGGTGGTGGAGATCAGCCACGGGCCAGTGGTCACCCAGTTTGGCGTCGAGCCGGGATACATCGAGACCACGGGGTCAGATGGCAGCATCAGGCAAAGGAAAGTGCGGATAAGCAAAATCACCTCGCTGGCCAACGACCTGGCTCTGGCTCTGGCCGCCTCCCCCATTCGCATCGAGGCTCCTGTGCCCGGCCGCTCCATAGTCGGGATCGAGGTGCCCAACTCGGAGATCTCGCTGGTCTCTTTGCGAGGGGTAATGGAATCCAGAGAATTTCGCCGCCTGGACTCCAGGCTCAAAATCGCCCTGGGAGAGGGAGTAGCTGGCCAGCCGGTGGCAGCAGATCTGGCTACCATGCCTCACCTCCTCATCGCCGGGGCAACCGGCTCGGGCAAGTCCGTCTGTATCAACGCCATCATCACCTGCCTGGTCTTCAACAATCCCCCTGAGGATTTGCGTCTGGTGATGGTAGACCCCAAGAGAGTGGAGCTCAGCCGTTTCAGAGCTCTCCCCCATCTCTTGAGTGGAGTGGAGCACGAAGCGCAGCGCGTCATCGGGATGCTCAAATGGGTTACCAAGGAGATGGACGAGCGATACAAGAAGTTCGCCGAAGCGGGGTCGCGCCACCTGGAGGACTACAACCGCAAAGTGAAGCCGCGTCGCGAGCGATTGCCTTACATCGTGGTCATCGTTGACGAACTGGCCGACTTGATGCTGTCTGCGCCCGACGAAATCGAGTGGCTGATATGCCGCATCGCCCAGATGGCCCGGGCCACGGGGATTCACCTGATCATCGCCACGCAGCGGCCCAGCGTGGACGTGGTGACGGGGCTGATCAAGGCCAACTTCCCGTCCCGCATCAGCTTCGCCGTGACCTCTCAAGTGGATTCGCGGGTGATCCTTGATTCGGTCGGAGCCGATAACCTCCTGGGATCGGGGGACATGCTCTACATGGCCTCGGACTCCAGCAAGCTGGTCAGGATTCAGGGTTGTTTCGTGTCCGATGAGGAGATCAGGCGGGTGGTCGAATTCTGGCAGACCAAAGCTGAGCCAGATGCGCTAGAGGCACAGCCACCCTGGGAAGAGCTAATGGAAGCGAAAGAAGAAG
The DNA here is from genome assembly GCA_964390805.1 of uncultured Anaerolineae bacterium. Lineage (GTDB taxonomy): Bacteria > Chloroflexota > Anaerolineae > VGOG01 > VGOG01 > CAYMKL01. The sequence continues at coordinate 15,058 of CAYMKL010000060.1, read as the reverse complement.
AGGATAAGCTCATGGGAGAGGCCATCGAGTTGGTGAAACAACATAATCGTGCCTCGACCTCCTTTCTACAGCGGAAGTTGCACATTGGCTACCCGCGAGCATCCCGTATCATAGATCAATTGGAGGAGCGGGGCATAATAAGCCCCCTCCAAGACGATGGTCGCTCCCGCGAGGTGCTCATCAGCGCACCGGACGAGGTCGCGACCGAGGGATTAAGAGAGGAAGATTGAATCTTGGAAGTTGGATACTGGATGTTGGATGTTGAACGTTGGTCTCCAATCTCTAATCTCTAATCTCTAATCTCCAGAAAAAGGAGGAGACAAAGAGTGGCAAAGAAGAGCCAAAGGCCAAGGAAGGTCAAAAAAGATGCAGTAGAGATCAAGGGTACGGTGATAGAAGCCTTGCCCAACGCCATGTTTCGGGTCAACCTGGAAACTGGGCACGAGATACTGGCCCACATCTCGGGCAAGATGAGGATGTATTACATCCGAATCCTGCTGGGCGATAAGGTGCTGGTAGAGCTATCGCCTTATGACCTGACCCGCGGCCGCATCATTTATCGCTACAAAAAGTAAAGTGAGGGGCAATGATATACGTCGGTACGAGTGGCTACAGCTACGCTGACTGGGTAGGCCCTTACTATCCACCGGATCTCTCCAAGCAGGAATGGCTGTCGTTCTATGCTCAGGAGTTCCAAGCCAGCGAGCTCAACTTCACCTACTATCGGGTGCCCAGCCCCTGGACGCTAGAGCGGATAGCTCAAAAGACGCCTGGGGGCTTTCTTTTTGCAATCAAGGCCAACCAGAAGATGACCCACGAGCGGGAGGACAACGAGGAGGTCTTCGCCGAGTTCTGTGCGGCGTTAAGCCCCCTTTTGGAAGCAGACAAATTCGGCTGCGTCCTGGCCCAATTTCCCTACTCCTTCCACAACAACGAACAGAGCCGGGAGTATCTGCGACTTTTCCGCCAGCGGATGGGTGAGCTGCCCGTGGTGGTGGAGTTCCGCAACAGAGAATGGATCAAGCCAGAGATCTTCGACCTGCTGCGCCAGTCGAGTTTGGGTTTCTGCTGCGTGGACCAGCCGCGTTTCAAGAGCTTGATCCCCCCCATCGCTGAGGCTACTGGTCCGATAGCCTACGTGCGCTTCCATGGCCGCAACGCCGCCAAGTGGTGGCAGCACAAGGAGGCCTGGGAGCGCTACGATTACAGCTACACCACCAAGGAACTCTCCGAGTGGGTGCCCAAGATCAAGAGCCTGGACGAGCAAGCAGAGCTGACCTTCGCCTTCGCCAACAACCACTGGCAGGGCCAGGCGGTGGATACGGCACGGCAGTTGAAGATGTTGCTGGGTGAACGCGGGTTCCCATCACACGTATAGTCGGCGGGCTTGCCGGCGGCATGACAGCATGACAAAGGAAGAGGGTGTGCAATACGTGACGGACAGAGCAGGTAAACGCACAGCCGTTCTCATCAGCCTGGAGGAGTGGGGCGAGCTATGGGAAGACATCCATCGTTTACACGCTCGTTGCTGCAAGCCAATGCTATGCGACAACTCCCTGGCTTGGGAGAGGTGGCGTGCCCCGTCTTGTTTGTTGCAGGGGAAAAGGAGCCGAAAGCTGTCAAGCGGTCGAATGTCATGCTTGCCGAGCTTATGCCGAACGCCCAGAGTCAAATGGTTCCTGTGTATGGGGCACGGCTGGCTTGCCGAGGTGCCCGATTTGCATTATCGAATGGTTCGGGCATGGGTTAGCGATCAACCCTTGCCGCGAGAGTTTCTGGCAGTCAGCCAAGTGTAGGCATCTTGTCTCAAGCCACGGCTCACACAAACCGTTAGGCCGCAAAGGAAAAGCACGATGAAACAGCTTGACAAGCGCAAGGTAGTAGGATGGATTGCGGTGGGTTTATCTACCGTCATCACTTGCATTTGGGCATTTTGGGGCATTGTTGAGAACTTCCACGAAGGTTGGTATTACGAGTCCTTGCTGTCGAACGTGGGATTGATGTTCTTACAGTACCTTAGCCCGATGCTCATCTTCATGGGCGTCACCCTCATTTCAACTTCTTGGCCCCGGTTTGGCGGTGGCCTACATGTGATCTTCGCCTTGCTCGCTGCCTGGTTCTTTCAAGCATTCAGCAACGCGGCCACCTTTTTGCTTATCACGCCGTTGATTGGGATCGGCGTGCTTTACTGGTTCGGTCGCCCCCAACCACGCAAGATAGCTGTCTCCCTGGCTGTTGGACTCCCCATTCTGACCCTCATCATATCTGGCATAGAACCCGTCCTCCGAGTGTCCCAACGCATTATTGATGATGGGTTTCTCCAAGCCCGATTGGTGCATGGAAACGGCGTGGATCTCATCTGGGCTCCTGATGGACCAGGATGGCCGCGCACAGGGGTAAACTGGCATGAAGCACAGCAGGTGTGTCAGTATCTCGGTGAAGATGGCCTGACCCCCGCCCCTGTGCCACAGCACATTTGGCGATTGCCGACAGTGGATGAAGCCGTGCGCTCTATGGCTCGCCACGGCCAGAACAGCGGTGGGGTATGGGATGCAGAAATTGCTGAGGCTACCTACAAAATGACCCCTGACAAAGAGTCTCCGCTCTGGAATGTATATTCCCAAGTGATCTACTGGTGGACAGCGACAGAGGTAGATGAAGAACACGCCTACATGATTGTTTACGATGGAAAGGTGTGGCCGAGAGCAAAACAATTCAGTCCGGCATATTTAGGGTTTCGATGTGTAAAACAACCGTAACCGCTCGCCAGTGGTGAGCGAACTCTGTTCGTGGTGCGCCACCAGGAGGTCGAACAGGCCTTAAGCTTGCTGGACACTTATCTCGGTTGGGAGCAAGCCGAGATCGAGACGAAGTTGCGCCAGATGGTCGAGCTGCTGACGCAAGTTCGGGCCTATGGCATCCAGTCCGAGACCGCCAGCCTGGACCGGTGGTACTACGCCTCCTGGTTCATCCTGGAGGTGCTGGCCGCCGGCTACCAGCGGGTGGTTGTGCCAGACCGAGCCGATCGGTACTATCTCTATCAGGGCCAGCAGATGACAGGTGCTCAGATCCGTGCCACCATCTCACCGGACGACTTTGAGCCTGCTGCCTACTAGGGCAAGAAGTGCTGACTGGCCTCCTGCATCGTTGAGCACGAAGAACTGGGCCGGGTCAAGCTCGTCTTCGTCGAGGAGTTCAACAAGAAGGACCAGCCAACCCGTTGCTATGGGCTGATGTGCACCGACCCAGATTATCCCGATGAGTTGGTGTATCGCGCCCACAAACTCCGCTGGAAGATCGAGGAAGGCTATCGGGAGATGCGTCAACACCATGGCTTCGGGGCTTTCCACAGCCGCGATTGGAATGCCATCTATGGGCATCTCACCTTTGCCTTCTTATCTCTGCTCCTGACCACAGCCATACGGCGTTTCAATCAGCGCATCGCCACCCAGACGCTGGGCTGGGTCAAGGAGCATTACCTCAACGCAGTAGGCGACTACACTCCTGGGCTTGGCATCCCCCTGGCAAGCGCATTAGGAGCCGAAGGGGGCGCATTGATCTTTCAGCCCAAGACGCTCAAGGGTATCAAGGCGCAGGCAGAGGCCGCAGGAAAGGCCGCTCTGTAGGGAGGCAAATAATGACCCAAAAAACTGTTGGCTACGTGGAACTTGAATGGACGTGTACGTATTGTGGCACGAGGAACCCCGGCACTCAAAAGAAATGCTCGGGCTGCGGGGCGATGATGAGCGAGGAGGATCAGTTCGTGGCACCCGTGCAACAAGAGCTGATCACCGACGAGGCAAAGCTAGCGAGAGCCAAACGCGGCAGGCCGGACATTCACTGCCCTTACTGCGGCACGCGCAACGTGGCCGGATCCGAAAGGTGTAAGCATTGTGGCGGTGACCTGACAGGGGCTGTGGAGCGCGAAAGGGGGCGGGTGGTGGGTGCGTACAGGGCCGGGCCTATGCCTGATGTGCCATGCCCCTACTGCGGCACACCGAATCCCGCCAACGCGGTCAAATGCAGCAAGTGCGGCGGCAGTCTAAAGAAGCCGGTTGAGGAGCCCCTGGCTGCTCAACCGGTTGCTAAGCCCACTGCTGCCCCTAAGCCTCGCTCTCGCATTCCTGGCCTGGCCATTGCAGCAGTGATTGTCTTGTTGTCCATCTGCGCGGTAGCCTATTTCGCTCTGGGCTCGCGCACGACGGACACGCCCGCTGTTGTCCAGTCGGTGATGTGGGAGCGTAGCATTGAGATCATGGAGGAGCGCCCCGTAACATACGAAGACTGGGAAGATCAGATCCCGACCGGCGCATTGATAGGCTCGTGCTCCAAAGAATACCGCCGCACGCAATCGGAGCCGGCGCCTGGGGCGGAGGAAGTGTGCGGCACGCCGTACACAGTAGATCAAGGTGACGGCACCGGCAAGGTGGTGCAAGACTGCGAATACAGAATCTACGGTATTAGGTGCGAGTATACGGTCAACGAATGGACGGTCGTGGATAGGGCGGTAGCACAAGGCAGCTATTTGAACGCCCGATGGCCCCGCATATCTTTGCAGTCGGGCCAGCGTGAAGGGACCCAGACAGAGGAATATGTGGTCACGCTTAGGGCTGATGACGGCAATGAGACCTATGAATATCGAGTGGGCTCTGCCGATGAGTTTTCGAGGTTTGCCGTCGGCAGCTATTGGACGCTCAAGGTCAATGTGTTCGGGGATGTCACTGACGCTGAACCGGCTAGATAGCCATCAGTGGCAGCTACTGGCTCGCCTTACCGTATCTACTTCGACAATGTTAAGTTTAGACCTCCGAGGTCTCCAATGGGTGATTGCACCCGTCGAAATGCCTGCAAAAGCTACGATTTCGCCATCCTAGAGCTGTTTCACAGACCTCGGAGGTCTGACGCAGGCGAAGTTAACATTGTCAAGCTACTCACCTTATGCTCGCAGCGGACCCTAGTCCGCTGCTCCAATGACGATGACCAACGCTGAAAACTATGAAGCTTAGCCTGGCGAGGGCCACAACGACCGCTGAGGTCGCTGGACTAGGGTCCAGCGGGAGCAGGTGAATAGTCACCTTCTTATCAGGCAGACGGAGCATATCACATGAAGCAAATTCGTACTTTTATAGCCATCGAGCTAGATGAGACAATCAAGGACGCTCTGGCCGACTTGCAAGGGCAGCTCAAGGCCAAGGTGCCCCAGGGTTCGGTGCGCTGGGTCAGACCGGAGGGCATCCACCTGACCCTCAAGTTCCTGGGCGACGTGCCTGCCGACAGGATCGAGGAGGTAGAACAGGCTCTCACTCAAGCTGGCGTGGGGTTCTCTTCTTTTTTATTTTCCGTCGGGGGGTTAGGATGCTTTCCTAATCCCCGTCGTCCTCGCGTCGTCTGGGTGGGGGTGCAGGAGGACAGCGGGACCTTGCCGCGCCTTCAAAAAGCCATTGATGACGCGATGGAGAAACTGGGGTTTCCTCCAGAAGGGCGTAGGTTCCATGCTCATCTGACTCTGGGGCGAACCCAGCGACGGGCCAGTTCCGGCGACGTGCGTCGCCTGGGCCAGCTTGTTGGCGAGACGGACATCGGCGAGTCGTTGGGCCAGATGGAGGCCCGGAGCGTCAACCTGATGAAGAGTGATCTGAGGCCGACGGGGGCGGTGTACACTCAGTTGGCAGCAGCGAAACTAGGGGGGACATGATCGTCGCTGTCATCGGGGCAGGACAATGCTCGGAGGAAATCGCACAGATTGCAGAGGCAGTGGGGCGTGAGTTGGCCAGGAGAGGAGTTACCCTGGTCTGCGGCGGCCTGGGCGGAGTGATGGCGGCTGCCTGCCGAGGGGCTAAGTCAGAGGGCGGCCTGACCATTGGCATCTTGCCCGGCTTCAGTCGTCACGAGGCTAATCCCTACGTAGACATCCCTGTGGTCACCGGTCTCGGCGAGGCTCGCAACATTGTTGTCGTCCGCACCTCTCAGGCGGTAATCGCTGTGGACGGTGAGTACGGCACCCTTTCGGAGATCGCCTATGCTCTCAAGCTGGGAATTCCAGTCGTCGGCCTGGATACCTGGCAACTTGCCAAAGAAGGGCGGCTAGAGTCGGCTATCATTGAGGCGGCGATGCCCTCTGACGCAGTGGGCAAGGCCCTGGAGCTGGCCGGACGATAATTCCCGCTGAGTACGTTCAGGATGAAGCCGAGATGGCTGAGATGCTACGTCCCCTCACTCTTCGGAGAAAACCGCAGCCTCTTCTTGCGAGATAGGAGCCTTGGCCCAGGCTTTGGCGAGCAAGTGCAATGCCTTGAACGTGACCCAGGCTAACACCGAGGCGAAAACAGTGATGGTGGCGATCCCAGCCAGTTGGGCGAAAAGCTGGTTCGGAAAGTCGAGCTGGAAGCCGGAAGCGACGAGGTAACCGGAGACCCCTTGCCCAGCGATACCCAGGTACTCCTCTGTTCCTATCCCGTTCCAGCCCGCCCCGTAGATCCCATCGGCGAAGATGGCCACGGCTAGAAGCCCCCACAGGCCGCTCAGGCCGTGAGTAGCGATGGCCGCTGCGGGATCGTCCAGTCGCAGCAGGTACTCGACCAGGTAAATGCCGAGAGGGAGTGAGAGGCCGGCCACAGCGCCAATGATCAACGCTGCCCAGGGAGGCACGAAGGGACAGGCCGCGCTGATGGCAATCAGGCCAGCCGCCAGGCCGCGAGCGGCCATCAGCACGTCAGCCCCACCGGTAGTGAACCAGGCGTAAAGCATGGCCACCAACAGGCTGCCACCGGCTGCCAAGATGACGTTTACAGCCATGAGGGATGCAGGCAAGGCTTCATTCAATATATGCAGGGGGTTGCTGAAGACCAGGCCCATCCAGCCGATGAGAAGGAGCAGGGATCCCAGGATTGCCAGGAGGGGAAGATGGACGGGAGGCATCTGGGCGGGTTCCGCCGCTTCTCTCTCCTCTCGTTTACGGGGGGGAGCAAGGGGGGCGAACCGGAAACCGAAGGCCAGAATCCCACTCAACGCCGTAACTCCGCCCAGGAGGTGTACAATCCCTGACCCGGCGAAGTCAACGAAGCCATGGCCTAGCCCCAGGTTTGAGCCCAGGTTCGCCAGCCAGCCGCCTCCCCAGGCCCAGTTGCCGATAATGGGATAGACCACGACCGCGATCAGCAAGGCTCCCAGCACGAGGACAGGGGATTTGGCCCGCTTTCTCAGAGTTAACATGGGGATGAGACTGGCAGTGATCACCAGGGGTAGTTGGGAGAAGAAGAGAGTGTAGGCCAGTGGGGTATCAGCGCCTTTCTGTAGGAAGAAGCCCTTCAGTCCCAATGCCCCCCAGCCACTTCCCCACGTCACATCCAGAGGCGACCATTCCCAAATCAATCCTCCCAGGCCTGGCAGATCTGAGACCAGGCCGATGCCTCCAAACTGGAGGGCGAAGCCGCAAGCCAGGTAGCCCACGAGCGCCAAGCCTGTCACTGTCAGTCCCATCATGGCCGTGGATACAGCTTTGTCCTCAGGCATCCCGCCGCTTGCAAGCAGAGTGAAGCCAACTGGTATCAGGAATGCCAGGCAGCCAGCCAGTAGGGACCAACCCAGTTCTGCTTCAGGAGCCTGCTCTGAGCTTGAGTGGGTGGGGAGGGGGGAACCAGCGGCGAAGGTCAGGCTGCCAATCAATGATACGATAACGACACTTGTCATAATACTACTCTTGAGCATATCTCCTCCCGTGATCAGATGTCATGCGATGCTGCTTATCATACCAGATAGTGGCAAATAATTCAAGTTCGGGAAGAAGACGCTCTGCTCATGCAAAGGCTGTATCGCGGCTTGGCTAAAGACTAGAGCGGATTCGCCAAACGAATAGGAGGGCATCCTGGCCTGAGCGGCCAGGATGCCCTCCTGCGTTTCTTAGAAGACTACCAGTGTGGCTACTGGTTACTCGATTCAGTAATGGGCTCGGATGGCTGACCTGGGATGGGCATGGGGCGGAAGGGCGAGGGATTCTCGCCAGAAAGCTCGTCAGCGCCGATGTCCGCTATAGCTTGCTCATCTTCGTTTCCGTCAAAGGGGCGCGAGTCGCCATCTAAGTCGGCACCTAGTGGTGTGGACGGGTCGCCAGCATCAATACAGGGAGAGCTTGTGAGTAGGTGATAGTCACCCGCTGTCGGATCGGCCAAGAGGGGGTCCTCATGGATATCGTGTGCGCCAGGAGCCAGGTTGTAGTAGTCATTGGGGGTGTTCCCCCAGAAGTTGTTGTAGTCATTGATGGGCGATCCGTCATGGTTGTGGATGCCCCCGGACGACAAAGCGGTGTTGTTGGCGATGATGTTGTTACCGATGATGGGAGAGCCTTTCAGGTTGAAGATGCCGCCGCCGAAGATACCCGCCGAGTTGCCAACGAAGGTGTTGTTGATGATGGCGGGTGCGCCGCTGGCCACATGTATGCCGCCGCCCAGGATGGCTGCCGCATTGTCAACAATGAAGTTGTTGTGGATGCTAGGCAAGCCACCTTCGATGTAGATCCCACCACCGAAGAGGGTAGCCGAGTTGCTGGTGATGATGTTGTTCTCCAGCTTCGGCGAGGCATTATGGATGTGGATGCCGCCTCCGTGGTCCGCGTTGCCGCCCCTGATAGTGAAGCCGGAAAGGACGGTATTGCCCATGATCTCGGCTCCACTGGCTGTAACCACCGGCCCAGAACCATTGCCGCTGATTATCGTCACCGCAGCCCCAGCTCCATAGATTCTCACACCACTCTTCATACGGATGGCCTCGTAGTATGTGCCGGGGTTGACGATGATGGTATCGCCATAGCTCGCCCCGCTGATTGCTGCGTTGATGCTGCTGTACGACTCGCCGGTGTTCAGATTCTCTATCATGCCGGTGAAGGGGACAGAGATTGTCCTGGACTGCGAGCCGGCATTGACGGTGACGACAGCCGTGCCCACTTCGGCACTGGAGGTTAGTGTAGCTGTAGCCTTTCCATTGGTCGTGATGCTGACGTAGGGATTGGTTGGGAAACGGCCAAAGGTAGTGCTGAAGGTGACTGGTGTGCCGTCAGCTATGGGATTGTTCTCCCCGTCGGTTACGTCGGCGGTAATGGTAGTAGTAGAGGTACCGTCGGCGACTATCACGGTTGGGGTGGCTTTGACCGAAACCCCACTAACCGGAGGGCTCACGGTGACGGACATGGAGCTGGCGTTGTTAGCAGGAGCGACTTCCATCCCCTCGCCAGAGATCTGGGCGGTGTTGGTGATGACCGCCCCGTTTGGGAGCTCTGGGTTGACCTCCGCTACGATGGTGATCACTCCGGACTCCCCTGGGTTCAACTGATCACGCTGCCAACTTAGGGGGGCGGATTCCAATGCTGTTACTCTGTCATCGTGGATAGAGCGGGTGTTTCTTAACCCTGGGGTTTCAGAGTCGGCGATCAGGACATTGAAAGCTGTAGCTGCCCCACTGTTGGTGTAGACCATGGTGTAGGTGATGGTTGTCCCTGGGACGACATAGGCTGATGGTGTGGTCTCATAGCTTATTGATAGATCTATTTGCGGGGAGATCACGTAAGCCTCGCCAGCCTTTTTGCGATCGCCCTCCGGGCCATCGGCCCAGTTGGCACCCACGATGATGTCATCGAAGGTATCGCCATTCACATCTCCGGTGGCTAGCGAGGTGCCGGCCTGATCGCCTGCATCGGTTCCGCAGATAGTCAGGGCATCCCCGCTGGCCAGGTCTAGCGTACCTGCGATGGTTGGTGAGCCCATCACTATTCTTGCCTCACCGGCTTTGCTTTGACTGTTGTCCGCACCACCGGCGAAGCTTGCTCCGATAACGATCTCGTCATAACCATCGCCATTCACGTCGCCGCTTGCCACGGAGATTCCGGCCCTATCGCCTCTATCGGCTCCGTAAACGGTGAAGTCGGCTTGCTTGCGCAGGTCTACAGATTTTATACGCGCGGTCTCGGCGATGGAATCCGAGCCCAGCACCACGTGAACCTCGCCGCCCCAAGTGCGATCATTATGTGGGCCGTCGGCATAGCTGGCCCCCACCAAGAGGTCATCGTAGCCGTCACGGTTTACGTCTCCACTGTCCACTGCGGCGCCCGCACGGTCTTGAGTGTCAGCGCCGAAGATGGTTAGGTCGGCGCCAGTGCGGAGGTCGCACACTCTGCTCTCGAAGCGTTCCGAACTCAACACTACGTAGGCCCCGCCAGCCTGAGGGCGTGTGTTTTGTGGACCGTCAGCCCACAGAGCTCCAACGATGATGTCCCCATACTGGTCGTGGTTGAGATCGCCGATGGCCACGGAGGCGCCGGCATGGTCCTGCTTCTCCTCGCCGTAGACGATCAGGTCGGCCTGACCGTACATCTCCATACTACTGGGGAGGGAGTCCGACCCTAGCACGACGTAGACCTCCCCGGCATCCTCGCGTCTGTGGCCTGATCCCATTCCATCGGCCCACTCAGCTCCGATGACGATGTCGTCATACTGATCATCGTTCACATTGCCGGTGGTCAGAGAGGTGCCGATTTGGTCACGGATATCGGGGCCATACATGACGACGTCAGCTTGAGTGCTCAGGTCTATGTCGCCGACGATGGAGTCTGAGCCGTATACGACGTAGACGTCGCCGCATTCGACACGACTGTTGCCCGGTCCGTCGGCCCACTCTGCTGCGATAACGATGTCGGCGAAACCATCACCGTTCACATCGCCGCTGGCCACCGCACTGCCGGCATAGTCATGGGAGTCGGCCCCATAGATTACCACGTCGGCCTGGTTGGCAAGGTCTACCATGCCATAGACGTCGGCTGGGCCAAACACCACGTAGACACGGCCAGCGAACCTGTGTCGGTAATCTGGCCCGTTGGCACGGAAGGCCCCGATTATGACGTCGTCCAGGCCGTCGCCGTTCACGTCTCCGCTAGCGACAGCATAGCCGGTGTAGTCGTTATCGTTGGCCCCACAGATCGTCATGTGCCCATGGGCGTCAGTAGACAGATCCCATAGAGGATCTATGAGATAGCTCTGTCCGGCCTCTACCGTCACCTTGACCCGTGTAGCTAGCGACAATCCCTCATTGGTGCGTGTTAATTGTACTTGAGGACGCAAGCCCTGGGTCAGCATATCTTCCCAACTGAAGCGACCTAGCTCTTGTCCAGTCTGGTCCAGGAAGTCAACCTCTGGCGATTGTCGAAGAGGCAGTTGGCCGCTATCGAGGATCACAGATTCGCCTATGGCTAGATGCCTTTCTTGCCCTTCCTGGCCGAAGGACACGCCCTGGTGCATCAGAGCCTTGAAAGTCACGGCGTAGCGCTGCTGGCTCACGCTCTGGTTTGTCAACTCTACCATCTGTTCCAGGACACCATTGTGTCGTGATTGGAAGATGTTGGCGACCAGGAGAGTGCCAGCTTGCACGCTCTGGATTACCCGCGATTCTTCCTCGCGGATCTCTTGCCGTGAGATCGGGTAGAGCGCAGAAGGCCAAACGGGTTCCACCTGAATGGCCATTTCAGCAAAGGCATCTCTCAGCTTGACTACTGGTTCCAGGACTAAAGAGGGAGCCAGATCCAGATACAGGGCCGTTTGAGTAGTTGATCGCTGCTGCTCTACTTCGGACAGCGGCATACAGCTCACGATCAGCAAAGCCGAAGCCAGTAAAAGCAGGAGCGATTGCCAGGGTGCCAGTTTGTTTGTTTTCCTTACTTGGGTACTCATTCTTGAGCCTCCTTTTTGGTGATTTTGGCGCTCGTCTCTGATAACGGCGGCAGGTTAATTATGAGCGTGGGGACGCAGGAACCTTGCCGTACTTCTTCAGATTCGAGCTAAAACGGATAGCGATTGGTTTTGCTCAATAGAATGGGTTGCGTGTCTTGGAGATCATTTGAATCCTAACCCCCTTTCCTTTAAACTGACGTACCGCTGCTGGCCGATAATCAGGTGATCCAGTACGTCAATGTCCAGTAACTGGCCAGCTTGGGTGATGAGTTCCGTTACTGCGACGTCCTCCGGTGAGGGACTGGGGTCGCCGCTTGGATGGTTGTGGACGACGATGATGGCTGCACAGTTTTGCTTGATCGCCTCCCGAAACAGTTCCCCGACGCGGATAACGGACGTGTTCAAACTGCCGATGTACATGGTGGGAGTATCCAAGACATAGTTCTTGCTATCCAGGAGGATCAGGCGCATGTGCTCTTGTTCCAGCAGGCTCATCTCCATCATCATCAAGTTAGCCGCGTCGGCTGGAGACTTGACCTGAGGACGTTCCCCTGGAGAGGCGATGAGCAACCTTCGCCCTAGTTCCATTGCCGCTTTTAGCTGGGCTGCCTTCGCTACCCCTATTCCTTTCTCCCCACAAAGTTCACTGAAGCTGGCTCGAGCTAGACCCATTAGACTGCCGAATTTGACCAGGAGTCGTGTAGCCAGGTTGAGGACATTCTCCCCGCCCACGCCGGTTCGCAGGATGATGGCCAAAAGCTCAGCGTTGGCGAGGGAGCCAGCGCCGTATTTCTTCAGCCTCTCCCGTGGCCGTTCTTCCACAGGCAAGTCTTTGATAGTAGGATGGTACTCGAGTGCGATCTTCGTGTTCATGGTTCTCCTTCTCTCCTCTCAGGTGTGAGATCTCTGCGGCCAGGCCGCGGGGCTTCACTGTTTAAGTGCAAAACGCCCCCGTACTCAATCTTGCTGAGTTTGCCCTTGTTGCAAAGGCCGCGTTTATTGAACTATAACTGAGATATTCACTATTGTCAAGGAGAGAGTGAGGCGTTGCCTTTTCTCACTGCTGGGTTTGTCTGTCCCACCAAATCAAGCGTTTCAGATTGATTTATACTAATTCAACTGATTTCTTGTGGTTTCTGCTATATTATACCATATTTTCGGCAATATGTCAAGTCTCAATTTTACTATGTTAAGTTGTGGTGTGACTATGTTAACTTGTATCCCCGGAGCCAAATGTTGGTGAGTACTTGGCTGCCATTCTTGCTAAAGCAGGCCGAGTGTATTATACTTAGGCAGATTCGAGAAAGGAGCGGTATCTATGTACGATGTGATCGTCGTAGGAGCAGGGCACGCTGGCTGCGAGGCGGCTCTGGCGGCGGCTTGCGTGGGCTGCCGGACCTTGTTGGTGACGATGAATCTCGATCTTATCGCCACCATGCCTTGTAATCCTGGCGTTGGAGGACCGGCTAAGGGTCACTTGGTGAAAGAGATTGATGCTCTGGGCGGTGAGATGGCCCACAATCTCGACCAGACTTTCATCCAGGTCCGCATGCTCAACCTTTCGAAAGGGCCGGCAGTGCGCGCGCCTCGCGCTCAGGCTGACAAGAGACTCTATTCCCTGGCCATGAAGGATGCCCTGGAGATGGTTCCGAATCTCGATCTCAAACAGGGCCTTGTTGAGAAGCTTCTGGTAGAAAGTGAGCAAGTCAAGGGCGTGGTCACTAACCTTGGCGTTGAGTGGCGGAGCCAGACGGTGATCCTCACAACTGGCACTTTCTTGGGAGCAAGGATCATGACTGGCGGGATCACCTTGCCCGCTGGACGGGCGGGTGAGTTCCCAGCCACTGGCCTTTCGGCCTCGCTACGAGAGTTGGGATTCACCTTAGGTCGCCTTCAGACCAATACCCCGCCTCGCATCAATGCCCGAACCATAGACTTCTCCCAGACCATCCCACAATTGGGCAGCGAGACCCCGCTGCATTTCAGCTTCCGGCAGCCACCTTTCGCCTTCTCACATTCGGAACCTAATCCGATTTATCCCATCCCGCACCAAACCGATTGGCGACCTCAGTTACCGTGTTACCTGGTCTACACCCACGAGGGGACACACCATATCGCGCGTGAGAACCTCCACCGCTCGCCCATCGCCTCGGGCTTCATTGAGGGAGTAGGGCCTCGTTACTGCCCTTCTTTCGAGGATAAGATCGTGCGTTTCGCTCATAAGGACTCCCACCAGTTTTTCCTGGAGCCTGAGGGGTGGCGTACCACGGAAGTCTATGTGCAAGGGATGTATACTGCCATGCCCTACGATGTGCAGCTTGCCATGCTGCGCAGCATCCCCGCCCTGCGCGAGGCTGAGATCGTGCGGCCGGGCTATGCTGTCGAATATGACTTCGTGTATCCCGATCAGATCAAGGTCTCATTGGAGACAAAACGGGTGGAGGGGCTGTTTCACGCCGGCCAGATCAATGGCACATCGGGTTATGAAGAGGCTGCTGCCCAGGGAATAATGGCCGGCATTAACGCTGCCTGCAAAGTACAGGACAAAGAGCCCATCATCCTGAGGCGTAACCAGGCCTACATCGGTGTCCTCATTGATGACTTGGTGACCAAGGAGATCACTGAACCCTACCGTATGATGACCTCCCGCGCTGAGTACCGGCTGCTGCTACGCCAGGACAACGCTGATCTGCGCCTCTCACCCATTGGCTACGAAGTCGGACTGCTACCGCGGGAAAGGTGGGAAGCGGTGGAGGAGAAAAGGGAAGCCATAGAGGGTGAGCTGGAGCGGCTTACAAAGACGTGGTTGGCGCCCTCGGAGGAAATCAACAGCAAACTGGCAGCACATGGCTTCGATGCTCTGAACGATGGCGTCAATACCCTGCAATTCCTGCGCCGCCCGGAGGCAACTTATGAGCTAATAGAAGCACTCATCCCCAATCATCTGCCATTGTCTCCTGAGGTCATCAAGCAAGTGACCATTGAAGCCAAGTACGCGGGCTACATCGAAAAGCAGCGGTGGGAGGTGGAGCGGGCGAAGCGGTTGGAAGAACGCCCGATCCCAGATGATTTTGACTACGAGATACCAGTAGGTTTACGTAACGAGGCCCGGGAAAAACTGAAGAGGTTCCGGCCAGCTACTGTCGGTCAGGCCTCCCGTCTATCAGGTGTCAACCCAACTGACATCTCAATCCTGTTGGTCTATTTGAAGAGGGCAACTCAAAGCAAAGTTGCCAGGTGACAAAAAGAGAAGAAAGTGGTATAATATTCGCTATCAACATACCCTTAAAGGCAATACCCGTGAATGAAATTCTAGGCGAGTTGCACCTTCGTGCCGAATAGGCCGG
>CAYMKL010000059.1:0-39607 GCA_964390805.1 uncultured Anaerolineae bacterium | reverse complement strand
TACCACAAACCGGCTATTCTTTCAGCTTAACTCGACCCATTGCGGTCTACTGATACTATATCTAAGCGGGGGTAATCTGTGGAGACCCTTTGGCGATCTTGTGCACTCGATTCGAAAGGTCGTCGACGAGTAGACTGTACCTCCGTTCAAGTGTGCCTCGATCTAGAATCCTGCCTACTGACTCCTGGCGTCTTCCGGGAGGGTCCGATCACCCGTGCGGCCGGGAGTCAGGAGCGGATCTTAAGGGTATGCGGGCAAGGACCTGTTTCGAAGACTGTTGGCGCCTTACAAATGGCCAAAGTCCAATCCAACGTGGCCTGCGGAACTCAAGACATGGTTCTGGCAATCCGAACCAGAGGGACGACGACACGTACCAAGCTCAAGAAAGGTGATAGCTATGCAGAAGAATCCGCTTAGACAAGCCCTGGTCAATGGACAGATAGTGACGGGGGCGTTCACAGGCTTCACCACTCTGGGCCTAGTGGAGATTTTGGGATACGCTGGGTGTGATCTTGTGATCCTGGATACCGAACATGGCCCGCTGAGTATGGAGACGCTGGAGGCTCTGATCTGCGCAGCCAACGCAGCCGGCACGGTGCCAGTCGTGCGCGTACGGGGGCCGGACCCCAGCATGATCCTACAAGCGCTGGACCTTGGCGGATTGGGCGTGCATGTGCCCAGGGTGAACAATAGGGAAGAGACTCAACGAGCCGTGCAGGCTGCGCGCTACTATCCTTTGGGGCAGCGCGGCCTGCACGCAGCCGTGCGGGCCGCGCGCTACGGCTTCACCCCGCCGGCTGAGTACCTGCGTTGGGCCAACGAGGAGCCCTTGGTCATCATTGCTATCGAGAGCGTGGAAGGCATCAAAAACTTGCCCGAGATCCTGACTGTTTCAGGGATCGACGTGATCTTCATTGGCCCCGCCGACCTCTCTCACTCTCTGGGCGTTCCCGCCCAGTTCAACCATCCGTGCCTCATTGAGGCTATGGAGGAAGCCATCTCTCGCACTCTTGATGCCGGCCTGGTTGTTGGCACTTTTGTCATAACCCCAGAACAAGCCTGGCGATGGATGGACAAAGGTGTGCAGTTGATCACCTTTGGCATTACTCCCGTCATTGCCCGTGGTACTCGGGACATGGTCCGGGCAATCCAGGCCAGAGGGAGGATGTAAGTGTACCGCGAGCAGTGCATGATTCGCGCTGCCATCTATCGAGGAGGGACAAGCAAGGGCATCTACCTTCTCGAAAACGACTTGCCAGCAGACTCGGCGCTGCGCGATCGGGTCATCCTCGCCATCTTTGGCAGTCCAGACCCGCGCCAGATCGACGGTCTCGGCGGCGCCGATCCCCTGACCAGCAAGGTGGCCATTGTCAGCCGATCTGATCGTGCCGGGGTGGACGTTGATTACACCTTCGGCCAGGTTAGCATCACCACCCCCCATATCGATTATTTGGGCAATTGTGGCAATATCTCAGCCGGGGTGGGCCCCTTTGCCATAGATGAGGGTTTGGTCAAGGTTGTCGAACCGGTAACCTCGGTACGCATCTTCAATACAAATTCCGAGAAGCTGATTCTGGCCCACGTGCCAGTTGTGAGTGGCAAGGCCGCTGTGGAGGGAGATTGTGTCATCGCTGGAGTTCCAGGGAGCGCCGCCCGCATTCTGTTGGACTTTCTTGATCCGGTGGGTGCAGTTACCGGAAAGCTATTGCCTACAGGCCGAACCCGTGACGTCATTGCCACCGAGAAAAACGGTTCGCTCGATGTCTCCATAGTTGACGTGGGCAACCCTGTGGTTTTCGTCAGAGCTGAAGACCTAGGGATGCGAGGCCCTAAACTGCCAGACGAGATCGAAGCCAATTCGGCTTTGTTAGCAACGTTAGAGCAAATTCGTAGTACTGCAGCCGAGATGATCGGCCTAGTGGAAGAGATACGAGGGATTAGAAAGGTAAGCAAAGCCGTGCCCAAGATAATCGTGATTTCTCCGCCTCAAGGCTACCACACCCTGGATGGCCGAGAGGTCAAGGCCGATGAGGTGAACCTTGTCGCTCGAGCCATGTCCATGCAGCGAGCACACAAGGCTTATCCAATCACAGGGGCTATCTGTACCGCCGTAGCTGCCCTGATGGAAGGCACAGTACCTTGGGAAGTGGCATCTGGCCTTAAGTCGGGACGAGTATGCATAGGTCATCCCATGGGCGTGTTGCCTGCCGAGGTTATAATAATGGAACGCAAGAGGGATGGCTATCACGTCGAGCGTGTCGCTCTGTCCAGGACGGCCCGACGGTTGATGACAGGGTACGCCTATGTCCCGAACTCGGTATGGATGAGGTGACAAGTATGGGTCACACCATTGCCGAGAAGATCATTGGCGAGCATGTAGGACGAAAGGTGAGCGCTGGGGAGTTCGTTGTGGTCGAGGTGGATGCCTGTTTGATTCATGACGGCACCGGGCCGGCGGTCGTGCGTGAGCTGGAGCAGCTACGGGAGTTACCTAGAAAGAGCCTCGAACGCACAACGGTCTTCTTGGATCACGGAGCTCCCAGCCCTCGCCAAGAACTCTCCAACGAGCATATGCTATTACGAGAGTTCGCTCGGAAAACCGCAGTGCGCCTCTGCGACGTCGGTGAAGGTGTGTGTCACCAGTTGAATGTAGAGCGAATGGCCAATCCTGGCGAAATCATTATGGGAAGTGATTCGCACACTTGCATGGCCGGTGCTCTGGCTGCCTTCGCCACAGGCATGGGCTCCACCGACGTTGCGGTGAGCATAGCCCTGGGCAGGACCTGGCTGCGAGTCCCAGAGACATTTCTCATCAAGGTCGAGGGCAAATTCCCCAAGGGAGTCTACGCCAAAGACCTGATCTTGCATCTGATCGGTTTACTGGGAGCGGACGGTGCCACGTACAAGGTGCTGGAATATGCCGGGAGTGCGGTAAGACGAATGAGTGTGGGAGAACGTTTTACCTTGACAAACATGGCTGTGGAAGCCGGGGCGAAAACGGGGCTGTGCGCCGCGGACGAGAAGGTGCGCCATTACTTAGAGCAGCATGGCAGGGGAGAACGATTTCGATCCATCGCCGCTGACGCTGACGCCAAATACGAGCGGGGGATCGAGATTGACGTTTCCCAACTGGGCCCGATGGTGTCCAGGCCACACGCTGTGGACAACACAGTTCTGGTGGAAGAGGTTGAGGGTGTTGGGGTAGATCAGGTATTTATAGGTACCTGCACCAATGGGCGTCTGGAAGATCTGGCCGTTGCGGCCAAGATATTGAAAGGAAGACGACGACATCCCGACACGCGCCTGCTGATAGCGCCGGCCTCAATGGAGGTGTTGATTCAAGCCAATCGGTCAGGTCACATCCAAACCTTCATCGAGGCTGGGGGAATCGTTCTGCCTCCCGGTTGCGGCCCATGCCTGGGGGTTCATCAGGGAGTATTGGGCGACGGCGAAGTTTGTGTTTCCACCCAGAACCGCAATTTCAAAGGGCGCATGGGAAACCCTAAGGCTTTCATCTACCTGGCCAGCCCGGCGATGGCAGCAGCAACGGCCATCACGGGTCGGCTCACGGACCCACGACACTTTCTGTGAAAGAAGCCTGGAGATGTTAAAGGACAGAGCCTGGAAATTCGGCCATAATATCAGTACAGATCAAATTGCTCCCGGAAGATACTTTCATCTGCGTTCCAAGCCATTGGAACTAGCAAGGCATGTTCTGGAGGATGCCGACCCGGAGTTTGCCAGGAAGGTGCAGCCAGGAGATTTCATCGTCGCTGGTCGAAACTTTGGGTTGGGGTCCAGCCGGGAACACGCCGCCTTGATCATCAAGTTGAGGGGAGTTTCGGCTGTCCTGGCCCAGTCCTTTGCCCGTATCTTCTTTCGGAACGCTGTCAACATTGGCTTGCCAGTGATTATCTGTGATACAGAACTCATTAATCAAGGAGATGTGTTGGAGGTTGATTTGCTCAAGGGGACAGTTTGGAATGTCACCAAAAACATCAAAGTGGATTGCGACTCCTTACCCGGGATAATGCTCTCCATTTTGCAGGATGGTGGACTAATCAATCATGTTCAAAAGCACGGCGACTTCAAGCAATATTCCAATAGAGGGTAGCCGAATTGAGGTAAGGCAGGGTTGTCTGAGCGTTCCTGACGACCCTATTCTTCCTTTTATCGAGGGAGATGGGATCGGGCCAGACATCATGCAGGCCGCTCGTCAGGTACTGGACGCAGCGGTGCAAATAGCCTATGGTGGTCGCCGTTGTTTGGCATGGATGGAGGTATATGCTGGAACAAAAGCTCAGGCGAAGTACGGTCAGCTTCTGCCTGGGGAGACCCTTGAGGCCATTCGCACTTTTATAGTTGCCATCAAGGGGCCTCTTACCACCCCCGTGGGCGGAGGATATCGCAGCCTCAATGTATCGTTGCGTCAAGAACTGGAATTGTATGCGTGCGTGCGGCCGCTCAAATACATCCCTGGTGTGCCCAGCCCGATGCGAGAGCCTGAGAAGGTGGACGCGGTAATCTTTCGGGAGAACATGGAGGATGTGTATGCTGGCTACGAATGGGCCGCGGATAGCAATGAGGCGCAAAGGCTCATAGCTTATCTGAACAGGGAGTTAGCCACGCGTATCACCCCCCATTCGGCTGTAGGCATCAAACCCATGAGCGAGTTCGGCAGCAAGCGCCTGGTGCGGAAGGCTATCCGGTATGCCGTCGAGCACGGGCGCAAGAGCGTCACGTTGGTACACAAAGGCAATATCATGAAATGCACTGAGGGGGCTTTCTGCGAGTGGAGCTATCAGGTGGCACGCGAGGAATTTGGTGATCGTACCGTCACAGAAAGGAAAATCCGCGAACGCTACAGCGGTCAGGTACCCGAAGGGCTCATCGTCATCAAGGATCGCATTGCTGATAACATGTTCCAGCAAATGCTCACCCGCCCGGCTGAGTACGATGTCATTGCCACTCCCAACCTTAACGGTGACTACCTCTCAGATGCCATTGCAGCACAGGTGGGAGGCCTAGGAATGGCACCAGGGGCCAATATTGGTGATCACCTGGCCCTTTTCGAACCTACCCACGGTTCCGCTCCCAAGTATGCTGGCCTGGATAAAGCCAACCCTAGCTCATTGATCCTTTCCGGGGCTATGATGCTGGAATACTTGGGATGGAGCGAAGCAGCGGATCTCATCACAGATGGTTTGATCAAAACCATCCAGCGAAGGGTGGTCACCTACGACCTGGCTCGCCAGATGAGCAATGTGAGCCCAGTCAAGACATCAGAATTCGCGACCGCGGTGATTGATAATCTGAGGGTCTCGTCTTCTCTCTAACCAAGAACTCTCCTCTATTTCCCATCCCCACTTGGCCATCAGTTCCTCTAAACTCCTGGCTCTCCTCTTCTGCGTCTTCCCCCCACCTTACTGCCGCCGCTTCCTTACAATATGTTCCGCAATAGTCCCCGCCAACACATGATCTGAGCCATTTGTTGTCCCTGTGGTATATGGCGGACAGGGCCGTCCGCTGCTACGGACCTCAAGCAAACAAAGAGCGGGAACTTCTTCCCGCTCCACTTGGCTCCTCGGGTAGGACTTGAACCTACAACCAACCGGTTAACAGCCGGTCGCTCTGCCAATTGAGCTACCGAGGATCGCTATTTTTTATTATACACAACTTGGCCCGATTAGTCAAACACTCACGTCAAATAGTCCTGTAACTGGCGGCGGCGTGTGGGGTGACGGAGTTTCCTCAGGGCCTTGGCCTCGATCTGACGGACGCGTTCCCTCGTCACCCCAAGGGACTCACCCACCTCCTCCAGGCTGAGGCTCTGCCCATCCTTCAGGCCAAAGCGCTTCTCCAGCACCTCGCGCTCCCGATCCGTCAACTGATCTAGCATTTTCGTTATCTGTTCCTTCAATAACTGATGGGAGGTGGTATCCGCAGGGCCAAGGACGCTCTCGTCCTCAATGAAATCGCCCAGGGAGCTACCCTGTTCTGGCCCCATAGGCGTCTCCAACGACACGGGTTCCTGAGCCATTCGGAGGACACGCCTGACCTCAGATGCCTCCCGCCGCAACTTCCGCTGCAGAGCGGGCTCAAGACGCTGGTCCGCAGCCCAGGCTGCCTCAATGGCCTGCTTATCCTGATCGGATAACCGCCCCATCTCCAGGGCGATTTCTTCCGCCGTGGGCTCCCGTCCTAATACTTGATTGAGATCGTATGAAGCCCGTAATGCCCGGTTGACGGTATCCACCACGTGCACTGGGATGCGGATGGTGCGCGCCTTATCGGCGATGGAACGGTTTATGGCCTGTCGGATCCACCAGGTGGCGTATGTGCTGAACTTAAATCCCTTGGTGTGGTCGAACCTATCTACCGCCTTGAGCAGGCCTATGTTGCCCTCCTGGATGAGGTCCAAGATGGATATGCCACGCCCCATGTATTTCTTAGCTATACTAACCACCAAACGCAAGTTAGCCCTGGTCAGCGCCTGCTTAGCCTCCGCAGAACGCTCGCGAACCTGCGCCGTATGCCTGGCCAAGCTACGTTCGCTCACCAGTTCTTGAATGAAAAGCTCAACCGATGGCAATGCCTCGGTTTGCTCATAATAGTTTCTCAGAAACCGCAAACCCCTATAGGGCATGATGTACAATCCTGTACAGACAGCAAATAGCTTGCCTGCAAGCTCATCCCAGTCCTTGTTGCCCTCCAGCTCCCTCCCGTCGAGAAAGGGGTAGAGATAGGCTTCTTGCTCCCCAACCGAGCTGCTACGCAGAGCTTGGGCCTCTTCAATCAGGGAGAGCATGTCCGGCCGTGCCATCGAAAGCTCTCGACAAGCCTTCCTCACTGCTTTCCAGTCGCTGCTCAGGGCTCTGAATGCCTCAGCCATCACCTCTGACCTCTTCGGAGGTCGCTTCCGCTTCTCAGTCAGCCTTTCCTCGATGCTCCCCAGGTAATAGCTGGCCGTCATCTTAATGGACAATTGTATTTCTTGATTGGCGTCGAGCAAAGGCACCCTACCGATTTCCCTCAAATACATCCTGACCGGATCGCCTGCTACTTCGATGTCCTCCAGTGGTACGACTGCCAGCTCCTGTTCAGCCTCAGCTCTATCTTCTGGCGCTTCGGGTTCTAAAGCGACCAGCTCCTCCTTAGCCGGCTTGGGCAACTTGCCGGGTTCCACGACCTCAATGTCCATATCGAACAGACGACGATAGAAAGTATCGAGATCTTCTACGTTCGATTCGGCATCGGGGAAGACCGCCAGGATTTCCTCTGTGGTCAAGTATTTCTGCTCAGCACCTTTGGAGAGCAATTTTTCCGTGTCTGGCTTTTCTTCAAGAGGCTCAGCCATCGTTCCTCATTTAAATTCAATTACCTACGGTTCAAGCTACGAGCCCAGGCACTCTTCTAAGACTGGCTTCACGCCGTCCAAAGAATGAATGGGCAGCCAGAGCCTGATCAATGCGCCCTAGAGCATTACGATAGGAATTCACCATCTGGAGATATTCATCGGTTGCAGCCCTCTCTAGCTCATCGGCATCCGCCAAGAGAAACCGCAACTCCTCAACCAACCTCCAAAGTTTCTGCCGACGCAGACTCAGCCCCCTTTTAACCAAGTCCTCTTCTGCCTGGTCGTCATCGGCCGGTGGGGCGCCCTTTGGCCCTTCCAACAAAAGGTCGAAGCGAGCGTGCAATGCCGGGTCAAGCTCCTCCACAAAAGTCTCTACTTCAAAGCCCCCCTCAAGGCTCAAACTCTCCCGCCAGGAAGCGAATATCGCCCGGTTCTCGGCCTGGGCGAAATCATCGGCACTCAGTCCATCCGTCCCCACGTCCCGCAGCGCCTCGTCCAAGTTGTGGAGTAAGTGTGGCCTTCTAAGCAAGGTGAAAATGCAATATTCCTCCAGCCCAAAAGTGAATCTTTCTCTGTCCGCCAGCGCTTCCTTCTCCGCCTCGTGTCTTTTTGCCCTTTTGCCTTTCACCCCAGCCTGACGCAGAAGCGTTTTCTCGTCCACACGAACCAGGCGCGCCAGCTTCTGGATATAGTGGGCCCGTTCGACAGCGCTACCGATTTCCTGGATGACGGGCATGAGCCTGCGCACGGCCTCCGCCTTTCCTTTGGGCGAATCCAAATCCAGCTCCGAGGTGATGACCTTGAAATAGTACTCCACTATCGGCAAGGCGTTCTCAACCAGCCTGGCCCATAGATCAGGGTCCTCCCTGATCACCTTGTCGGGATCCTGCCCCTGGGGCAGGGTGATGATGCGGATGTCAATGTCCAGATGGCTCTCATACTTGATCAGGCCGCGGGGGGTAGGCACAGGCACCACCCGTTGGGCCAGGGTTTCTTGAGCCAGGGTCATGCTGCGCAGGGTGGCCTGATAGCCCGCGGCGTCGGCGTCCAAGGCCAGGGCGAAACGCTTGCTGAATCGTTTGAGCAGCCTGAGCTGGGCCTCCGTCAGAGCCGTGCCCATGGAAGCCACCACGTTGGCTATCTGGTGCTGGTGGGCCGTCAGCACGTCCATGTAGCCCTCGACGATGATGGCCAGTCCCTCTCGGCGGATGGCCCCTTTGGCCAGGTCCAGACCGAAGAGGACGGTGCCCTTGTCGAAGACAGGGGTCTGGGGCGAGTTGATGTACTTTGGAGTGGAATCATCCAGCGCCCTCGCTCCAAAGCCTACCACCCCGCCTCGCTCATCGCGGATGGGAATGATCAGTCGTCCCCGAAAGCGATCGTAATGGCCGCCGCCGTCCTCCCGTTCGATGATCAGTCCTGCTGCCAGGAGGGCCTCTCGTTGGTATCCCCTCCCTTGCAGATAATCGCCCAGGGCTTGCCAGTCGTCGCGAGCGTAGCCCAACTGGAACCTGTTGATGGTCTCTCGATTGATCTTCCGCTGGGCGAGATAACTACGCGCCGTCTCGCCCCCGGTGGAATTCAGGAGCAGGTTGTGAAAGTGCTTGGCGGCCGCCTCGTTGATGTCACGCAGCCGCTTCTTGAGCTTATCCTCGGTCCGATCAGCCTCGGTTCGGGGCTTCAGGCTTACCCCTGCTCGCTGGGCCAAGATGGGCAGAGCCCCGGCGAAATCCAGGTTCTCCTGCCGCATAACGAAAGAGAAGACATCTCCTCCCGTGCCACAGGCCCCGAAGCAATGCCAGCTCTGGGTATCGGGGAAAACGACGAAGGAGGGCGTCTTCTCAGCGTGGAAGGGGCAGATACCTTTGTAGTTCCGTCCCGCCTTCTTCAGGGCAGCATAGCTGGAGATGACCTCGACTATGTCCAGTCTTTCTTTGATTTCGTCAACCACGCTCATTGTGTGTTCTCTCACTTTGCCCGCATCGCCCGGCCGCGGGTCACTTCGTGCCGCTCCAGATCAACGATCAGTCGGAAATCCTGCAGGACGTGGGTGCCGACAAGCGGTTCACACCTGGGCGGACCAATGACCACGTTCCCAGCCGCAATCTCTCCGTTATAAGCAAAGAGACAAAACCCATAGGGACGTTCTGTGATGCTGCCATCCGCCAACTCCAGAGGCACAGTTCCAACCGGCTCTATCCCAACAGCCTCAGCTATCTCTTTCGACACCCAGGCTCTGGTAGCTCCGGTATCCACCAGAAACGAAAGCTCTTGCTGGCGTTCTGGGTGCTTGATGTTTGCGATAGTAGGTTCCAGATAAATTTCGCTCATGACTCACTTCCCTGGTTATTCTGTCGCCCAAATCATCGTATCGAATCAGTCTGCCAGCCCTTGTTGTGGCATTGGAGCAACGACGTTTCCGTAGCGGAATTGGCCATGAGTTCACAAGGTTAAGACACGATCAATCACGATTTGCGCATCCGCCAGCGACCTGGCTGCTAGCGAAGACACCTTTGTGATTTCATCAGCGTAATCTGCCCTTCTTCGCCGGTCGCGAAGGCGATCCAAGAGTATGCCGATCTCCTGCTGGTCTGGATTTTCCTCATCCATAAACCATTGGGGAACAAACCGATGAATCTCCGCGGTGTCAGGCACTTCGATTCCCCATTGATCACACAGAAGGTTCCGCGTCGTGTTGAGTGCCGCATAGTAGGCTCGACTGACAGCTGATCGCAGACATCCCTCCGCATAGCCGCTTGCGATGCTGTGCTCCATGAGATGCTCTGCTACGATCAAGTAGTCAACCCAGGAGAAAGTCATAGGAACTCCACATCGAAGTTGAGTAATCCGCTAACGTGAGGAAGTTGATTCAAGAACCAACCACGATCGAATCTGTGGAGCCGTCTCCCTGCTTCCTCAGGAGTCAGTCTGGTCGCAATATAGCCGAACAGTTCAACTAACCCCTGAACTTCCGGATCGTTGACGACTTCAAGAAAGACCTGCGAGTATAGCCCGAAATAATTCTTGATCTCGCTGTAGGCCTCCAATAGTACCGGGACAAGAAACGTATGATTCTCAAGAAACCGCGAAACCTCTGCCCGCCTTCTAAAAGTGTAGAGTCGTTCAAGCGATCGGGGCTCAAAGTCGTAGGGGCGAGCAGCAGGAGCACCCGTCTCTTGCCAGATTCTCGTCACCTCAATGGGGGGATTCTCATATCTTCTGTCCATTGGATTACCTCCCCTTGGTTGAGCAATTGGTACTGATATTCTATCACAAACAACGTGCTAAAGCAAACTGACATCAAATAAAACGGTGGCAGCCCCCACGTTGACGAGGGCTGCCACCTGTCTGATCTTTGTTCCAACAATTCGGGGCCCGAAACTGTCCCTACTTACGTCCGTACTCGTGCTGTAGCGCTGCCTGGGCTGCCGCCAGCCGGGCGATGGGCACGCGGAAGGGCGAACAGGAGACGTAGTTGAGGCCGATGATGTGGCAGAACTCCACGCTGCTGGGCTCGCCGCCGTGCTCCCCACAGATGCCGACTTCCAGATCGGGCTTCGTGGTGCGGCCTTTCTCCACACACATCTTCATCAGCACGCCCACGCCGTCCCGGTCCAGCACCTCGAAGGGGTTGTGAGGCAGGATCTTGCGATCCACGTAGTCCAGCAGGAACTTGCCCTCGGCGTCGTCGCGGGAAATGCCGTAGGTCATCTGGGTCAGGTCGTTGGTGCCAAAGGAGAAGAAATCGGCGTACTCAGCAACTTTGTCGGCGGTGATGGCCGCCCGCGGTATCTCGATCATGGTGCCGATCTTGCTGTCCACCTCGATGCCCTTCTCGGCCATCACATCTTTGGCCACCTTCTCCAGCTTCTCCCGTTCGATGCGCAGCTCGTTCACGTCGGCTGTCAGCGGGATCATGATCTCTGGATGCACGTCCACGCCTTCTTGGGCCACGTTGCAGGCCGCCTCCATGATGGCCCGCGTCTGCATCTCAGTGAGTCCCTGGTACATAATCCCCGCCCGGCAGCCACGCAACCCCAGCATCGGGTTGACCTCCCACATGGCTTTGACCACAGCCAGCATTTCCTCTAGATTGGCCAGCTTCTCCGGGTCCTCGCCGGTGCAGCGCAGACGGGTGACTTCCTCGATCAGATCCTCGCGCGGGAGCAAGAACTCGTGCATGGGAGGGTCAATCAGTCGAATGATGACTGGATAGCCGTCCATAGCTCGGAAGATGCCCTCGAAGTCCTCCCGCTGGAAGGGCAGTAGCCCGTCCAGGGCCTCCTGGCGCTCCTCATCGGTCTCGGCCATGATCATTTTAACCACCGTGGGCCGCCGTTCCTCC
This sequence comes from uncultured Anaerolineae bacterium, assembly GCA_964390805.1. Classification (GTDB taxonomy): domain Bacteria; phylum Chloroflexota; class Anaerolineae; order VGOG01; family VGOG01; genus CAYMKL01. The sequence continues at coordinate 27,905 of CAYMKL010000059.1, read as the reverse complement.
TCGAAGAACATGTGCTCGGTGCGGCACAGCCCGATGCCCTCGGCTCCGAAGCCACGAGCGCGGGCAGCATCCTGAGGATTATCGGCGTTGGTCCACACACCCAGCTTGCGGACCTCATCGGCCCAGCCGAGCAGCGTGACTAGATCGTGTTCTTCCTCAAAACGAGGTAGGATGGTAGCAATGGAACCTTCAAATACCTCGCCAGCAGCGCCGTTGACGGAGATGAAATCCCCCTCTTCGATCTCCTTGCCACTTACGCTGAACTTGCGAGCGGCCAGGTCAATCTTGATAGCCTCGCAGCCAGCCACGCAGGGCTTACCCCAGCCGCGAGCTACGACAGCAGCGTGCGAGGTCATGCCCCCGTGCTGGGTCAGGATGCCCTGGGCCTGCACCATGCCATGCACATCGTCGGGGTTGGTCTCCGGGCGGACCAGAATCACTTTGATTTTGAGCGCTCGTGTGTTTCCTCTCTCATCTTTGATCTCCTGAAAAGCCTCTGAACCCAATTGTTTTGCCCTCTCCTCACCGATGAGGGTACGAAGCTGAGCCTCTGCTTCTTCTACTGGGAACTCCGGCGTGCCCCACTTCCCAGCCGTATCGGCATCGAAGACGGCCATTCCGGTGGCTGCGCCTGGGGAGGCGTTTAGTCCCATGGCCAGCAGCTTGCCCGCGTCCTTGGCCTCCCGTATCGCTTCCGGATCAAATCGGGGATGCAAGAACTGGTCCACCTGACCTGGAGTGACGCGCATCAGAGCTTCTTCCCTGGTGATCAAGCCCTCGCTGACCATGTCCACGGCGATCTTTACTGCCGCCGCTGCAGTACGCTTGCCGGTACGGGTCTGGAGCATCCACAGCTTGCCCCGCTCAATGGTGAACTCCACGTCCTGCACATCACGGTAGTGGTGCTCCAGGAGATCGCAAATCTCCAAGAACTGCTTATAGTTTTCGGGGAGTTCTTCCTCCATTTCGGCAATCTTGTGGGGAGTGCGGATGCCTGCCACCACGTCCTCGCCCTGGGCGTTCAGCAGATACTCACCGTAGAGCTCGTTTTCGCCGGTAGATGGGTCGCGGGTAAAGGCCACGCCGGTGCCGCTGTCCTCGCCCATGTTGCCAAAGACCACGGTTTGAACATTGACGCCGGTGCCCCAGTCGTGGGCCAGGCCCTCGGCGTTGCGATAGGACATGGCCGGTGCGCCGAACCAGGAGTCGAAAACGGCAGCAATGGCCTGGCGCATCTGCTCGTAGGGATCGTCGGGAAAATCCTCGCCCAGTTCTTTCTTGTACAGCGCCTTGAAGTCCTTGACCACGTCCTTGAGCATGTCGGTGGTCAGGTCGGTGTCCTTACCACCCTCGGTCTTGGCTTTGTACTCGTCCAGGATGGCTTCGAACTTGTGACGGTCCACCTCCTTTACGATATCGCCGAACATCTGCACCAGGCGGCGGTAGGCATCCCAGGCGAAGCGATCGTTGCCGGTCAACTCGACCATGCCCTTGAGCGTCTCAGCATTCAGGCCGATGTTGAGCACGGTGTCCATCATGCCAGGCATGGAGACCCGTGCTCCAGAGCGGCAGGAGACCAACAACGGATTGGCCGGATCGCCGAGCTTTTTCCCAGTCTGCTTTTCAACCTCTTTCGTCGCCTCGAGCACCTGGTCCCACAGCCCTTCGGGGAACTGCTCACCAGCGTCGAAATAGGCATTACAGGCCTCGGTGGTGACGGTGAACCCTGGCGGGACGGGCAATCCGACGTTCGTCATCTCGGCCAGATTTGCCCCCTTCCCACCCAAGAGATCGCGCATGTCCCTGTTGCCTTCTTCAAACAGATAGACCCACTTCTTTGTCATTGTTATTGAAACCTCCTCAGATTGGTTTATTAGTGCGCCGGCTACGGATAGAGCCTGGCGTCTATTTCTCGTAAGACATCTTGTTGATGCTGGAAAATCTCGTAGGTGCCAGCCCAGGCAATATAGTCCTTGGCGTCTCCCATCTCGCCCTGCATGAATTTCTCATAGAATTCCGGGGTCTTCATCCCAAACTTGTCCTCGTAGCGCGTAAGCCGTTCAACTGTGGCAATGAGAGCATCAACCGGCGATGTGCTCCCCATCGCTTCGCGCAGTGCTGCCTCAAATCTTTCTGGTGGCCAGTCCCTAATATTGTCAATGGTTATTGTCGGCATCCTACGTCTCCTTGTTAACCATAGTGGATCATGGGTTCAATCTGATTGCCTTGCCCTGATCCATATCTCAGCCTCCTCCTTGCCCACGACGGAGGAGGCCACGTCAATGGTAAATTGATAGAGTTCGTCGTTGGTGGCATTTAGGGCGTAGCCGTTGATATTGAGAAAACGCATCAGGCCGAGAAAAGCTGTTCGTTTGTTGCCATCAAGAAAGGGATGGTTCTTGATCAGCAGGTAGAACAGGATGGCTGCTTTTGAAAGGACATCGGGATAAAGCTCCTCGCCGAACATTGTCTGACGAGGAGCAGCCAGTGTGGCCTCTAATCGGCCCAGGTTAAGTAGCTCTGGCGAGCCCCCGTATTCCCGAATAGCCCGGTCGTGGATGGCGAAGATTTCGTCAATGGTGAGGTGTTGCACTCCAGCCCCCTAGGAGTTGGCCAGTCGCTCCAGCACATCGCCGTGTCGCTCTATCGCGTCATCTAGCCAGGCATTCAACTCTCGTCGCTGAGGGTCGTGAGGACGAATAACCACCTCACCCTGCAAAAAGAGAACCTCCAACTTCCCCTTCTCAGTGACACCAGGGATGCTCATCCATTCTTGCATCATATCCAAGAACTTCTCCCGTTCCACCACCACACTGGTCATCGCTACCTCCTGGCCTGAATTATATCCCCATCGGCCAATTTTGGCAAGGCTAGAATCCCTCCACCCTGGTCAAATCCACGATCCCCTCTGTCAAGGCGGCGATGCGCTGCAAGAGGGCCAGGCGGTTCTCCCGAAGCGCCTCGTCCTCAGCCATGACCAGCACGTCGTCAAAGAAGGCAGTGACGGGCTCCACCATCGGCTTGAAGGCGGTGAACAACTGGTCAATGCTGCTTTGGGCGCCTACTTGCTCTCGGCAGGCCACATAAGCCTCGTGGAGACGTTGGGTGGAGGGCTCGACGAACTGGTCCGGTCGCAGCTCAAACTCGGTCTCGAAGCTCCGCACGATGCGCACACAACGGGCGTATGCGTTGAGTAGATCCATCCAATCGTCGCTCAACACCCAGGGAACGAACTCTTGTACAGTCTGATAGGCCAGGTAAGGATCATGGCCACGCTGGGCCAGCACTGCGTCCACCAGGTCGTAACGGAAGGACTGTTCCAGAAGCCAAACTCGCAAGCGTTGTACGATGAAGGCCAGCGTCTCACCTTGGGCTACCTCATCAGCGGACACGGGGAGCAGGCCCGCTGCCTGGCGCAAGCCCTCTCGCAGGTCGAAGGAGATACCCGACCCAGTCAGAACTTGCACCATGCCCAAGGCCGCTCGCCGCAGACCATAGGGATCGGCGGAGCCGCTCGGTTTCAGACCGACTGAGAAGAGGCCCGCCAGGCTATCCAGCCGGTCGGCCAGCTCCACGACGATGCCGGGCAGGGTTTCAGGTAGCCGATCACCGGCGAAGCGGGGCAGGTAGTGCTCGAAGATGGTCTGGGCCACGACAGGATCCTCCCCAGAGCGCAAGGCGTACTCTTGCCCCATTGCACCCTGAAGCGAGGTCAACTCCACCACCATCTGGGTGGCCAAATCCGCCTTGCAGAGATGAGCGGCTCGCCTGGCCGTTGCTATCTCTGCTTCCGAAAGGCCAAGCATGGCACTCAAGCGGGGAGCCAATTGCTCCAACCTCTTGGCCTTGTCCAGGACGGAACCCAACTGCTCCTGAAAGGTTAAAGTGTCCAGGCGAGGCAAAAACTCTTCTAACGGCTTTTTCGTATCGGCCTGGTAGAAGAAGTCGGCATCGGCGAAGCGAGCCCGAAGTACTTCCTCGTTGCCGTGTTGCACGATGTCCAGGTGCTCGTCGTCTCCGTTGCGCACAGCGATAAAATACGGCAGGAGCTCTCCATCTTTCACCACGGAAAAGTAGCGCTGATGTTTCTTCATCACCGTGACGAGGACTTCCTTGGGCAGCTTCAGATAATCTGGCTCAAAGGAACCCAATAGTGCAGTAGGATACTCCACTAGATTGGTCACCTCGTCTAGGAGGGCCGGATCGTCGGGAATTTGCCCGCCCACCTCGGCGGCCAGCTTATCCACCTGCTCGCACATCATAAGACGCCGCTTTGCCACGTCAACCACGATGCTGTTGGCTTCCATGAAGGCGAGGTAGTCATCAGCCCTCTGGATCACGATCTCGGGCGAGCGCAGGGGCCTGAGTCCTCGCGAAGTGCGGCCGCTCTTCACGCCCGCGTACTCGAAGGGGATGACGCTGTCGTCCAGGAGAGCCACGATCCAACGGATGGGGCGAGAAAAGGCTACGTTGGTGGCGTTCCAGCGCATGGAGAGGGAAAAGCGCAGGCTGGAGATCAGGTCGGGCAAGAGGGCGGCCAGCACCTCGGCCGCTGGCTGCCCCTTCTCCATCCTGACAGCGACAACGTACTTACCGCCGTCCAGTTCGCGAACCTCCAGACTGTCAACAGCCACTCCTTGGCTCCTGGCAAAGCCCTCAGCCGCTCTAGTGGGTTGCCCCTCTTTGTCGAAGGCCACCTTCGCCGGCGGTCCCTTAACCCACCCCTCTTCGTCGCTCTGTCTATCAGCCAAGTGCTCGATGTAGATGACCAATCGCCGCGCCGTGCCCGTCACCCGAATCTCGCCGTGCTCCAACCGCGTTTCGGCCAACAGCTTGGATATGCGATTCTCCAGTTGGGCAATGGCAGAGTCAAGATCGCCGGCAGGCAACTCCTCGGTCCCAATTTCCAGAACGGCGTCTAGGCATCTAGGCGTCTTAGCGTCCAGGCCCTCGACTACCTGAGCAATCCCTTCGCTGCGACGCTGAGCCGCTACGACGCTAGGGCGCTTGAGTAGTGGAAACCCCATCGCCTCCCGTTGCTTCACATACGCCTCAGACACGGCTCGGGCGATATCCCGCATCCTGGCAAAGTACCTGGCCCGCTCAGTGACGCCAACAGCGCCGCGGGCATCCAGCACGTTGAAGGTATGAGAGCATTTGAGCACATAGTCGTGGGCCGGGATCACCAGCCCCCTCTCCAGGGCATTCTGGGCCTCGGCCTCGTACAGATTGTAAAGCTGGGTCAGCCTCTCTACGTCAGCCTGCTCAAAGTTGTAGATACAGTGTTCAATCTCACTTTTGAGAAGGACGTCGCCGTAGGTGAGATCATTGAGCCATTCGATTTCGGTAAAGCCATGAACCCCCTGCAATGGGAGCATGATGCGCTCTAAGCCATAAGTGATCTCCACTGCGACGGGGTCGAGGGCGAAGCCTCCGGCCTGTTGGAAGTAGGTGAACTGGGTGATCTCCTGCCCGTCGAGCCAGACCTCCCACCCCAGGCCCCAGGCTCCCAGGGCTGGCGATGCCCAGTTATCCTCCACGAAGCGAATGTCGTGCTGGCGGCGGTTGATGCCCAGGGCCTCCAGGCTGTCCAGGTAGATTTCCTGGGGGTTGCCCGGATCGGGCTTGAGGATGACCTGGTATTGATACCACTGCTGCCAGCGGTTCGGATTCTCGCCATAGCGTCCATCGGCAGGTCGCACCGAAGGCTCGACGTAGGCCACGTTCCAGGGCTCCGGTCCCAGAACGCGGAGCACGGTAGCCGGGTTCATCGTACCTGCACCAACCTGGACGTTGTAAGGCTGCCAGATGAGGCAACCCTGGTCGGCCCAGAACTGGTTCAGGCGCAGGATAGCTTCTTGAAAGGTTAGTGGTTTCTCCATAATCTCCCTCGTTAGATTTCCAGATAGGCTTCGCTTCTGTTGAGCCAAAAGCGGACATCGGCCCTGTCCAGCAGGCCGCTGAAGCCTAGGAGTAGCGGTACATTCTCGCTATGGGCCAAATGTGCACGAATAGTCAGTGGTTCTGACATCTGGCCGGCGTCATCTTGCAAAACACAGGCTACTACGCCATCTATCACTGGTAACTCGCAGTCAGGCTTAGGCACCACACCACGGATCACGTCATCGCGCAACTTCAGGTAGCGGCAGTCCTGCCAGATGTCTTGCGGGATCAATGAGAGCGGAGCGCCGGTGTCCACAATCGCCAGATCAGGTTCGGTCAGCTTACCGTCCACGGTCAGGAAGGATACCCAGACGAGCAAACGAGTGATCACCAAAGTCGGATCATCTGGGTCGGAGTGCTCATCAATGCGCAGAGCTAGTCGGATAGACATAGGGTTTGCTCTCCAGACGGTAGACTACCAAAGGCCCCACATCTCCCAGTTTCTTGGCAGCAGCCTGCCTCGCTTCCCTGCGGCTCCGCCCCACGGCCGCCACTTGTTCCCGGTAGACGGCTACCCATTTTTCTGGATATAGACGTGCCAGCTCGGCTATATGTTCGAACAACCAGCTTTCATCCTCCCAGAAGCGAGCAGGCAATGGTTCAAACTTGACCGGATGTTGGCGCACCATCTCGGTGAACTCCTCGACGCTCATCTCATCAGTTGTGTAAATTGGCATTTGAACACCTCGTCACTTTCCCGCCCATTGCCGGCGCAAGGTCTTGAGAAATCTCACCGACTTCAAATTCCGCTCTAAGATGTAAGTTATGTAATGATACATCACCGTTTCTAGTTCCTTGTGCAGCGGACGACTGAGGCGAAGACGGCGGCAAGTGTCGTAGTCCCTGGTCTGCATGAAGCGCAACACTTTCAAAGCGTTCAGCGTTATCTCTTGTGCTCCCCGATGGTTCTGGCCACAGTCGGCACAGAGGACACCGCCATCGGCGGAGCTGAAGAAATTGGCCAGCGGTTCGATTTGACGGCGGCAGGCAACGCACTGGAAGAGCTGAGGGCGATAGCCCAGCAAAGATAACAGACGTATCTCGAAGAAGCGGGTGGTCAAATCCAGATCAGAAGCGTCACCCAGCCAACCCAACATGCCCAACAGAAGGTCGAAGAGCGGGCGATTCTCAATCCCTTCTTCCACAAAGAGATCCAATAGCTCGGCAGCGTAGTAGGCGTAAGTGGTGCGCAAAAGGTCCTCTCGCAGGGGGCGGAAGGCATGGATGGTCTCGGCCTGGGTTACAATGTCCAGGCTGCGTCCCCTGGCAACGAGGAGTTGGCTGTGGGTGAATAGCTCCACGTGGCCGCTCTTACGGCTGGTGGGCTTGCGCACTCCCTTGGCAATGGCCTTGGCCTTGCCCAGCTTGGGTGTGTAAAGCGTCAACAGGCGGTCGGCCTCACCGAAGTCGCTCCGCTTGAGGATGACCGCTTCCGTTCGGTAAAGTCGCTCCCGTCTCATACCCAATACCCAATACCCAATACCCAGTAGATATTGGATATTGCCCTATCCTCCCCTAACCGTACCATACCTATACGGCCTCTCCCAATTCTTGGCCATCTTCTCCTGGTAGAGCTTCTCGGCATCCAGGTCTAGGGCTGAGAGGAGGTGCAGGATGCGGATGATGGCGTCAATCAGTTCCTCACCCATAGCCTCAAGAGGCTGGCCCTTTTTGTAGCAGTCGCTGGCCTCGGAGATCTCGCTGTGGATCAGAGCCAACATCTCCCAAATGCGTCTGTGCTCAGCCGAGAACCCCTTGGCCTCACACAGGGCCCTGACCTCGGTCATTTTGACGTTCAGGCCAACCTGCTCCATACTCGCTTCCTCGCGCCCTCCTAATTGGGTCTAATTATACCATCGGCATCACAAGGACGCAAATAAAAGGCCGCCCTTGGCAAGAGCGGCTTTGGCTACGTTCTCTCACTCCAGATGCTCAGGGGTAAAAGCCTCTGGGAGCAGCTCTTGCAGGCCAAAAACTCGATGTCCACCGGCATCATCGGCCACTATCACCTGGATGTCCTCTCCGAATTCCATCAACACCTGGCGGCAGGCGCCACAGGGGGTGACGCCCTTATCGGTCACGACGGCAATGGCCTCGAAATCGCGCTCGCCCTCGGAGACGGCTTTGAAGACCGCCGTACGCTCAGCACAGATCGAGAGACCATAAGAAGCGTTCTCCACGTTACAGCCCATGTAGACGCGGCCCGACTTGGCCAGCAGTGCTGCTCCCACAGCGAAACGTGAATAGGGGGCATGGGCCTTCTCCCGCGCCTCCATTGCTTTGGCGATAAGATCCTCGTGTTCCATCCATTCCTCCTTTTTCAAGTTTCAAGAGCAACCAGGTTTTTCGTTCAAGAGCGCCTCTCGGGGTATTGAGAACGTCAGCCATCGCGCACTTTTGGGATGCCGAGAGTTCAAAAACCTGGTTTCTGGTGTCCTCTAAAGCCACGCTCTCAGGTAATCGAAGTTCAGTCGGAGCAAATCCCGTTGATCAGTCAGATCGGGAGCCACCGGCTCGACTTTGCCCATTACCTTGAGCCCGTCGTCAATCATCATGGCGATCACGTCGGTCAACTCGTATTCACCTCGGTCCGACAGGCCCACGCGGGGCAGGTAATCGGCCAGCGACGGCGGGTAGATGTGGAGTAGCGCACAGGCAATGTCGCTGGGTGCTGTATCGGGCGTCGGTTTTTCCACGATCTGTGTGATCCGACCCGCAGCGTCAATAGCCACCGAACTGCTAGCCACCAGTCGCTCGATGGGCAACCGCTTGAGGCTCAGACTCACGTCTGCCCCGGATGTCTCGTGAAACTGCACCAGGCCACCGATGTGATTGAAACCAAAGGCGGTGTCGCTGGCCATAACCATGACGCCGCTACGTACACATGATGAAGCGGCGTCGTCCTGGGCAGAGATGAGATCGGCCGCCTGCATCACCGCGTGGGCGGTGCCCAACCGCTCCGTCTGCTCGCGGAAGGTGAGTTCCATACCATAACGAGAACCATCGCCCAGAAAGCGCCGCAGCGTCTCTCCGAGGTGGCCGTAGATGATGACCGCCTGGCTGACCCCTGCCTGGCGTAGGTTGGTGAGCAGAATTTCTATGATAGGTCGGCCACCGACAGGCAGGAGCGGCTTGGGCACCCACTCAGTGATGGGGTACAGCCGCTCACCTTTGCCGGCCGCCATGATGATGGCTTTCATTGAGAAGCTCCTCAAACTGAGCCTTCCTTATCCTCTACTCCTCCTTCGCTTCACCCTTCACTCGCGCCGGAACGCCGTAAGCTACGCTGCCCGGCGGAACGTCGTGGGTCACCACCGAACCGGCGCCGATCTTCGCTCCAGCTCCTATGCGCACAGGGGCCACCAGCATGGCATCGCTGCCAATGAAAGCACCATCCTCGATGATGGTACGGTGCTTGCGCTGGCCGTCGTAGTTACAGGTGATGGTTCCCGCCCCGATGTTGACATCACGGCCCACTGTGGCGTCACCCAGATAGCTGAAATGCCCCATCTTGCTGCCTGGGCCCAGGTACGAGTTCTTGACCTCGCCGAAGTTGCCTACGTGCACCCCCTCGGCCAGGTGGGCACCCTTGCGCAGGTGGGAAAAGGGGCCAACGTCCACGCCCTCCTCCAGAATAGCTCCCTCAACCACCGAAGCCTCGATGATACATCCACGGCCGATGGTCGAGTCGCGAACGATGGTGTTGGGACCCAAACGGCACTGGCGGCCAATGGCTGTTGTACCTTCAAGGTAGGTATTGGGGTAGATGACCGTGTCTTGGCCGATCTCGACGGTGGCATCTATGAAAGTCAGAGCAGGGGCAAGCAAGGTAACACCTTCTATCATCCACTTCTCGTTTATGCGCCGCCGCATGGCCGCCTCAGCCTGGGCCAGATGCGTACGATCGTTGATCCCCAACACCTCGGTGACATCGTTGATCTTAAGCGCTTCCACCGCCTGTCCCTCGGCCACGGCCATAGCCACAATATCGGTCAGGTAGTACTCGCCCTTGGGGCTGAGGGGAAGCTGGGTCAGGTGGGGCCAGAGCCAATCGCCGTCGAAGCAATAGACGCCGCAATTGAGCTCCTTGATCGCTTTCTGAGCATCGGTGGCTACGGCCTCTTCCACAATGCCAAGCACCTGGCCGGCCTCGTGGCGCAGGATACGGCCAAAGCCCATAGGATCGTCGGCCTCGACAGTGAGCATGGCGATAGGGCCTTTGCTCTCACCGAGAAGCCTCACCAATCGCCTCAAGGTGTCAACAGACAGGAGGGGCATGTCGGCGTACCAGACTGCCACTGCCTCGCTTTGGCCTTCTAACAGCGGACGAGCCTGGAGGAGAGCATGCCCCGTGCCTAGCTGTTCACTCTGCTCCACGTAGATGACCTGATCGCCCACAGACTTACGCACTTGATCCGCGCCGTTGCCCACCACCAGCAGCGGCTTCTCCGTAGAGAGCTGAGCAGCCGTCTCGGCAGAGTATTGGACCATAGGTTTGCCAGCCAGAGGATGCAGCACCTTTGGCAGCTCTGATTTCATGCGCGTGCTCTGGCCAGCGGCCAGGATGACGATTGATAATCTATTCATGTCTCAACCTTCCCTTCCCTCAAAACCACTCCACATCGCCGCAGAATTCCGGCGAGCGCGGGCGGGCCATAAACGCTTCGAAGGCTGGACGGACAGCACCGATGGTGCTCCCCTCGCCATGGCCAGGATAAAAAGCGGTGTCGTCCGGCCAGGTAAAGACCTTGTCGCGTAGGCTAGCGAGAATCTGGGCCAGGGCTTCGGGCGTCCTGGAATGACCCGGCCCGCCGGGGAACAACGTATCGCCAACTATGGCGCACCGCCCGAAGCGGAAGCAGACGCTCCCCGGCGTGTGACCGGGGGTGTGCACCACGATCAACTCACCGCTGCCTAGTGTCAGAACGTCACCATCGCCGAGGTCGAAATCGCCGACGATGCCAGACTCGCCTGCGTCTGCCGGATGCAGGCCCAGGGGCGCACCGCTGGCCTGGCGCACCGCGTCGAGGGCCTGAACATGGTCGAGGTGGCCATGGGTGAGCAGGACGGCTTTGACGGCCGTGCCCTCGACGGCAGCGAGGATGCGCTCCGGCTCGGCGGCTGGGTCCACGACGATGCTTTCCCCACCGCCGATGAGCACGTAGCAGTTGGTGTTCCACTGGCCCAGGGGCAGAGTGATTAGTTGAAAAGGGCATTTGGCAGTCATCTTTTCCTCCTCGTTGCTCGTTGACTCGTTACCCCTATTCTATCACACTCCCAACCTACGGACAAATCAGTTCGCCCCCCAACTGGCAACGATCTCACGAGCCATCTCCCTGGCGCGGGCGAAGATTTCAACTTCATCCAAGGTCAAGAGTTCTCGATCCCGCATCACCACCCGACCGTCAATGATGGCCGTGCGCACATCGCTGGAATGGGCAGCATAAACCAGGTGCGAGGTGATGTTGTATACAGGCACCGTATGCGGCCCGTCCAAATCGAGAACGATGATGTCCCCCCGCTTCCCGACCTCCAGCGAACCCAGCCGATCCTCCAACCCCAGCACGCGGGCCGCTTGCAGCGTGGCCATGCCCAACGCCTGGCGGGCGTGTACTACCGTGGGATCGCCCGCTATCATCTTGTGCACCTTAGCTGCCGTCCCCATCTCGCCAAACATGTCCAGGTCGTTGTTGCTGGCCGCGCCATCGGTGCCCAGCCCAACCTTGACCCCCGCCTCCAGCAGCTTGGGCACAGGGGTCAGGCCGGAGGCCAGTTTCAACTGGCTCTCCGGACAGTGAACCACACCAGCGTCGTATCGAGCCAGTAACTCGATGTCCTCGTCGGTCAGATGCACGCCGTGAATGGCTACGGTGGTGGGCCCTAGAACTCCCAGGTCTGCTAGGCGGCCAACGGGAGTGCGCCCATACTTCTCAATGCTCTCCCGCACCTCGCTCTGGGTCTCCGACACGTGGAGCAGGTAGGGCGCATCGTACTGATCGGCCAGCGCCTTGCCCTGCTGCATCAGACCCGATGAGGCGGCGTACGGGCTGTGCGGCTGGATCGAAGGAATCACCAGGGAGTCGTCATCCCATTTGCGCAGCAGGTCCTCACTGTATTTGAGTCCCTCCACGGGGGTCTTGTAGTTGGCGTTTGGAAAGTCCACCAGCGCCCCTCCGACAACCACACGCAGGCCAGCATCCTTGCACACCTCGGCGATGTCGTCCTCGAAGAAGTACATGTCGCAGAACAGCACAGTGCCAGAGCGGATCATCTCCGCCGCCGCGAGTTGAGTGCCCAGACGAACGAAGTCCGGACTGAGCCATTTGGCCTCCGCCGGCCAGATGTAGTCATACAGCCAGGTCTCCAGGGGAAGATCGTCGGCGATCCCCCGAAAGAGCGTCATCGGCGCATGAGTGTGGGCGTTGATCAAGCCAGGCATGACCAGCCTATCGCTGGCATCAATCCGCTCCCGCCCGCGATATGCCCGCTCAACCTCCTCGCGCGGCCCCAGCCCAACGATGACTCCCCCGTTCACAGCCACCGCCCCTGGGTCATGAATGTTCCAATCCTGGTCGGCGGTCAACACGATGCCGCCAACTACTACTAGATCAACCTCGTGCAAAACCATTCATACCTCCCTTGCTAACTCGTTACTTGTCGCTCCGTTACCTGTGTCACACCAGCACCCGCAGCGCCCGTGGGATGATACGAAAAGTCGCCGGTGCCTCGCCGATCAGCTCCCCCTCAGCCTGTAGGAACATACGCTCTCGGGCTTCGACGTGGACCTCCTTGGCGGAGAAATGGCTCACCTTGGGGTGAGTCAGGTGAGTGCCCTTGTAAATCCGAGGCAGGTTCACCACAACCTCTAGCTTGTTCAGATTGCCCAGGATGACCACGTAGAAGAGGCCATCGTCGAACGAGGCACCGGGCGCGATGAACATGCCCCCGCCAAAGTAGCGCCCGTTGCAAACGACGACCGAATTGACCCGCCCCCTCACAGGCTGGCCGTCGAAGCTAAGTTCCACGTTCTTGTTCCGATAGGTCACCAACCCGATGAAGAGACACGTCAGGTAAGTGAGGGTGCCCCCCAGAACCTTGGGGAAGCGGTTCACCACTTCGGACACCTCACCGTCAAAGCCCAGGCCAGCCGCGTTGATGAAATAGCGCTCCACCTCTCGCCCCTCGCGTAAGCAGGTTATTCTCCCCAAATCTACAAATCGGGGCTCGCTGCGCAGGAGATGGCGACAAGCCTCCATGTAATCGCGGGGGATGCCCAACATGCGCGTAAAGTCGGCTCCTGTGCCCCAGGGGATAATGCCCAGGGTCACCTCTGGGTCAACAGTCCCCTTCCTCTCATTATTATTGATGTTGACATCCACCAGGCCGTTGATCACCTCGTTGACAGTGCCGTCCCCGCCCACGGCCACGATGGTTCGATAGCCGTCGTCGAGAGCCTGCCGAGCCAACAGGGTAGCGTGTCCGGGCTCCTCGGTGAGAACGGCATCGAATCTGGCTCCCTCAGCCTGCAGGAAATCACGTATGCGCGGCCAGTTCTTGCCCACAGCTCCGTTGGCCGCCTCCGGATTTACGATCAGCTTCATCTTCCCTCCTCCGACCGTTGGAAGAGATTGAGGGCTTTCATAGCCAGGCCCACGTTGCCTTTAACTTTTAGCTTGCCTCTCATAAAAGCCCCCACTGCGTCGAGCTCCCCTTTGACCAGGGCCACGTAATCGGCGGCCGCCAGGCTTACGGTGGCATCGGACTTATCGGCAACCCCTTCTCTGACCTGGCACTGCTGGTTGGCGATCTCCAACACCCAGTTGCCGCCGCCTTCGCCAATCAGCTCGAACTGATAAGTAGCCTTAATGCCTTTGGCCCTCTCTGGCACAAAGGCGCTGGGCATGGCCTCAATGATCTCCTTGGCTGTATCAGGTATCGGCATTCTTTACCTCCTCAGATTTTGTGGTTTATCTATTGCGGAGAAGTATAGCACGTATATGCCATTGTTGTCAACCTCAATTGACATCTGCCTATAGTGTGATAAAATAAGGCCAACCCAAGCTCGTAGAGCGAAAAGGAGGCAGTGGCACGATGGAAGAAACAATGGAAAGCAACGAAGAGGTCAAGGCGATCTCACAAGAAGTTCTTGAGGAGATCGAGATCACCAGCGATGAGAAGACGTGGGCTATGTTGGCCCATCTGAGCATTCTCCTGGCAGCGATCACCGTCGGCCTTCTGGGGCCTGTGGCCGCTTTCGTCATCTGGCTGGTCAAGAAAGATGAGTCAGACTACGTGGCCAGACAAGCCCTACAGTCCTTGATCTACCAGATCGTGGTGGCGGCGCTGTCGTGGGTCATGTGGATCGTCATAGGGGTGCTGGTCGCATTTGTGATCGGCCTCTGTTTGATACCCATAGGCCTGCTGCTCAACCTGGCAACCGTTGGATACGGTTGCTACGCGGCCTACGTATGCTCCCTGGGCCGCGAGTTCAAGTATCCCCTCATTTGGGACATGATCACAGCCGAGTGACAACGGACGGACGGGATTCAACGGACATGAAACCCAAGTGGCAAATAGCGCCGCCAGCGCCTGCCAATCATCTGGCCCGCTTTCCGCAACTCTCGCCCCTCGTCGTCCAGTTGCTCTATAATCGAGGCATCACCGCTTCTCAGGATGTGCATGATTTCCTGGCTGGCGCTCGCCCTGAGGACAATCCCTTTCGACTCAAAGGGATGAACCAGGCCGTAACCCGCCTCCGCCAGGCCATTCGACGTGGGGAACTGGTGGCCGTCTACGGCGACTTCGACGCCGATGGGGTGACGGCCACCGCTCTCCTGGTGGAGGCGCTCGCAGCCCTGGGGGCCAGGGTGAAGCCCTACATTCCCCACCGAGTGGGCGAGGGCTATGGCCTGAATACGGAAGCCCTGCGCCAACTGGCATCTCAGGACGTCAAAGTAGTGGTAACTGTTGATTGCGGCATCCGCTCTACCAAGGAAGTCAACTACGGAAGAAAGCTGGGCCTGGACCTCGTCGTAACCGATCATCACTCGGTGGGCGAGGAGGTCCCCCCGGCCCTGGCGGTCATCAACCCCAAACAATCCGACTGCCCCTATCACTTCAAGGACCTGGCGGGGGTAGGGGTGGCTTTCAAGCTGGCCCAGGCCCTTCTGAGAGCCAATAGCCGGGTGCCTGTGGCGAAGGGCGAGGTAAGCGTAGACGAAGAGGATCTGCTAGACCTGACCGCCCTGGGCACAGTGGCCGACCTCGCTCCGTTACTGGGAGAGAACAGGAGCCTGGTCAAGCGAGGACTGGAGAGACTGAACGATCCCCAGCGCCTGGGCGTGCGGGCCATGATCGCCCAGGCCGGGCTGAAGCTGGGCCAGATTGATGCGACTACCATCGGGTTCATCCTGGGGCCACGCCTCAACGCCGCCGGACGCATAGATGACGCCGCCACAAGCTACGATCTCCTCACTTGCCGCTCTCCAGACGAGGCCGCGAATCTGGCCCAGGAACTGGAGGAGCTAAATCGGCATCGCCAGCGTCTGACGGCAGGGACACTTGACCGAGCGAAAGAGCAGGTGCTGGCCGCTGACGAGAGCCAGAAGCTCCTCTTCGCATCCGGCGAGGATTTCCTATCTGGTGTCGTTGGCTTGGTAGCCAGCCGTCTCACCGATGAGTTCTACCGCCCCAGCGTGGTTGTCGAGTTGGGTCCAGAGGAAAGCCGGGGCTCGGCCCGCAGCATCCCCGAGTTCAACATCACCGCTGCCCTGGATCAATGCAGCGGCCTTCTCGTCAAATACGGCGGCCACGCTGCCGCCGCTGGCTTCACCGTAGCTAATGATAATCTGGATGCCCTGCAGGACCGCCTGAAAGGTCTGGCCGCCGAGCAACTGGAGGGAGTGGAGCTGACCCCGACGCTCCTCATTGACGCCGAGGTCGAGTTGTCCGAAATGGATTGGGCTACCCAGGCCCTACTGACCCAGTTGGAACCCTGCGGCTACGCCAACCCCGCCCCCCTCCTGTTGAGCCGCCGGGCCATCGTGCGGGACGCCCGCGCTGTGGGTACAGATGGGAGTCATCTCAAGCTCACCCTGAGTGATGGCCGGGGCGCCTGGGATGCTATCGCTTTCCGCCAGGGCCGATGGGCGGGCCAGCTTCCTCGTTGTATTGACATCGTCTATTCTCTGGAAGTCAACGAGTGGAACGGGCGGAAACGATTGCAGCTCAATGTGAAAGACCTGCGGCCTTCGGGGTGATTCATGAGAAACTAGACATAATTTCTTAAAATCTTCAAAAAAACCTTGAAATTCTCAAAAATTGGTCGCTTTTACCCGTATCTAAAACGGCGTTTTGGCGTTATTATATGTGGGGAGATGATGCGCCCCGAAGAAAAGGAGCCAGCAGTGGTAGATCAGTTCTCAGTTATCAGTTATCGGTTTGCCAATGTCCCAGCGTACCAGCCCTACGCCCTGAAAAGCGGCGGCGATTTCGCACGCCTGACCAATGACCATACGCAACGCCAGCACTAGGTGCTCCACGAGCACCTGAGGCTGGCGTTGTTGTTTGCCCTGCCCGTGCCGATGGGCGGGGGAATCGGAACCCTGGACAGTACCCTAATTCATTAAGGAGGAATATTATCGTGAAAGCAAAACACAGGAAAAGTACTCACTTATCCCCTGTGCGAAGACGCCCGCTACTGCGCGTCCCCCTGATTCTGGCGCTGGCGCTGGTGTCCTCTCTCCTGAGCCCGGCCCCTGTGGCCCGCGCCGCGACCATCGCTGTCAACAGCACGGCCGACGTCATCGCCAACGATGGCCAGTGCACGTTGCGCGAAGCGATTATTGCGGCCAACACCGATACCGCATCCGGCGCAGCAGCCGGTGAGTGCCCAGCCGGCAGCGGCGACGATACCATCACCCTGCCGGCCGGCACCTACACCTTTACCATCGCCGGGCGGAGCGAGAACGCCGCCGCCACCGGCGACCTGGACATCACCGCCAACCTGACCATCAACGGCGCGGGCGCGGCCACGACCATCATTGACGCCGGCGCGCTTGACCGCGTGTTTGACATCTCCAGCGGTGCCAAGACCATCTCCATCTCCGGCGTGACGATCCGCAACGGCGACGTGCAAACCGCCCCTTCTACCAGCGCAGGGGAAGAGGCGAAGGCGAAGGAGGCGGATGAAGACGACGGCGAGCTCAGCCCACTGGCACCGTACGGCAGCGATGCTGGCGGCATCCGCATTGGGGACAACGTCACGCTGAACCTTAGCAGTGTCATTGTAACTGGCAACAAGGCGGGCGGCGACGGCGGTGCCCTGGCAATGGAAGATGACGCCATAGTGAGCATCACCAACAGCACTATCTCGGACAACACAGCGGACGACGACGGCGGTGCCATTTTTCAAGGTGACGACTTAAACGTCATCACCATCACCAACAGCACCATCTCCCGCAACACGGCGGGCGACGAGGGTGGCGCCATCCGCATAGACGATGATGGCAACACGCTCATCATCACCGACAGCACCATCTCCGACAACACGGCGGGCGATGCCGGCGGTGCGATCAGAATGAGAAATGATGCCGTGGTTACCATAGACAAGAGTACCATCTCGGGCAACCGGGCCAACGGCGGCGACGGCGGCGGCATCGCCGTGAACGATTACGACTGCACGGTCACCATCACCAACAGCTCTATCTCTGACAACTCGAGCGAGGAGCATGGCGGCGGCATCTTCATAAACAATGATGATAGCACGATTCACCTGAACAACGTGACCATCGCCAACAACACTGCCGACCACGACAGCAGCGGCGACGGGGACGGTGGAGGCATCTACCGGAGCGACGGCACGATCAACGTCAAGAATAGCATCATTGCCAACAACAGCGACCCCACCAGCCGCCCGGATTGCTCGGGAACGATCAACTCCCAGGGCTACAACCTGATCGAAGACGCGACTGGTTGCACCATCAACGGCGACACGACCGGCAACGTCACCGGCCAGGACCCGCTGCTCGGCCCGCTGCAGGACAATGGCGGTCCTACCGAGACCCACGCCCTGCTCTTTGGTAGCCCGGCGATTGACACTGCCAATCCAGCGGCACCGGGCAGCGGCGGCAACGCCTGCGAAGCCACCGACCAGCGCGGGGTGAGTCGGCCTCAGCCTCCAGGGAGTGACTGTGACATTGGGGCGTTTGAATTTGAGCTTGACAGCGACGGGGACGGCGTCCCGGACGCTACCGATAACTGCCCCACTACCTATAACCCCAATCAGGAAGATGACGACGACGATGGTCTGGGCAACGCCTGCGATCCCGACGACGACAACGATGGGGTGCTCGACGCTGACGACAATTGCCCCACCGCCTATAACCCCGATCAGGAGGACAGCGATGGCGACGGGGTGGGAGACGCTTGCCCCCCCGTTGGCGGGGTCATCGTGCCGGTGAGCAAGGTGGAGCTGTTGGCCCTTCGACCCTTCGACTGGGCTCAGGGCAAGCTTGACTCAGGGCAGGCCCTGTGGCTGGGGATGGCAGGGCTGGCTGTGCTCGCTGCTCTCACGATGGCGGTGGTCAGGAGGCGCAGGGGTTAGGAATCCATATCCCGAAATAGATCGCAAGGCAGAAGGTTCTGGCAGGTGGCTCGCCAGAACCTTCTGGTTTGAGTGGTATAATGCTTGAGCTGGACAAAAGCGACGGGTTGGGATATAATTCCCCCAGAGGAGAATACGCATTGAAGAAAGCACTCCCGGCCTTAGTTTGCTTTGGATTGTTGATCTTGTTTCTGCCTAGTAAGCCGGCCTCGGCCCTAGAGCCCCTCGATCCTCGCTTCGGGGCGGTGGAGGCCTATGATGCCCCCGATCAGGCCACTTTGGCCGGCGTGGGCTGGGAACGCATTATCTTCTGGTGGCATCAACTGCAACCCAACGGGCCAGAAGATTGGAATGGGCAATACTTCCCCGACGAGATCTTGGACAGAGAACGAGCCCAGGGCCGAGAAGTAGTCGGTCTGCTCAAGAACACTCCCCACTGGGCCACCGATGGCGAACCTCTCCGTGGCGTACCCCGGGGGCTCTACCTGCCCCACGACGACGCCAACAACCTGTGGGCGGCCTTCGTCAGGCGCGTCGTGAGTCACTACGCAGGCCGCATTGATCACTGGATCATCTGGAACGAACCCGATGTCTGGGATGGGGAACACGTCGGGCATGCCTGGGCTGGCTCGGTAGAAGACTACTACCAGTTGCTCAAAGTAGCCTATCTGGCGGCCAAGGAAGCCAACCCGAACTGCGTCATCCACTTGACGGGGCTGACCTATTGGTGGGATTGGGTGTATGGCCGAAGGCAGTATTTCGAGCGCTTGTTGGACGTTGTCGCTCAGGACCCTACCGCTCCAGAGCACAATCATTATTTCGACGTCGTCACACTGCACATCTACTTCAAGTCTCAGACGATCTACGAGATCACCAGCATTTTTCGCCAGGCCATGCAGGAGCACGGCCTGGACAAGCCCATCTGGATCAACGAGACCAACGCCGCACCTTCGCACGACCCCAGCCGGCCAGTGCACAATCCCCGCTTCGTGATCAGTCTGGACGAGCAGGCATCGTACATCATTCAGGCCTGGGCTTTGGGCCTGGCGGCGGGGGTCGAGCGCATCGCTGTCTACAAGATGATTGACAAGCCTGGCGACGTCCACGCCAACCCTGAGCCCTACGGCCTTGTCCGAGCTGATGGCAGCCTCCGCCCGGCCTTTCACGCCTACCAGGTGGTGACAACCTACTTCGCAGGCTACCGCAAGGCTACCCTGGTCCGCCGGGGAGACATTGATCAAGTCACCATTGATCGAGGAGAGAGGACGACCACTGTGCTCTGGAACCGCTCGTCTGTGACCACCACGATAGCTGTGCAGGCCATAGCACCGCAGGCCATCCTGGTGAACAAAGAAGGGCAGAGCCGGGCGCTGACTGCGGACGATGGTCAGTATGTCCTGACCTTGGCTGGCGCCCTCTGCAGCGATCCCGTCAGTTGTTTCATCGGCGGCAGCCCCCTCCTGTTGGTCGAGGAGGGCCTGCCATCGGCTCGCGGCCTCCTCCAGCCTACTTCAACACCGACGCCCACGTCAACCAGCACGGCAACACCATTTCCCACCGCGACGCCGACTCCCCTACCCACCAAGACGCCTTCACCCACTCCTATGCCCACCGCTACGCCGATGCCCACGCCTGTGCCCACTGCTACCCCGACGCCCATACCCACCATGACGCCGCCCCCCACTTCTACGCCCACAGCAACGAGCACGCCGACGCTGACAGCAACGAACACACCTTCCCCCACATCCACCCTCACCCCCTCCCCGACAGTTACTGCTACCAGCTCTTCTGCCCCAACGTTGCCCGTGGCGAGCAAGCCCGAGGCTTCGCCCAATCCCCCTCTCAATATCAGTATCATAGCCTTCCTTGGGCTGATCCCCCTCGGCGGGGCTCTCATCTGGTGGCGGAAGCGAGGCTAATCAATGACCACCTGACCACGGACCACTTGACCATCTGACCAAGATACACAGGAGGTGCTAAGATGCTTATCACTAACAGTACATTGATCACCTTTGGTAAGAAGAACCAAGTCATCCCCGATGGGGCTATCCTTGTTGCCGGCGAGCACATAGCCGATTTGGGCTCGACAGCGGAACTCATGGAGAAACATCCCGACGAGGAGATCCTCGACGCCCAGGGCAAACTGGCGATGCCGGGGCTCATCTGCGCCCACACCCACTTCTACGGCGCTTTCGCCCGGGGCATGGCCATCCCCGGCGAAGCACCCCAGAACTTCCCAGAGATCCTGGAGAAGCTGTGGTGGCAGTTGGACAAGGCCCTCTTGTGGCAGGACATACGTTACAGCGCGCTGGTCTGCCTGATAGACGCCATCCGTCATGGCACCACCACCCTCATAGATCATCACGCCTCTCCCAGCGCCATCGAAGGCTCGCTGGACATCATCGCCGAGGCGGTGGAGGAAGCCGGGGTGCGAGCCTGTCTCTGCTACGAGGTGACGGATAGGGATGGGGAAGAGTTAGCCCAGGCGGGGATAGAGGAGAACAGGCGCTTCATCGGGAAAGTGGCCAGTGAGCAAATCGGCAAATCGGCAAATCAGCAAATCAGTAGGCTTGGTGCTACCTTTGGGTTGCACGCTTCGCTCACCCTGTCCGATGAGACGCTGGAGGAAGCGGTCGGGGTGGCCAATGAGTTGGGGGTAGGGTTTCACATCCACGTAGCTGAGGACATGGCCGACGTGCGGGATAGCCTGAAGAGATCGGGCCTGCGGGTCGTCGAGAGGCTGAACAAGTTCGGCATATTGGGCCCCCAGACCATCGCCGCCCATTGCGTGCACGTGGACGCCTACGAGAAGGAAATCCTGCAAGAGACAGGCACGCGGGTAGTCCACAATCCCCGCTCCAACATGAACAACGCCGTGGGCGTGGCCGACGTGCCAGGTATGCTGAAAAGGGGAATTGACGTTGGCCTGGGCAACGATGGCTTCTCCAATAACATGTTCACCGAGATGCACACCGCTTACCTCCTGCACAAGCTGAGCAAAGGCGATCCGCGAGTCATGGGCGGCGACCAGGTGATGCAGATGGCGTTTCAGAACAACGCTGAGACAGCCAGCCTATTCTTTCCTGACCCCTTGGGCCAGCTCTCCGTGGGCGCACTGGCCGACATCATTCTGGTTGATTACGTGCCCACCACACCTTTGACCGCAGGCAACTTCCCCTGGCACATCATCTTCGGCATGGACGGCACAGGGGTGGACACCACCATCGTCGGCGGGCGGGTGCTGATGCGGAACAGGGAGCTTTTGGTCTTGGACGAGGAGGAGATCTGCGCTAAATCGCGGGAGTTGGCGGCAAAGACGTGGAGGAGGGTTTGATCATGGAGAAGCCGACAGGTTCAAACCTGCGGCTGGAGGGCACTTTGTGCCGGCCGTCCACCTGCGTGGACGGAGCGACTGCGTAGGCAGTCGACCGGCGCTTGAGCGTCCCCTAGCGCCGATTTCAATCGGTGATTTAGAAAAGGAAGAAGCATGTCTGACACCATGAAAGTCCAACACTTCGAAGTTCTTCTCAACTGGATTTTGAAAGAGCTTGAGGAGAACCAGTCCATCTTTGGGATCCACCGCTCTCTTTTCTACACACCCAAGAAGGACAGCCCTTACGCCATCGAGGACCTCTTCGGCCACTACCTGGCCACCCCCATCGGACCAGGGGCGGGCCCCCATACCCAGTTGGCCCATAACATCTTATGCGCCTGGCTTTCCGGGGGGCGATTCATCGAGCTGAAGACCGTGCAAATCAGCGATGAACTGGAGATCCCCAGACCCTGCATTGACATGGAGGACGAGGGCTATAACGTCGAATGGTCCCAGGAACTCAAGCTGGAGCAGTCTGCTAGCGAGTACATCAAGGCCTGGGTGTTGATCTACGTCCTCCGCCGGCTGCTGGGCTTCGAGAACGTTCCGTTTGGCACGATCTTCAACATGAGCGTCGGCTACAACCTGGAGGGGATTCAAAGCCCGCCCATGATCCGTTTCATGAATAAGCTGGAGGATGCATCCGAAGAAATCGCCGAAATCCAGGCGCTTCTGAGAAAGAAGTTTCCCCAGTTCGCCGACGCCGCTTCGCTTACAGAGATCCCGGCTAAGATCACCAACAACGTCACCCTTTCCACCATGCACGGCTGCCCCCCGGACGAGATCGAACGGATCGGCAGGTATCTGCTGGAGGACAGGGGATTGCACACCGCGATCAAGCTGAATCCCACTCTGCTGGGCAAAGAGCGGGTGATGCACATCCTCCACGACCACCTCGGCTTCACGGAGATCCACATCCCCGACCGCGTGTTCGAGCACGATCTACAATACGACCGGGCAGTGGAACTGATCCAGACTCTGAAAGGGGTTGCCGAAGAGCAACGTCTGACCTTTGGGGTCAAATTGAGCAACACCCTGGCCCTGGCCAATCACAAGGGCATCCTTCCGGGCGACGAGATGTACATGTCGGGACGCGCCCTCTACCCCATCACCATCAACCTCTTCCGCAAGCTCTCCCAGGACTTCGGCGGTGACCCTTCGTCAAGCTCAGGGCAGGTTCTCAACGTTTCTTTCTCCGCGGGCGCCGATGCCTTCAATCTGACAGACGTCCTGGCCGCTGGTGCCTGGCCCGTGACCACAGTCTCTGACCTGCTAAAACCGGGCGGCTACTCCAGGATGCTTCAATATCTGGAGAATTTGGAGAGAGATATGCGCGATCGGGGGGTGACGAGCCTCGAGGAACTGCCCCGAGCCAAGCTGGCTAACCTGGAACGAGCGGCCGCCCGTGCTCTGGAAGACCCTCGCTACAAGAAGGGCTACCATCCCTACGGACTGCCCAAGGTCGAGTCGTCCCTGGGCCTTTTCGACTGCATCACCGCCCCCTGTGTGGAGAAGTGCGCAGTTCACCAGGATGTGCCCGAATACGCCTGGCTGATCTCCCGCCAGAAGTACGACCAGGCGCTGAAGGTTATCCTCTCCCGCAACCCCCTGCCCGGCGTGACCGGCTACGTCTGCAACCACCTGTGCCAGACCCGCTGCACCCGCAACAACTACGACGCCCCCGTCGCCATCCGAGCACTGAAGCGCTTTGCCTCCGAAAAGGGAAAACTACATCAAATACCGAATACCCAATATCCAATATCCAATGCAAGGGTCGCGATTGTTGGAGGTGGTCCCTCAGGCCTAGCCGCCGCCTGCTTCCTAGCGCTGAACGGTGTCGAAGTGACCATCTACGAAGCCCAGGACCGGCCTGGAGGCGTGCTGGCCATCGCCCCCACCTTCAGGCTGCCGGAGGCCGTCGTTCAGGAGGACATTGAACGAATCAAGAATCTGGGAGTGAAGATCGAACTCTCGCAACCCATCACGTCTCCCCCGGAGGAGCTTCTGGCAGACGGGTTTGACGCGGTCTACATCGCCTCGGGCGCTGGGAAGGACGCCCGTCTGGGCATTGAGGGCGAGGAGGGCGCAGGCGTCTACCACAGCCTGGACTTTCTCGACCGGGTGCGGCGGAGTGAGCCAGCCCCCCCTTCATCCCCCCCAACTTTGGGGGGGAAAGAGGGGGGGCGCAACAGGGTGCTGGTTATCGGCGGGGGGAACTCGGCTATGGATGCCGCCAGGACTGCCAGGCGGCTCACCAGCGGCACTCTTCCCCCCCAAGGTTGGGGGGGACTGAGGGGGGGCTGTGTGACCATCGTCTACCGACGCACCCGAAGTGAGATGCCTGCCGACAAGGAGGAGATCGAGGACGCTTTGATGGAAGGCGTGATCCTGGAGGAACTGGCATCGCCTACGAGAATCATCTTGCAAGAGGGCCGGGTTGTCGCCCTGGAGTGTGTGCGGAACGAGCTGGGAGAGCCAGGGCCAGATGGGAGAAGAAGGCCGATCCCCGTCGTCGGCAGCGAATTCCAGATCGAAGCAGATTCCATTGTCATCGCTATTGGTCAGAGGCCCGACGTCACCTTCCTCGACGGAAGCACGGTTACTCTGCGTGGGAACGCGACCATCGCCGTCGCCCCTGAGACCGGGCTGGCGGGAGAAGGGCAGGTCTATGCAGGGGGGGACGCAGTGCGGGGACCCGCTACCATCGTCGAGGCCTGCGCCGACGGGCGGCGGGCAGCCGAGGCCATTTGCCAGCAGTTGAGCGTGCCGTTTGAGCGACCGTCGGTCCAGCTTCCTGTGCTGTCTGAGGAAGAAATCGCACAAGTCAAGCGGGTCCGGGCCAGGAAGGCAGCGCAGCACGAGGCAGTGATGCTCCTTCCCCATCAGCGCGGCGGCTTCGACCTGGTCGAAGAAACCTTGACAGAGGAAGCGGCCCTGGCAGAGGCGGCACGGTGTTTGCAATGTTCGACCCTGTGCGATAAGTGCGTGGAGGTGTGCCCCAACCGGGCCAACTATACGTTTTTCGTCGAACCCATCAACTTGTCGCTGCCCAAGGTCTCCTGTCAGCAGGGAGAGCTGGTGGTGACCGGGGAGGAGGTCTTCCAGGTCGAGCAGCCCCGGCAGATCATCCACGTGGACGGTTTCTGCAACGAGTGCGGCAACTGCGAGACCTTCTGTGTCCACCACGGCAAACCCTACCTGGACAAGCCCAGGTTCTTTCTCAGGGAAGACGATTTTGAGCTGGAAGAGGACAATGCCTTCTATGTCGAGAGAGGCGCGGAAGGGTGGAGCATCAGAAGGCGGGAGGGTGGGAAAGAGTCGCGTTTGTCTGTGGAAAGCGGCGGCGATAGGGTGAACTTTGAAAACGACTTGTTGAGAATGGCCATCTCACCCACCGATTTCC
Organism: uncultured Anaerolineae bacterium; assembly: GCA_964390805.1. Lineage (GTDB taxonomy): Bacteria > Chloroflexota > Anaerolineae > VGOG01 > VGOG01 > CAYMKL01. The sequence continues at coordinate 2,582 of CAYMKL010000059.1, read as the reverse complement.
AAATCAAGAACATGGAGTTGAAAGAGGAGTTCGGGGGAGCATTTTCACTGAGCGAAGCGGCGGAAATGCATGCTGTCCTAAAGGGTCTTTCCACAACCCTGTCTTTCTTGCCCTTTGAGGGGACGTAACCCATGCACCTCAAGTCAAGCCCAGCGACCGCCGGTCGAGTAGCCTGTAGCGAAGCGGCTTGGGTTGAGCTTGTCGAAACCGGGCGTATCGAGACCCAGGGAGCGGGTCTGGCAGAGCCGCTTGGCCTCGACGCCGTGCTGAGCTTGTCGAAGCATACGCACCCTGAGGGTGCTACTCGGCCGGCGCTGCGAGCTATTGAATACAAGGCCCACTGGAGGTGATGATCATGAACCACAAACGTTTGTTGGTGTTGTGCACGCTGATTGTGCTTCTTCCGTGCGTCTCTGCCTCGCCGGCCGCTGGAGAGCTCCCCCCGACTTCGCTCAAGACAGGCCCTTCGACTACGCTCAGGACAGGCCCTTCGACTACGCTCAGGACAGGCTTTGAGCTGCCGGACAACTTGTCCGTGGTGGAGACCATTTACCCGCTCAGCGAGGCGGCCAAGGCACGACTGCGTGCCAGCGGGCTCGTCGCCCTGCCCGATCAGGATGTCGAGCGCCTCTCCTCAGCTTACTTTCGCCTGTTCGGCGAGCATCAAGTATCCGTCTTTATCACCAGCGACGTGGCGTTGCACCTTTTCCACAACGTCTTCGACGACCTCCTGGCCGAGGTGGAAAAGGCCCACCTCTACGATGATGTGGAGTGGCTGGCGGAGCAACTCTACGCTGCCAGCGCCACTCGCTACGCGGCCATCCCCGAGACGCAACCGCTGTGCAAGGCTGCGGCACGGCACAACGTGCTGGTCTTCGCTGTGGCCGCCCGCCTGCTGGACGCTAGCTTCGTTCCCCCGGATTGCGTGGAACCCGATGCCAGCCAGTACGTGCAGAAAGTCTTGGATCACACCCTCACCGAGTTCTACCCCGGCGACGACTACACCCAGTACGAGCCTCGTGGCCACTACGCCGGCGACGAGCAGTTGGAGCGCTACTTCCGCGCCGTGAAGTGGCTCAGCCGCCGCATCTTCCGCATTGAGGATACCTACTATCCTGACGATGCCGACGTGGAGTTGACCGCCGCCGCGCTCCTGGCCCAGATCATGGCCGACGATCCGGCCATTGAAGCACGGTGGAACAAGGTCTACGACGTCACGCGGCTCCTGGCCGGGCCTGCCGACAGCATCACCCCGCCCATGGTGCAGCAGGCGTTGGATAACGTCTTCGGTGCCGGCTTCACGCTGGAGATGCTGGAGGTTGCCGCTAACCGCGCCGCGCTGCGAACTGAGTTTCAGCGGGACATCTACCCTACCAGCGAGATCATCCCCGTGCCGCTGCAGTTCCCGGACCAGATTCCGCCCAAGTACGTGCAGTTCCTGGGAGAGCGCTACCTGCCCGACGCCGAGGCCATGCAGGAGACCTGCTTCCCTGACGTGCCGGAGCGCCTCCTGCCTTCGGGGTTAGACGTGATGGCCACCGTCCTAGCCTCAGACCGCGCCGAACACTGGCTGGCAGGCGAGATCGCGATCTATCCCGAACTGGCCACACAACTCGCCGCGCTGCGGGCGCAGTTCAACGCCTACAGCGTGGCCGATTGGACGAAGTCCACCTACAACGGCTGGCTGTACAGCCTGCGCCCCCTGCTACAACCGATGCCCGTCGGCGCGCCCGCCTTTATGCAAGGCACGGCCTGGCAGGACAAGGAGCTGAACACGGCGCTGGGTTCCTGGACGCAGTTGCGCCACGATTTCATCCTCTACGGCAAGCAGACCTACATCCCCTCGCCGTGGGCGGAGGGTCCGGGGCTGGTGGAGCCCGTGCCCGCCGCCTTTGATCGCCTGGCCGACCTCTGCGATCAGGTGCACGACACCCTCGACGGCTACAACATGCTGCCCGAAATCCACGGCCGCAGCTTGCGAGACCTGGCCACCAAGCTGCGTACGTGGCGAGACTACGCCCAAACAGTCGCCGATGGGGGTTGGCTGAGCGAGGAGGAGCAGGGAGACATCCACTGCGTGGGGCTCTGGCTGCTGGAATTCTTTCAGGATGGCTGGGGTGTGACGGAGAAATCGCCCCTGCTGGTGGCCGATGTAGCCAGCGATTCCAACACCTTCCGCGTGCTGCACGAGGGAACAGGGCACTTCAACCCGCTGATCATAGTTTACACGCCGCCGGGCGGTGAGCCCATCGCCGGCATCGGCTACGTCTTCAGCCACTACGAGTTCGTCGAGTCGGACTGGAACCGCCTGAACGACGCCGAGTGGGCAGACAGGTTGCAGGAGAACCCGCCGCCGCGCCCGGCCTGGGCCTCTGGCTTCCTGCCGCTGGACCAATTCGAGGTCATCTACCTGCCGCTTGTTGCTTCGACAAGCTCAGCACGCAGCCCGTAGGAAAAGTGGGCGTCGGATAGCCTGACAAGAGATAGTTATAGAAGCCGCCTGCGCAGCCAATGCAGGTGGCTATTAGTGAGCGTTACATGTTTGGGACACGAGAACGGGAGAAGTCAGTGTTGTTCTCACG
>CAYMKL010000058.1:0-39779 GCA_964390805.1 uncultured Anaerolineae bacterium | reverse complement strand
GTTGTTAACGTGCTCTACGGGGTCTTGTCAGCCCGGTTTGGAAATCTCAGAGTCTAGGGCAATGAAGAAAACCATTCTGTTACCCACAGTTTCAACTTTGAGAATGACTCTGGGAATCACTTTTGCTACACTGCTGATCCTGGCCGCGGTCACGGCCTGCACTGCACCATCGCCCACGGCGACGCCTGTTCCCACCGTCACACCCGAACCCACCGCTACCCCTATGCCTGTAAGCGAAGCGACAGCGACAGCTACCCCTGTTCCAACTGACACGCCGGTGCCCACCGCCACTCCTGCCCCAACTGACGCGCCGGTCCCTACGGCGACGTTCAGGCCAACAGACACACCACTCCCACCGCCCACCGCAACACTCACCACACTGCCCCCGCCCACAGCGACCCCGACCCCAGTGCCCCCGCTCACCTGGGAAATGCTCAAGAACACCGCCTACCCTAATGACTGGCCTTCGGAGGGCGTGGCGCAACTGGTGGACGGCGTCTACCGGGAGAAGTACATGCCGGACTCAGCCACCGAAATGGTCATCAGCCTGGCCGACATCCACACCTTTGGTGATCTGAATGGCGACAGAGTTGATGATGTGCTGGTCATTCTCATCAGCTACCCTGGTGGCAGCGGCACGTTCTTTGACTTGGTGGCTGTTCTCAATCAGGATGGTATGCCCAATCCTGTCGCCACGGCATTCCTGGGCGATAGGACCATTATTCGCTCGATGACGATTGAGTCTGGCCAGATTGTGCTGGAGATGATCACCCAAGGGCCTGACGACCCAATGTGCTGCCCGAATATGGACAGGCGTCAGGTATACGCCCTGCAGGATGGCAGCCTCAATTTGCTGGAGCAGATTGACACGCCAAGAACAGAACCTGCCATCCCGCGTGCTGTTGAGCCAGAACGGATTGAATTCCCACCCGGCGTCACATCGGTCACCCTCGAGGGCAGCGTTTTCCCGATTGGGGACAAGAGGTACATGCTACACGGGCACGCAGGCCAGACCATGTCGTTGACCGTCACCTCACCCTACGATCATGTCTTCCTGTCTACTTATGGTTCGGATGGCGCCGTCTTGGTGAGCGTTCTTGATGAGGCCACGAGCTGGACGGGAGCGCTACCGCGCACACTGGAGTACATGATTACTCTGGTGTCCATCGCGGGCAGCGAAACCACCTATACGCTTCAGGTGGACATGACGATCCCGCCGACTCCCACCCCAGGGCCCACTGCTACGCCTGTGCCCCCCACACCGACACCTCAACCCACTCCTGAAGCGCGTGGTGTCATCTATCTCACTTTCGACGATGGGCCCGTGGACCCACAGTGGACGCCCCAGGTACTCGAGGCGCTGGCTCCCTATGATGCCAAGGCCACCTTCTTCGTCCTGGGCGTGCTGGCCGAGCGTTTCCCAGAGCTCATTGACGACGAAGTGGAAGCGGGTCATTCCGTGGCCAACCACACCTTTGACCATCACACCCTTGACGGCATCGGTAGGGAAGCGTTCTTCGATGAGCTCCAAAAGACGGAGGAGATCCTGGGGGAGAAGGCCGTCAAGTGCATGCGCCCTCCCTATGGGGCCACCGACGCATACACCCGCACCTATTTGGCCGAGCTAGGCTACGAGCTCGTTTTGTGGAACATTGATACAGAGGACTGGCGACAGCCAGGGGCGGAGGCCATTGTGTCGGCGGTGGTGGACCAGGCGTATCCGGGCGCTGTTGTGTTGTTTCACGACGGTGGCGGCGATCGGTCTCAGACGGTGGAGGCGCTGGAGACGATCCTCGAGACCCTGAGCGATCAGGGGTATGTCTTCGAGGTTGTTTGTCCATAAGCACGGGTGTTGTTTTGACAAAATAGAACAAATGTGCTATCATGTGGGTAGCACGGTGCCAGGCTGGTCCGCTCCGTGCATCCACCGCTCATGGCACATTGACACAGTAGAAAGGAGTAGCCTGATGTCTAACCACCCTATCGTCCACATTGAGTTCTGGAATAGCGATCCAGAAACGGCCGCCAAGTTCTACAGCGAACTCTTCGGCTGGGAAATCGAACGGAGTCCGATGCCCGGAGAGGCCGGCGGAGAATACCTTCAGGGGCTTACGGGAGGTACGACTGGCGTTGCATACCCCCAGGCCGATGGCCAGATGTCCAACCCCGGTGACGTGCTGGTGTACGTGCACTCGGATGACATTGAGGCCACATTGGCCAAAGTGGAGTCTCTGGGAGGCACGGTTGTGGTGCCTGCAAGTGAGATTCCCGGCATTGGCTGGTTCGGCATTTTTACGGACCCCGCCGGAAACCGGCTTGCCTTGTTCAAGAGCCTAAGCAACGAGTGACCGATGGCCTGTCCCTCCCCGGTGGCGTGGCTCGCTTTGTCGGCGGCCATGAGCACTTGAAACCACGAGCCGCGCCGCCAGGGGGGGAGTTCTCGTACCGTTTCCTCGCTGGGTAGCATACGGGTAGAGAAAAGTGATTTTCGTCATATACAGACGGCTGTTCTGATGATATAATAGAGACAGCCGTTTTTTGGTAGGTGAAGGTCTGCCAAGAAACAAAATAAAAGAAAAGGAGAAACAGCAATGTCAAACAAGGCCGTGCAGGACGCAATGAACGAGCAGATCAAGAACGAACTCTACTCCGCCTACATTTACCTCTCAATGTCAGCCTATTTCGAGACCATCAATCTCCCAGGCTTTGCGCACTGGATGCGAATGCAGGCGCAAGAGGAGGAAGAACACGCGATGAAGTTCTACCACTTCATCAACGAAAGGGGAGGGAGAGTGGTTCTCCAGGCCATAGACCAACCCCCTGCGGAATTTGAGTCACCTCTCGATGTGTTCGAGCGGACCCTGGAGCATGAGCAGCTAGTGACGGGGATGATTCATCGCCTTTACGCCCTCGCCATCCAGGAACAGGATTACGCCAGCCAGATCTTTCTGCAGTGGTTCGTGACGGAACAGGTCGAGGAGGAGGACAACGCGACTAAGATCATAGATACATTGAAGCTGGTCGGATACGATCAGCGCGCTCTCCTCATGTTGGACAGGGAGTTGGGCGCCCGAGTACCTGAGCAGGCTGGCCAGGAAGAATAAGTGAGGTCGTAACTACCTCGACAATGTTAGATTTCGCGCCAAGTGTCAATTGCAGAAACGTTCGTAGTAAGCCACGTAGCGTAGTTTGCGGAGTGGCGTCTGCGGCACTCCGCTTCGCTGCGTGCCTGACTACGAACCGACGCTTCAGTTTCTGAGCATGAGCAGAGCGACTGCGAAGGTCGCGTATCGCCTTGTCTGGAAGTAACATTCAGATGACGAAGTTGCTTTCGGCTTGACAATAGCCGCAAAACCTTCGGGATGGTTCTGATACCTGGGTAGTATACAAATTACCTGGGCGATGAAATTGGCAGTGCGCGGAAAGGGTATGACTGAAGCATACCTTGTAGGGCGGATGCGAGTCCGCCCGATGCCTGAATGACTTTTGTCATAGACACACGGCTGCCCTGATGATATAATGGGGGCAGCCGTTTTTTTGAGAACACGGATGGACAGGATTTACGGATTCAATCCTACCAGTCCGCTAAATCCCCCAGTCCGTTGTTCCTCCCTTTGCGACTACCCCGAAAAGGATGTAACAAAATGACAAAACAGATTGCTTTGCCCGTACAGGGCATGACCTGCGCTTCGTGCGTGGTGCACGTGGAAGGGGCTCTGAAGAGCGTTGAAGGCGTGAGCTCAGCCAACGTAAACCTGGCCACCGAAACGGCCAGCGTGGAGTTTGCCCCTGCGGGTGCAGATGTGAGCCAATTGATCACGGCCGTGCGCGACGTTGGCTACGACGTGTCCACCGAGAAGGTATCTTTACCCATCGGCGGGATGACGTGTGCCAGTTGCGTGGCCCACGTCGAGGGGGCACTGGCCGGCATCCCTGGCGTGGTTAGTGTCAACGTCAACCTGGCCACCGAAACGGCCAGCGTGGAATACATTCCTGCCATGACCGGCCTGCCCGATTTCCGCCGCGCCGTGGCCGAGGTGGGTTACGAGGTACTCCCTACAGCAGAGGAGCGGGCGGAAGAGGAGCTCTCCCGCGAGGTGCGCAAAATGCAGGACGCCCGACGTCGGATGCTGCTGGCCTGGGCCTTCACTATTCCCATTATCCTGTGGATGCTGCCGGAGATGCTGGCCGGCCTGGCGTGGCCCAATGAGACGGTGTTCAAGCTGGGGATGCTGCTGCTGGCTGCGCCGGTGCTCTTCTGGGTCGGACAGCGCACCTACGTGGCGGCCTGGCGTTCGACGACGCACGGCGCGCCCAACATGGACGCCCTGATCGCCATGGGCACCGGGGCCTCTTTCCTCACCGGCATCGCCACTTTCTTTGCTCCCATCCCCACCTACGCTGGGGTGGCGGCCATGATCATGGCTTTTCACCTGACCGGCCGCTACGTGGAGGCCAGCGCCAAGGGGCGCGCATCGCAGGCCATCCGCAAGCTGTTGGAGCTAGGGGCCAAGACCGCCCGCATTCTTGTAGACGGCGATGAGCGAGAGGTCCACATTGACGAGGTGCAGCCAGGCGATGTGATGGTCATTCGCCCCGGCGAAAAGATCCCCACCGACGGAATCGTGGTGGAAGGCGAGAGCGCGGTAGACGAATCCATGGCCACCGGTGAATCCATGCCGGTCAACAAGCGCGCCGGCGCCGAGGTGATCGGTGCCACGGTCAACCAGGGCGGGCTGCTCAAGGTGCGGGCCACCCGCGTGGGCAAGGATACCTTCCTGGCCCAGGTGGTGCGTCTGGTCGAGCAGGCCCAGGGCACCAAGGTGCCCATCCAGGCCTTCGCCGACCGGGTGACGGCCGTCTTCGTGCCCATCGTTCTCGTCGTCGCCCTGCTCACTTTTCTGGCCTGGCTCGTGTTTCCCAATACGCTGCGGCCCGTGGCCGAGTGGGTCAGTCATTTCTTGCCCTGGGTAGACCCCAGCCTGAACACCTTCACCCTGGCCTTGATCACCGCCGTCTCGGTGTTGGTCATCGCCTGCCCCTGCGCCCTGGGACTGGCCACGCCTACGGCGTTGATGGTCGGCAGCGGCATCGGGGCCGAGAACGGCATCCTGATCCGCTCCGGTGAGGCAATCCAGGCCATGCGGGACGTGCGGGTGGTGGTCTTCGACAAGACGGGGACGCTGACCAAGGGGAAGCCTGAGGTGACAGATCAAATATCCAATATCCAATATCAGTCAAACGTCAAACGTAAAACGTCAAACGTAAACCGTGAAACGCCAACCCACAATCTGCTGTACTGGGCCGCGTCGGTGGAGGTAGGGAGCGAGCACCCGCTGGGCAAGGCGATTGTGCGTCGGGCCAATGAGCAAGGACTGACTTTGGGCGAGTTGACCGACTTTGAGGCGCTGCGCGGAAAGGGCGTGCAGGGCGTGGTAGATGGAAGAAGCGTGTTGGTGGGCAGCCGCGTGTTGCTGGAGGAACACGGCGTGGAAGTGGCGCCGATGGAAGATGAGATGCGTCGCTTGGAGGACGAGGGCAAGACGGCGATGTTGGTGGCTGTGGATGGGGAACCGTTGGGCCTGCTGGCCGTGGCCGACACCCTCAAGGACGACGCCGTGGATGCCGTCCGCGAGCTGAAGGCACTGGGCTTGCGCACAGTGATGATCACCGGCGACAACGAGCGCACGGCGCAGGCCATCGCCCGTCAGGTGGGGATAGACCATGTGCTGGCCGAGGTGCTGCCGGAGGACAAGTTGCTTGAGGTGCAGCGGCTGCAAGCGGAAACCGACGGATTGGTGGCCATGGTCGGTGACGGCATCAACGACGCCCCGGCGCTGACCCAGGCCGACGTGGGCATCGCTATCGGCACCGGAACGGACATCGCCATCGAGGCCGCCGACGTTACTCTGGTGCGCGGCGATCTCTCCGGCGTGGTCAGCACGGTGAAGCTCTCGCGGGCCACTTTCAACAAAGTGATACAAGGGCTGTTCTGGGCCTTCTTCTACAACGTGGTCATGATTCCCTTGGCCATCCTGGGAATGATGCACCCTGTGCTGGCCGAGATCGCCATGGCCACCAGTTCGATCACTGTGGTCACCAATGCCAACCTGCTGCGGCGGGTAGACATCCGGTCCGAATTTGAGCGGGCGTAAGCTTGCAGAGCCCACCTTGGGCTGTGGGCAAAATGCCATTTTGCCCAACTTATGAAAAGGATGCCAATGCCAACCAAGACATTCACCGTGGAGGGGCTAACCTGTCTGGATTGCGCTGCCAGAGTTCGAGCGGCCGTAAGCCAGGTGGAAGGTGTAAACAACTGCCAGGTTGATCACGCGGCTGGCACGCTGACGGTTTCCTCAACGATGCCAGATCTGGCTGTGCAACAGATTGGCAGGGCAGTGAGCTCAGCGGGCTATACACTGGTAGCCGAAACAGCGAGTTCTCTCCGCCGGGAGGGCAGCTCGATTCCGGGCTTTGTGCGCTTTATCCTGTCAAAGCGGGAGACAATGATGACGGCTGTGGCCGGACTGCTGACGCTGCTGGGGCTGGCCCTGGCGGTGGCTGGCGCGCCGCCCTGGAGTCAGACGGCGCTCTTCGCGGTGGCTATCGTCGTGGGGGGAATGCCAGTGGCGCGTCACTCCTTTCAGGAGCTGTGGCTCTCCCGGAGACTGGGGATCAATACGCTGATGGTGATCGCCGTCGTCGGCGCGGCCTTCATTGGGGAATGGGCAGAGGCAGCCATTGTGGTAGTGCTGTTTTCGTTAGGAGAGGCGCTAGAGGGATACGCCACGGAACAGGCGCGCGGCGCACTGGACGGTCTGCTCGACCTGGCCCCGCCGATGGCCCTGAAGCTCTTGCCCGCCGGCGATACCCAGGAGGTAGCAGTGGAGCAACTGGCCGTCAGCGATCGGGTGCTGGTGCGCCCAGGAGACCGGGTCAGTGTGGACGGCGTGGTGCGGGCCGGGGAGAGCGCGGTGGATCAGGCCCCCATCACTGGGGAGAGCGTGCCGGTGGAGAAGAAACCGGGCGATGAGGTCTTTGCCGGTACCATCAACACCACCGGCGCGCTGGAAGTGGAGGTAACCCGCCTGGCGGCCGACAACACCCTGAGCCGCATGGTGGCGCTGGTGCGGGAGGCACAGTCACGGCAAGCGCCGGTGCAACGCTTCATTGACCGCTTTGCCCGAGTCTACACGCCAGCAGTGGCAGGAGTGGCCGCGCTGGTGGCCATCGTCCCACCGTTGATTTTCGGGCAACCCTTCTGGGGAAGCCACGGCTGGCTGATGCGGGCGCTGCAGATGTTGGTGATTGCCTGCCCCTGCGCTCTGGTGATCAGCACGCCCGTCAGCCTGGTGAGCGCCATGACCAACGCCGCTTCGCGCGGGGTGCTGATCAAGGGCGGGCGTTACCTGGAGGCGCTGAGCCGCGTGAGAGCCTTTGCCCTCGACAAGACCGGCACCCTGACCGAGGGACGTCCCGCCGTAGCGGAGGTCGTGGATGTCTGTACCTGTGGGGAGTGCCCAGAGGATTGCGGTCTGCAACACGCTGCCTCGCTTGAGGCGCAGTCATCTCACCCGCTGGCTCGGGCGTTGCTGGCAGAGGCTGCCGCGAGGGGAGTGACAGTGCCCAGTGCCCAGGACGTTACCGTGCTGAGCGGGCGAGGGGTGGAAGGCATTGTGAACGACCAGCAGGTCACGGTCGCCAGCCATGCCCACTTTGACGAGTATATCCCACACCAGGCATCAGTGTGCCAGTTGGCCGATGAACTGGCTGCCCAGGGCAAGACGGTGATTCTGGTTCGGCACGATGACGAGGTGTGCGCGCTGTTTGGCGTGGCGGATATGCCCCGTGCCAACGCACGCCAGGCGGTGGCCGATCTGAAAGCCGGTGATGGTGTCCACACTGTTATGCTGACCGGCGACAATCCAACTGTGGCGGCGGAGATCGGCCGCCGGGTCGGGGTGGACGAGGTGCGCGCCGGGCTTCTGCCGGAGGAAAAGGTGTCTGCCATCGCAGCGCTGGCGGAGGAGTACGGAACTGTGGCGATGGTCGGCGATGGTGTGAACGACGCCCCGGCGCTGGCCCAGGCGGAGGTGGGTATCGCCATGGGCGGTGCGGGCTCGGCCCAGGCGATGGAGACAGCCGACGTGGTCCTGATGGGCGATGATCTGTCTCAACTGCCCTTCATCGTACGGCTCAGTCGCAAGACGAGGGGGATTGTGACGGCCAACATCGCGTTTGCTCTGGCAGTCAAGGCGATCATATTCGCTTTGGCGACGGTGGGCCTGGCCACGTTGTGGATGGCAGTGGCGGCCGACGTCGGAGCATCGCTGGCGGTGATTCTGAACGGTATGCGATTGCGTCAGATGGGAAAAAGAATATAGGAATAGGCAAAGGGGTATTGACAATGATTGCAGCACTGTTGATCGCCTTCCGTGAGGGGCTGGAAGCGGCCCTGATCGTAGGCATCGTGTTAAGTTATCTGAAGAAGATGGGCTACAGACGGCGTGCCGCTGTGTGGTGGGGGGTGGTCGCGGCGGTGATAGTGAGTATCGTCGGTGGACTGGCCCTGCAAGTCCTGGGCGTTGCTTTCGAGGGACGCGGTGAGGAACTGTTTGAAGGGATCACCATGCTCCTGGCCGCCGGTGTGCTCACCTGGATGATCTTCTGGATGCAGCGCCAAGGGAGAAGCATCCGCACTGAACTAGAGAGAGATGTACGCCAGGCAGTGATGGGCGGCAGCCGGTGGGCGCTATTCACGCTGGCATTTGTGGCTGTGGTGCGCGAGGGGATCGAGACGGCTCTCTTCCTTACCGCAGCGGCCTTCAGCGCCACGCCCGCACAGACCTTGATAGGCGGCGGGCTGGGATTGGCCCTGGCAATGGTCGTAGGTTGGCTTCTGTTCGCAGTCAGTGTGCGCCTGGACGTGCGGGCCTTCTTCCGTGTGACCAGCGTGCTGCTGATCCTGTTCGCGGCGGGACTGTTGGCCCACGGCGTGCACGAACTTCAGGAGGCCGGTGTCTTGCCGGTGATCGTCGAGCATGTGTGGGACATCAATCATATCCTAGACGAGAACTCGACGGTGGGCAGTATTCTCAAGGCATTGTTCGGTTACAATGGCAATCCGTCGTTTTTGGAAACCGTGAGCTATGTGGCCTACTATCTGGTGATCGGTGTGGTCATTGGACTTGGGCAGCGCGTCGCCAGAAGTAAGCCAGAGTTATCAAGAAGCGCCACAACCTGAGCGGACTCCTATACCTGCGGATTGGTGCTGAAGGAAGGAGCGGAAAATGGATCGAGAAGTGATCGTCTACACTCAAAGCGGCTGACTGTTCTGTGGACGAGTGAAAGAGTTTCTTTCACGGCAGGGCATTGAGTTCACTGAACGCGACGTGGCCGAGGATGAGGCGGCTCTGGCCGAACTGGGAAAGTTGGGCGTGTTCACCACGCCGGTGACGGTGATTGACGGTGAGATGGTGATCGGCTTCGACCAGGCCCGACTGGACGCGCTGTTGAGTGCATAGTTAGAGGATAACGAGAGGAGGTGAGCAAGATGGCAATAGATCCGGTCTGCAAGATGAAGGTGGATCCCGAGACGGCTCCGGCCAAGGCCGAGTACAAGGGCAAGACTATCTATTTCTGCGCCCCAGGCTGCAAGGTGGCCTTTGAGAAGGATCCGGAGAAGTTCCTCAAAGATGAAGGCTAGCATAGTTGTGAAACACTGAACCATTTGTCTCTCGCGAGCGCTCCCCGTCGGACAGTCGCCTGCTACATTCGACTCACTAGGCCGACGGAGAGCCAGCACTAGTCTGTGATAAAGGAGCCATAGTGAAGAAAGCACATGTAACGCTGATGTTTTTCCTTTTGCCCGTCATCGCCGGTTGTGCATCTGCCACAACATCGCCCGAGGGTTCGGCCGTGTCTGGCCCGGCGTTGATCACCGTGGAAGAACTGAACAACATGCTGAAGAGCAAGGACTTCAGCTTCATCAACGTACACATCCCCTACGACGGAGAGATCCCCGGCACCGACGCTCACATCCCATATAACGAGATCGAGAAGTACGCCGATCAGCTTCCTGAGGACAAGGATGCCAAGATTGTGCTCTATTGCCGTAGCGGACCCATGAGCGCTACCGCCAGCAAGACGCTGATCGAGATGGGGTACACGAATGTAATAGATGTGCGGGGTGGCATGAGGGCCTGGAAAGCGGCCGGGTACGAGTTGCTGGACAAGTCCCAGTGAGGTGCAGAAATGGATAAACAAGTGTTCGTCTACACTCAAGGCGGTTGACTGTTCTGCGGGCGAGTGAAAGAGTTTCTTTCACAGCGAGGTGTCGAGTTCACTGAGCGCGACGTGGCCGAAGATAAGTCGGCTCTGGGTGAACTGGAGCAGTTAGGCGTGTTCACCACGCCGGTGACGGTGATTGGCGACGAGGTCGTTATTGGCTTCGACCAGTCGAAGCTAGAGGAGCTATTGGGAAACTGAAGGAGGCATCTCTATGACCGAGAAGGGTTATGGCCTGACCACCCGACTTGATTTGCCGTACGAGGAAGCGGTGGAGAAGACCAGGGCGGCGTTAAGCGAGGAGGGGTTTGGAGTCCTGACGGAGATTGACGTCAAGGCCACCCTCAAGAAGAAGCTGAACGCCGACTTCCGCAAGTACGTCATCCTGGGGGCCTGCAATCCCCCGCTGGCTCACCGCGCGCTTCAAGCGGAGCTGGAGATCGGATTGCTGCTGCCGTGCAACGTCATCGTCTACGAGGAGGATGGCGGGGCGGTCGTCTCGGCTATTGATCCGCTGGCGGCTATGAGCATCGCGGAGAGCCCGTCGCTGGAGGAAGTGGCCACGACGGTCAACGCCAAGCTGCGACGTGTGATCGAAGTCCTTGGAGGTGAGCAATGAGAATCAATTGGGCACAAGTGTTCGTATTTGGATTGGTAGTGCTGATTGTCTTTCTGGTAGGTACTAGCGGATTGTCAATGTTCTTCGGTGGCTGGGGGATGCAGGAGTTCCTGAAAACGCTGGACTGACCGTGGACCACAAAGCTACAATCCAGACTAAATCCCGTTACAATCGCATTGCTCCGGTTTACGACCTGATGGAGGCCATCGTCGAGCGCTTTGTTTACCGTCGGTGGCGAGAGAGGCTCTGGTCCAGGATTGATGGAAACCGGATCCTGGAAGTGGGGGTGGGTACAGGTAAGAACCTCCCCTACTATCCCAAAGGAGTCCAGGTCACGGCTGTGGATTTGAGCGACAAGATGCTAGAAGTAGCACGGCGGCGGGCTGAGGGGTTGGACATCGAGGTTGACCTATATTTGATGGACGCTCAGAGGCTGGCGTTTCCCGACGCTGCCTTCGACGCTGTCGTGGCTACCTTTGTCTTCTGCTCGGTGCCCGACCCTGTTCTGGGACTGCGAGAACTGGGCCCGGTGGTCAGGCCCGGTGGACGGGTCATCTTGCTGGAGCACGTGCGGGTGAACAAGACGGTGATCGGTAGGCTGATGGATCTACTCGATCCCCTGGTGGTGCGGTTGATGGGCCCGCACATTAACCGCCGCACGGTGGAGAACGCCAAGAAGGCTGGTCTCGAGATTGAACGGGTGGAGGAATTGGTGTCTAGCGGCCTGTTCAAGTTGGTTGTTGCCAGGACGAAGCAACGATAGATTTGATGAGGAGAGACAGAGCCATGCAGAACAGTTCTCGTAGCATCCTCGTCGTTGACGACGAGCCGACCATCGTCAATACGGTGCAGGCGTACCTGGAGAAAGAAGGTTACACGGTACATAGAGCAGTGGATGGGCACGCAGCGCTCAAAGCAGCTCGTGCCTTCCGGCCAGATCTCATCGTGCTGGACATTATGCTGCCCGGGCTGGACGGCATAGAGGTGCTGCGGCGTCTGCGCCAAGAATCCGACGTCTACGTCCTGATGCTGACCGCCAAAACCGACGAGATGGACAAGATCGTGGGCCTCACGATGGGGGCTGACGACTATCTGACCAAGCCCTTCAGCCCGCGAGAGCTGGTGGCCCGGGTGAAAGCCGTCCTACGCCGGGGGCGAGGCGCTGGCCTGAGCGAGCCGGTGCTTGTCTTTCGTCGCCTGCGCATTGAGCCCGACGCCCGCCGGGTCTGGAAGGATGATCAGCCCGTGGAGGTGACCTCCATCCAGTTCGAGTTCCTGCATGCCCTGGCCCGACATCGTGGTAGGGTGTTGAGCCGGGAACAGCTCATCGAACAGGTGTGGGGCTATGATTACTACGGCGACGAGCGGGTGGTGGATGTCCATATCGGGCGCATCCGCAAGAACGTGGAAGACGACCCGGCGAACCCGACGCTGATTGTCACCGTGCGGGGCGCCGGCTACCGCTTTGAGGACGAAGCGACATGAACCTGTTCCAAATACTCCAATCCTTCGACAAGCTCAGGACACCACAACGGTTGAGCTGGAAGTTATTCCTCTCGTATTTGATCATCATAGTGGTGGGAGTGGTAGTCTTGGCTGGCACGGCCCAGTTCCACGCTCCCGCCGCCCTGGCCCGCCACATTGCCCGCATGGAGGCCCTACCGGGCTATGATCCGGCCCTGGCGGCCGACCTGCGCGAAAGTTTCCAGGCCGCTGCCAACGAAATCCTGGTCGTCGCAACCCTGGTTGCCTTCCTGGCAGCGGTGGCCGTGAGCACCTTCACTGCCCGGCGCATCGTTGGCCCTATCCGGGCCATGATGAAGGCCAGCCAGCGCATCGCCGCCGGTGATTATCACGAACGGGTCCAGGTGTCGGGTCAGGATGAGCTGGGTGCTCTGGCGCGGGCCTTCAACCAGATGGCTGAGACCCTGGAACGGACGGAAGAGCGCCGGCTGGAACTCATCGGCGACGTTGCCCATGAACTGCGCACCCCCCTCAGCAGTATGAAAGGCGTCATGGAAGGCTTGGTGGACGGTGTGCTGACCGCTGAGCCAGCCACTTTCCTGCTTGTCCAGCGCGAGGTCGCCCGGTTACAGCGGCTAGTCCATGATCTCGAGGAACTCTCCCGCGCCGAGGCGGGCCAGATCCCCCTAGAGCTTCGCCCGGTCGCCCCAGCCGACCTGGTCCGTGCTGCTGTCGACCGCTTGCAGCCCCAGTTCGAAGACAAAGCCGTGAGCCTTCAGGTTGATGTCCCGACGGACCTGCCGCAGATATGGTCCGACCCCAGCCGTGTCATCCAGGTGCTGCTCAACCTGTTGGGCAATGCCTTGCAGTACACTCCCTCCGGTGGCCAGGTGACTCTTCGGGCCTGGCGCGATGGTCGAGAGGTAGCCGTTGTCGTGCAGGACACCGGCATCGGCATCTCAGCTGAACACCTACCCCACGTTTTTGAGCGCTTCTACCGGGTGGACACGTCCCGCTCCCGACCTGGTGGTGGCAGCGGTATCGGCCTGACCATTGCCAAGCACCTGGTGGAGGCCCACGGCGGGCGCATCTGGGCCACCAGCTCTGGCCCCGGCCAGGGCAGCAGTTTCACCTTCACCCTGCCCATCGCCCTCTGATCGCCAAGACTGTCATCAAATCTTCACATTCCCTTTAAGAACCTGTCATATTGACCGGCTATACTTTAGGCAACACTAGGATCGGATGACTCTAATCCGCCAAGAAAAAAACTTTTGGAAGGAGAAAGAACATGATAAGCAAACTGAGTCTGAGCAAGTATCTATTGGCTTTAGTAGCGGTTGCGGCTCTCACAGTCGCGGTCGCTTTGCCTGTCAGCGCCAAGGGCTTTGTCCACGGCATCGTGATCAACGTGGACGGTGATGACTACTACCTGGCGGGTGCGCCAGACGGGCCAGGTGGTGCGATAGACGTTCCGGGGCACTACTGGGTGCAGGCCGGGCGGAACAAACTGGTGGGCAAGCACTACAACACTGGACCTTTCGGAGCTTCGAAGTGGTGGTCTTCCGATGCGCCGGATGGTGAACTGCTGTACGTGGTGAAAGGGATCATCGACACGTGGTCCCTGGAGAAGGCGAACAGGTACGCCTCTCGAGGCTACGTCCACTACCACGAGTTGGTCAAGGTTTCGGATGGGGCACTCCATCCTGAAAAAGTCGTCTGGCTCAAGCACACCGCGCGGACGAGCTTTACACTTGACGGCGGGCCGCATCCCCCTGTCCCTGGTCTAGAGATGACCCCAGGCGTGGCCTACAACTTCCTGCCGAATTACACAAATCCTTACACACCCTGAGTAACGCGGCGACGCATCACGTGTTCCGGTCCTAATGCTTGGTGGAGTAATAGATGGGGCCCTGGCCAAATTGGCTGGGGCCCTACGCTGTCAAGATAGAGAACAAGTATTGTCATCAAATCTTCACATTCCCTTTAAGGGGCTGTTACAGTAAACAGTTATACTATGGACAAGATCATGGAAGTCAGGCCACAAGGTTTGTAGTGAGCCACGAAGCCCTTCGACTCTGCTCAGGGTAAGCTCCGCGGAGTGGCGTTGTCTGACTACGAATAAACTAGGAGGTGAAGATCATGATGATGGGATTCGGTTTCGGCGGCTTGGGTATAGTCTTAATGCTTGTCTTTTGGGTGGTGATCATTGCCCTGGCGGTATGGTTGTTGAGCAACATCTTCCCCAAAGCGGTGAATAACTCGTCATACCCTGCCACGACATGGCACAGCGACCTGTCCGAGTCGCCGCTGGAGATCCTCAAGCGACGTTACGCACGAGGTGAGGTCAATCGCGAGCAGTATGAATTGATGAAACGCGAGATCTCCGAGGACACTGGGAGGTGATCGGCTACTCGTTAGGCAGGGCCAGCCGGCGGCGCGCCAGGTTCTGGACGAGCGGTTGGCCCGGGGCGAGATCAGCCGAGAGGAGTACGAGACGATTCTGCAAATACTGAACGATAGGAGGAAGTGAAATGGGATTCTGCTACAACGGTTTGAGCTGGGGTACTTGGGGTGGCCTGGGGACGCTTGGCCTGATCCTATACCTGGTGTTGTTCGTGGGTGTAGTGGCTGTGCTGGGGCTGGGGACCGCTGGGCTGGTCCGGCAACTCAGCCGTCGGCCTGTGGCCTCTGGGGCAGGGGTGGAGCCACTGGAGATCGCCCGGCGGCGGCTGGCAGCGGGGGAGATATCCCCACCTGAATTTGAGGAGATTCGGGACCGGCTTCGACGCTGATAGCATGACCAACAGGCGGGAGAGTCACTGCACTCTCCCGCCTGTTGGCGTCAAGTGGTGTATGACGCTACCCTCTTTTGTTATCGGGCAGTTGACAAGCCATAATGCGTGTGGTAAAACATCTTAAGTAAGATACTCATGTTGTCTCATGAGACGATCTATCCGAGGAGGTGGTATGAAGAAGTACTTCGGGATCTTTATTGCATTTCTGCTGCTTGCAGCTTGCGTCCCGCGATTAGCACCGACGGGGCAAGGTGGAACCGCATGGGGGCAGGGGGCCTTCGATTCCAACGGTGAGCGCATCTACTTCACTGCTACAAGTGAGCGTGGAGGGCGCATTACTTATACCGGCGGACCGGGGGTAGGGGGCATGATGATGGGTGGTACCCTGACCTGTGCCTCGTGCCACGGCCCGACCGGACAGGGTGGTCGGCATGTCATGCATGCGCAGGTGATGGACGCGCCGGACATTCGTTGGTCGGCTTTGACTGCTCAAGCCGGCGAAGGCCACGGAGGCGAGGCAGCCGAGTACGACCTTGAAACGTTCCGGGTGGCTGTTGTAGAGGGCAAACACCCCGACGGCGACCCTCTGAACGCCGATATGCCACGCTGGACCATGAGCGAGGAAGACCTGAACGATCTGCTCGACTATCTCAAGAGCTTGCCGTAAACCCTGTGGCCCAAGAGATGGCCTGGGAATTAGCCCTGGGGTGCCATCGCCCTGTTGTTGCCAAGTAGTCGTTGTGACATAATGTGTCAGGGTTGTGTGATCGGCTTCGGCGTTCAGGCAGCTCACGGAAAGGAGATACCGAAGATGAAACAGAGCGTGACATTAGCACTCAAGGAGTATGTTGGCCCCGATTGCCCGTGTGTTATCGAGGACCGCATCCAGGCACTCCACGGCGTGCACGAGGCCCACATCAACCCGGTGGCCGACACGGTCCATCTGGTCTACGATTCTGACGTCGTGAGCCTGGAGCATCTCAAGCATATGTTGGCCCAACTGGGCTGCTCCTGCGAGGGTGAGGAGGAAGGGACGGCTCACGCTCACATGGAGCACGAGCACCACAAGGCCGAGGGCCACGACCACCACGCCATGATGGAGGCCGACTTCCGCCGTCGCTTCTGGGTGGTGCTGGCCCTCACCATCCCGGTGCTGCTGCTCTCCCCCACCATTCAGCAGTGGTTCGGCTTTTCGCTGACTTTTCCGGGCTATCGTTACCTGCTCTTCGCTATGGCCACGGTCATCACGTCTTACGGCACCTGGCCCTTCTACCAGAACGCTCGCAAGGCGCTGCGCAGTGGCGTGCTGGACATGAGCGTGCTGGTGAGCATTGCCGTCTCAGCGGGCTATCTTTTCAGCGTCGGTGCCACCTTCATCTTCACAGCAGTTGATTTCTACTGGGAGGTCAGCACCCTGGTGGCGGTGCTGCTGCTGGGCCACTGGCTGGAGATGCGGGCCGTGCGAGGCACGGCTGGCGCGCTCAAGGAGCTGACCAAGCTCATCCCGCCCATGGCCAACCGCATCGCCGAGGATGGCAGCGTCGAAGAGGTGCCCACGTCGGAGGTACAGAAGGGCGACCTGCTGTTGGTGCGTCCCGGCGACAAGGTGCCCATGGATGGCCGCGTCGTCGAGGGGCAGAGCAGCGTCAATGAGGCCATGATCACGGGCGAGTCGAAGCCGGTGGGCAAAGTTGTCGGCGATGAGGTCATTGGCGGCACGCTCAACGGTGAGGGCGCGCTGCGCATCCGCGTGGAGAAGACCGGCGAAGAGACGGCCCTGGCCCAGATCATCAACCTGGTCAAAGAGGCGCAGGCCTCCAAGCCGCCCGTGCAGCGGCTGGCTGACCGCGCTGCTCACTGGCTGACCATCATCGCCGTCGTGGTGGCGTTGATTACCTTCCTGTTTTGGTTCTTCATCAGTGCGCAGTCGGCGGTCTTCGCCCTCACCCTGGCGGTGACGGTGTTGGTCATCGCCTGTCCCCACGCCCTGGGACTGGCCATTCCGGTGGTGACGACCATTTCGACTTCACTGGGTGCGCGCAACGGGATGCTCATCCGCAATGCCGAGGCCACCGAAACGGCCCGTCGCCTGGACGCCGTGATCTTCGACAAGACCGGCACGCTGACCAAAGGTGAGTTCGGGGTGACGGACGTGGTGTTGCTGGGAGATGGCTCGACTGAGCCTGTCCTGAGCGTAGCCGAAGGGCTTGCCGAAGTCTGGGACGAGGAGACATTGCTGCGCCGCGTGGCGGCGGCGGAGGTCAACTCCGAGCATACCATCGCCCAGGGCATCGTCCGTGCTGCCCAGGAGCGAGAGCTGCCCCTGCCGCAGGCGACCGACTTCGAGGCGGTGCCCGGCAAAGGGGCGAAGGCCACTGTCGAAGGGAGTCATCTTTTCATTGGCAACCGGGCGCTGATGGAGCAGATCGGTGTGGCTGTGCCGCACGATCCGCGCCTGGTCGAACTTGGCAGGCAGGGGAAGACGGTGGTCTACGCAGCAGCCGACGGTAGCCTGGTGGGCGCCCTCGCTTTAGCCGACATGGTCCGCGACGAGTCACGGGAGGCGGTACGGGCGTTGAAGCAGATGGGTCTTGAGGTGGCCATGCTCACCGGTGACAGCCAGGCCGTGGCTGACTACGTGGCCGCCGAGTTGGGGCTGGACACCGTCTTCGCCGAGGTGCGACCGGAGCAGAAGGCCGACAAGGTCAAGGAGCTGCAGCGCCAGGCCAAGGTGGTGGCTATGGTGGGCGACGGCATCAACGACGCCCCCGCGCTGGTGCAGGCCGACGTGGGCATCGCCATCGGCGCCGGCACCGACGTGGCGGTGGAGTCGGCGCAGGTGGTGTTGGTGAAGAACGACCCCCGCGACGTGGTTCGGCTGATTCGCCTCAGCCGGGCGACGATGAGCAAGATGCGCCAGAACCTGGTTTGGGCCACTGCCTACAACGTGGTCGCCATCCCCATGGCGGCTGGTCTGCTGCAACCTCTTGGCATCGTCCTGCGGCCCGAATGGGGCGCGCTGGTGATGAGCGCCAGCACCGTCATCGTGGCGGTCAATGCCTTGCTCCTGCGGCAGGTCGAGTTGGGCGCGGCTTGATGGTTGGACGCGACATGAATGACCTTTGTCATAGACAGACGGCTGTCCTGGTGATATAATTAGGGCAGCCGTTTTGTAGTGAAAGGATTTCTTGTGACCTATCCAGGAGAGGTGAATAGTGGTTAAACGCCAAATCGTCAAGATCAATGAGGAACTGTGTAACGGGTGCGGCATCTGTGTGATGCCGTGCGCTGAGGGCGCTATCGTCTTGGTGGACGGCAAGGCCCAGGTGGTGGACGAGGCGCTCTGTGACGGCGCCGGCTTCTGCCTGGGCGTCTGTCCCACCGGCGCGTTGAGCATTGAGGAACGAGAGGCGGTTGCCTTTGACGAACACGCGGCCGAAATCGAAATGGGAAAGCGGGGCGTGACCTACATCGTGCAAACCTGCCACGTGTGTGGAGAGGGTGAGGATAGCCGGGTGTTGCTTCCTTGTCGCAAGGCTGGGGCCAGCCTGTGGGTCTGCACTCGTTGCCTGCCGGCGTTGATTCACGGATGAAAAGGGGAGAGAACGTAATGGCATGCTCCCGGCGGGAAGAATCGAGGAGAGCCGTACCGCTCTACGATCCCTTTAGCGCCGACTACGACCGCTTTGTCAACTGGGAAGGACGGCTGGCGTATGAGCTACCCTTCATTGAGCAACAACTGACCGCCAGCGGCGCGTGGCGCATATTGGACACGGCCTGCGGCACCGGGATGCACACTGTTGCCTTGGCGCAGCGAGGCTACGACGTGACCGGTGCAGACCTCAGCGTGGGCATGATCGAGCGGGCGCGGGAGAATGTCGCCTCTGCGGGAGTGAAGGCGCGCTTTGTGGTCGCTGGCTTTGGCGAGTTGGCGGCAAAAGCAGGGGATGGCTTCGATGCCTTGCTCTGCCTGGGCAACAGCCTGCCGCACGTGCTCACCGCCGAGGCGCTGCACGAGACGTTGACCGACTTCGCGACCGTCTTGCGGCCCGGCGGATTACTGCTCATCCAGAACCGCAACTTCGACGCTGTGATCGCCGCTCGTGCGCGCTGGATGCCCCCCCAAGCCCATCGAGAGGACAGTCGCGAGTGGCTATTCATACGTTTCTACGACTTCAACCCCAACGGCACCCTGACTTTCAACATCGTCACGTTGCGGCGCGACGAGGCGAGTGAATGGGCGCAGCAGATCGAAGCGACCACGTTGCGCCCGCTGCTGCACGCCGATTTGTTGAACGCAGTCGCAGCAGCCGGGTTCGGCGACGCTGCCTGCTACGGCGACATGCAGGGTGCGCCCTTCGATCCAGAGACCAGTAGTAATCTGATTGTAACAGCTAAAATCAAAAAGGAGGCAATGTCATGAAAGCAAGAAGAATTAAAGAAGGCGTTTACTGGATGGGTGCTGTTGACTGGGATAGACGCTTGTTCGATTCTCTGATCCCTCTACCTGACGGCACGAGTTACAATGCCTACCTGATTCGGGGTAGCGAGAAAACGGCGTTGTTAGATACCGTTGATCCCAGCATGGTAGATGTGCTTCTGTTCCAACTGGAGAGCGTTCCGCACATTGATTACGTGGTTGCTCACCACGCCGAACAGGACCATTCCGGAGCCATCCCCCAGGTCCTTGAGAAGTACGATAACGCAAAGGTGATCACCACGCCCAAAGGCAAGGAGATGCTCATGGACCTTTTGTGCATTCCAGAGGAGAGGTTCATCACCGTTGATGATGGGGAAACGTTGTCGCTGGGGGACAAGACTCTGGAGTTTATCCACACGCCCTGGGTCCACTGGCCAGAGACCATGGTGACCTACCTGCCGGAGGATCGCATTCTCTTCGCCTGCGATTTCTTTGGCTCCCACCTGGCTACCACCGACCTGTACGTCACCGATGAAGCGCGCGTCTACGAGGCAGCCAAGAGATACTACGCGGAAATCATGATGCCCTTCCGCAAGGTCATCCAGAAGAATCTGGAAAAGATTGGGGGGCGCGAAATAGATCTCATTGCGCCAAGCCACGGTCCCATCTATGACCGGCCAGCGTTCATCGTGGATGCTTACCGGGATTGGGTCTCGGACGAACCCAAGAACGTGGTGGTCCTTCCCTACATTTCCATGCACGGTAGCACTGAGAAAATGGTGGAATACCTGGTTAGCGCCTTGGCCGAAAGAGGGGTCACGGTGCACCAGTTCAATTTGGCTGCGACCGACATCGGAAAACTGGCCATCACCCTGGTGGATGCCGCCACTATTGTCATCGGGACGCCTACGGTACACGTCGGCCCGCATCCCAACGTCTTTTACGCCGCATATCTGGCCAATGCCCTGCGGCCCAAACTGAAGTTCGCCTCGATCATCGGCTCCTATGGCTGGAGCAGCAAGGCCATAGAACAAATCGCTGGGTTGATTCCAAATCTGAAAGTAGAGATATTGGACCCCGTCCTCTGCAAGGGGTTTCCTAGAGAGGCTGATTTTGAGGCGTTGGACAACCTGGCGGCCACCATCGCGGCGAAACACGCAGAGCACAACTTAGGGTGAATCACATGCGCATCTTGGCAATCATCTCAGGCGAGTACGGCCAGCGGCACGTGGACAACATCCGCGCCCACGGCCCTACGGACTGGGTGGCCGAGGTCTGGAAGGCGCCGGCGGTGCTGCCGCCGGTGATAGACTATCCGGAGGATTACCTGCCCGACACGCTCCCGCCGGCTGACCTGATCCTGTCGTTTGGCGAGCACCCGGGCGTGGCGGAGCTGCTCCCCGATATCGCGCAGATGACGGGCGCGAAGGCAGTGGTGGCCGCGGTGGATAGCGAGGCTTGGCTGCCGCGTGGGCTGGCCCGGCAACTGCGGGGCTGGCTCGACGACATGGGCGTGGTGTGCGTGACGCCCAAGCCCCTGTGCTCGCTGACCGAGACCCACTACAGCCTTGCCCGCCGCCAGCGGATCGAGTACGACGATCCGCTCATCGCTGAATTCGCGCGCCACTTTGGCCAGCCAGACCTGCGCATCACCGTAGACCCCGAATCACGACTCATCACCTCGGCCGAGGTGCTGCGCGACGCCGTCTGCGGCTGCGCGCGCTACACGGCCGAGCGGTTGGTGGGCGTTTCGGCGAACGATGCCGAGCAGGAGGCCGGTCTGTTACACCACCACTATCCCTGCCTGGCCACCATGGGAATAGACAGCGACTACGGCGACACCCTGATGCACATTTCCGGCAATCTCCTGAAGAACAACGTCCGAGCACAGGTCAAGCCGTTCAAGCAAGTACGCTACGTGACGACGGCGGAGCGGAGCGATTAGCTTAACAATGCTGGATTCCACTCCACCACAGCTCTCCACTCACACCTTTTACGGGGAGATCACATAAGCCTCGCCAGCTTTCTCGCGGTCGCCATCCGGGCCATCGGCTGAGTCGGCTCCCACTATGATGTCAGCGAAGGTATCGCCATTCACATCTCCGGTGGCTACGGCGCCGCCGGCCTGATCACCGTCATCGGGCCCGCTGATAGTGAGGGCATCCTCGTAGGCCAAGTCTAGAATGCCCGCGATGGTTGCCGAGCCTATCACTACCCTTGCCTCACCGGCTTTGCTTTGACTGTTGTCTGCACCGCTGGCGAAGCTTGCTCCGATAACGATCTCCTCGTAACCATCGCCATTCACGTCGCCGCTGGCCACCGAGATTCCGGCTCTATCGCCTCTATCGGCTCCGTAAATGGTGAAGTCGGCTTGCTTGCGCAGGTCTACAGATTTCATGTGCGAGGTCTCTGTGATAGAATCCGAGCCAAGCACCACGTGAACCTCGCCGGCCCAAGTACGACGATTATGTGGGCCGTCAGCATAGCTGGCTCCTACCAAGATGTCGTCGTAGCCGTCACCATTTACGTCTCCACTGGCCACTGCGGCGCCCGCACGGTCTTGAGTGTCAGCACCGAAGATGGTTAGATCGGACTGGCGGCGGAGGTCGCACATTCTGCTCTCGAATCTTTCCGAACTCAGCACCACGTAGGCCCCGCCAGCTTGAGGGCGATCGTTTTGTGGCCCGTC
The DNA here is from genome assembly GCA_964390805.1 of uncultured Anaerolineae bacterium. Taxonomy (GTDB): domain Bacteria; phylum Chloroflexota; class Anaerolineae; order VGOG01; family VGOG01; genus CAYMKL01. The sequence goes on along the minus strand of CAYMKL010000058.1, from coordinate 17,505 downwards.
AGTCCACAGGGCGCCGACGATGATGTCTCCGTACCGGTCGTTGTTAAGATCCCCGACGGCCACGGAGGCGCCGACATGGTCTTGCTTTTCCTCACCGTAGATGATCAGGTCGGCCTGACCGTACATCTCCATACTACTGGGGAGGGAGTCCGACCCTAGCACGACGTAGACCTCCCCGGCATCCTCGCGTCTGTGGCCTGATCCCATTCCATCGGCCCACTCAGCTCCGATGACGATGTCGTCATACTGATCATCGTTCACATTGCCGGTGGTCAGAGAGGTGCCGATTTGGTCACGGATATCGGGGCCATACATGACGACGTCAGCTTGAGTGCTCAGGTCTATGTCGCCGACGATGGAGTCTGAGCCGTATACGACGTAGACGTCGCCGCATTCGACACGACTGTTGCCCGGTCCGTCGGCCCACTCTGCTGCGATAACGATGTCGGCGAAACCATCACCGTTCACATCGCCGCTGGCCACCGCACTGCCGGCATAGTCATGGGAGTCGGCCCCATAGATTACCACGTCGGCCTGGTTGGCAAGGTCTACCATGCCATAGACGTCGGCTGGGCCAAACACCACGTAGACACGGCCAGCGAACCTGTGTCGGTAATCTGGCCCGTTGGCACGGAAGGCCCCGATTATGACGTCGTCCAGGCCGTCGCCGTTCACGTCTCCGCTAGCGACAGCGTAGCCGGTGTAGTCGTTGTCGTCGGCCCCACAGATCGTCGTGTGTCCCTGGGTTTCTGAGGCATCGTTGCCGCTAGCCCCGGCAGCCGAGAGCGGGCCGAAGGGCGTGGTGAGCGCCAAAGCGAGAATCAGCAGTAGAGTCGTCTTCCTTACCATGAGAATCCTCCTTGTTAGTTATTAGAGTTTTGTTACAACAGTGGTGTGGGCAGACTTCCTCTCTACTCTATCCAGGTCTGGCGGTGGCCCGCTGCTGCCTACGGTAGCTGGCCACACCGACGACAGCCACAACCTGGATCACTTATGAGAGCGACGATGCACCCTCATTCTACCACATTCGTCCATTCTGCGCTTGACGTTTCCCTTGCGATTGCACTCTGACTGTCCTACACTTGCCCTCTGGCTGCCTATGGTTGCCCTGTGCTGCCCTACGGTTGCCCTCTGCTATCCTACGGTTACCCTCTGGTTGCCCTACGGCTGCCTGCTGCTTGGCCAGGTGTAGATCCAGAATTGCTCTAAGGGGCTTGCCAAATCCCTGCTTCGGGCCTGGATCTGGCGATCCAGGCCGAGAAAAATTGGATCTGCTGAGTATAGCGGATTCCGCCTCGTTTGGCAATACAAAAAGCCCCCCGTGTGGTTGACGCAGGTGGTCTTTTCACGTCGCCAGAAGAAAATGACTTTGGTCATATACAGACGGCTGTCATGATGTTATAATAGAAGTGGGGATCCTGAGGTTTTTCCACCCCGCAGTGCTTCCTGGGGTGTCGAGAGCGCCCACGCTGGGGTGAGTTCTGGGTACAAGGGGTTCCAAAAACCTGGTTTCTGAATCAAAGGCAAATCGCCCGGCCGCTGCTGCCGCTGGGATTGGCCTTCGCCGCTGGCGCGATGCTCTACAGTGGTCAGCGACGAGATCATCCCTGAGACCCACCGCAAGGGGTTTGAGCGCGAGGGCACCTGGGGAGTGGTGATCGGCTTTGTGGTGATGATGCTGTTGGACAATTTGTTTGGGTAGAGGCCGACTTCGTTGGCACGACGAAGATTGGCGATTGCGCGCAACCTATCGCTGGGTCACCGTCTGTTTCCCTGGAAGACAATAACAACAAAGGCCACGAAAGCCTTTCGCGCCTTTCGTGGCCTTTCGCATGTTTTGCGGTTCAAACCACCGTCTCACTCACATCTCTCATCCCAATGAACCACCACCAACATGATGTCCACGATGTCTATGCCGCAGTCGTGGTCGAGGTCGTAGCGGCCCTCATAATTGGGCGTGTCAGGGTTGTTATCTGGATCTGGGTCGGCACAGGACGTGCGCCAGCGGCTAGCAACGAGCATGATGTCGGCGACGTTCACAACACAGTTGCCGTCCAGGTCTGCAAGGCCCGCCACGGGCATGTAGGCCGGGTAGGGCTCGCTCACATTCCCCACGCTGTCCTCCACCTGCACCCACACCACCCACCGCTCGTTGAAGGCCCACTCTACTGTGTCGGTGTAAGGCAGCGTCACTACCTCCTCGATCATCAGCGGGTCATTGCTCAGGTGCATGGTCGCCACATCCGCCAGCTCATCATAGGCCAGTACGGTGACACTGCGCGTCAGCGTATCTCCCGGTTTCACCCTCACATACATCACCGGCGGCACCGTGTCCACCACATACGTGTCGCTGTACACCTCCGACGTGTTCCCCGCCAGGTCGCGGTACTGCACGTACAGCGACCCTTCGCTCTGAACTGTCAAGGAGATGGGCCAGGTGAGGGTGGTGGTGTAGGGCTGCCAGGCGATATCGGTGAAGGTGGGATCGGCGGTGATCCGCATGTCCGTCACCCCGCTCAGGTTGTCCTCTGCCCCGAAGTACACCGTCGTGCTGATGATGTCAGGTCCCACCACTCGCTGGTCAATGGCGATGCCGCCAAATGGTGGCTGGGTGTCCAGGGCGAAGCTGGCATCGGTGGCATCGGAGACGTTGTCGGCGCCGTCACGGAAGCGGGCGTAGACCGTCTTGATACCGTCGCCGCCCTCCGGCGTCCACGGCTTCAGGGCGGAGTAGGGCTCCCAGGTGGTGCCGGTGAAGGTAGCACTGGCACTGATCTGCATCTCCGTCAGGCCGCTGTTATCGTCCTGCGCGTTGACGAAGATGTCCACCGTGCCGTCGGCCCGGGTGGAAAGCAAGGCTACCGGCTGGCCAGCGTGTTGCGTGGTGCGTGTTGCGTGAAGCATGGATGGCACACTGTCGCCGACTGTGATGTCACCGCTGGGTGGGTTGGGGTCGTGGATGATGTCGTCGAAGTACGTGCCGTGCGTCGTGCCATCGGTGTCCTTGAAGGCGGCATAGACGAAGCGCGGCAGCACGTACTGCCCGTAGGTGGTCAGCGTCCAGGCCTTGCTCTCGGCGTAGGGCTCCCATTCGGCGCCGCCGAAGCCGCCGTCGTTGCTGAGCATCATCTCTGCGGCATACGGAGCGCAGATGCTCAGGGTCACGTCGGGATCGTTGGTGAACAGCGCGCCGTCGTTGATGCTGATCTGCGGGAACTCGCAGGCCGGGGTGGGGGTCGGCGTGGGCGTCGGCCCTGGGGTGGGAGTCGGGGTCGGCGTGCCAGACGGGGGCGCTGCCGCCAGGAAGCCGGGTTGGTGCTGGTGGTTCGGACTGTGCAGGGTGGTCTCGTTGTTAGGCAAGCCCACTTCCCCCAGAGTGCCCAGCATCTGGTACAGATCCGACTCTAAAGTGTCGGCCCCCGTGCCAGAGGCGAAGATGCCATTGATGAAGGTGAACTCGTCGTGGCCTGGCTCCTCGATGGGAAGGGTCTGGCTGCCCGCCTCGTAGCCGCCGACGATGGTGTAGCTCAGGCTGTTGGCCGTGGCTGAGTCCATCACCTGCCCCACGGTGCTGTGGCCTGTGCAGCCTGAAGGCAAAGAGGCGTGCCCCCCTGCCCCCGCGCTCATGATGTGGTCGAACAGGCGGAAGTTCTCCGAGCGCGGCTGGTCTGGGTTCACGTCCAGGTAGATGGTGTGGGAGATGACCGTGGACTCCAACTCCATGCCGTCCCGCACCTGGAGGTACACCGGCCACCACTGGCGGCTGATGGCGGGGATGGTCCAGGGACGCCGGGTGGCGTAGACCTCCCAGGTGGTCCAGTTGCTCCCATCGCCAGACAGCCGCATCTCCCGCACCCCGCTGCCCTGGTCGCTGGCAGTGATGTGCAGGGTGACCAGGGTTTGAGTGGTCTGGGTCGCTCCGCCGTTGAAGTTGAAGTCGGCCGTGGGCGGGGCGTTATCGTAGCGCAGCACGAAGGCGGTGCTCCAGTCCTCGGCCTGATTGTCCACGTTGTCCACGCTGCGCAGCCGCAGGTAGCCCGTGCAGGCTTCGTTCGTGCCACAGAGGGGATCGGGTATTTGGTATTGGGTATTGGTGGTGAAGTCGCTGCTGGTACCGGCTGGGTCGGTGCCCCAGAAAACGTAGTAGCCTTTGATGCCTGAGCCCTCGTCGTGGGGCACCGGCCAGGTGAAATCGGCCAGGTTGGTGATGCGCTGCCAGGTGTCGTTTTTGATCCCTGCCGCGTGGGTGGCCTCGCGGGGGTTCTCCGGTGGCGTGCCGTCGTAGCGGAAGGTGAAGAGGTCGGTCCAGGCACTCCAGTTGCCAGCGTTGTCCCGTGTGCGCCCGCGCAGGTAGTAGGCGCCAGTGCGCACCCCGCCCGGCTGCGGTGTCCACTGGCGCGGGTCGCTGGCCAGGAAAGTCTGGTAGGCCACACCATTGGGATCGGGGCCGAAGTAGAACTGGTAGCCCCACACGCCGGAGGTGGCGTCGCTGGAAGCGGCCCAGGTAAAGGTGGGCGTGTTGTGGGCCTTCTGCCACTGATTGCTCACCACCCCGTGGGTTTCGCTGACGCCACCCGGTGGGGTGGGCGGCGTCTGGTCAATCTTGAAGGTAGCGCTGCGTGTGCTCTCCTGGTTGCCCACGTTGTCCACGGCGTAGTACTCGACGGTGTGGGTGCCATCGTCGCTGACGGTGAACGACGTGGAGCTACCGCTTCGCATCTGCCAGCCATCGCTGTCCAGGCGGTAGTGGATTTCCTTCACGCCAGAGCGGGCGCGGTGGGTATTGCCGTCCTCGGCTTTCAGACGCACCTGAACGGGACCGGTAAACCAGGCGGGCCAGCGGGCGGGGTTGGCTTCGTTGTTGAGGCTGATGGTGGTGTTGGGGGCAGCCAGATCAATGTTCAGGTCCAGGTGGCGGCTGGCGGTGCTGTGCTTGTCGTCCTTGGCGACGAAGTAGACGTCGTTCCGACCAGCCATGTCGTGCCGTTCGTACGTCCAGTTGTCCAGGCCAATCCGACTGTGGTACGAGCCACAATTGTCGCCAGAGCAACGGAAGTCGATCTCGCTGAGCTGGCCCTCAGGATCGCTGGCGGTGCCGCGGAAAGTCCAGTTGCGCTCGCGGCTCTCGATGCGGCCTGAGGGGAAGGAGTTGCCGTTGGCAGTGTCGAAGGAGATGGAGGGAGGAGCATTGGGTGAAATGCGAAACACACGCGCTGCTGCCCAGGATGCACCCCCGGGCGCATTGGCTGCACACACGGACCAGTAGAGGTCTCGGTTGTCCCAACGTGGATCGAAGGTCACGGTGCGTTGGGTGCTGCCTTCGCCTGTGTCGACCACTGTCTCACCGCCGGAATCCATGTCCGGTGCGGTTTTGACGCGGAAGGTGAAGCCGTTGTGTTGACAGCTTACATCATCCCAGTGGAAAGTGATGGTACGATCTGTGAAGATGTAGTCATGTGCATGCAACCGAGGCGCGGGACATGGCGGGACATACCCGCAGTCAGGAGAGTCGAACACCTCGAAAGAGGAGACGTGGTCATTCAGATCAACGCCGTTGTTGAACTTGTCTCCCCAGAAAGTGTCGTCGTTGCCGTTGCGACAGGCCCAGCCGCCGCCCCGATCCCCGTGCTCAAATAGCTTGACCGACCAGCCAGAACGGATACGGATAGAGGAAGCCTGGTCGTTGAAATCTCCGGGCACATTTTGAAAGCCAGTGCCATTGCGAATCACGTAACCGCTGTTCTCGCCCCGCCCAGCGCAGCCGTAGTTCGCGTCGTAGTAGAGAATGACGTCGCCGGAGGTGGGGCAGGGAGGCGGAGAGGTTCCCCCTGCTTGGAACCAGGAGAGGACGCCGCGTGTCTCACCACCTCGCCGCCACTTTCCATCGGATAGACTTAGCGTCCATCCCTCAACATGGAATGACCCTGTGTTGGGAAAGCCCCAGTGTACATGAAACCAACTAGAACCTTGACTAGCATAGCCGCAACTATCACTGAAAGAGCCAGGTCTCAACTGCCCAATTTCCTCGCCTTCGGAGAAGTACTTTCCGGAGTAGAGATTGCCGTTATACAGCAAGTGCGTGTAGAAGAGATCTCCGATGCGAATGGCAGCGCTGGTACCATCGTTGCAGACATAGCCGATGCTACCTGCAGTAGCGGCAAGCAGCCGATTGGGCGCGTGTCCAGCACCGGTATTGCCGTCCGACAAGAAGTCCACCGCCTTCCAACCGGAAACGACACTGGAAAACCCATTGTCATGTACACCCAAGATGCCATACTGCATCTGAGTGCCTGATTGCCACGGGAAACGGTTGGCATCACTGCTGGAAAGTGGCCGGCGTTGGAGGGGGTCTAGAGTCTGCTTGCCTATGTAGCTGAGAATCTCGCTAGGCACGTCAGATAGGAGCAGCGAGAATCTGATGGTACCTTCTACTGCACTGATCCAGCGGCCGTTTTCGTCCTGATGCAGCAGCACCAATCCAAACCAACTGCCGTTGTCCAACAGATTCCAGTGCAAGTCAGCGTCTAGTCCCATGAGGCCTATAACAGAGACGAAGAGCCAACTGTCTGCTTTACGGACGTCAGTGATAGCGTAGTAGTCCGGCGGATGTACCGCATCAGGTACGTCAATCAGGGCTTGGCGGACAGCGCTTTCGATGTCCTTGTCTACAGCCACGGTACCCGGTGCCATTCTGACTGTGGCTTGCGGAGTGGGTGTTACCAACCCCGGTGCGGATTGAATGGCTGTGCTTGGCCCCTCCTTGGATAACTGTCCCTGTGCCTCGCCTCTGGGCCCTAGCACCAACAATGCCACCACCACCAGCCCCAAAACCACAGCCACCATGCGATGTACGTGTGTACGTTTCATGTTGCACCTCCAGAACAGGGATTGGCAGGATGAACGGATGCCTGCCACACCACCTTCACGTTCTCAGAGCCGCGAGTCCTCGGAGTTCCCGCGGGTTCCTCCGAGCTCTCCCAACTCCATACCAGGTCTTCTAATGCTCGCCCACCTAGAACAGGAACAGCCACGATCCGCAGATTGCCTGGCGCTGCCGCAGTCTGATCCGCTAATCCTGCGAATCCGCTGTTCTCTCCCCATGCGCCGGCGTCAGCACCACCACCAGCCCCAAAACCACAGCCACCATGCGATGTACGTGTGTACGTTTCATGTTGCACCTCCAGAACAGGTTAGTTCAGAACCCGTGTCAAAACCATCGGACCTTGCTACACCAATGAAGGACCTTACTTCTCGCTGAAGACTTTTAGAGTTTGGGATGTGTGACTTCGGGGTCACTGCGCGGCAGGTTCGATGTGGCCCCACACTTCCAGTCTATAGCCTGCAGTGTTGGAGCCTGAGGCTCCAACCGAGTAGGCAATCTGTCCATTGATCAACTGCACAATGACGAATCGTTCGACTGGATGTCCGCTTTCTTGCGAATTGAGATCAAAGCACTCCACAGAGTCTTTCTTACACACCTGAAAATACGTCGCGGTACTTGGAGAGCCTGAGTCTTGGAATCTCATGTTCAATAGCACTGCCGTAGCACTGGGACTGACAGACCCACTAAGGTCCAAGCTTGTGGTTGGCACATCACCACCGTTGTTAACATTGAGTGCCCAAACCCGTCCAGGTCTCATCACCACATTGTACAGTGGCCCTTCAGTTGCTCCGAAGGAAGTTCCCAACTTCGTTCCCTCCACCGCTCCATCCGCCAGCTTCTCCGTCGTGATGCTCCCATCAGGCGGTACCAGGCTCACGTCGGCACCCAGCTTGGCCTGTGTCACCGCCTCATCCGCAATCTTCTCCGTCGTCACGCTCCCATCCAGCACGGTCAGCGCCTGCACGGCAAAGGGCACACTGCCCAACTGTACGCGGGGCGTCATCTCGTCGTCCGTGCCCACGGTAATGCCCAGGAAGAGCGGGTCGTGCCCTGTGATCACACTCTGCGGGATGGGTGTCAGGCTCCCCAGCATGACGTTGAACAGGCCATCGGAAACCTCCACCCCGTTGGAGCCGGTCCACTGCTCCTCCCACAGGGGCACACCGCCAGAGGCCACGTCGTACAGACGGAAGATCATGTTATAGGTGTCGGTGAGGGGGTTGCCGTCGGCGTCGGCCAGGCGGCCCTGGTAGGCAATGGTGCCCGTGGAAGTGCTCGCTGCAGCCGGGGCGCGCAGCGGCAGGGCACCGACGCTGTTGGCCCAGAGCAAGCCAGCCACCACCAGCAGGGTGAAGAGGACGTTGCCAGGGGTGGGCAGCAGACGGTGTAGCCAACCAGGGTGTCTTGAGGGCATCTGCTCTTGGACAGCGCCACGCCGCTCGGCGCGGTATTGGTCAAGCGTTTCGCCCAACCGTGTGAGAAGACTCTTTTGCTCGTTCATTTCACTTTCCTCCTTGTTCAGAGTTTTAGAGTAGCCCCTTGCGGGGCGGCTGATTTGCCGTCACTGGTGTACGTTTCATGTCGAAGGTCGGGTCAATTGACCTGGCTGATTTTCTATGCTATAATCAGTGCCGATGAACACGCGCGGAAAGGTGAATGAAGGATGAACAGATATCAGTTTACGGTAGTCATCGAACGCCAGCCTGAAGGTGGATACCTTGTCTCCGTGCCGGCTCTTCCAGGTTGCTACACCGAGGGACGCACCCTGGAAGAAGCCCACGAAATGGCCGCTGACGCCATCCGTGCCTACTGCGCCAGCTTGCGCAAACACGGCGAACCGATCCCCGTTGAGTCCACCGGGGAGCAGTTCATCGGACGGATGAGTGTGGCCCTGGAGCCTGCGTGATGCCCCGCCTGCCCACTGTAAAGCCGCGCCAGGTCGTCCGGGCTTTGGAGCGCGCCGGCTTCGAGATTGACCACCAGACGGGCAGCCACATCATTCTGCGGCGTGCCAGCGACAATCGCCGCGTGGTTGTGCCTTGGCACAACCGTGATCTGGGACGTGGGCTGACGCTGCGGATCATCAAAAGCGCCGGTCTCACTCGCGATCAATTCATTCAGTTGCTCAAATAGCCCACCCCACCAGTCTCACGCTGGTCAGCACAGAACTTCACCGAGAGCACGCCCCTTCTGTCCCCAGGCAGTTCCTCCCCTCAATCCTCCTGCACCTGCTCCAGCCGCACTCCGCTGTATCCCTTCCGGTGTGCACTCAACCGCCATGCAAAGGCGACGTTCGGGGCGCCGTCTCGGGCTTTCACCACGAAGTAATCCGCGCCAAGTTCAACCACATAGAGGCTGGCATCTCCATAGGGCGTCACGTGCACCAGGTACTCCCCCTCAATGGTCTCCAGGAAGATCGGGTCCAGATCCACGCAGGCCGCACCGTCCACCAGCTGGGCCAGGCCTTCATCAGTGAAGCGCACTTCGGGTGATTCGGCGGCGTAGAGCTTGCGCTGACCGTATTGAGCTGTGTTAACTATGGCAGACTTCGTGCCACTTACCGTCAGATTGCCGCTGACAATCAAATCCTCTGTCTCTCCATTGTGATTTCGAATGTACACAGATCCCACATCAGTGTAGAGAAACAGGTGATTCCAATAGCTATTGACGTGAGCTGGTGCATACGGGCCATCATCTATCGTGATGCGGTTCCCGTCTATCCTTGTTGTATACATCGGACTGTCATGCCGCCCGATTGTCAGCGTATCAGAAATCGTAGTCCCAACAGCAATCCTACCATCTACGGCCAAATCCCCGCTTACGTTCAAACCGTTATCAATGTTGAGTTTGGTCGTTGTCACCGCTCCGTCCGAGATCTTCCCTGTTGTTACGGTCCCATCCGCGATCTTCGCCGTCGTGACGCTCCCATCCGGCACGGTCAGTGCCTGCACGGCAAAGGGCACGCTTCCCAACTGCACCCGTGGCGTCATCTCGTCGTCCGTGCCCACCGTGATGCCCAGGAAGAGCGAGTCGTGGTCTGTGATTACGCTCTGCGGGATGGGATCCATGCTCCCCAGCATCACGTTGAACAACCCATCGCTGACCTGCACGCTGTTGGAGCCGGTCCACAGCTCCTCCCACAGGAATATGCCGCCAGAGGCCACGTCGTACAGGCGGAACTCCATGTTGACGGTATCGGTGATGGGAGTGCCGTCAGCGTCGGCCAGGCGGCCCTGGTAGGCGATGGCCCCGGTGGAGGTGCTGGCCGCCAATGGGGCCCGCAGCGGCAGTGCGCCGACCGATTGGGCCCACAGGATAGCGGCCAGGACCACCAGCGTCACGACGAGCGTGCCTGGGTGGGGTGTCATGGCCCGTGCCAATCGCTGCCAGCCGGGGCTGCTAGGCCACCAAAGGGGGATCCTCAAATTGAGATGTTTCTTGGCTTTCATCGTTTGACCTCCTCGTTCATATTTGTTTTCGCTGAGACAAAAAACGCCAGCCTTGGGGCATGCAAAAGCACGGCCTTGGCTGGCGTCGGGGTTGGGAGTGATGTTGGTTGGATTGGCTTGGCACCGCCAAAGGCGCGCTTTTGCGCCCTATCTCGGCCAAATTCCTTGGATTGAGCTCGTCGAAATCCTTGGACTGAGCTTGCCGAAGTCACCAGGCATCTACATCGGAGCTGCCTGCGTTGTTACCTACACATTATACCATACTGCAGGGCGAAATGTCAATAGGAAAAAGCCTGAATTTTGACTTCGAAAAACCTTACATCCGTGTAAGGAAAAGACGTCCTATAATTTGTCAAGTCCGAAAAAGGGATACTAGGGTCCGATCAAAGCGGCGAGAAGGCGCACGGTACTAAGGGTGCTTCGGCAGGCGTTTTCGCGAAGCCCCGGTAAGGCAAGATTCAATTAGCACCTGAACAAGCGAGTCTATCTGGACCTCACACTAGGAGACAACACTGGGTCAAGTAGCTCGACTCAGGCGGGCGCATTAGTCTTCGGAACGTGACTGCTTTTGGCGATAGTTGCGATAATCCTCGTCCTTCAGGAAGAAAGGGCGCTCGTTGCACCACATGTCGTAGAGCACGTTGGCGACAAAGTCACGGGCAATGGCCACCAGGGCGATGAAGTGCCCCTTACGCGGTGGCTTGCGGCCTTTGATGCGCTGGTACATGGCCTGATAGCGCGGTACACGTTGGCTGAGATGCTGAGCTATGTTGACCGCGGCGTAGCGGCCGTTGGGTGAGCCCTGTTTGGTGATCCGCTTGGAGCGGTAGAGGGTAGCGCCGGAGATGTGCTTGCTAGTGGTCAAGCCCAAGAAGCTAGCCAGGTGCTCACCACTGGGAAAGCGGCTGACATCCCCAAGCTCGCTGACCAAGGCCAAGGTGTTGCTGATGCCAGCCCCCTTGACGGTGCGCAGCAGCTTGGTCTCCTGACGGTTCTCGATCAAGGCGTAGCCGGTCTTGAGATAGAACGTCTTGCGCTGTTGGAAGGTGGCGATGTCTTCAATGTAGCCGTGCACCAGGTGACGGATCACATCCCGTCCGACGGGGCGGGTGAGCGCCTGCTGGCATGCCTCGACCAACTGCTGGGCTTCGGCCAGGCCAAAGGCATCGCGGCAGTGAGCAGTCAAGATGGCAGCGAGGGCTTCAGCACCGACCTGGACGAACTCATCGGGGAAGAGGTACTCTTGAAGTAGGGCGTACACGGCAGGATGGTACAACTTGCTGCCCGGAAAAACCTGACTCAGAGGCGGACAATAAGCCCGCAGCAGAGCGCGCAGCTGGTTCTTCTTGCGGTTGATCTGCTGGGCCAGGTCTCTGGCTGCTCGAGAGTAGTACCGAGCCGTCAAGAGGTCGGTGTCCTGTCGGAGAATCACCTCAGGCGTGCTGCCCAAGCGCAATTGCTCCGCGAGCAGCAAGGCATCAACCAGTTCGTTGCGGACCTTCTTGGACAGGACCTCACCCATGTGTTCGGTCGTGCGCGGGTTGAAAAGCACGCGAGCGATGTCAGGCTGTTGGCCCAGGAAGTCCCACAGCGCCCAGTAGTAGATGCCCGTTGTCTCACCGGCGACGGCGATGATGCGCAGATCGTGCCGGTCACGCAGGTCTCGAGCCCAGGTGATGAAGCGCTGAAAGCCGTCGGGGGCGTTGGCGCATCCTCCCAACGAGCCGAGAACCTTATGGCCGGCATCGGTGGCCAGCACGGTGAAGGTCTGATCCGCCACGTCCACGCCGGTGTACATCGTCAACCGGTCCAGATAGGTTTGGAGCAGTTTGTCCGGATCTACTCCCGCCACGGCGGGGAAGAGGCTGGCCTTCAGTTCTTGACTGAGGGCCTCACGGAAGGGTTGTAGTTCGCGATACATGTCATCCTCCTTAACAAAGTGAATTGGGGTGGGCCTGGAGCCAGGGGACAGTCCACGACGAACTCGAACGAGTCGTCCCCTCGCAACTGCCGGCGACGCAGCCTAGTGGCAGATACGGTGCCTGTAGCATCGTCCTTTATCCGAGTCCAACCAAGCAGGGCGAAGCCTCAGTCTTTTCGACGTGGCGGATCCACGGGATGAGTCTCGAGGCTATCCCGGCTCCTGGCAGCAATGACCACGGGGCTATGGCCCCCTTGTGGCCGGCGCTGTGGCCCACCCTAACTGTACCGCAAACCGCTCTAGCCCACAAGTTTATTATACTAGGATGGTTACTACTCAGGCGACTCCTTCAAGAGGGATGAAAGGTTTACCAATCAGAGCATTGTGAATAGCATCTATGACACTCTGACCATGTTTGCGGACTGTCGAGATGTAGCTACGGATGGCGCAGAATGTCTCGGCACCGGAGCGTGTACGGAAAGTGCCTGACACTTTTTGCTTGATCTTTACCATACGGACATCGCGTTCAGCCAAGTTGTTGTCAAAGGGAACGCGAAAGTCGTACATAAATGCCAACACCTGTGGCTTGTATCGCTGGAGACGATCGAGCAAGTTCTTGGGTGGTGACTGCTTTCTACGCCCTCGCTTCTTAGGCGGTGGGTCCGCTGGTGGAGGATTGGTCATCAGACCTTGAGCAATCAGTTCGTCATAGCGTTGCTCGAAATAAGCGAGTCGCCCTGCTGGGAGAGACATCTGGTCCAAAGGGGCCGCATCCACCTCACCTTTGATGTCCAAGAGCAGTTGTGCCATCTCCTGCGCCCATGGTTGCTCGTACTGGTCAACGATAAACTGGAGTTCCCGTAGATGATGGGCGTTGCAGAGCGTATGTTGGCAGTTGTCGAAGGTGAAGTAGGATTTCCAGTGGTCATGCACGGCCTGGCCTTCAAACTCCGGCAAGATACCAATCGCTTTCATCCCTACCTGTCCGCGTTTGGGGTGGACACCGTAGTAGGTGAGGTCGTTGGTGCTGGCAACATGCAGCCAGTTTAGCTTCCCTTCAACCCGAAGACCGCTCTCATCAAAGTGGGCCACATCCGCTCCAATGAGCTCTTGTTTGATGATAGCCAGGCTGGACGAAGCCTGGCCTACCAAGGCCGCATTGGCATCCAGCACAAAGGCTTCCGCTGGTGTGTGTCCATAGAAGTCTCCCAACAACTCGCAAGTCCGCGCCAGAGGGATGAGTTGGTAGTTGTTCAGATAGACCGCCTGGGCCTTGAGGCGTGGCCCGTATTGAACAGGTTGCGTCACATCGGCCGGGAAGTTTCCCTTCACTCGGTCTCCACATTCAGGACATACCTTGATTTCGGCTCGGTGTTCGGTGACCTCGATTCGTACGGGCGGAACATCAAATACCTGTCGTTTCTCATGGCCGCATGACTCAACGAACTGAAGGTCGGTGGCGCACTGGGGACAGATCGGAGCCTCATGTACTCGGACATGGTCCGGCTGCTCGACCATCCTGAGAGTGTGTCCCTTGTGACCTTTCTGACCACCGCTACGGCGGCCGGTCTTCTGCCGCAAACTCCGCGTGCGCGGCTTTTTCAAACCATCGCTACTCGGTGGTTTACTGCTGTTTCGGCTATTCTTGGCCAGTTGATCACGCAATGCCTGGATGACAGCAGCTTGTTGAGCCACAGTTTCTCTCAGTTCCTGTACCTGTTGCCTCAGTGACTCGACGATTGATATGAGGGTTTCCTTGTCCAGCTCAGCAAGCTGGCTGCTATCGGGATCAAACAGCAGTGTCATAACAAGCAAAGTATACCACAAAAGTGTTAGATTTGTGTTTGATTTTCGTTAGAGTTACGTTAGCATTTCGACAGACGCCTGTAGCCTGAGTTGTTACCTAGGATGAATGGCATAAGGAAAAGGATGATTCGACCAGCGAGGGAGGTAGGGTTAGCCCTACACCCTTCTCCAGAAGTTCTCCGGGTTATTCTACGGCCTGGGCCACTTGCGCAATGTCGCCAGCTAGGATATAATAGCCTTGTCTACCAGGTTTTCAAACTTGATAAGCCGAGGATCATTATGATGAAAAAGCTGTGTCGTATCTTAGCCCTAGCGTCGGTCATGGGATGGATGTGTCTTGCAACGGACACCCCTACGTCGGCTGCTGGACCCAAGAGAAAGGTTCAGATCCCCCGCATTGACAAGAAAGACGGCTGGAGCACTCGGATCCAGGTGCAGAACGTAGGGGATGATGCGACAGGGGCGGTAGTGTTCTTCTGGGGCGCCTATTCAGGGCTGTGTCCCTCCAACGACCCTGGAGCCATGGGTCACGCTTGCATGAGCATCCCTGCGAATGGTGTCTGGACCCTGCGCGGCCAGATTCCGACTGATGCCTACTCGGCCATCATCTACTCGGTTGACGCCAGTGACTTTCAAGGCGCCTGCGACGACGCTGATCTCACCAGCACGGCAGACTGGAATGCCTGGAAGGAGGACTACGAGGGCTCTGGTCAGCCTTTGGCGGTGACGGTCAACCGGGTTGGTCCCGACGAGTTTGGCACCACTGTCTCCGGCATCTATGTGGGGATAGATGAGACGATGGAAGGGACAGGGCCTCCCTACGGCTATTTCGCGCCCTATCTCATGAAAGGCTACCATGACCTGGATACCGAGGTGACCATCCAGAACTCCGGTCGGTACTGTGTCTCCGTTTGGATCTATTATCGGGAACAGGAGAACTGTGGGTTGAGCTACGCCCAGCACATCGAACAACTGGCCCCAGGCGAGGCTGTGCGAGTGAGGGTGCCCCGCGTGCCAGAGTTGGGCGGCGACGACGCCTGGCTAGGTTCGGCCTATATCACTGCCAACCAGCCCCTGGGCATCGTCATAGATCAGACCAGCTTTGAGCCCCTTTCGACGGGGCAGGACATGTTGTTGACCTCCCGTGCTCGCCCTTATCAGGGTTCCGAAGACACGGTCTTCTATGCCGACCTCATCTACCGAGAGTGGAGCGGCTGGGACGTGGGCATCCAGGTGCAGAATCTGACTCGGCAGTCTCGACCCACCTTCGTCACGGTGGAATTCATGGACAACAGTGGCGGTCATATCTTTTCCCTCGGCGACTGGGTCTGTGCCAATAGCTCTGCTACCTTCCACCTGCCGTCCATCATTGATCTGGGGTTAGATTACGTGGGGGCAGCCGTGATCCGTTCCCGCAGTGAGCCTATCTTTGCCGTGGTTGATCTGAAACATTCTGGCACGAGGCAGGGGGGTAGTTACAACGCCCATGCGAAGCACGAGAAGGAAGCGGTGACGGACATTGCACTTCCCTCCCTGGCCAAAGAATACCAGGGCGTGACCTCACTGATTGTCATCCGCAACAACTCTGACAGCACCGGCATAACGCTCATGGTGGAGATCACCGATGGAACCGGCAATCTGGTTACCAGGCTTCCAGGCTTCTGGCTCCCGCCCGGCCACCTGAAGGCCATTGACCTGGACAGTATAGGCAGCCTGTTTACCGGCTTCGTCGGCGCGGGCAGGGTGAGGGTTGTGGGCAGTGAAGGCCTGACCGGGGCCATGCCATCAGCCGTGGTGGTGCAGCAGGGTACTGGCCCCGGCGACATCACGGCGATCTACGAAGGCATCCCGGTGGTCGAATAGTGACCCTAATTAAGATTCTAGTCAAGAACCTGCTCAGTCGCTCGCCCTTTGCCTTCGCGAAAAACCTTCTTGGCTATGCCATGAGAAAATGACTTGGGTGCGTTTCAAGTGAAATGAAATGCACCCAAATGACTTTGGTCATATACAGACGGCTGTCCTGATGCTATAATAAGAACAGTCGTTTTTTGGTGGCAAGAGTTGGCAAAGGAGGATGATGATGCCCAATCACTTAGCGAACGAAACCAGCCCCTACCTGCTCCAGCACGCACATAATCCCGTTGACTGGTATCCCTGGAGCGAAGAGGCGCTGCAAAAAGCAAAAACCGAAGATAAACCGATCTTTCTCAGCATCGGCTACTCGGCCTGCCACTGGTGCCACGTGATGGCCCATGAATCCTTCGAGGACGAGGGGGTGGCGGCGGTGCTCAACCAGTATTTCGTCAGCATCAAAGTGGACCGCGAGGAGAGGCCGGACCTGGACCGTATCTACATGAGCGCGGTGCAGGCTATGACCGGCAGCGGCGGCTGGCCCATGTCGGTGTTTCTCACCCCCAAGGGCCAGCCTTTTTACGGCGGTACCTACTTCCCGCCCAAGCCCCGCTATGGGATGCCCTCGTTCACCGATGTGCTGCTGGCTGTGGCCGACGCCTGGCAGAACCGGCGTCAGGAGCTCGTCGAAAGTGGCAAGGAACTGGTGGCAGCTATTGAGCGGTCAAGCGCCATCAGCGCAAACTCGATACCCGAAGCCTTGAACCCTGAAACCCTAAACACTGCTTTCGAGAACCTCTTGCAACCCTTTGATTATATGCACGGCGGGTGGGGCGACGCACCGAAGTTCCCCCAGCCGATGGCTCTCGAGTTCCTGCTACGATATCACTACGCCACGGACGATCCCCAGGCGCGGCACATGGTGTTCCTGACCCTGGAAGCGATGGCTTATGGAGGGATTTACGACCAGCTCGGCGGCGGATTCCACCGCTACTCCGTTGACGACCACTGGCTGGTGCCTCACTTTGAGAAGATGCTGTACGACAACGCGCAGTTAGCTCGTATTTACCTGCACGCCTGGCAGGTGAGCAGCGATCCGTTCTATCGTACTATCGCCGAGGAGATCCTGGACTATGTCATACGGGAGATGACCGACCAGGCCGGCGGTTTTTACTCCACCCAGGATGCCGACAGCGAGGGGGAGGAGGGCAAGTTCTTCCTCTGGACGGCGGCTGAAATCCGCGAGCTGTTGGGTCAGGAAGCGGAGGTGTTCATGTCTGCGTACAGCGTCACCGAGGCGGGCAATGCTTCGACGGGCTCAGCACATGGTTTTGAAGGCCAAAACATTCTGGAACTTGCCAGCTTCGCGAGCCCACGCGCAGAGCTGGCAGAGGCGCGGCGCAAGCTGTTTGCTGCCCGCCAGCAGAGGGTGCATCCAGGACGCGATGACAAGGTTCTGACCTCCTGGAACGGCCTGATGCTGGCCGCCTTCGCTGAGGCCGCGCGGGTTCTCGCCCCCTCCCCCAGCCCCTCCCCCAAGGTTGGGGGAGGGGAGTCCGCTTCCCCCCTCTCCCAGGATTGGGAGAGAGGGGCCA
>CAYMKL010000057.1:27151-40037 GCA_964390805.1 uncultured Anaerolineae bacterium | reverse complement strand
TACAGAAGGATACCACATTGTTGATTTCACGCCAACTTATTCTCTATACTAGGTTGGCTGCCAGGCTGGAATTACGTTTTCACGACTGGTCACATCGTTAAAGCTGGCGATTGTTACGACAAAACTTCGCAAGGCTAGCTCTCTCAGCCCCGACCGAACTCCCGCGCCAGTTGTGCAGCACTTAGATGAATCATCGTCGGGCGGCCATGGGGACAGGTGCGCGGCATGGCCGTCTCCTCCAATTGGCGGATGAGGTCGCGCATCTCCTCCTGGGACAGGGTCTTCCCAGCCCGAACTGCACTGTGGCAGACCAGGCTGATCAGCGCCCTCTCCTCCCCCGCTCCCGCTGCCTCCCCTTCGGTCAACCCATCAACGATCTCGACGATGGCCTGGCCGATGTCACCCTTAGCCAGCATGGTCGGCACAGCCCGCACCAGATATGTCTCCCCGCCAAAAGACTCCATGTCGAAGCCCAGGTAGTTCAAGAACTCCAGGGTTTCCCCACCAATCACCCCTGTCTGGAAAGGCAACTCAATGGTTAAGGGTTCCAGCAACGTTTGCGAGGCGACGGCCATCTTAGTCTGCTCGGCCATGAGCCGCTCGTAGAGCACCCGCTCGTGGGCAGTGTGCTGGTCAATGAGATACAGCCCCTCGGGACCCTCGGCGATGATGTAGGTCTGAGCTATCTGTCCCAGCACCCGCAAGGGCGGCAGCCTGGCAGGCTCAGGAAAGTCAAATGCCGACGGCGCCTCGATTCCAGCCGCGCGTTGCGCCTCCAATGCCAATTGCGACTGAGTACCAGCCTCAACTAACCTGCGCCGCCTCTCCATATCCGATGTAGGCCACTGCGAGGGCAGGCCCGTCATTCTGGGGATCGCCGCCTGATCAACCAGGATGCGGCGCACCGCCTTCTGGACGGCAGAGAAGACCGCGCTGCTGTCCAGGAATCTGACCTCGCTCTTAGTAGGGTGGACGTTGATGTCAACCTGAGAGGGGTCCAACTCCAGGCAGAGAACGACGATGGGATAGCGGCGCGTGGGCAGCAGGGTATGATATGCCTCGCTCACGGCATAACTGAGCATGCGATCCTGCACCCAGCGGCCGTTGACGAAGAAGGTCAGGTAGCTACGGTTGGCTCGATGCAGGGAGGGAGAGCTGATGTAGCCGTATACGTCTATTGGTTCCAGGTTCGATGTTCCGGGTTTCAAGTTGTCCGCCTTAGGACCTTGGACTTCTAGCATTTGCCGCGCCACTTCCAGTCCGTAGGCTTTGATCAGCACGTCGTACAACTTACCAGTGCCCAGGGACTGAAAGGTCGGCCGTCCATCGTTTGTGAGGCTGAAACGCAGTTGGGGATAGGCCATACCGTAGCGGTAGATCAGGCCATCAATGTGCTTGCGCTCGGTGGTTTCGGTGCGCAAGAATTTCAGGCGGGCGGGGACATTGTAGAAGAGATTCTCCACCGTGATCACCGTGCCCTGGGGGCAGCCCTTTTTCTGGCGGTGAGTGACCCTGCCCCCCTCCAGGCGCAACAAAGTGCCGACATCCTCCTCGGCTGTCCTGGTCACGATGGTCAACTGGCTCACGGCGGCGATGCTGGCCAGAGCCTCGCCGCGAAAGCCCAGCGTGGCGATAGAGGACAGCTCCTCCACACTGGCTATCTTACTGGTGGCGTGGCGGGCAAAGGCCAGCTCGACCTCCGCGGCGGGAATTCCCATCCCGTCGTCAATCACCCGCATCAGGCGACGCCCCCCCTGGCGCACCTCGACCTTGATCTCTCTGGCCCCCGCGTCAATAGAGTTCTCGACCAGCTCTTTGACCACGGAGGCCGGCCGCTCCACCACCTCGCCCGCCGCGATCTTAGATGCTACTTCCTCTGATAACACCCTGATGGGCATTACAGCTCCCCATTCTGCTGAATCTTTATTCTGCCAACTA
Source organism: uncultured Anaerolineae bacterium (assembly GCA_964390805.1). Taxonomy (GTDB): domain Bacteria; phylum Chloroflexota; class Anaerolineae; order VGOG01; family VGOG01; genus CAYMKL01. The sequence continues at coordinate 38,099 of CAYMKL010000057.1, read as the reverse complement.
TTTTACCACACAAGAGCCATTTCCACAAGGGCGCATTACTTGAAATTGTAGAACCGGAACACTACAACAGATTTAGAACAAAACGGATCAGGGGCAAAACAAAAACATCCGTTCCTTTCTCAATCCGCTGTAGTTTTAGTCAGCGGCCACGCCAAGTTGTCAGTCGGGTGGAAGCAGGTTATGTAAGTGAGGTTCGGATCAGTTGCTGGGGGCGATCTTGTTATGAGGGCTCACAGAAAGCCCGACGCACGTAGGCCACACAGCGAGCCAACTGGCGTTTGACGCCAGGAGGCCACCAGATGCGCAGGGCAATGGGGCTGATCTCCAAGGTGATGGGGCCACAGTAGCCGTCGGATGCCAAACGGCCCAGTAGGTCAGTCAGAGGCAATTGGCCGTCGCCGGGGATCTGGTGGTGCTTGAGGTAGGTATGGAGATAGTGGCCGCTCAGAGGCCAGGGGGGAGAACGCATGTCGCTGAGATGGACGTTCACTAACCGGCCAGCGAGGATATGATAAGCCTCAGTCAAACTGTAGCTCGAGGTGGCGGCATGAGCGGTGTCCAGTACGAGAGGCAAGTCAAGCTCGTCAGCAAAGAAGCGCAGGTCTCGCATGTCGCTCAGAACGTAGCGCCGATCCTGGGGGCGGAAGAAGGCCCGGTTCTCTATGGCAATGCGCAAGCCGGTGCCCTCCGTGCGCTGCAAACCCTTCGTCAGGGCCTCCACGTAGCGCCGACCTCGATCATCGGCCAGGCTGCGAGCGTTGGGAGGATGTAGGACGATGTACCCTGCACCAACCTCCTGTGCCAAATCAATCAACCTGGGAACGATCGTCCGGTAGTCGGCCCAGCCGGGGAAGGGCAGGATGGGGGGGTGAAGGCTGAAGACGGTCAGTCCATAGCTCTCGGCCAGGCGACGGATGTACCTACTGCCCCTCAACTCAACTTCGGGGCTGACCACCAACTCCACGCCGGCGAAGCCGGACTCCCTTGCTATGTTAAAGATGGAGCGCAGAGGATAGATATAGATGCAGCCAGTGGACAGACTTAGTTCCATGCTCGGCTAGTCAACTTCATCAGACCAGAACTTGATCTCCTGGTAGGGTAGAAGGTCAGGCGGGAAACGTAAAACGTGAAACGTGAGGAGTTGAGAGCTAGAGATAGTCATCACGTTTTACGCTTCACGCTTCACATCGTAAAGCTCGTGCTCGTAGATGTAGTCCTCCACTGCTTCGGGCACCTGGTACTTGATAGGCAACCCCTCGCGCACCCGCTCTTGAATATCCGTGGACGAGATGTCCAACTGGGGCGAATTGATGAAATGTATCCGCGAGGTGATGCCGGGCAGCAACCGCTCCAACTCCTCCATATCAACCCCATAGCCAGGCCGTGCCACAACCGCCAGGCGGCACAGCCTAATCAGGCGCTGCGGCTTGTGCCAGGTGGGGATGTCGGCCAGAGAATCCGATCCCATGATGAAATACAGCTCGGCCTCGCCACCCCACTCGTCCCACAAGAGCTGGATAGTATCAACGGTGTAGCAGGGACCAAAGCGGTCAATGTCCACTCGGGATACGGTGAAGTACGGATTGCTGGCGATGGCCAGTTTCACCATGGTCAGCCGATGGTCTGCCGGCGAGACGTGCTCGGTGAGTTTGTGGGGCGGCAACCCAGCGGGCACGAAAACAACCCGATCTAGCCTCAACTGTGCCCTGACTTCCTCGGCCGCTACCAGGTGGCCGTTGTGAATCGGGTCGAAGGTGCCTCCCAGGACCCCTACGCGCATGTCAACCTCCGTACTGGATATTGGAGATTAGATATTGGCTATTGCCACTCGAGCTCGGCCTCGCCGATGCGCACGGTGTCGCCGGGCTGCACCCCTGCCTCTCTGAGAGCCGCCTTCAACCCGATGGCGTCTGCGATGCGTTGGAAGCGCTGCACTGCCTCGTCCAGGTCCCAATTGGTCATCGCTGCAACCCGCTCTACCTCGGCGCCCCGCACCCGCCAGGCGTCGTCCTCCCAGGTGATGGTTAGAGCCTTCTCCTCCCCAGCAGGGCGGAACACCTTGACCTCAATCGTGGCAGGCTTCTGTTTCTTGGGCAAGCTCGCCAGCATCTCGGCCACGGAGCGCAGCAGTTCCTTGACTCCTTCGCCCGTAACAGCGGAGATGCTCGTAGCCCTCTGCCCTTGCGCCTTCATCGCCTTCTTGACTGAGGGCCAGAGCGCCTGTGCCTGGGGCAAGTCCATCTTGTTCAGCACCACCAATTGGGGCTTACGGGCCAGCTCAGGATCAAAGAGGGCCAGCTCGTCATTGATGCTCTCGTAATCGGCCAGGGGATTGACCGAAGTCCCGTTTAGGAGGTGGATGATCATCCGCGTGCGCTCTATGTGGCGCAGGAATTCGTGGCCTAGACCAGCACCGGCGTGGGCTCCCTCGATCAGGCCGGGGATGTCGGCCATGACAAAGCTCGTGTAGTCGCCGAGGGCCACCACTCCCAAATTGGGCTCCAGGGTGGTGAAGGGGTAAGCGGCGATCTTGGGCCTGGCAGCACTGACTACAGACAACAAGGTTGATTTGCCAGCGTTGGGTACGCCCACGACGCCAACATCAGCGATGAGTTTGAGCTCCAGGTAGAGCCAGCGCTCCTGGCCGGGCTCACCACGCTCGGCGATGCGAGGGGCCTGATTGGTGGAGGTAGCAAAGGCAGCGTTGCCTCGTCCGCCCTGTCCCCCCCGGGCAACCAACGCTCTCTGCCCCTCCTCCATCAGGTCAGCAATGAATTCCCTGGTCTCGGCATCACGGGCCACCGTGCCAGGCGGCACCTCGACAAAAACATCATCGCCCTGCCGACCCTTCTGCCCCTTGCCCCTGCCGTGGTCGCCTCGACTGGCCTTGAAGTGAACACGGCGCTTGAAGCCGATTAGGGTGTTCAGGTGCGGATTGGCCACCAGGTAAACGTCGCCGCCCTTGCCGCCATCGCCGCCGCTAGGCCCGCCCAAGGGCACGTATTTCTCGCGGCGGAAGCTCACACAGCCGTCCCCGCCGTCGCCAGCTTTGACGTAAATCTTGGCTTCATCGAAGAACACGGTAGGAAACCCTCAGTAGTGATAAAACCGCTTTTGCTGCGGAGGGGCGTCCTCGCCCCGATTTGGGGATCAAACTGCCCCTAGACGGGGCGGACGCCCCTTGGTAGCGGCTTTGGTAGGGAAACACGCCGGACAACTGTCTCCTAGCAATAGCCGCTATGAAGGCTCAGACCTCCATAGCGGCTTGTGAGTTGACATCGGCTGCGGTCAGGAGACCTTGCCGAACAGTTGGGGAACAGGAAATTAAGAGGGCGCCAGGCTCCTCTTCAAAACATGATAGTTCTCCAGAGCCCTGCCAGCGCCCTTAGCAACACAGGCCATGGCATCCTCAGCTACGGAACATGGCACCCCCGTTTCCTTGGTCAATAGCCGATCCATGTTACGCAAAAGCGCTCCCCCGCCGACCAGCATCATCCCCCGGTCTATGATGTCCGAAGCCAACTCAGGGGGGGTCTTCTCCAGCACGGCTCTGATCACTCCCACGATAGCAATCAGGGCCTCGGCGATGGCCTCTGTTACCTCGCCCGAACTGATTTGGATGGTCTTGGGCAGGCCAGCCACCTGGTCCCTCCCCTGCACATCCGCGACCATCTCCTCCTCCAGCGGCATGGCGCTGCCAATTTGGAACTTGATCTGCTCGGCCGTCGGCTCCCCTATCACCAGGTTGTACTTCTTTCTGACATAGTTCATGATGGCCTCGTTCATTTCATCCCCGCCAACGCGAACCGAGCTAGAGACCACGATGCCGTTCATGGAGATAACCGCCGATTCGGATGTTCCGCCGCCGATGTTAACCACCATATTGCCCGTTGGAGTGCCGATGGGCAGCCCGGCCCCGATAGCCGCCGCCAGTGGTTCGGGGATAAGAAAGGCCTCCTTCCCGCCAGCCTGAACGGCGGCCTCGTGCACGGCCCGTCTCTCCACACTGGTCACACCGACAGGCACAGTAACCATCACCATTGGCCGGAAGAGGCGAAACCGCCCGCAAACCTTGGTGATAAAATAGCGCAGCATGGCCTCGGTCACGACGTAATTAGCGATGACCCCATCGCGCATGGGCCGCATCACCTCGATGTTCTCAGGAGTACGCCCCATCATGGCGCGAGCCTCTTCGCCAACGGCCACGATCTTGTTGTCGTTTACCGCAATGGCAACCATTGAAGGCTCGCACAGGACAATGCCCTTTCCTCTGACGTAAACCAATACGTTAACCGTGCCCAAGTCCACGCCTATATGTTTTTCAAACATTGATCACACTCTCCCTACTCATCACTTCTTCCCTCAGGAAATGGTCTCTTCCGCCGTCGCCTGCCAACTTTCAGGCGGATCCGGGAGCGACGGAGGGATCCCTCGATGACAGTCATGTCAACCTCAGGGGGTCTCTCTTTCAAGAGCTTCTCAGCCCGTTGGCGCGCCGCTTCGGCTCGTCCCAGGTCAATTTCCTCGGCGCGTTCTGCGGTGTCGGCCAAGACGATCACCCTATCAGGCTGCACCTCCACAAAGCCGCCGCTTACAGCGAAGCTCTCCTCTTCGTCCCCCTTTTTGAATCGCAGTTCCCCCACTTCAAGGGCTGTCAACAGAGGCGTGTGCTTGGGAAGGATACCCAACGTGCCCATCACTCCAGGAGCGCTCACCAGGTCTACGTCGCCGGAGTATAAAAGACCTTCAGCAGTGACAATCTCTAGCTTAATCGGCATAGTGTTCCCCTTACAGTGTCTCTGCTTTCCTGACAGCATCGTCAATCGTTCCCACCAGGTAGAAGGCCTGCTCAGGCAAGTCGTCGTGCTGGCCCCCCAGGATCTCCTGGAAGCCACGCACGGTCTCCTTGATGGGCACGTACGCACCAGCCCGACCGGTGTAAGCCTCGGCCACAAACATAGGCTGCGACAGGAACCTCTGGATTCTGCGGGCTCGGTGTACTATCAACTTGTCCTCGTCGCTAAGCTCCTCAACTCCCAGAATGGCGATCACGTCCGAGAGGTCCTTGTATCTCTGCAGAACGCGCTGGACTTCGCGGGCTGTATTATAGTGCTCTTCACCGATAATGCGGGGGTCGAGGATACTGGAGGTGGAAGTCAGAGGGTCAACAGCGGGAAAGAGTCCCATCTCGGCTATCGAACGCTCCAGGGTGATGGTGGCATCCAGGTGGGCGAACACGGCCACCGGCCCTGGGTCGGAGTAGTCGTCGGCTGGCACATAGATGGCCTGCATGGATGTGATAGAGCCCCGCTTGGTGGAGGTGATGCGCTCCTGCAACTCGCCCATCTCCGAGCTCAAGGTGGGCTGGTAGCCTACTGCGCTGGGCATCCGCCCCAACAAGGCCGAGACCTCCATGCCGGCCATAGCGAAGCGATAAATGTTGTCAATGAAAAGGAGCACATCCTGACCTTGATCGCGGAAATACTCAGCCACGGTAACTCCTGCCAGGCCAACCCGCAGCCTGGCGCCAGGGGGCTCATTCATCTGGCCGAAGACCATCACCGTATTACCGAGAACTCCCGCCTTCTTGGAGGTGTTCCACATGTCGTTGCCCTCGCGGGATCGCTCACCCACGCCGGCGAACACGGAGAAGCCACCACGCTCAATGGCCATGGTGCGGATCAACTCGTAGATAACGACCGTCTTGCCGACTCCGGCTCCGCCAAATACCCCTGTCTTGCCCCCCTTGGTGAAGGGAGCTACCAGGTCAACAACCTTGAGGCCGGTCTCGAAGAACTCCGGTGTGGTCTCCTGATCCTCGAAGGGTGGAGCCTGGCGATGTATGGGATAGCGCGCCTCGGCCTCAACCGGCCCCAGGTTGTCAATGGGCTCGCCCAAGACGTTGAAGAGGCGGCCCAGCGTGGCCGGACCCACGGGCATGGTGACAGGGGAGCCGGTGTCAATGGCCCTCATGCCCCGCCGCAGGCCGTCGGTGGAATCCATGGCCACACAGCGCACCCAATCGTTGCCCATATGGTGCTGAACCTCAATGATGAGGCTGCGGGAAGGCCCCCTCCCCTCTTCCTCGCGGGGTATCTCCACTGCGTGGTAGATCTCCGGAAGCTCCTCAGGCGGGAACTCCACGTCCACTACAGGCCCCATTACCTGCACGATCTTGCCGATAGTTCCTTTTGCCATTACATCCTCCTGTTATGCCCGCGCCTTGGCCAGGGCCTCGGCGCCGCCAGCTATGTCCATGATCTCCAGAGTAATTGCCCGCTGTCGGGCCTTGTTGAAGTCCAGCGTCAGACCCTCCACCAGCTCCTCGGCGTTGTCAGAAGCATTGCGCATGGCCACCATGCGCGCGCTGTGCTCGCTGGCGATGGACTCCAGGATCGCCTGGTAGATCTGCAATTCAGTAAATCGCGGTAGCACCTCGTCCAGGATGGAACGAGGATCAGGTTCGTAGATGTACTCAGTCGCTGGTGGGAGCCTAGCACCTTCTATGTACTCGGCCATAGCCTGAGTCTCGACTTCGCTCGGCATGATAGGCAGAAGTCGCTTAATAGTCGGCTGCTGGTTGAGCACGTTGATAAAATCGCTATAGGCCAGGCACACCTGGTCGAAACGGCCCTCGAGAAAGCCATCTATGGCAACTCTGGCGATAGGGGTTACATCTACCAGTCTGGGCTGATCGGGAATTGCAGTGAACTCGGCCACGATCTCCTCGTCGTGGCGCAACATGTAATCACGACCTTTGCGTCCCACTGTGATCAGCTTGACCGACAGCTTGTTTTCTTTGCCTTCCTTTATGAAGTCAACGGCTTTCGTGATGATATTATGGTTGAAAGCCCCACACAACCCTCTGTCGCCCGTCAACACCACCAGAACTACGGTGTGCAAGGGACGTACCTGGAGCAACGGGTGGAGCTCCTCACCTACTTGCCTTTGGGCGGCCAAATGAGTGAGCACCTCCCAGGCTTTCTCGGCATAGGCACGAGTGGCCTTCACCTGGGTTTGGGCTCGCTGCATCCTGGAAGCTGCAACCGCCTGCATGGCGCGAGTGACCTGCCCGATGTTCCTGACGCTTTTGATGCGCCTACGAATCTCAAGAAGTGTGGCCAACTGAGCCCCCCTCCCTTTGGTCCTTGGTCAGGTGGTCCCTGGTCAGGTGTCTCTTTCGACCATCAGACCATCAGACCATCTGACCATCCGACCATTATTATTCTTCTTCTTCCTTCTTCACTACCTTCACAGCGTTCTCGTCAAACTCCAGGATCGCTCCATCCAAAACCCCTATCAGTTCATCGGAGAGCTCCTTCTGAGCGACGATGGCCTGGCCTATCTCAGGATGCACGTCGGACATGAAGCTACGGAAGTTGCTTTCCCAATTCCTCACTTCTCCGACTGGCATGTGATCCAAGAAACCGTTGGTCACGGCGTAGATGACCACGACCTGCTGTTCCAGAGGCATAGGCACGTACTGGGGCTGCTTGAGGATCTCGGTGATGCGTTGTCCTCGATCCAACTGCTCGCGGGTGGCCCTGTCCAGCTCTGAGCCAAACTGGGCGAAAGCGGCCAGCTCGTAGTACTGGGCCATGTCCGTCTTGAGCTTGCCTGCCACCTGCTTCATGGCCTCGGTCTGAGCATCACCACCAACCCGCGAGACGGAGATACCCACGTTCAGGGCCGGGCGGATGCCAGCGTTGAACAGGTCGGTCTCCAGATAGATCTGCCCGTCGGTGATGGAGATGACGTTGGTGGGAATATAGGTCGTGAAGTCGCCCAACAGGGTCTCGACGATGGGGAGCGCGGTCAGCGAGCCGCCGCCGTATTCGGGGTTAAGCTTGGCCGCCCGCTCCAGCAGGCGAGAGTGGAGATAGAAGATGTCGCCGGGGTAAGCTTCGCGGCCGGGAGGGCGCCTCAGGAGCAGACTCACCTGACGGTAAGCCCAGGCGTGCTTGGTGAGGTCGTCGTAGACGATGAGAACGTCCTTCCCCTGTTCCATGAACTCCTCGCCGATAGCGCAGCCAGCGTAGGGGGCGATGTACTGCAGAGTGGCCGGATCCGAAGCAGCGGCCACGATCACAATAGTGTGCGCCATGGCGTCGTACTGCTCCAAGGTGGCCACCACGCGCGCCACGTTGGCCTGTTTCTGCCCGATGGCCACGTAGACGCAGATCAGGTCTTTGCCCTTCTGATTGATGATGGTATCAATGGCCAGGGCCGTTTTGCCCGTCTGGCGGTCGCCGATGATCAACTCCCTCTGCCCACGGCCGATGGGGATCATCGAGTCTATGGCTTTGATGCCCGTTTGAACAGGAGTGTCAACGGGCTGACGAGCCACCACACCAGGGGCGATGCGCTCGATCTTGCGGTACTTATCGGTGGCAATCGGCCCTTTCCCATCAACCGGCTCGCCCACAGCATTGACCACGCGCCCGATGAGAGCTTCCCCCACTGGCACCGAGACGATGCGCCCGGTGCTGCGGACTGTTTGGCCCTCCTCGATGTCGGTGTACTCGCCCATGATAATGACGCCTACGTTGTCCACCTCTAAGTTGAGGACAATGCCCTGGACGCCATTCTCAAACTCGACCAGCTCGCTGGCCATAGCGTCGGACAGGCCAGAAATGCGGGCGATACCGTCGCCCACTTCGATCACTGTGCCCACGTCAATGGCCTCTACTGGGGCCTCAAAGACCTCAATCTGCCGCCTGAGAATCTGGGTTATTTCTTCCATCAAAACGTCTTGTTCTCGCACCGCCATCGGCGCCTCCTTTTGCTTGATCTTGAGTCAACTTACTCCGTCGAATAGTATACACGGGTTATGGCTAAAGCGCAAATCCTTCTATCGTTAAACCGTTAAGCCCTGCACCGTGTCCTGATCCAGCTTCTTGACCAGGGCTACAACCAGCTCCAGGGCATGATCGTAGTCATCCCTGTGCATGATGCCCACGTGGCTGTGGATGTGGCGAGTGGGCACGCCAATGACGACCGTAGGTACCCCACCGGCATGAATATGGATCATCCCGCCGTCGGTGGCCCCACCCTCTATGGCCGAGAACTGCAAGGGAATCTCCAACTCTCTGGCCGTCTCGATCACCAGGTCTCGCAGCTTGAGGTTGGGGATCATGCGGGCGTCGTACAACAGCAAGGTAGGCCCTTTGCCCAGCTTGATGGCCGATTCCTCAGGCTCGATTCCCGGCACGTCGCCAGCGATGTCCACCTCCAGTATAATGGCCACGTCGGGCGAGATGACGTGCGCGCTGGTCTTGGCTCCCCTGAGTCCCACCTCTTCCTGAACGGTGCCCACCCCGTAGACGGTGTTGGGGTGAGGCTCCTCCGTCAGGCGTTGGATGGTCTGGATGAAGATGGCGCAGCCGGTCCGATCGTCCCAGGCTTTGGCCATGTAGGTCCTGGGGTTAGCCAGGACAGCGAAATCGCTGATGGGGATGATGGGATCGCCGGGGCGAACCCCGCGCTCCTTCACCTCTTCCTCACTGGTGGCCCCGATGTCAATGTACATGTCCTTCTTCTCGACCATCTTCTTCCGCTCTTCGGGCGGCAGGAGATGGGGTGGCTTGGCTCCAGTGACGCCGAAGACGTCGCCCTGAGCGGTTTTGATGACCACGCGCTGAGCCAGCATCACCTGATCCCACCAACCACCTAGGGGGACGAACTTGACGAAGCCCTCCTTGGTGATGAGCCTGACCATAAAGCCGACCTCGTCCATGTGTCCGGCCAGCATCACCTTGGGCGAGCCAGACAGGCCCACTTTCGTGCAGATGATGCTGCCCATCTTATCCTGCTCGATAATCGTGATGTCCCTCAGGTGGCGGCGAATCACCGCCCGTACTTCACCTTCGTAGCCGGGCACCCCCGGTGCCTCGGTGATCTCTTTGAGTAAAGCCTCCGTTTGATCCAACCTCTGTCTCCTTCCCTCTCAATGTTCACACAAGCCGGGGCATATAATACACCAAGTTGGGTTTTTTGTCCAGTCTGGAACAGCGGACTTTGGGACTTAGCGGACAACTCTCAGCGAGGACAGGGTAGTCCGTTCAATCCCGTGAGTCCGTTGTTACACTCGTACGGGTGTGATCTGCAAGCTTGCCGGATAGAAGTTGGCCAGCAGCCCCAGGCGCAGGTTCAGCAGTTTGAGGTATCGGCGCATGCGCTGCCGGTGCACTTCGGTTATCTCCCAAAACGCGACCGCAGCGACGGCGACCTTGTCATCCACAACTAGCAACCGACAAGGAACGGTCTCCAATACTTTGCCGTGGAAGCTGATGGCAATCTCCTGTTTGCGCTGCACCGGAATCCTGCGCAATTGGAGCTCGATTTCTAACGCTCGACGATAGACGTAGTGAATGAAGCCAGGGCCAAGGGTGCTGTGCACTTCGAATAGGGCTCCCTGGATCGCGTAGGTGAGCTCAGGATACAGCAGGCCGTCTCTCACAGTCGTCGGCATTGGCTGCTCAGTAGCGGACCTCTGCGCAAGAAAGTTCGGCACTCGTTCGATCTCGATGTCTCCACCTCCGAAGTTTACCAGCAGACCCAGCTTCAGGTCGGTCACCTTCAGGTGCGAAAGGACTTGCGCTTTGTTGAGAGGGCACAAAGCAGCAATTGCTTTCAGTTCAACCAGAATCTTGTCATAGGCGATGAGGTCTGGGTAAAACAATGCCAGGTGGTGGTCCTTGTATCCAATCTCATACGCTGGTTGTCTCTTGAACGGAATGTTCTGAGCCTGCCACACGGTGCACAGGGCTTCTTCCCAACTGGCCTCACTGATGCCTGTGCCCTTCAAGTCGCGGTAGACCTTGAAGAAAGTCCCGCGCAACGTGTAAGTCAGATCAGCGTAGATAAGTTTGGTCATGGTGTTCCTCCTGGAGAGGTACAACGGACTTGAGGATTCAACGGACAGCTCTGGATGAGGGTAGAACAGTCC
>CAYMKL010000057.1:26907-27051 GCA_964390805.1 uncultured Anaerolineae bacterium | reverse complement strand
GGTACAACGGACTTGAGGATTCAACGGACAGCTCTGGATGAGGGTAGAACAGTCCGTTCAATCCCTGAGTCCGTTGTTCCTCCCACAGGGGTACAACGGACTTGAGGATTCAACGGACAGCTCTGGATGAGGGTAGAACAGTCC
>CAYMKL010000057.1:0-26807 GCA_964390805.1 uncultured Anaerolineae bacterium | reverse complement strand
GTTCAATCCCTGAGTCCGTTGTTCCTCCCACAGGGGTACAACGGACTTGAGGATCCAACGGACAGCCCTGGATGAGGGTAGAAGAGTCCGTTTGATCCCTGAGTCAGTTGTTCCCCCCACCGGCGGCTCATACCGCTCATAATAGCCCAGCACCTGACCGTCTGCGCCGCGCACCGCCCTCATGTAAATCCGGTGCTCCTCATTGTCGGTGATGAGCCGCTCCTCTTCCCCAGCCTGCATGGCAGCCAGGATCTCAATGATCTGCTGCTGCGATTGCTCGTTATGACAATCAAGCAACGAGCGGCCGAGCAGGCTTTCCCCCTCGCTGTAGTAGGCAATAGCGGCCTTGTTCATGTAGCGGGTAATGTGCTCCGTATCGGCAAACAGCACGGGGTCTTTGAGGCTGTCCAGAATGGCCGGCATGAGTGCAGCGTCAATCATTGGGTCTCCTTCTTCTTGAATCCCGCATCATAGGTACTCCACATGGCCCGCCATCTCCTTGGGCGTGAGCACCTCGTAGATCAGGATAAGGCTGCGAATGATTTCTCCCACGGAACGAGCACCCATATGACAATAGGCGACGCCTGGATGATCGCTGCTTTGGCTGGCATAGCGCAGGAAATCGGCATCATGTGTCACGACGACGCGTCTCTCACGCCGGATGAAGTCGAGGTGATCTGGGTCGTCAAGGGTGCGTAGCCCCGACTCGACCGTTGTGGTGACATCAATCCCATAGCGACGCAGCGCTCGGGCGATGTCTGGATCTACGTGCTCGTCCAGGTGGAACTTGATGCGCTCAGCCACTGTATAGCGCCCCCAGCTTGCTCTGCAGGAGCGATGGGTTGTTGCGGCGAAATGCCTCAGCAAAAGCTTCGTCCGCTTCGATGCTCCCATCAATCTCCGAGCGGTGGTCGTAGTAGTAAGCCATAGCGGCGTAGGCGTCGGCTAAATCCAGATCGTACCTGCCAGCGATTTCCTCCAGCGATTGGCCCAGGCGCAAGTGCATGATAACGATGTCGGCCACCGCGATGCGTGTGCCCGCAATGTGAGGCCGCCCGCCGCGCACGTCTGCGGCAATCTTGATGTGACCATCTAGAACAACTTGCATGGGTTTCCTCCTCACCCTCAGATTTCCCTCACTATTGTCTCAGCCAACGCTCCAGGTCACGACGGTGGATCACGGCCAGGACGTGGATCTCATCCTTAGCGTCAAGCTTGCTGATGATTGCCTCCAACGCCTGTCCCCTAGCCGACATAACCTCCGAGGAACTCAAACACAGGCTCCAGGCCCTCCACGCCCGCCGCGCGAATCAACTCCAGGTCGCGCAGCGCGTCGCGGACGACGCCTGGCGCGGCACAGTTCTCCAGCGCCCGCTGGTATTCCACCAGCGCTGGGGCGAACAACTCGGCCCGCTCGCCTTCCTCCGCCCAACGCGGGTCGCAGACCGCACTCCCCACCAGGGCCGCTGCCAGCGCGTAACGAGCTTCGTAAAGACCCGCCGTCTTGTCCAGCATGGCCCGGCAGCGGGCGGCCGCGTCCGCGAAGGCACCCCCGGTGGCCGGGTCGTGCTGACGTAGGAAGACAAGCCCCAGCGCCAACGCCGCCTGGTAACTGGTCTCCGGCACGTCCAGGTCACGAGCTTCCCGGCAACGCTGACAGCCCTTAGAGAGTTCCCCTGTAGCCAGCAGCGCCCGGCCCAGCCCCAGCAGATAGTGGCTTTCTCCCCGGCGGTCGCCGATTCCATGGGCAATGGCCAGAGCCTCTTGGAGGTAGATGATGGCTAGCTCGACCTGCCCCAGGATGAGGTAGGCCTTGCTCAAGTTGGCGAGGACTGCCCCTTCCCGCCGACGGTCGCCCATCTCGCGGAAGATGACCAGAGCCTCTTCGTAGAGCTTGACGGCCCGCTCGACTTTGCCCAGGGCAAGGTAAGCGTTGCCCAGGTTGACGAGGCCTATCCCTTCCCGCCGACCGTCGCCCATCTCGCGGAAGATGCACTGGGCCTCTTCGTAGAGCTTGACGGCCCGCTCGACCTGCCCCAGGATGAGGTATGCCCTGCCCAGGTTGCCGAGATGTCGCCCTTCTCCTGCGCGATCGCCGATCTCCCGAGCAATGGTCAAGGCGTATTCATAGTGCTCAGCGGCCCGCTCGACATGTCCTAGCCAGTGGTAAGCAAGGCCTAGTCTGCCCAGGTTAACCGCCCGCAAGCCGGGCTCTGTCAGGTGCCCCAAGAGTCTCTCCCGTAGTTCAACCAATCGGGCATAGTGGCCCCACAGGAGCAGATAGTTCAAGTCAATCGGATCCAGCACCCGGCAAGCGCCGTCGCAATCCCCAGCGCGCACGCGGTGCTCGAACTCAGCCAATTGGGGGAACAGGTCGTCTAGCGTCTCCCACTCGCTTTCGGGCTTGCGAAGACCCTCGTAGAAATCAGCGGCACGCAGCTCCAGGTTGCGCCGATTGTAGACGTCTGCTTCTTCGCCATCGGGTAGCTGGCGGTAGGCGTAATCGCGGTCGAGAGGATGGAGACTGTATTCACCGGTGACCCGACTGGCGCTCACAAAGTAGCCGCTGACTAAGCTGCGCAGACAGGCCCGCACGTCCAGACCGGGAAACCAGGAATGCAACAGGTAGGCAGTCGCCGTCTCGCCCACCGGTCGGTCAAGAACAGCCAGGGCCTCCATGACCCGCCGCTCGTCGTCGTCCAGATGGCAGTAGCCTTCGGCCACCAATTGCTCCACCACTTCCGCACCAAACGTCGCTTCGTCAGCCAACAATCTGAACAGGCTGGCGGTCGGATCACGGTGCAGAATGCCGGCCAGCACCTCCAGGGCACGGGGAATGCCCCGCGTCAGCCTAGCAGCGCGGCGCAGGTCGTCCTCGGATGCGTTGCGCAGCCCGAGCCTCCCCTGCGGGTCTAAATCGCGCAGCAAGGCAACCGCGTCGCCTTCGGGCAGGCCCTCGCGCAGAGGAATACGGCGCACACCACGCAACGCAGCGGCGGCGAACCGCACCTCCTCCCGCGTGGTGACGATCAGTCGCGCCCCACTGGGCTGGGTCAGGCAGCGCTCGACGAACAGGCACAGACCCTCCTCCGTGATCTCGCCATCTTCGGACAGGTAGTCTTCCAGGTTGTCCAGAAGAATGACGTACAAACCATCCTGCATGGCCTCCACGAGATACTCGACCTTGGCGGCCAACGACTTGCCCCCATCTGCCCAGCAGGCCACCAGTGCACTGGCGGCCGGCTCGCCCAGCATCCGCCCCACGTCGGCGTAGATGCGCTCCAGACCCAGACCAGTACTCCGCGCACTGAGGTACAGGATACCGTCTACCTGCCAGACTTCCGAAGTCTCGGAGACGGCTCGACTGAGCTCGCCGAAGTCTTCGGAAGTCTCCAACCCCAACTCCAGATCGGCTAGGACGCGGCTCACCAGCGCCGTCTTGCCCATACCACCCCGCCCCACCACGCTAACCAGGCGCACACTGGCATCGGCCAGGTGGTCGTAGAGGGCTCGCGTCTCGCGCAGGCGGTCCTTGAAGGTATGGGTCACGTCCAACGGACGCACGTTGACCACCCGCTCGCGCTCCCGCATCTCGCGACGCACCCTGTCAACCTCATCCCGCCTGGCCCGCAGAGAGTCCATATCAACGTCCAACCGCGCCCGCGCCCACGCATCAACAGCCGTAACAACCTGCGCCGCCAGCTCCTCAGGGCTATCGAAGAACTGCACGACGTGAGCGGCCATGAGCTCACCCCGCAGGGCTTCGATCTTCTCCCCTCCCGCCCCCTTCTCCATCTTGCTGCGCGGCCAGGGCGCATCTTCGTCCAGCAAGAAGATCAACCGCTCCAGCCCACACTCGCCCGCCTGCCGATACTCCAACTCGGTGATGGCCCGCTCCTGCCCAGGCGGCACGTAGCCGTAGCGCCAGGCAAATACACCAGCGTAAACATCGCAAGAAGCTACGTCGGCCAGGCACCTATCGAGCGGGCGCTCGTCGGTGGCCACGTAGTCCTCCATGGCCATCACGTCGTACCGCATCTCGCGCAAGACATCATAGACTCGCTCACGGTGCTCTATCAGGTCGCTGTAGGTTGAGGAGACGTAGATCTTGGCCATTACCTCCTCCTTGCCACGTCAACGATGGCACATCAAGACACCAACTTCTGCCCCTTCGCCACACAACCTTCCAACAGCTCGAAGGCAGGCTCCAGCGCCTCCACGCCCGCCGCGCGGATCAACTCCAGGTCACGGAGGGCGTCACGGACGACGCCTGGCGCGGCACAAATCCCCAGTGCCCGCTGGTACTCCGCCAGCGCCGGGGCCAGCAGCCCGGCTCGCTCGCCCTCCTCCGCCCAGCGCGGATTGCAGACCGCTTGCCCTACCAGCGCCGCCGCCAGCGCGTACCGGGGCTCGTACAAATCCCCCGACTTGTCCAGCATGACCCAACAACGAGCGATCGCGTCCGCGAAGGCATCCACAGCGGTCTCGTCGCGCTGGTGCAGGAGGGCAATACCCAACGCCAACGCCGCCCGGTAAGCAGTCGCCGGCACGTCCAGATCACGGGCTTCCCGGCAATGGTGGCGGGCTTTGGAGAGTTCCCCGGTGGCCAGCAGAGCTTTGCCCAGCCAAAGCAATTGATCGCTTTCCCCCCAGCGGTCGCCTATCTCGCGGGCAATGGCCAAGGCCTGCTCATAGAATTCGATGACCCGCTCGAGGTGCCCCAGGTCATGGTAGGAGTTGCCCAGATTGCCGAGAGTCACCCCTTCCGCCCAGCGGTCGCCTATCTCGCGGAAGATGACCAGAGCCTCTTCGTAGAGTTGGATGGCTCGCTCGCCGCGCCCCAGGTCGCGGTAGGAACTGCCCAGGTTGCCAAGCGTATTGCCTTCAAGCTTACGGTAGCCGATTTCGCGGGCGATGGCAAGGGCCTGCTCATAGAATTCGATAGCTCGCTCAAACTGCCCCAGATTGCGGTAGTAGGCACTACCTAAGTGGCTGAGTTGTGTGCCTTCCTCCCGGCGGTCACCGATCTCGCAGGCGATGACCAGGGCCTGCTCATAGCAGGTGATAGCCTGTTCGACCTGCCCCAACCCACGGTAGGCGATGCCCAGGTTGCCGAGAGCTGTCCCCTCCCCTCGGCGGTCGCCGATGTCTCGGGCGATGGCCAGCGCCTCTTCATAGAGCTCAATGGCCCGCTCGACCTGCCCCAGGATGCGATAGGCGCGGCTCAGGTTGCCGAGATATCGTCCTTCCCTTGCACGGTCACCCACCTCGCGGGCAATGGCCAGCGCCTCTTCATAGAGCTCGATGGCTCGCTCGAACTGCCCCAGGTTGTAGTAGGCGTTGCCCAGGTTGCCGATGACAACTCCTTCTCTCCGGCGGTCGCCTATCTGGCGGAAGATTTCCAGAGATTGCTCATAGAATGTGATGGCTTGCTCGACCCGCCCCAGGTCGAGGTAGGCCGTGCCCAGGTTGCCCAGAAATCGCCCTTCCCGTGTACGGTCACCCATCTTGCGAGCGATGGCCAGCGCCTCTTCATAGAGCCTGATAGCCCGCTCGACCTCCCCCAGGATGCGATAGGCACGGCCCAGGTTGACCAAGTTGGTCGCCCGTAAACCAGGATCTGTCAGCCGCCCTAAAAGCCTCTCCCGCAGTTCGACCAGCCGGGCGTAGTGGCCCCACAGGCGCAGGTAATCGAAGTCAATTGGCTCTAGCACCCGGCAGGCGCCGTCGTAATCCCTGGCACGAACGCGGTGCTCGAACTCGGTCAGTTGAGAGGCCAGATCCTCTATGGATTTCCACTCCCTCTCGGACTTGCGGACGCCGACGTAGAAATCGGCGGCGCGCAGTTCCAGGTTGCGCCGTGTGTATTCCCCGCCTTCCTCTATCTCTTCCGGTAGTTGGCCGTAAGCATAATCGCGGTCGAGGGGGTGGAGGCTGTATTCGCCGGTGACGCGGCTGGCGCTCACAAAATAGCCACTGACCAGGCGGCGCAGACCAGCGCGGACGTCCAGGCCGGGGAACCAGGGATGCAGAAGGTAAGCGATGGCCGTCTCGTCTACTGGCCGGTCAAAGACCGCCAGGGCTTCCATGACCCTCCGCTCGTCGTCCCCCAGGCGGCGGTAGCCTTCGGCCACCAACTGTTCCACCACCTCCGCACCAAACGCCACTTCGTCGGCCAGCAAGGTGAGCAAGCTGGCGGTCGGATCCCTGTCCAGGATACCAGCCAGGATCTCCAAGGCGCGGGGTATGCCTCGCGTCAACTGAGCAATGCGGCGGAGATCGTTCTGCGGCGCATCGCGCAGGCCGAGCTCCCCTTGCGGGTCCAGGTCGCGCAGGAGGGCAACGGCCTCGTCCTCCGGCAGGCCCTCGCGCAGAGGAATACTGCGCGCACCACGCAGTGCAGCGGCAGTGAGACGGACCTCCTCACGCGAGGTGACGATCAGCCGCACCCCGCCGGGCTGGATCAGGCAGCGCTCGGCGAACAGGCGCAAGCCTTCCTCAATGATCTCCCCCTCGTCGGTTAAGTAGTCCTCGAGGTTATCCAGAAGGATGAGGTACAAGCCATCCTGCATGGTCTCCAGGAGGTATTCGACCTTGGAAACCAAAGACGTGTCCCTATCGGCCCAACGGGCGGCCAACCTGCTGGCGACTGGCTCGCCCAGCATCCGCCCCACGTCGGCGTAGATGCGCTCCAGGCCCATGCCAGTGCTTCGCGCACTGAGGTACAGGATGCCATCTATGAAGAGTCCTCTCTCCTGGCCAGGAACCGGCAGTACTCCCTGTTCCAGATCGGCCAAGACACGGCTGACCAGGGCCGTCTTGCCCATCCCACCCCGCCCCACCACGCTGACCAGGCGTACGCTGCCTTCGGCAAGGTGATCGCAGAGGGCCTGTGTCTCACGGAGGCGGTCCTTAAAGGTGTGAGTCATGTCCAACGGGCGCACGTTGACCACCCGCTCCCCCTCGCGCATCTCGCGGCGCTGCTTATCGGCCACAGCTTGTCTGCTCCGCAGAGAGTCCATATCGGCGTCCAATCGTGTCCTGGCCCATTTAGCGACAGACGCAGCAACCTGTTCGGCCAGCTCTTCAGGGCTATCGAAGAACTGCACGACGTGAGCGGCCATGAGCTCACCCCGCAGGGCTTCGATCCTCTCCCCGCCCACGCCTTTCTCCATTCTGCTGCGCAGCCAGGGCGCATCTTCGTCCAGCAGGAAGATCAACCTCTCCAGACCGGACTCGCCCGCCTGCCGGCACTCCAGCTCGGTGATGGCCCGCTCCTGACCGGGCGGGACGTAGCCGTAGCGCCAGGCGAAAATGCCAACGTAGAGATCGCAGGAAGCCACATCGTCCAGGCATTTGTCGAGCGGGCGCTCGTCGGTGGCCACGTAGTCCTCCATGGCGATCACGTCGTACCGCATCTTGCGCAAAACATCATAGACCCGCTCGCGGTACTCTACCAGGTCGCTGTAAGTTGAGGAGACGTAGATTTTGGCCATTTCCGCTCTCCTTTGGCGCGTTTGAGCCAAAGTCGCGCTACCACGACTTATCCACGAACACTGAGCAGGAAAATGAGTAACAAGCCGGACAGGATCGTCGCCTGGATTGCAAACGCCTTGAGCAGTTCGAAGCGGAAATCCCGCGAATCAGGGCCTACCTTGTGCTCGAATAGATGCATGGCGGCAAACGCACCTAGAATGCCACCGGGGAAAGCAAGCTCCCATATCAGAACTTTCTCAGGTACTCGCAGGCGTAAGAACTCCAGTGGTTTAACAAAGACCTTGTCGTACCCATAGAAGGCGAATGTAACCACGTTGATCGTAAACAGATAGGCCAGCAACCACCCAAAACCAAGTAAGTAGTGAGCCTGCATGGTTGCGTATGCGACAGCCACGACAACTGCCGTCCCGTAGAGGAGATAAGCAATGAAGCCCATTTGGTGCTACCACTCTGGGGGGACATCAATAGTCAAACGGGTTCGTTTCTCGGTCATGATTGTCATACGGCACCTCCACGTCACTCATTATACCACATTGGCACCAGGGTGACAAGACACGACACATCTCGGCGACTTCTCACACGTCCAACCCAAACAAAAAGGGTTCACCCCAACAGGTTGCGTTGGGTGAACCCTTGCAGTCTGCCTCAACAAGACAGCTTTCGAATCATCAGCATTGCCGTAATCTCAACGTTCAAGCCGCCTTCTCTTCCTCCGTACCAACACTCTCCAGGTACTTCAGGATATCCCTCCTGGCCCTGGAGAAATTGCGCATCAGGGCCCTGTCGGAGCTCTTGAAGCCCTTGATGGCCCGCTGTGCACAGGTACAACAACCCAGGGAAGCCCTGTAGCTGCCGAGATCGCATCTCAGGCACTTACACAGCCTGATCATCATCAAGCAGAAAGCCAGACTGTCCTCGTGAGTCTCCGGCAAAGCAGAAACTCTCTCCACTAACTCCTCCCATTGCTCATTCCTCAGTCCCTTGAGGCCTGGGATGCAACGGGTGGGAAACAAAATCTCACTCTCAGGATACATCTTCTACCACACCTCTACTTTACTAGTTACTGGAAATCCCATTTCCAGGTTATCTCTATCTGTCCTTGGGCCACCGAAGTGCCTCCCTCAGTACCCCAAGGCAGTCCGCAACTGCAGATAGCGGAGCACATCGCTGCGGCGCAACAAGCCGATCAACCTCTCACCCTCCACCACCGGCAGTTGGCGAACGTCACGAGCGTCCAGGCGCGCCAAGACAACACTGCCGTCGTCTCCAGGGGAGACAGTCTCCAACTCCGCCCAAGGGGTCATGACCTCGTTTACTCGCGTGGAGGGCCACCTTGCCCTGGGAATCGTCTTGACGTCGTGCAAGCAGATGATGCCCCGCAACAGGCCGGCATCAGCCACAGGAAAGGAGTGCTCGCGGAGACGCAACACGTGCTCGTCCACTAATTGCTGCAGGGTGATGTTCCCGCTCACTGTAGCAAAGTCCGTAGTCATGAGATCGCCAGCCCTGACCTGCCCCATCATCTCTCTCACCAGCACCTGGCGATAGCCGCTGGTGGCCGCATTGTACAGAAACCAGCCGATGAAGATGATCCAAAGTCCATCGAGCCAATTGCCTCCGAAGATCTGCCAGGTACCCCCCAGCATGAAGAGGAATGCTATCCCCTGGCCCGCCCAAGAGGCCAATCGCGTGGCCACCTTCAGATTCCCGCTGAGCCCCCAGATCAATGCCCGCATCACTCGTCCTCCATCCAAAGGGAAGCCGGGGATGAGGTTGAAAAGGGCCAAAGTAACGTTGATCATGGCCAAATACTGGGCCAACGCGCTCAAGGGCTGAAAGAGACCTCGAGTCAAAAACCAGAGGGCGCCGAAGGCCATGCCGGTGGCCATGCTGAACAGGGGCCCCACGATAGCCATGAACAATTCCTTGAGCGGCTTGTCTGGTTCCTCGATGATCCTGGCCACACCGCCGAAGATGAAGAGGGTGATACTATGCACCTCCTCTCCCTGGCTGATGGCCACCAAGGAGTGAGCCAACTCGTGGCCCAACACCGAACCGAAGAAGAGGGTGCTGGCGACCAGGCCCACCATCCAATGCAACCAAGTCGGCCAGCGGGGATATTGCTCTGGGAAATAGGACCCGGCCAGGGTCCAGATAACCAAGGCGAAAATGATAAGCCAACTGGAATCTACGTTGATGTCTATGCCAAGAACTCTCCCGATACGCCAGGTCGTTCTCATTATGTCACCTTTCAGCCCACCGCTTTCCTAATGATCCGTCACGAAAGTATTCAAGCGAACCGTTCCTCTTTCCAGGGATCTGCATCGTTATGATAGCCCCGCTGCTCCCAGAAGCCGGGGCGATCCTCGGCCATGAACTCCAGCCCCCGCACCCATTTGGCGCTCTTGTAGAAGTAGAGCTTGGGGACCACCAGCCGCAAAGGCCCGCCGTGCTCCGGAGGCAGCTCCTCCCCCTCGTATCTGTAGGCGAGCACGACGCTATCATCGAGCAGAGCCTCCAGGGGCACGTTTGTGGTATAACTCCCTTCGCAGTGAACCAGTACATACGCCGCCTCAGGTGTGGGCTGGGCCAAGCGCAGGAGTTCTTGCGGAACGACCCCCTCCCAGCGAGTGTCCAGCTTGCTCCAGCCAGTGACGCAGTGAATGTCGGCCACCACCTCTTTGACAGGCAAGGCCCGCAGCTCATCGTAAGTCAACTTCACCTGAGTCTCCACCAGCCCCCAGACCTTGAAATCCCATCTCTGCCGGTCAAAGGGCCTGATGGAACCTACATGAAGAACGGGAAACTTCTCCGTCACATATTGGCCGGGCGGTACGCGCGGCCGGCGTTCTTCGCTCATACGACCACCTCCGTGTGCCTCACTCGATCTTCTCAATATTTTACCAGATTCAACCATTTTCGTCAAGAGTTTATGTTAAATGGAGAGTCAATGAGTCAACAAGTCAACAGGTTAACGCGGCGGCCAATGCCTCGTTGACTCATTACCCGTTACCTCTTTCCACCCAGGAACGGTGATCCTTGAACATGCAGCGGTCCATGACCACCATCAGTCCCGCCTCTCGTGCTCTCGCTGCCGCCTCCTGATGGACTATCCCTTCTTGCATCCATACCACCCGCGCCCCTTTGGCGATAGCTGCCTCAACGATAGCCGGGACATGTTTGGCATGACGAAAGATGTCTACCACATCCACTGCCTCGGACACAGAGGCCAGATCGGGATAGCTCTTCTCTCCCAGAACCTCCTCGACCATGGGATTGACCGGTATGATCCTGTAGCCCTGCGCCTGAAGGTAGCGAGCGACACCATAGCTGGGGCGAGCGGGGTTGGGCGAAAGGCCCACCACCGCGATGGTCTTGCTTTCCTTGAGAATCTTCTCGATGGTATCGGCTTGATTCACGGCCATTCTCCTCAATCATCCATCTTACAGACCGCGCCAGCTTCCGGTGCTTATCAGATGCTCGTAGTTGAGCATCAGGATGTCGAAGTGAACATGCTCGTAGCTGGCCAGACGCTGATACATGTCTTTACCGGCAGGATCGTCAGTTTCGGTTGCCGCTTTCCTGTACAGTTCGTAACTCTCGTTTTCCTTCTGTATCGCGAACAGCAGGGCTTCAGCATCACTGGCCTCGGAGCCGATGGACTTCTCTAAGGCCTCCCTTTCCGGCGGGAAGAGGGATTTATCCACATCCACGGGCTTAAGCTCCAGAGCCTCGGAGAAGGGGACCCACCCTTGGCCGGCGCTCAGGGCCTCGTACTGATCCTGCACGATGCGCAGGTGCAGTTTCTCGTCATCGGCCAGGGAGAGAAACATCTCCCGACCGCGCGGGTCCGCCGTCCTTTCCGCAGCCTCGGTGTAGAAATTGTAGCCGTCCTGCTCCAGGCGAATGGCCTGGCGTAAGGCTTGCAAAGCAACAATGTTTTCCTGCATTGCTAACACTCCTTCAATCTCACTATGCTGTCCCAGTGAGCTTCTTCTCCCTCAAGTCGCGCTCGAAGATACCCAGGCGCTGTCTTGGCTCCTCCATGTCGCGCTCGAAAACGCGACGGTACTCGGCCTCCAGCCGCTGCTTATGCTTGGTTTCCTCAGCCGCCAACTCCTCAAACAGGGCTTTGGCGCTGGCATCGCTAGTTGTCTTGGCCATCTGCATGTAGAAGTCGTGGGCGTCCTGCTCCCTTTGGATGGCCATACGCCAGGCCTGCGGCAACGCAAGAATGTCTTCCGTCATGTTTCGTCTCCTCCTTCTAACAGCTTCAAGGCACGGGCGGCGATGCTCTCCGCCGTGAATCCATATTTCTCCCACAGCACCTTGTATGGCGCCGAGGCCCCAAAGCGCTCGATGCCAATCACATCACCCCTATCCCCAACGTAGCGAGCCCAGCCCTGCGGCACCCCGGCTTCGATGGCCAGGCGGGCGGTCACCTCGGGAGGCAACACTTCGTCGCGGTAGGATTGGGATTGCCGCTCGAAGAGCTCCCAACTGGGCATGCTCACCACGCGGGCCCTCACCCCCTGCTCGGCCAGCCGCTCCTGAGCCGCGAGAGTCGGGTGCACCTCGGAGCCCGTGGCGATCAGGATGACTTCGGGTCGTCCTCCTGCGGCCTCGGCCAAGACGTAGGCGCCACGCAGCAGACCCTCGGCGGAGGCCAATGAAGCGCGATCCAGCACAGGCAGCTTCTGTCGAGTAAAGAGCAGCGCCACCGGCCCTTGGCGGTGCTCCAGGGCCACGCGCCAGGCGACAACCGTCTCGGCCGCGTCGGCGGGGCGGATCACGGTGAGATGAGGGATGGCTCGCAGCGCGGCCAGTTGCTCTATCGGCTGGTGGGTCGGCCCATCCTCCCCGATGCCTATGCTGTCGTGAGTGAAGACGTAAATCACGGGTATCTCCATCATGGCTGCCAGGCGGATGCTGGGGCGCATGTAGTCAGAGAAGACCAGGAAGGTGCTGCCGTAGGGGATCACCCCGCCGTACAGGGCCATGCCGCTCAGGATGCCGCCCATGGCGTGTTCGCGCACCCCGAAGTGAAAGTTGCGACCGCCAGGGTTGTCGGCAGAGAAGTCGCTGTAGCCATTCAGATAAGTCTTGCACGATGGCTCCAGGTCCGCCGAGCCGCCGATCAGGGTGGGCAGGTGAGGTGCGATGGCATTGAGCACCTTGCTCGAGGCGATGCGGGTAGCCAGTGGCCCATCCTCCGGCCCAAAAGTGGGCAGGTCTGTGTCCCAGCCCACAGGCAACTCGCCAGCCATCAACATATGCCACTCTTCTGCCAAGGCGGGATACTCGGCGGCGTAGACCTCGAACCGGGCCTGCCACTCCGCCTCCCAAGCACTTCCCCTCTCCAGGGCTTCGCGAAAATAGGCCAGGGCCTGGTCGGGGATGAGGAACGGCGGCTCGGTGGGCCAGCCCAGGTTCTCTTTGGTGAGCCGCACCTCCTCCTCGCCCAGCGGCGAGCCGTGGGCGCTGGCGGTATCCTGTTTGTTGGGACTGCCATAGCCGATGTGGGTGCGGGCGAGGATCAGCGAAGGACGCGGGTCGGCCTGGGCAGCACGGATGGCGGCGGCGATGCCCTCCAGGTCATACCCGTCCACGTGCTGCACGTGCCAGCCATAGGCCTCGAAGCGCCGGCCTCGATCCTCGGTGAAGGTCAGGTCGGTGCTGCCCTCGATGGAGATGCGGTTGTCGTCGTACAGGTAGATCAGCTTGCCCAGGCGCAGGTGGCCGGCCAGCGACGCGGCCTCGGATGCCACCCCCTCCATCAGGTCGCCGTCGCTGACGATGGCGTAGACGTAATGGTCAACGACCTTGTGGCCAGGGCGCCCTTCGGCAGGCCCTTCGACAGGCTCAGGACATCGCTCAGGGGGCACGTTGAAGTGGGCGGCCAGGTATGCCTGGGCGATGGCCATGCCCACCCCGTTGGCGAAGCCCTGCCCCAGCGGGCCGGTGGTGGTCTCCACCCCCGCTGTCAGGCCGTACTCAGGATGGCCGGGCGTGCGGCTGCCCCACTGCCGGAAACTCTGCAACTCCTCCAGCGGGAGATCGTAGCCGCTGAGGTGCAACAGGCCATACAGCAGCATGGAACCGTGCCCCGCCGAGAGGACGAACCGATCCCGATCTGGCCAGGCCGGGTTGGCTGGATTATGCCGCAAGAAGCGCGTCCACAGCACATAGGCCATGGCCGCCGCGCCCATGGGCAGCCCCGGGTGACCAGAGTTGGCCTTCTGCACCCCATCCATAGCTAAGGTGCGGAGGGTGTTAATGCACAACTGATCCAGATCCTCGTGGTGTGTCATTTACTCTCCTTGTGCTGGAAGTTAGAAGTTGGATTTCCAACCTCCAATCTCCAACTTCCAATTTCCCATCATCCCTCGAAGAAGGGTTTCTCCCAGTCGTCCCACCAGTGCTTGTTATCGCTGAGGTAATCGTGGGCATCCTGCAAGAGCTTGTAGTGTCGGTTTTCCTCTTCCATCAGGAACTCATAGGCCCGGCGGCCCAGCGGGTCGTCGGTCTCGGCAGCAGCCTTCTCGTACATCTTGTAGAACTTCTCCTCTACCTCCATGCCGAACTTCAAGACTGCCAAATCGCCCGCCAGCCCTTCGACCTCATAGGTAGCCCACGTCGCCTCAAACGGCGACTTCTCCTGTGGAGCCAGCTCCTCGCCGGGGAAGAGAGGCTTGGCGATGTCCACTTCTACCTGGCGGGCAATGGCTTCTTCTGGTTCCACCCAGCCCTGTCCAGCATTGAGGGAGTTGAATTCCACCAGCAACAGAGCCAGGTGCCGCTCCTCATCTCTAGCCAGGCTACGAAATGTTCCCTGGCCCGCCGGGTCAGGGCTTCGCTCCGAAGCCTCCAGATAGAAGCGATACCCCTCCCGCTCGTTCTCCATGGCCCGGCGCAAAACGGCCAGGGCCTCTTCTTGCTTGTTCATAAGTACTATACCTCCCTAAAATCAATTGTGTCCTCAGAAAAGGATAGCAGCCCAACCAGGTTGGGCATCATTGGCCTTAAGACGGACAATACGATTGGCCTGCTACCCGTCTGAAAGATTTCTGCTCAGATCAATCTCTCGATGACAGAGCCTTTTCCAGACCCTCGTACTCCCCTTCCAGGAAGTCAGCGTGGAAGGCCTCCTCATCCCTGAGCTTTTCGAAGATAGCCCTGATGGCTGGATCGTCCGCCAGGTCAACAGCCAACTGATACTTGTCCCTGGCGGCCCTCTCCTCGATGATCATCACCTTCAGGAAGTTCAGCCAATCCATTTTCAGTCTCCTTTCTTTCTAAAGTAATCCTTTCCAGTCGAAGTCCTCGTCCAGCAGCCGCTCGGCGTAGCGGGAGACGTCAGCCCCCGCGCGAATCAGCCGGCTGATGGGTGCAACATCCTTCCTGTCGCCCAACAGGATGGCTCCCACCAGCCGCCCATCCTTCAGCACCAGCTTCTTGTAGACCCCGGCCTCAGACTTCCTCAATTCCTGGTAGCCCTCGCCCTCTGGGGGATGAACTAGCCCGATGGAAGCGCAGTCAATACCTACCACCTGCAAGGTGTTGGAGGGGATGGTGCCTTCGTAGGCCACCTCCTCACCGAGCATGTTCAGAGCTGCCGCCTTCGCCTGTTCCAAACAGGCAGGAATGATGCCGTAGACCTGGCCTCGGAACTCGGCCACATCGCCGGCGGCGTAGATGTCCTCGGCGCTGGTGCGCAGGTGCTCGTCCACCACCACGCCGCGATTGACCTCCAGCCCGGCCTCCTGGGCCAGCCGCACGTTGGAGCGGACACCAGCCGAGATGAGGATCAGATCACCCTCTATCCTCCGCCCATCCTGCAGCAGAACGCCGCTGGCAAGCCCCCCCTCTTTCCCCCCCAACCCTTCGATGGGTCTCAGGGCAGGCTTTGGAGGGGATGAAGGGGGAGCGGCCAACTTTGGGAGGGAGGTTCCGTTGCCCAGGATGGCCTGAGAGGAGGCGTTCAAGGCCACTTTGATGCCCATAGCCTCTATCAGCTCCCTCATCAGGGCCCCGCCCTCGGCATTGAGCTGGCGGCGGAGGAGATACGGTTCACGCTCCAGAACGGTCACCTCCAGTCCCAGCACCGTGAGGGCTCTGGCTGCTTCCAGGCCCAAAAGCCCGCCGCCTATGACCACAGCCCGCTTTGCCCCCTCGGCCCAATTCCGGATGGCCAAAGCGTCCTCAACGGTGCGCAGGCTGAAAACACCGCCGCTACGTACATACGATGAAGCGGCTTTGTCCACACCCTCAATGGGCGGGATAAAGGGACGGCTGCCAGTGGCCAGGAGCAGCCGGTCGTAAGAGACCTCGCGACCATTACTTCGATCACGCTCAGTACAAGCACTTCGACTATGCTCAGTACAAGCGGCCAGGGCGATCTGCTTGGCCCTGGGATCGAGCGCAACCACCTCAACCCCCAGGTGCACGGCGATGCCCCGCTTCTCGTACCAGGCCGGGGGATAGAGAGGCAATTGCTCCAGTTCAAGCTCCCCAGCCAGGAAACTCTGGAGGCGTGGCCTGGGGCAGTAGTGATGAGCTTCCTGGGTGTAGACCTCGACCTGAACCCCCGCGTCGGAGAGGGCTCTGGCGGCGGTGACGCCAGCCACCCCATTGCCGATGATGATGGCAGTGGCGCGACTCATTCGAGCTTTTCGAACATGTCTTTCTCGGCCCCACAGTCGGGGCAGACCCAGTCGGCGGGTATGTCCTCGAAAGGCGTGCCCGGCGGTATATCGGCATCGGGATCACCCACGGCAGGATCGTAAACGTACCCGCAGACCAAACATTCCCACTTATCCATTTTTGTTCTCCTTTTCTTTTCTTCTCTTCGTCATTTTCAGCACCTCATCTGCCAGGATTTGGAGATTGGGGGATTCTCCTAAGCTTCATCCCCCAATCCCGGCAGAGGGCTATCCCTGCACTACTGCCTTCATGACCTGCGCCAGGAAGAGAGGTTCGGGCAAAGAGCCCTCGAACTCTGTCTCCTCGTTCACCACCGTCTTAGGAACGCCGAAGACGTTGTATTTGTGCACCAGGTGAGGAAACTCAGAAGCCTCCACCATGTCCGCCCGCACCATATCGCTCTCCATAGCCATTCTGTGTGCCAACTGCACAGCCATGGGACAGTATGGTCAGGTGGGGGTGACGAAGACCTGGAGGTGGAGGGGATCCTTGAGCCCTCCCAGGGCCTCCTTGGTCTTCGTGGCCAGGCCCGACTCCCCCGCCGACACGGACTTGATGGCCTCGATGAGCGAGCTGAACTCATAGCCTGCGGGCACGCCGTAGAAGCGGACCCCGTAGTCCTTCTCCCCCTCCACCGCGATGGCCGGGATCTTGTCCACCCCATAGCGCTCGACTGCCTCCTTGTCCAGGACGAAGTCGCGGACTTCGATATCCAGCCTGTCCGAGAGAGAAGCCACCTCCTGAGCAAGAGAGGTGTTCTCGCGGCAGTGAGCACACTCGAACTCCTGGGTGAAGACCACCAGTTTCACCTTTCCTGGCAGTTCTTTGAATTCCTCCAGCACTTTGCTGCGAACGTCCTCAGTTAAGATAGTCATCTTTCACCTCCTGTTTGATTTCCTATACGACACCGAAGTTACTCGAGCTTAAACCCCTTCGCGGTGAAAAGCTTCAAGCAAGCATCTACTACCTCAGGATCGTAAAGGATCCCCCTGTTCTGCGAGATTTCCTCCAGGGCCTTGTCTATACCGAGGGCCGGTCGGTAAGGTCGGAAAGAGGCCATGGCCTCAACAACGTCAGCTACAGCCAAGATTCTTGCTTCCAGCATAATCTCCTCACCTGACAAACCCTGAGGATACCCAGAGCCACCCATCCTTTCGTGATGCTGGAGTACCACTTGGGCCACCGGCCATAGAAATTCTACTGTCTTCAGTATGTCATATCCGGCCTGGGGATGCATCTTGATCAGACCCAATTCGAGGTCGCCCAACCGGCCGGGCTTACTGAGAATCTCAGCGGGTATGGTTATCTTGCCGATATCGTGAATAGCTGCGGCCATGCGGATTCCCTCGATCTGCTCTCTGGAAAGGCCCATCTCTTTGGCCATGGCACGAGCAAGATTGGCCACCCGCCGTTGATGGCCCGCCGTGTAGGGATCCCGCGTTTCCACGGTTGATGCCATTGCCTGGATGGTCGCCCCAAGGGTTCTTCGCAAGATCTCCGCAGTACGTTGAAGTTCTTCCTGTGCCTGCTTCACTTCGGCCAGGCTCCTCTCCAGCTCCTGCAGCAAGTTGGCCTTGCGCCAGGCGGCGGCCATCTGATGGGCAAAGGCGGTGACGGCTGGTATATCGTCTTCCGTCAGGTCGTCCGACTGCACTGCCAACACCCCGATAACCTCATCGTCCACCATCAAGGGGGCATCGAGCGCTCTTGGGATTTTTATCATCCTTACCATTTGCCTGGCGAACCTCTTTAAGGGCCCGGGCAATAAATCTCGCACGACTTCTCCTACATCCTCCACAAAGATGGTCTTCCTCTCCCTGACCACCTTCCTGTATACATCTACAGATTCGACAGATATAGAGAAATCCTCTCGTTTAAGGCCAACCAGTTTCTCGGCGGCCTTGATTGCTGCAGCCTCGTGGGATAGATATTTGGGAAACAGTCTGTTCTGGTCGTCGTCTGTGAGGAAAACCGCACAGGAAAAGCCGAGCTTCTTGAACTCCTTCGAAACGGCGGAGAATATCTCTTCCGGTGTCAGGGCCCTCTCCATAGCCAGAGCTGCCTTGTTCAGCGCTCGCAGCAATTGCTCCCCCCGCTTGCGCTCGCTGATGTCGGTGAAGACGCCCAGCGTGCCAACGAAGTGCCCCTTCTCAAACCGGGGGATGCCACTGACCAGTGCAGACAGCCGCCGGCCATCCTTGCGCACCAGTTCCAACTCGTAACGGTCGGCCTCGCCACGCATGCGCCGTTCGTCGGCTGCCTGGACGATGGGCTGATGGTCGGGTGGGATGATGGCCATCCAATGCTGACCCAGCAGTTCCTCAGGCAGGTAGCCCAGCATGGCCGCCGCAGCCGGGTTGACGAAGGTGAAGAAACCTTCGGTGTCTTCCACGACGATGCCCTCGGCCATGCTCTGAACGATGCTCTCGTTGAAGGCAGCCAGTTGCTGCGTCTCCTCGTAAAGACGAGCGTTATCTAAGGCCACTGCCAGTTGATCAGCGAGCACGCCTAGTGCTTCCAGGTCAGCAACGTCGAAGGCGTTGGGCTCCATAGCCTGCATGTCCACCACGCCTAGCACTTCGTCACCGTGCTTCACCGGCACGGCCAGTTCCGAGCGGGTGTGGGGCAGCCCTGCCCAGGCCACGTAGTGGGGGGCCTGACTGACGTCGGGCACCAACAAAGGCTGGCCAGTCTGGGCCGCGTGGCCGATGATCCCCTGCCCCAGGGAGAGCCGATGACCCAGAGGCGGCTTGCCATCTTCATACCCCCCCCGGCCAGCGACCAACACCAGGCCATCGTCCTCCAGCAAGAAGAGGTTGGCATTATAGCAGCCGGTGACCTCCTGCAAAGACCGCACCACCTGTTCTGTCAGCTCATCCAGGTCAAGCAGGGCAGACATCTGGCGGGCGGGGCGAGCGATGGCCTTGAGCCTCGTAGCCAGGCCGAGAATCTGCTCCTCTGCCTGCTTGCGCTCGGTGATGTCAATAGAGAGAATGAAGATTCCTTCGGGCACAGGCTGAATGCTAAGCTCAAACCACCCTATCGTGCCATCGGGATAGGTAAATCTATTCTCGATGTGGTGCGGAGTGCGCTCACTCATACAGCGCTGCAGAACAGCAAACATGCCCGTATCTTCAATACCAGGATACATTTCCACCATTTTTTGCCCCGTCAACTCCGCCTTCGTCCGGCGGCCGTGTCTGGCGGCGGCGGAGTTAACGTAGAGATAGCGCCAGTCAAGACCTATGAGCTGGCAACCTTCCAGCATGTTGTCGAGAGTGCAGCGGTAACGTTCCTCGCTCTCCCGCAGCGCCTCCTCTGCCCGCTTGCGCTGGGTAATGTCGCGGGCAGTGGATAAGGCCCCTGTCACGTTCCCATTCGCGTCTTTGAGTACCCGGCACCACCAGGCAAGGAGGCATTTTTTGCCATCTTTGCGTCGCTGCCAGCTTTCAAGATAGATCACGTTTTCATTGCCGTTGAAAAGCGGTTGGACTGAGCCGTAAGTGTCTTGTTCGCCCTCAAAGTAGAACGCTGCTTCTTTGCCCAAGACATCTTCCCCGAAAAACTCAAACCCTGCCTGGTTCGCCCAGGTGTAGACTTTGTTAGCGTCCACTTCCACGATGATGTCCGGAACCGCAGCCAGAGTGGCTTCATAACGCGAGGACAATGCCCGCAGTACCTCCTCCGCCCGCTTGCGCTCAGCGTCCGATGCTTCCAGTTCAGCAATTCGCTGTCGCATTTCTACGAATTCACTTATTAGTTGCTCTTTTGTCTTATCTTGACCTCTCATCAGTTAATTCCCCCAACACATTGCAGAAACAGTACCAAATCATGACTCAACCCCGTCTCTCCCTTGAGCACACAGTCCTCTCAACGAGGCCCCCACCTCTCCCACAAGGCCACCAGCAGTGGGACAATGGCCAGAGCGGGCAGGAAGTTGGCCACCCTGACCCGTTTTATCTCCAGCAGCAAAAGACCAATCCCCACAATCATGACCCCACCGGTGGCTGTCATCTCCGTTACGACTGCATCGGTGAGAACGTTTTGGAAGAGAGAGGCTCCCAGGGTGAGAACTCCCTGGTACACAAGCACCGTGACGGCGGAGAAGGTCGCCCCCATCCCCATGGAGGCAGCGAAGGCCAGCGCAGAGAAGCCATCCAGCACGCTCTTTATGGCCAGCAGGGTGTAATCGCCCGACAGGCCATCCTGAATGGAGCCCAAGATGGTCATGGGGCCCACGCAAAAGACCAGGCTGGCGGTGACGAAACCTTTGGTGAATTCACCCCGAGCCAGGAAGGGGAATCGAGCAGCCCTGACCTCCAGCCACTTCCCGGCTTCGTCCAGCCGCTCCTCTACCGCCCACCACTCTCCCACTATGCCGCCTATGACGATACTCAATAACACCAGCAGGAAGTTCTTGGTGGTGATGGCCATGCTCATCCCCACCGCCAGGGTCACCAGGCCCACCCCCTGCATGACGATGTGACGGATGCGCGAAGGCAACCTTTCGCCCAAAAGGGTGCCCAAAGTGCCGCCTGCTATCACGGTGATCACGTTTATGACGGTGCCTATCATCAACCATCCTCCGATGCTGGACTCTGGACAAGGTAGTAGAAACCAGGTTTTTCCGTATAGAAAGTGCTGTCGGGGCACAGAAAATGCCTGCCATGGTGGATCGTCTTGGGACAAGGGTCCCAAAAACCTGGTTTCTTGTTGTCTCACCAGAAGCGCTCGAAGCGCTCCCGTTTGGCCTTGCAGATCGGACAGACAGCGGGAGGGCTCTCGCGGGCGCAGAGGTAGCCGCAGACCCTGCACCGCCAGACAGGTAGAGCCGGCTCCTCGCCGGGCCGAGCGGGCGCGCGGGCGGAGATCTCCTGAGGGCGCTCTCCCTCAGGTGGGCGGCGCTCCGGAATGGGCCGGGCTTCCTGCTCTCCCCGCAGGATCTCGTCGGAGACATACAGGGCACAATAGCAGTTCCCCCAGTCGAGCAGGTCAGGGTCCCGGTAGTCACAGGGGCAGATGATGTCCAGGTCCTTCCGCTTGTCCCCCATGGCCAGCCGACAGGGGCAAGCCCAGTAGCCATAACGCTGTTCGTTGACGAGCAGCCCTTTCACCAGATCCCTGGTGAACTCTCGGTCGGGGTTGAGGTGGTAGCCAGAAGCCTCCGCCTCCCGGTCCAGCCGCTCGTAGAGCGCGTCCACCTTCTCAGTAGGAATGGCAATCTCTTCGTTCATAGCCTCAGCGCCTCCTTGATCTTCTCCGGCTTGTACCCAATCACGACCCTCGAGTTGTCAACCACTATAGTGGGGAACGACGCTCTAGGATTCCAGCGACGAACCTGGGCCAGCACCTCCTCCCGTTCCTGACCTGAAAGTAGGTCCACGTAGACATAGTCAAACGCGACCCCCTGGTCCTCCAAAAACCTGCGAGTCCGCTTGCACCAAACGCAAGTGGAGATACCGTAGAACATGGTATGGTGCTCGTCATGGCGACCAGGGACGCTACCTTTTTTTGTTGGCATGTGTGCCTCCTTGCTAGAGGTACCGAGTCAACGAGCCAATGAGTGATGAGTTTCGACCATTTGACTCGTTACTCATTCCTGATCACTCGCTGCCCATTTCTCATTACTCCCTATCACTTCCGCAAAGCTAGCTCCGAATTCCTCCCCCCTCTTGAGGTCCTCCTCGGTGGGCTTTCCAGTGAACTCGAAGGAGTTCACCAGCTCCCACCTCACAGGTTCAACGATCTTCTTGAGATGCTTCAGAGCCCCACCGCTCCACCCATAGCTGCCAAAATAGGCGACTTTCTTGTTCAGCACGCGCTTGAGCACAGCCATCTCCAGCACCCGGGCCATCGGCGGGAACAGTGTGCCCTCGTAGGTGGGAGCACCCACCATCACCCCTGCCTTGGTCCACAGAGAGGGGAGGATGTAACTGACGTCGGTTCTGGCTGCGTCGAAGATGTCCAGGGGAACCCCCACGCGGGCGATGCCCCGGGCCACGGCGTTCATCATGGCCTCAGTGTTGCCGTACATTGAGCCGTAGATGAAGGTTATCCCCACTTCGGTTTCGCCGCTGGCGTATTCGGCCCACTTCTGGTAGAGCTTCAAGATGAGTTGAGGCTGCTCCCGCCAGATGAGCCCATGAGACGGGGCGATGATCTCCACCGGCACATCGGCCAGCTTCTCGATGGCCTTAAGCACGGGCCTGCTGAACTTGGCCACGATGTTGACGTAGTAGCGGAGCGATTCTTTCTGGTAGAAGTCCAGCTCCGTGCACTCATCGTCGAAGATGGCGCCACCGAGGGCCCCATAGCCACCAAAGGCGTCGCAGGAGAAGAGGATACGATGCGTCGTCTCGTAGGTCATCATCGTCTCCGGCCAGTGCACGAAGGGCGTGGAGAAGAATTGCAGCGTCCTTCTGCCCAGGGAGAGCGTCTCCCCATCCCCGACGGCCCTGACGTTTTCAGTGACGCCGTAGAAAGAGTCCAGCATGGCCTTGGTCTTCGGGGAACCCAGGATGATCGCGTGGGGCGCTATCTTCCTGAGAGTGCGCAGCACACCGGTGTGATCCGGCTCCATGTGGTTGATGATGATGTAATCAATCTCGGAGAGCTCCACGATTTCAGCGATGTGATCGAAGAACTCGTCCGTCTTCAGCGCCTTGGACAGGTCAATAACAGCCTTCTTCTCGTCGTTGATCAGATAGGCATTGTAAGAGACCCCCTCTTCTGCGATCGGCCACAGGCCCTCGAAGAGGTCTGTGGTCCTGTCGTTTACACCTATCCAATAGACATCGGGCTTGATTTCAACTGCTGGCATTGCCAACACCTCCCTTGTACTTCTCTAGTCTCTCCATAGCAGGGTTAAAAGTTAGAGGAACTCTTGCCGGCCTGTTTAGACAGTCAGGGGCACCGCTTGACCACCAAGAGGGTGAGATCATCTGACTGTGGGGCATCGCCGGTGAAGGCCCTGACAGCATCCACCACTGCCGCAATGATGTGTTGCGCACTGGCCTCCGGAGTGGCCGCCACAGCCGCCCGCAACCGCTCCCTGCCAAACTGCTGGCCGTCGGTGTTCATCGCCTCGGTCACGCCGTCGGTATAGAAGACCAGGAGGTCACCGGGGGCCACGTCAATCTCCCGCTCCTCCAACTCGATGTCCTCAAGAACGCCCAAGACAATGCCCCGCGCAGCCAGTTCCTGGATCTCACCTGAGCTGATCTGCACCCACAGCGGCCGGTTGTGGCCAGCATTGGCATAGGTCAACCGGCCACCGCGGGTGTCCAGCGTAGCATAAAAGGCGCTCACGAAGAGATCCGTCTGGCTGTGTTTCAGTATCAACTCATTGGCCAAGCCCAGCGCAGCCGATGGGCCGCGGCCGTCGGCTGTGGCAGTACGAACCATCGCGCGGCTGAGGGCCATCATCAGGGCCGCAGGCACCCCCTTGTCGGCCACGTCGGCGATGACTAGTCCCAGTCGCCCAGGCTCGCCCGGCAACTCGGGGAAGTCGTAGAAGTCGCCCCCTACCTGACGCGCTGCCTGGTAGACCGCGGCGAACTCCCAGCCTGGTACGACCGGGCAGTCCTTTGGCAACAGGCCAAGCTGAATCTGCCGACCGATGGCTAGTTCCCGCTCCAGCCGTTGGCGCTCGATCTCCTCGCGATGCAGCCGTGCCTTCTCGATAGCGATAGCTGCCTGGTTGGCCATCAGGCGCAGGAAGCGCACCTCGTCCTCGTTCAGCAGCCATGGCTGCCACGTGTTAATCATCAGCACGCCGATGGAGCGGCCATCAACGACCAGAGGGACCACTGCGTGTCCCCGAAAGCCCTCCGACGCAATCCAATCCGTTCCCCAGATAGCTGGCTCGCTCGCCTCGATGTCCTCTATGAGCAGGGGTTGCTGCGTGCGCATCACCAACCCAGGGCCGCTGTGCTCGTCAGCGGACACC
Organism: uncultured Anaerolineae bacterium; assembly: GCA_964390805.1. Lineage (GTDB taxonomy): Bacteria > Chloroflexota > Anaerolineae > VGOG01 > VGOG01 > CAYMKL01. The sequence goes on along the minus strand of CAYMKL010000057.1, from coordinate 2,659 downwards.
TGGCGCTGACTGGCCACAGGGTCGAAACGCCAACCGCTAGCGGCGCGGAAGACCAGGCAGCCGGGCTCATCTCCAGGGAGCAACAGCGCGCAGGCGTCAGCGTGTAGCAAGCGACGCGCCTCTTTGACCAGGTAGTCCATCACGTCGTCCAAGTCCAACCGTCTCAACAACTGGTTGGAAAGGTCGAGCAGCGCTGCCTGCTCGTGAATACGCTGCTCCCTCAGCAGGTCGAAGAGTTGCGCCCGCTCCAGAGCGATGCCCATCTGGTTGCCGGCGTTGGTCAGCAGTGCCAGGGCCCGGGGGCTGAAAGACGCCCAGTCTGGCCCGGCCACGTTGAGGATGCCCAGGATACGGTCACCGGAGCGCAGGGGCACCGAAGCGTGCACCGCGAGCCCGCGCCGGTCACCGCTCGCGCCGCCCAGACGGCTACAACGCACCTCGTTATACGCCCCAGTCAGGCGCCCCTGGTCACAAAGACTCTGGCAATTGCAGCCACTCGTCCATACGCCAGCGTTAGCCAGCGCGGGTGGCAGGTTGTGGTGGGCCGCCAGCACGTAGCCTGCATCCTCCCCGCCATCCTGGGCTGTCGGGGCCTTCACGAAGACCCATCCAGTCTCCAACCCCATCAGCTCAACCAACCGTTCCAGAGCAGAGTCGAGCGCGCCACGCACATCCACAGCCCGATTCAGCGTTTCAACGATTTGGTTGAGGATAGCCAAGTCCTCGGTCAGGTCTGTTTGAGAGAACAAGTGAATCCATTCACATAGGCAAACTCCTCCAGGGGTAGCCTTTCCGGCCTGTTTTTCTCCGACTCCACCTGTTTCTCGGAAAGAAGAGGGCCTATGGCTTCGGAGTGTTTGCCGACGTTCACCACAGTGATAAGCTTCATGTCCTCGGGGATGCCGAGGATCTCCTTGACCGCCTGTTCATTGAATCCGGCTATCGGATGGGCCACCAGTCCCATCTCCGTGGCCGTCAGTATGAGAAAGGCTGTTGCCATCCCCGTGTCAAAGAGGTAATAGTTCCTGCCCTTGGTGCGGCAGTCCAGGTCCTCGCGGCTGAACACGGCGATGATCATGGAGGCAGCCTGAACCCACTGATTGCCTCTCGACATAGCGCCATGCAGTTTCTTCAAGACCTCAGGGTCTTGGGCGAAGACGAATCTCCAGGGCTGGTTGTTGAAGCAAGAAGGAGCCAAACGGGCGCTCTCGGCCAGGTCCCTAATAAGCTCTTCGGTTATTTCCACAGGGTCCAGCGAGCGATATGCTCTTCTCGTCTGTATGGCTTGCTTTACGTCCATGGGACTTCCTACCTGCGAATAGAACGACGGTTTTCCTTGCTACCGAGTGAGTCTGTATCCCCCAAGTCCTCTGGCCTGGGGGATACAGCGACCATCTACTACTTCAGGACGCAGATGGCCTGTGGCTGGCGGATGACGGGCACCAGGCTCTCGGAGATCGAGAACTCTATCTCCTCGCCGGTGGGGCCGACGAAACCGATGGTCATGTCCTGCCCCAGCACGATGGAAGCGAATTGGCGGCCCGAAGCCAGCAACACGCCGCCGCTCTCGAGCATGGGCGCTTTGAAGACGCCCTCAGTCACCATCGTCTTCACGTGCTCCATCTCGCTGAAGTTCCCCCTGGGATAGCGGCGGAACAGAAGATTGTAGCGGCTGGGCGCTAAAGCCAGGGAGTAGGGGCCGTGAAAGCCTGCCTTGTCGAGGGTGGTCATGGCCTTGATGATGTCCTCAGCAGCCTCGCCGACCTCGTCCCACGGGGAGAGTTGCAGCTCGTTCGCGCCATCTGCCGTCAACAGACCGGGCAAGAGTGACTTTCCGTTGAAGATCACTTCATCCTCCAACCGGGCACACTCCATGGCAGCCTCAATCACCGCGCTCGTGTTGAGCGTTATTCCATCCCTCTCATAGCTGGCCAGATCTCGCACACTGAGAGCAAATGTCTTCTGGATCAGCAGAACAGGCAGAAACTCGCCGACGATCACACCTGGTTCCACTTCGACATCCTGCAAGGGCACTGTCTTCAACCCCAAACCGAAGGGGCCCTCGATGTGCAGCAGGCGACGGCCCGCAAGTTGGCTTTTGGCCGCTTCCTTCATCACAGAGTCCAGCATTTTCCACGTTTCTGCTCCAAAGGGAGCATCCTCTCGAGCTAAGTACTTGTTAGCCATATCACTTCCTCCTTCTTTGTCTGATCACTCCTTCAACGACCCGATGGTGGATTCCTCACTGCCGGCCGCCGCGGTCATACCGAGCTCAGCCGCCATCTCGTCCACTTCCTCCGCGCCTTCCTCCAGCCATTTATCCTCATCGCCTGTCAAGATCTCGAGCAGGCGAGAGAACTCACCGGCGTGAACCCGCTCTTCGTTGGCGATGTCAATGAGCACCTCCTTGGCCAGGGGGTGGTCGGTGGCGTCGGCGTGGGCCATGTAGAGGTGCACCGCCTCGTGCTCGGCGGCGAGGTTCAGGCGAATCGCCCGCACCAGCTCCTCTGTAGTAAGTTTGCGATCTGGTACCTTTCCGCTGAAGGGATTGACAAACTCAGGCATGTTCATACCTCCTTTGATTTGAATAGGGTATAGCCAAAACTTGGGTACTGTACCTTAACACTGCGGATAAGTCGATGTAGACATATGGTGGCAC
>CAYMKL010000056.1:14325-40715 GCA_964390805.1 uncultured Anaerolineae bacterium | reverse complement strand
CTGTGCCACCATATGTCTACATCGACTTATCCGCAGTGTTAAGGTACAGTACCGACTATGGGAAGGTTACATCGCTTCGGGTTTGGTATGTTGGCGGACACGAAGTAGAGTATGGCCTGACCACGTCGGACTGGGCTCAACTGCCCCTGGACGAAGGGACACAAAGAGTCATTGAAAACGGCATGAAGGTGCTGTTTGAGCGCGAAGCCTTGCTTAGCCCTCATCTGTAGGACGAACAGGGGTACTGATTCGAGGAAGGACAGCAAAATGCCAGAGACGCTCGATTTCGAACGGGCTTGGTTGGCCAAGTTCGCCAGTTGCCTGGATGAGATTGCGGGAGAAGAAATCCGAAGGGAAGTGATGCGGGGAGGCGAGGCGCCATCGTCCCATTCTGGTCGGCAAGAAGTGATAGATTGGTCCAAGATAGCAATGGAGCGGCTAGAAGGGTGTCCTCGCATCTTTGGTATTTCGTTTAGAGTCTGGTATCACTGCACAAGCCACCTGGTGATCGAGCGCCGGGCCAGTTCGGCTCGACGGATGAGGTAAGAGATGAAAGAAAGAATTCTGGAATTAGTTAAATATCGAGAGTTGGTGAGGAACCTGGTGATCCGGGACATCAAGCTGCGCTACCGCAACTCTGTCCTGGGCTTTGTCTGGTCTTTGGGCAACCCCTTGCTGATGATGACTGTCTACACGGTCCTCTTCACCATCCTGATGCCCAACAACGTCATCCCCAAATTCCCCATTTTTATCCTCTGTGCCCTTCTGCCTTGGAACTATTTCAATACTTCCATCATGGGCGCCATTGATAGCATCGTGGGCAATGCGCATCTGATCAAGAAAGTGTATTTTCCACGGGAGGTGCTGCCTATCTCGATCGTGCTCGCTAACCTGGTCAACTTCCTCCTGGCCTTGATCGTCCTCTTCGCCATGTTGTTCGCCTTCGGGGTTCGGCTCACCCCCTGGGCGTTGTACTTGCCGCTGATCATCTTCATACAAACAATCTTCACCCTGGGCCTGGCTCTGATCTTCGCTACCCTGAACGTCTTCTATCGCGATACGAAGATCATCATGGAGGTGGGCATGCTGGCCTGGTTCTTCTTGACCCCCGTCTTCTACCGTATCGAGGACCTTGTTCCTAAGTATGCTAGATGGATGTACTGGGTCAATCCTATGGCTTCCTTCATCTCTTGGTATCGGATCGTTATCTATCACGGAATATCAATGGAGCCGGGGTTCATTTTCCGCACCCTTGTCACCTCGGTGATCGCTCTGGTGGTGGGCTACTTCGTCTTCACTCGCTACAGCCCTGTCTTCGGCGAGGAGGTGTGATGGCGGCGGCCATCGAGTTCGAGAAGGTCTCCAAGCGCTTCATCCTTCACCACGCCCGGCCGAGGTCTTTTCAGGAGTTGGTGATCGGCGCCCTGTGGCGCAGCCGTTCGCGGGAGGAGCTCTGGGCCCTGAAGGACGTCAGCTTCGAGGTGGAGCGGGGGGAGATGCTGGGCATCATCGGGCCTAACGGCTCCGGGAAGAGCACCATCCTCAAGCTGATCACGCGCATCCTGGAACCCACCTCAGGTAGCATCACTGTTGATGGCAAGGTGTTCGCGCTGATCGAGTTGGGAGCCGGCTTCCATCCCGATCTCACAGGGCGGGAAAACGTCTATCTCAATGGCTCGATCCTGGGGCTGAGCCAGGAGGAAATGGACGCCAAGTTCAAAGGGATAGTGGAATTCGCTGAGCTGGAGCGCTTCATCAATGCGCCTCTGAAACATTACTCGTCGGGGATGTACATGCGATTGGGCTTCGCCATCGCCATCAACATCGAACCAGACATCTTGCTGATTGATGAGGTGCTGGCCGTTGGCGACGAGGCATTTCAGAAAAAGTGCCTGGCAAAGATCGAAGAGTTCAAGAAGCAAGGCAGGACGATGGTTTTTGTCTCCCATTCCTTGGAGACGGTGCGGAAGTTGTGTGACCAGGCCGTCTGGCTTGAGCAGGGGGACATCCAGTCTATGGGCAACCCCGACAAGGTGATTTACGATTACTTGGATGACCTGCGCAGGAAGGAAGGGGTGGCTTTAGACAAGAAGCATCGCCATCTTAGGTACGAGCTGGAGGAGCAACAACTGGAGAACCGGTGGGGCAGTGGTGAGGTCGAGATCTACGAGGTGCAGCTTCTAAGCGGAGATGGGGAGGAGCGACACGTTTATCAAACTGGCGAAACGATGAGAATTAGGCTATACTATAAGGTGAAAGAGCCTGTCGCCGATCTGACCTTTGGGGTGGGCATTCACCGCAGCGATAGGTTGCACATCCATGGCACCAACACCTTTGCCAAGAGGATTCGCTATGACGCCGGGGTTGGAAAAGGGGTAGTTGAACTGGAGTATGGCGAACTGCCCCTGTCCGCAGGCACTTATGCTGTCAGTGTCGGGATCTGGCCTGACGACAAGTGGCAGCTTCCCTACGACATGCACCGCCAGATGTACCAGTTTTCCGTGTGGGGAGCGGAAGACGGGGGCTTGGTCGCACTGCCCCATCGCTGGCTCGGTGGCCACCCCCTAGATACTTCTGGGAAGTTGGAGGTTGAAACCTCCCCCCCAAAGCCTGCCCTGAGCAAGGTCGAAGGGTTGGGGGGGATTGAGGGGGGGCGTGTCCTTGGAAGTTTGAAGTTTGAAAGGCTACCCACCCACGTCCTGATGGGGGAGAACGATGAGCATTGTTTGGATGGGGAGTGGCACGAGGTCGAAGACTGGCCCCCCAAAGTGCGCTGGACGGGAAAAAGGGCCTCGCTGCTCTTGATGCCAGATGGGTCTGCCAGCCAACTCTCCATGATAGCCTGGTGTCCCCAACCAGCCCTCAGCCCCCAATCGGGGAGGGTCTACGTTGATGGCAGAGTAGTAGGCAAGTTTGATCTAACCGGCACCGACCCTCGGACTTTTTCCTTCCGCCTGCCTCAACCGAATATGAGCAGGCCCATCAAAGTGACCATCGAAGTGAGACAGACCCTGATACCCGCCGAGGCAGGACTGAGCGAGGATCGTCGCGAATTGGGCGTTGCGGTGCAGGAGGTCTGGACTGATTAGAGAGATGAATAAACTCGAACTGCCTTTCGACCAATATCAAAGATACAAGATGGTGGAAGAGCTTGTGGGCTTGATCCGAGACGGCCGCCGATTGAGGATCCTGGATGTCGGGGGGCATTCCGGGCTGATTGCGGATTTCTTGCCGCAGGACGACACGTTTATCCTGGACATGCTGCCTTTGGAGGGACGGAACCGCGTTCAGGGCGATGGGGCAAGGCTGCCATTTGAGAATGACAGTTTCGATTTGGTGGTTAGCGTAGATACCCTGGAGCACATCCCGCCTGACCGGAGGCCTGGGTTTCTGGGGGAGCAGCTTCGAATCAGCAGGAACTACGTGTTACTGGCCGCGCCTTTTGAGGATGAAAACATCTCTCTCGCCGAGGAGATCGTCAACGAGTTCTTCATCAAGAAAATCGGCCACCCTAACCATTCCCTGGAAGAGCATTTTGCCAGAGGGCTTCCTGGTCTCGATGAAACGCTCTCTTTCCTTGACCAGAATGGCGTGCAACACCTGGAAATACCCAATGGTTACCTGTACAACTGGCTGGTGATGATGATGATGGCGATCTCGACGGTCCAGGCCCTGCCGAGCTCCGAGAAACTGGTGGCCATGATCAACAAGTTCTATAATCAGAATCTCTACGTTAGCGACAACCGGCCGCCCTGTTATCGGACGGTGATATTGGCCAGCAAGCAGCACAGCTTGGATAGGGATTACATTGCAGGTAGATACGGAAGAGTCAAGGCCGATACTCCAGTAGACATCAAGCTAAAGTTGGCTGATCTGCTACTAAGCTTGAAGCTGGAGGAGCCGCGGGTAGCCGCTCTGGCAGATGAACTTGAGAAGCGGACGGAGTGGGCGTTGCAGCTTAGGTATGAGTTGGAGAAGAAGGACGCATATATCAGCAAGCTACAACGTGAGTTCGAGGAGCGGACGGAATGGACTCTCAAGCTTCGAGGAGAAGTCGAGGATAGAGATCGCCGGATACTTGAGTTGCAGGATGTGCGTGAGGAGCGGACGGAGTGGGCCCTCAAGCTTCAACAAGAGGCCGATGAGAAAGGACAACGGATAGTTGAGTTGCAGGGCGAATTGGAGGACCAGAGGAACTGGGCCCTGGGGCTTCAAGATCAGTTGAAGGAGCGGACAGAGTGGGCCTTGAAGCTGAAGGATGACTTTGAGAAAAGGGAAGAACATCTTGGGAAGCTGCAGGAGGAGTTCGATGAGCGGACGGAGTGGGCGCTGCAGCTCCGGGACGCGGTACAGGAGAAAGATCGGCGGATACTGAGCTTACAGGATGAGCTGGAGGTGCAAACCCAGTGGGCCCTGCAACTCCTGGAAGAGTTGGAGCAAAAAGACCAACATCTCAGGCAGTTACGGAGTGAGTTCGAAGACCGCACGCAATGGACGCTTCAACTGAATGAAGAGTTGACCCGGGTCAAGCAAAGTTGGTATTACAAGCTGTTTGGAAAATTAAGAATTGGAGATTAGAGATTAGAGATTGGATAATCCAGCTTCCAGCTTCCAACTTCCAACATTGCTGAGGGACATGCTCTTTGTCCTTGCCTTTCCGTTTGTTATAATGCTTCTTATGCCCCTTGTCTTGGGCATCGTGGCCTCTCTCGTCCTCGCCGACATTGTGGGTTACGCCGCTTCGCTTACGCCGCTTCGCTTACCACGAAACACGAAACACGAAACACGAAACACGAAGTTGGGCAGGCCCGATACCAGCAGGGCCACTATCATTATCCCCAACTGGAACGGCAGAGAGCTGCTGGAGCAATGCCTGCCCTCTGTCGTGGAGGCGGTGAAGAGTGATGGTGAGGGTCATGAGATCATCGTGGTGGACAATCACAGCAGCGATGACAGTGTGCCATTCCTCAAGGCCAACTATCCTGAGGTCAAAGTGCTGGAGCTTGATAGCAACAGGGGATTCGCAGGCGGTTGCAATGCTGGCGTGGCAGAGAGCCAAACTGAGATCATTGTTTTTCTCAATAACGACATGATCGTTGACCAGGGCTTTCTGCGCCCTCTGCTCGATGGTTTCAATGATGAGACCGTTTTCGCCGTGAGCTCGCAGATTCACTTCTGGGATGTTGAGAAGCGACGCGAGGAAACCGGTCAGACGCGAGGCTTCTTGAAACTAGGCTTCCTGCAGGTTGTTCATGATGAGCCGGGAGATGCGGATCAGGGACGCCCAGTGCTCTACGCTGGTGGAGGCTCGTCAGCCTTCGATAGAAACAAGTTTCTCGCCCTGGGTGGATTCGATGAGCTTTTCCAGCCCTTCTACTGGGAAGACACAGACATTTCCTATAGAGCCTGGAAAAGAGGCTGGAAGGTTCTCTATGAGCCGCGCAGCGTAGTGCATCACAAACACCGGGGCACCATCGGCAAGGCCTACGACGCGGATTTCACTCATAAGGCAGTCAATAGAAACCATTTTCTCTTCTTATGGAAGAACTTCACTGACACCCGATTGCTCCTCCTCCACCCCTTCGTTCTCCTGGGCAGGCTGGTGTGGAATTACATGCTCGGCAACTACACCTATCTAGCCGCTTTCGCCAGTGCCGTAGGCCAGTTGGGGGAGGTTTGGCAGCGGAGAGGCAGAGAGAACCGTTCGGGCAGACTAAGCGATCGGGAGGTGTTAACGGTATCATCAGACCTGTTCCACTACAAGGAGAAATTCCAACCTCCAACCCTTCGACTAGCCTCAGGGCAGGCCTCCAATACCCAATATCCAATATCCAAAAACATCCTCTTCATCTGCCCCTACATCCCCTGCGTTGGCGTCCACGCCGGAGCGGGCAGGATGTACACCATGATCAGGCTGCTGGCCCAGCGGCACCAGGTGAGTGTGGTTACTTTCATTGACAAGGAGAGCGAGCTTCAGTATGTTCCGGAGCTGGAGAGATATTGCCAGGAGGTTGTGGTCATCCACCGAAAGCCGCCTTACCGCAGGCGCAGCCCATTGCTGCTGGAGCCTTTCGTGGTCAGTGAGTTCAATTCCACTCCAATGGAAGCAGAGATTCACAGGTTGCTCTCGGAGAGGGACTTCGACATCGTGCAGATAGAGTATACCCAAATGGCGCAATATGTGCCTGACACCGTGCGGTCTTGCACCCTGCTGACGGAGCACGAAGTGGCCTTCGCCACACACCGCCGGGCCTTCGAAAGCTTCCCCTTCTCGTGGGAGAAATTCAAAGCCCTCATGGGGTGGCTGGTGATGATTGATTATGAGCTAAAAGCTTGTCGCCGATTCGATAAGATCGTGGCTCTGACCGATGCCGATAGAAAAGAACTGCTGTCTTTTGAGCCAAGGCTCGATATCGAAGTCGTCCCTATGGCTGTAGACACCTCCTGTTTCGTGCCGCAGGATATTCCGGAGGAACCCAACAGCCTGGTCTTCATCGGCTACTTCAGGCATTCTCCCAACATCCACGGGATAATCCACTTTTGCAGGGAGATCCTACCGCTCATAAGAAAGGAAATCCCTGAGACAAAGCTGTTCATTGTTGGCTCCAGCCCCCCTGATGAAATCATAAGGCTAGGTAAGATGGACAACGTTGTTGTCACCGGCTGGGTTGAGGACATAAAACCTTACATCGCCAGGAGTGCGGTGTACGTAGCCCCTCTGTGGCTCGGCACGGGTATGCGGGTCAAAATCCTCGAAGCTTGGGGGATGGCTAAACCCGTTGTTACCACCAGCGTGGGGAGTCAAGGCATTGACTGCACACCTGGCGAGGACGTTCTGATAGCCGATGATCCACAGGGATTCGCTGCTCAGACGGTGAGGCTGTTAAAGGACAAGGCCCTGAGGGAGAAACTGGGCCGAAATGGCAGAAGACGGGTGGAAACGGAATACGATTGGGAAATCATCATCCGGCAGGTCGAAGAAATGTATGATAAGATATTAACTGAGAGCAGGGGAGGAAGGGAGCAGGGGAGCTGTGGAGCAAAGGGAAGCAAAGTCTGTTAAATCCTGTAGTCCGCTGTCACAGAATATTCTGGTGGTGAGATCGGGCTCGTTGCCCAACCTGCTGATGGTGTTGGAAAGCCTCGGAAAGAGGTTCCCGCACGGCGAAATCACCGTGTTGACGGACCCGGACATCCTGGACGAACTGTCGCGGCACCCAGGTGTCGGCGACACGGCGGTTTACAGCAATCTCAGAGTTTTCCTGGCGCGTCAATTGTGGGAGTTGCGTCGGCAGGAATACGACTGCAAAGTAGCGCTCTTCACCCACGAGGGAGAGGGGAGATATAACAAATTCAAAGTGCTTACCTTTATGTGTCGAGCGCCCCGCATGATCGTTTACAACGAAAACGGCGACAGTTTCGAGTGGGATTATCGCCACCGGCGCATCATCTGGAGCCACATCAAGTGGCGTCTGCGGGACAAGCTCTTCTCAGGTGCCTCCCTGCAGCAGAACTTCTTCGTCCTGTTACTCAGAAAGCTTGCCAATCTCTTCCTGCTACCGCTTGCCTGTATCCGCCTACTGTGCTCGGTGGGATGGCTCTTTGCCCGTCGGTGGTACTACAGACATGAAACCAAGACGCCGTGAAACGTCAAACGTGAAACGTGAGTTGAAACTATCGGTCATCATTCCCGTTCACAACGAGTTGCACACGATACGGGAGGCGCTTAGACAGGTGCAAGAGGTTGATCTTGAGAAGGCTGGCATCCTGAGCTTGTCGAAGGAGATCATAGTTGTTGATGATCATTCTTCCGATGGAACCCGTGAGATCCTGAGCCAAATAGCGGACGATGAGGTAAGAGTCGTCTATCATGATCAGAATACAGGCAAAGGCGCGGCCATAAGAACTGCATTGCAACATGTGACAGGGGATATCGTCATCATACAGGACGGAGATTTGGAGTACAATCCCGCCGACTACCACAAGTTGCTAGAACCGATCCTTGAAGGTCGAGCCAGCGTGGTCTATGGTTCCAGGTTCCTGGGTGAGATTACCAATATGCACTTTTTGAATTACGTCGCCAACAAAATCCTGGCCCTGACGGCCAGCTTGTTGTTTCTGAACTGGATCACTGATGAAGGAACGTGCTATAAGGTTTTCAAGGCGGATGTGCTAAAGAGCCTGAACCTGAAGTGTACGGGCTTTGATTTCTGCCCCGAGGTCACGGCCAAGGTCCGAAAAAGAGGGTACAAAATCGTGGAAGTCCCGATTTCCTATCATGGCAGGTCTACTGACGAGGGCAAGAAAATCAGGTGGCAAGATGGCCTCGAAGCGTTTCTTACTTTGATCAAGTATAGATTGGTGGATTGACAATGGTTGTATTGGCGTATCTTCTTATAACCTTACTTTTGACATATCCATTAAGCCTCAAAATCGCTACTCATATTCCGGGGGGCAGTTTCGATGCCCTGCAAAATGTCTGGAATTTGTGGTGGTTCAAATATGCCTTGGTGGACTTGCATAGCAACCCATTCTACACAGACCTTGTCTACCATCCCACTGGCGTCAGTTTGCTCTTTCATACTTTTAACCCCTTCAATGCTATTCTTTCGGTGCCATTGCAAATGATATTTGGGCTGACGGTCAGTTATAATATGATCATCCTGTTCGCCTTTGTGGTGGCAGGATATGGCGCCTACGTGCTGGCCAAATATGTTACAAGGGATGTGGCCGCGGCCTTTTTAGCAGGAGTTATCTTTGCATTCAGCCCTTCTCATTTTGCTCATACCGCAGGGGGACACCTGCAAGTGCTTTCCATAGAGTGGATTCCATTCTATGTCCTATTCTTCCTCAAAACGATCAAAGAATCTCGGAGGATAAATGCGTTTTTGGCGGCTTTCTTCTTTTTACTGACGGTGCTGTGCGATTTTTATTATGCGCTCTATCTCGCTTGTTTCTCCGCGCTGTATTTATGCTACCAACTCTGGACAGACAAGGAAAAAGTCACCAACAGGGAATTGATGACCAGGCTCGCTACATTGGCAATTGCGGCCACAGTGCTGATAGTACCTATTGCCGTGCCCATGTTAACTGAGCTGAAGTATCATATATCGCCTGCCGTAGAGACTACCATAGAGGGCTCTGCTGATTTGCTTGGTTTCGTCACGCCCAGCACGCTGCATCCACTTTGGGGTACCCTTGCTCAGAATATAGCTGGTAAGTTCACTGGTAACACGGCGGAAAACACCGTCTTTCTCGGATACACTGCCCTCTTAGTAGCTGTGTATTCGCTATTTAGGGTTAAGGAAAGGGATATTAGATTTTGGCTATCCGTTACACTTTTTTTTCTTATCTTATCTCTCGGTCCAGTTCTACATCTTCTGGGTGATATAGAATTCACCGCCTTCAAAGTAAGAGTCCCCCTCCCATACCTGGTTCTTTATCCCCTTTTCTCGTTCACCAGGGTTCCTGCTCGCGCAATCGTTATGGTGATGCTTTCTTTATCTATTGTGGTGGCATACGGGTTAAAGAGCTTGTCTCAGTGGATCCAAAATCGCTCTGAGGCGATTGCCCTGAGCCCTTCGACTACGCTCAGGACGGGCCCGCCTGGATTCAAGCCGGGCAAAATTGGATCTACTGTGTCAAGGAGTTTGCCAGATGCAAGACGTCTTTCAAAAGCTATTGTGATATCTTTCTTCTTCTGCGCTATCGTCTTTGAGTACGCGTCCTTCCCTCTGCCCTTGGGTAAGTTGGCAGTTCCAAAGATGTACTATCAGATTGCTGCGGAAGAGGGCGACTTCGCTTTGTTGGAGCTTCCGCGAGACTACTGCTACGCCCAATGCCAGGTCAGCGAATACCAGTATTATCAAACAGTTCACAGGAAGAAATTGATTGGGGGATACGTAGCGCGCAACCCTTCGTACGCACTGGATATCGTGTACAACACTCCAGTGATTCGGGACCTGAACTTCCCAGAGCTACCGCCAGATATACTGAGGCAGGACCTGTCAGAGATAGGTCTGAGCTTGTTGAATTATTACGATGTCAGGTATATCATCCTACACAGGAACTACATGACTCCAGAGATGTTCCACCAAGTTGACGGTTTCATTAACGACGTTCTCAGAATACCTCTCGATTATCAGGACGCCAACATAAGGCGATACAGAGTCACAGAAACCGATGAACCCGTGACCTTCTTGACGCTAGGGAGCAATTGGCAGGGAGTGGAAATGTGGGATGGGATACCGACTCGTTGGATGAGCAATAACGCCACCTTATTGGCCATTGCCCCAGAGTCAACAGAAGCGAAAATAAGCTTTTCCGCTAAGAGCTTTCGAACAGAGGGAGCGTTAGAGATCTTCTTGAATGGAAAGTCACTTGACTCTTATTCAATAGATGAGATTGGAGGGAGTGTTTCCATTCCTGTGAATCTACTGGCAGGGGAAAACGTGTTTACATTTTTCATTCCAGAAGGCTCGATGCAACCGCCAGATTCCCGCGGCCGCAGCGTAGCCTTTCAGGAGATTACTTTGCACACTAAGGAGGGAGAAGAGCCAACCATGCCAGTTGGGGCCCCAGCGACGCCGGCGCCTCATGCAGGTGAAGGAGAGAATCTGATAGAAAACCCTGGCTTTGAGGTTGACGATTTTGGCGTGCCGGCTAATTGGGTACAACAGGGAAATCCAGTATATGATAAAAGCGGGGCCAAGAGTCACAGTGGCAAAGCCGCAGTTCTAGCGGACGAGCAGAATGGGTATTTCTTCAGGCTTTATGTGTCTGGATTGACCAGATACACCTTAAGTCACTATGCCAAAGGTGAAGTTGGGGGAGAGGAGGGACGCCTGCAAATTAATTGGCTAGATGGTTCGGATAACATAGTTGATGTAATCATCATCGTGTTCACGGCCACGGCAGAGTATACCAAGCGCTCCCTGACGGCTGTTGCCCCTCAAGAGGCAGTTATCGCCGAGGTATACGTTTCCACAGCCACTGCCGAAGACGAAATATGGTACGATGATTACGAGTTAGAAGCCGAGGTCTCCCCATGAATGGAAACGGATACGAGCCCCTTCCGTTCAAGATTGGGCTTTGTGTATCTCTGCTAACGCTACTGTGCATTGGCTATTTCATCGCTGGCAATGCCTGGGCAAAGTCGCGAGCAAGGAAATAGAGGAAGTGCGAATGTCCAGAAGGGTAGAAATCGCGTTGCTCGCTTTGATTTGTGCTTTGTTCTTCGCCCTTGCTGGCTATCATATCGAGCTGCCTGGTCTATACTACGATGAAGCCCTGGACGTGGTGCCAACGATGCAGTTGGTGACTGGACAGCACGTCGAGGAGCACCGCTCCGTAGAGATATGGGGTCATCGTCTGCCAATCATGGTATCGGAGTATGTGGGGCCAGTGTCTACCTATCTGACACTTCCCTTCTTCCTTCTCCTTGGTGTCAGTGTCTTTTCACTACGCCTGGCGACCATCGTTTTTGCAGTCGGGACTATAAACTTTACTTTTTACTTCTTGAAGCTATTCTTTGATAGGAGAGTTGCTTTCTTGGCGGCATTCCTGTTGGCGGTGAATCCCGCCTTCATCCTATGGTCGAGGCAGGGCAACCACGTCTCCTCTCTCATGTCTTTCATGGCCACTGGCAGTCTATACTGCTTCTACCGCTGGTACAAAAAGCGGAAAGACTTCTATCTTTATGTTGGATCGTTTTTGTTAGGATTGGGTTTATGCCAGAAGATCATCTTTCTCTGGTTCATTATGGCTCTTGGTCTCGCTGTCCTCACGCAGAAGATGAATCTAAGGGAAATAATCGTTTTCAGAACCTGGATCAGGGAGATGACAGGGAAGGCGGCCGGTTTCGGAATCAAGCGTTTAGGCTTAAGCCTGCTCGCGTTTTGTGTTGGGCTCTCGATGATGCTGTGGTACAATCTGACTACCCCAGGCACGATCAGAATGATTCTGAGCAACCTTGTGGTTACCTCGAAGGGGACAAATAATTTAGCCTTTCTGACCAATTTTCTCAAGAGGGTGGAGGATTTTGGACAGGTTTTAAGTGGTGACCTTTTCAATTACACCGGGGGAAGCTATGCTAACCAGCTCTACGTCCCGCTATTTGTTGTTGCGTTTTTCTCCTGCCTGCTCGTCTCTCTGCTGTCTCAGAAACCAGGCTTCGCCCTGAGGCCTGTCCTGAGCGTAGTCGAAGGGCTCAGCCCGAAGGGTTTCTGTAAGCCTCTATACCTCAAACGCACGCAAATGCAAACACTTTCGACACCCCGGCAAGCAAGCGAAGCGGAAAAACTTGGTTCTTCTGACTTACCCAAACTCCCCCCAAAAAAGATAAGATTCATTCTGACCCTATTCATTACGCTCCTTGTCTTCAGTTGCTTCACCATTGGGGGATTGTCACCATATCACCTGTTGATCCTCTTGCCTTTGCCTCAGGTAATGATCAGCCTGTTCATCTGTGATGTCGCAGGGTTGTTAAGTAGGTCAAAGTGCAAAGATCTTTTGCGCAGTTACTTGCCAGGATTCAGTTCTCCTGATTGGGCAAGGAGGGCGCTAACGATTGCGCCGCTTGCAGTTGTGGTGGTAATAATCGTTCTTGACCTTGGAGTCATAAAGAATTATCACGTGGCAATGAATGAAACTGGTGGGGTGGGGATGTTCTCGGACGCCATTTATGACCTGGCTGATTATTTGGAAGACCACGATATGACCACTCCGCTGGCAGTAGATTGGGGGTTCAGGAAGAATATCCAGTTCCTTACTAAAGGGGCAGTCAACCCGGTCGAGATCTTCCAATACAATTCGGAGCCTGACGAAGAGTTTCCCAGGGAGGTTTTCAAACGTCTCAATGATCCCAATAACCTCTATTTGTTTCACAGCGCTCAGTTTACGGCTTTCAGACGATACGAGGCTTTTGAGACAGCGGTGCGTCAGGCGAACAAAGCTATTCAACTAGAAAGAACCTTTTATCAACGGGATGGGACGCCGGTGTACTACCTCTACCGAGTGACGACTCCTGGTCAGGCTTATTCCCTTTGGCAGGAAGGCGAGGACTACGAGACCAGTTTTGGAAACAAAAGCGAAGACTTTAAGGAGGGCGCTTCTAACGGTAAATGTTTGGGAATGTGGTGGGGGAGTGAGGCATCGCATTTTGCTTTGTATAAGATCCATGTCGCCGAGGACATTCCCGAAGCCTATATCTACCTGAGGTACGCTCACGCAGATAATAGCGCTAAGAAACTCAACGTATATTTTGACGGCGAGCTGGTAGGAACGAAGCCCTCGATCGTGCTGCCAGGATCAGGAGGATGGGGATCTGAGGAGTCGGAATGGGCCATCATGGGCTTGTCTTTGGGCAGGGTTGCCTCAGGTGAGCATAGGATTAAAATCCAGCCCGATGGCGATCAAAACACCATCAACCTGGACGGTTTCTACATCAGAAGGACAGAGTAGATGATGTGCTGCAGAATCCAATGGGTTCGGGTAATGGCGGGAGTGCTGCTGATCATAGTTCCTCTTTTGGCCGGTTGTGATGCGCCTGCTGCACCGGCAGTCACGCCAACGCCTTTCGAGATAGTGTCTTCAGAAGAATATGTCTGGCACGAGGGCGAAGCGTTTCTTTCGCAGTCTGACTCCAGCACTACTGACTTCAAGGTCCCTGCCTCAAACGGTCAATGCCTCGGTATGGATTGGGGCAGTCGCAGAGGTGATTTCGCTGAATATGAGGTGGACCTCCCTTTCAACCTGACCCGGGCTGCTTTGTACCTTCGCTACGCCCGGGAGGGGAGATGGGCCGCTGAGCTGGACGTCTACGCTAGCGGGAAGCTGATAGGTTCCAGCCCCAGCGTGCTTCTTAAGCCAACCGGTGGATGGGGCTACAAGGCGGGCCAGTGGAAGTATCAGAAGTTGCTCCTGGGATCAATGGAAGCGGGCAAGTACAGGATAAAGTTCGTGTCGCTGATTGATGATGGCGGGGTGAACATTGATGGGTTCTTTATTGCTGACCAGTCTTTCCGACCCTAACTGGAGGATAGGGGATTGATAATTACGACGATGTTAAGAACGACGGCGTTTTTTCTATTGTTGTTCTTGATCCCGGGCTATATCACCCTTCGGGCCCTAAAGCTGAAGGGACTTGACTGGTCAGAGGTTCTATTCCTGTCGGTATTCTCTAGCACCCTTCTGACCTCCTGGTTGGGGCTGCTACTGGCTGAGATAGCGCTCTTTTCGCTCTGGTCTCTGTTGCTTCTTCTTCTCGTCTATTCCGTGAGCATGGCTGTTGCGTTCAAGGTCAGGCTCGCTTGGAGTGATATTCCCAGGCCACGATTGGATACTAGATATTGGCTATTGGTTATTATTGTCGTCGCTGGCCTGTTGTTCTTTCGCCCCTTCGAGTCCATTCTCGGCACGTCAGACTCTGGCGTGTATTTGGGAATGGGGGTGAACATAGCCAGGACGGGAGCGATTCGAGTTCACGATCCACTGCTCACTGATCTGACCGGCGGCATCGAGAATGATCTCCTCTACTCCTACCGATTTCCCTCCGGTTCCGAGTTAATGAGATTCTTCGGCGATGGCGTCCGCATCTGGGACGTGGAACAGGGAATGCTCTTCTCTCAGCAGAACCATCTCTACCAGGTCTGGATCGCTATCTTCTACTCAATGTTCGGGATGAGGGTGGGGATGAATCCCTTGGCCCCGCTGGATTTGCTGGGGATTCTGGGGCATTTTTCGGTAACGCCGATGCTGTTATGCGTCACCCCTTTGTTTGGACTGCTGGGGGTAATTGGCCTCTATTTTGCAGGGAAAGCTTTGTTCGATGACAGGGTCGGCTTGCTAGCGTCGTTCCTGTTGGCCATCAACATTGTTCAGATATGGTTCTCTAGATGGGCCATGTCCGAGGTACTGACCCAATTCCTGGTACTCGGCGCGCTTTATTGCTTTGTCTTGTACGTGAGAACAGCTCATCGCTACTTTGGATTGCTGGCAGGGTTTGGCCTGGGGCTGGCGGTGCTTTCGAGGTCCGATGGCGTGTTTCTGATCGTTCCGGTGGTGCTCTATTTTGCCTATCTCCGCCTCGCCCGTAAGCTCCGTTTAGAGCACCTGTATTTCTTCGTTCCCTTTGTCGGTCTTCTCCTCCACTGGCTGATCCACTCCCTCCTCTTCTCGCGAACGCAGGTCTTGGCCATAAGCAGGGCGCTGCCCTACTTCAGCTCCATCGGTCCCCTGGCCGTCGGAGGGGCCATATTAATCGCCGCCTTGCTGATCCTCGCCTTGCTTAACTATCATAAGCTCACTAGCGCCGTGACGCGGCTTTTGGGCTGGGGAAAGTGGATACGCCCAGGCGTTGCTCTCCTGATCGTCCTGCTGGCTCTCTATGCCTACTTCATCAGGCCAACCACCGCTGATCCTCAAATGGTGTATTATCATCCTGCGGGGGGTACGATCAGAACGTATAACGAGGAAAATCTCGCTAGACTGGGATGGTACGTCACCCCGCTGGGGTTGCTTCTGGCGCTCGGCGGACTGATAGCCATGGTTTCAAAAGAAACCGATGAGGGCGTTATATTCTTCCTGGGCATCGCCATGCTGTACGATTTCGTTTTCCTTCACTCCGCCCTGGTTAACCCCATCCACATCTACTGGGTCAGACGCTATATCACCGTGGTCATACCCTCCATCATGCTGTTCATGAGCTACGGCCTCTCCCAAATATCCAATATCAAATGTCCAATATCCACTACCTTGCCACGAATTCGGCGAATCCTGTCCCCCATTTTGGCAATCGCCTTATCAGCCTCCTTTCTCCGCACTAGCCTGGCTTTGGCCGGGCAGACGCCATATAAAGCGGCAGTCTGGCAAATGAGCCGCCTGGCGGGGCAGCTCAGTGATAGGGCTGCGGTGATCTTTGAGAGCCCATTGATAGGAGACTCTCTTGCTCTGCCTCTGACTTACCTTTACGATAGGGATTCTTTCGTCTTGCAGGGGCATGGCATGGACAACGAGCGGTTCTCCGATCTGGTGGGGAAGTGGCGCGATCGCGGCGGGGAGATCTTCTACATCGCTTACGATGGATTGACGAGGATTCGCTCAGACGATTACGTTTTCTCACCCGTAGGCGAGGTTGCCCTGGATATACCACTGCCAGAGACGTCTTTCGATCATCTGCCGCAAGGAATCGTGCATCATCCTTACGACCTGGAGATCTACAAGATAGAGCCGGCCTGGAAGGGGGAGAGTCCCATCTATCCCTTCTCCCTCGACGTGGGCAGATTCGACTATGGCTATCTGATCAGCGGTTTCTATGCCAGAGAGGGTGGCGACGGCGGATGGTATAGGTGGACGGGAAAAACAGCCGAGATACTGGTTCCGTGGGAGCCAGAGGGGAAGAGCCTCGTTCTCTCGCTTGCGGTGGGCAGCCAACGGCCCGCAGGGGTTGAACCAGCTAAGGTGTCTCTTTTCTTAAATGAGCGTCTTCTCGATAGATTCGACTTGGGTAACGAGTTCAAGACCCATAGCGTGGTAGTGCCTTCCGATTTGATACCTGTACTGAGCCCAGCCGAAGTAACTGATCCTCAGGCCAAGACGGCTCTCCTTCGCCTGGAGACCAACACCTGGATCCCCGCCGAGGCGGGGCTGCAAGACGTCCGAGAGCTTGGCATCGTCCTGAATCGCATAGAGCTTGACAAGGCGCCATGAATCGAAAAGCATCAATCATCGTCGTAAACTGGAATGGTAAGAGGTATCTTGAGGAATGTTTGTCCGCCCTGTTGGCCCAAACTTATTCACCTTACGAGATCATCCTGGTGGATAACGGCTCCAGCGATGGTTCGGTGGAATTCGTCGCCGAGAGGTTCCCGCAAGTCAGGATCATCGAGAACGGCGAGAACCTGGGCTTTGCGGCGGGCAACAACGTGGCGATCAGAGTAGCGCGAGGGGACTACATCGTCACCCTGAACAACGACACGCGAGCGGAACCAGACTGGCTGGAAGAACTGGTCAAAGTCGCAGAGACCGATCCCAAGATAGGGATGTGTGCTTCCAAGATGCTCTTTTATCACCACACCGGCGTTCTCAACTCCACCGGCATCAGTCTGGACGTAGCGGGCATAGCCTGGGACCGACGAGGCGGAGAACGAGACGATGGCCGTGAGCGTGAGCCGGTAGAGATATTCGGCCCCTGCGCTGGGGCGGCCCTTTATCGTCGGGAGATGCTAGGCGAGGTCGGTCTTTTCGACGAGGATTTCTTCGCCTACCACGAGGACGTGGACCTGGCCTGGCGCGCCCGTTCCAGAGGATGGAGGTGCATGTATAGCCCGCGAGCCATCGTCTATCACGTTCACTCAGGGACGGGCATGGAAGGCTCCGCTTTCAAAAACCGCCTCTTAGGTCGGAACAAGATCTGGACGATGATCAAGAACTATCCGGTTCCTCAAATCTTTCTCTTCCTGCCCCTCATCGCATTTTATGATCTGGCAGCGACGTTCTATGGTCTACTGAGAAGGCAGGACGCAAGCCCCTTGCAGGGGAGGCTAGCCAGCCTGGGCTTGTTACTTCAGATGCTGAGAAAGCGCAAGGAGATTCAGAGAAGGCGAACGTCATCGGAACTCGCGTGGTTCAGCCCCTTGGTAGGCCCCGTTACCATGTTGAGGAGATATGAGCGCTTCCAAAGCTTCATCACCAGGGGTAGGTATGTTTAGTTCTGACGTTTCACGTTTCACGTTTCACGTTTTACGGCCCCGGAGCGGAGATGTCTTTGCCATCAGGTGGGCCGTGGTGATTTTCGTCACCATGAGGATATCGCTTTCGCTGATCGCAGCCCTGGCGCTTTTCCAGTTTCCCCTGTATCCCACTACGTACTATCATGATGTCCAGCCGGTTCCCCCTGGAGTCGCCAATGCTTTGCTGGGCGTTTGGCAGCGGTTTGATACTATCTGGTACACCAGGATAGCCATGCAGGGCTACGCCCAGGGTGACGGCACAACGGTTTTTTTCCCCCTTTATCCTATCTTGACCAGGCTGGTCGGAAAAGTGTTCTGGGGCAATTATCTGTTGGGCGGAATCATCGTCTCCAATGTGGCCTACTTCTTGGCCCTGGTCTATCTATACAAACTGAGCCAATTGGAGTTTGATTCCCAGGTTGCCGTTCGCACCGTTGTCTACCTGTCCGTTTTCCCTACCGCCTTTTTCCTCCTGGCGGCCTACACCGAATCGCTCTTTCTGCTCTTCGCGGTCGCGGCCTTCTACTATGCCAGAAAGGGCAACTGGTTGGCAGCCAACGTCATGGGGCTTCTCGCTGCCCTGACCAAGCAGTTGGGCTTGCTTCTCCTGCTTCCCTTGCTCTATGAGTACTTTGACAATGTTAGATCTCAGGCCAGGCGTCATTGCGAGGAGCGAAGCGACGAAGCAATCTCCTGCCCACGACGTAGGGGATTGCGTGCAACCTGCGGTTGCCTTTCCCTACGGTCGCTCGCAATGACAAAGGTAACGTTTCGGTCGGTTCGGCGCGACGTCTTGCTCCTTTGCCTCATTCCCATAGGCACACTGGCCTTTCTGCTGTTCCGACACTTCTCCATCGGCGAGCCCTTTTTAACTGAGACCTACAGGGTGCGGTGGGCGGTGAACGCTTCCTGGCCGTGGACTAACATCGTTGACAGCTTGACGGCCACTTTCAACACGGGGAGATTCCCTGCCCTTAACCCCGAGGACACGCTCTCAAGGCGCATCTTTTACAACTCTTTCGATTTGGCCTGTGTGGGCCTTTTCAGTTTCCTGGCAGTTGTCTCCTTCCGTCGTATGCGCCTGAGCTATGGCTTGTACATGATCAGCGTGCTGTTTGTGGTCTTGATGCAGAACTTCCGCCCTCCTTACCCGATAGCGGCCCTGCCCAGATACGTCCTGGTGCTGTTCCCTGGTTTCATGGTGCTGGGGGCCATGGTGAAAAACAAGGCCCTGCACTGGGCCATCATTTATGTCTCAACCATGTTGCTCGCCCTGTTCACCGCCATGTTCGCCACGTGGCGGGTGGTGGCGTGATGATGAGGGTTTGCTATTTCGGCACCTACGATGTGGAGCAGTCACGGAACAACGTGATCATCCAGGGCCTGCGGCAAAACGGTGTGGAAGTGGTGGAGTGTCACGTCAGGTTGTGGCACAATACGGCCGATAAGATCCGAAGTGTAAGGCGGGGCCTTTTCAATCCCGGCTTGCTGGGCCGGGCGCTGGGCAGTTACCTCAGGCTGATCAATCGCTATGCCGAGATTGGTAACTACGACGTCCTGGTCGTGGGCTACGCGGGGCATTTCGATCTCTTCCTGGCCAAGCTATTGGCCAGCTTTTCGGGGAAGCCCCTGGTTTTCGATGCCCTCCTCTCCCTCACCGAGACCGTGGTCGAGGATCGGGGTCTGGCCCATCGGGGATCGCTCTTAGCTCGCCTGGTCTACCTGGTGGACAAGTATTCCTGCCGCCTGGCGCACTTGGTGCTCCTGGATACCGAAGCCCACATCCGGCACTTTCAGCGGGACTTTGGCGTGAGGCCGGACAAGTTGCGCTGGGTGCCTGTCGGCGCCGATCAGGTCTACTGCCAGGGGCCATCGCCACTTGGAGAATGTATCCTGAGCCCGTCGAAGGAGGGTGATCTTTTCACAGTTGTCTACTTCGGCCAGTACATACCATTGCACGGGGTCAACTACATCATCGAGGCGGCCAAGCTCCTGGAGGAGGAGCATCCGGACATCCGCTTCGAATTGGTGGGGGATGGGCAAACATACCCGGAGGCTTCATCTCTGGCCGAGAGGCTCCAGGTGAAAAACGTCACCTTCCACCATACGTGGCTCTCGCCTGAGGAGTTGATCGTCGAGCACATCGTTCCGGCCGACGTATGTCTGGGAGCCTTCGGCGATAGCCCCAAGGCCCAACGGGTGGTACCCATCAAGGTTTTCGTGGCCCTGGCCATGGGCAAGCCGGTGATCACGAGAGACTCGCCGGCAGCTAGAGAGGTTTTGTCCCACGGGACGGACGCCATCCTGTGCGAGATGGCGGATCCTCAAGCCCTGGCCCAAGCAATACTCCTCCTGAAGCGCAATCGTACGCTACGAGAAAAGATTGCCAAAGGAGGCCATCTATCGTTTCAAAACAAGTTCTCGTCGCGAGTCATTGGGGCAACAGTGAAGAATTATTTGGCTGAGGTGATCAATTGCAAACGTCAAACGTAAAACGTCAAACGTCAAAACCTAAACTTCCGGTGGGAATCGTTCTAGTCTTCGTTCTTCTAACCTTCAATCTCACACTTCATGCCTCCAACCCTTCGGCTAGGCTCAGGGCAGGCCTCCAACCCTTCGGCCAGGCTCAGGGCAGGCCTCCAATATCCAATATCCAATCTCTAATCTCTAATATCCAATCTCCAACATGGGTCGAACCACGCTCCCTGAACATCACCAACCTGGCAGGGCAGATTCCTGACGACTTACTGCAAGGGGTGATCATCTCCGCCTATCCCTGGGATGGGATCATCCAGTTCGAGTCGAGTTCGGTATCTGGATACACCATGGTGATCACCACCACGATCTACGGGCGCTTGCATCCCTGGGGAACGACGCTGGGTTGCCTGGGGCAGGTTCCGCGTTCGGATGAGATGGGCAGCGCTGCCCCGCTCTCGTATCTGAAGGTCTACACACCGGAGGGCGCGGATGTGACGTCGCAAATCACGAAAGGAAGCTACTGGCCAGCGACGCTGACCCGGCCACTGGCAGGGACAGCAATCTGGCAAGGCCGTTACGATCCTTTGCCGCTGACGCTCCGCCAGTCCAGCGAGGGTCTCGAACTACCGGCTAACGTCGGTTGCGACCTGCATATCAGTGGCAGTTACACCGAGTTGATCGGAGTGTTCACCCTGCAGCGTCCCGAGGTGGTACCGCTGGTGGAGGTGGTCGGCATCCAGCCAGCCACCTTCAAGTCATACATCGGCGTCGGGGAGGTGGGCCGCTTCCGTCCACTGATGGACCAGTTGCAGGCAATCTATCCAGAGCGACATACGTATATCAGCATGTTTTTCCCACCCGGCGCCAACTATGTCTTCGCTGTGTATCAGCCCATGCCTGGAGATTACACGGGAGCGCCCTATGATGCGCAAGATCCCAACCGGTCACTGCCGTCGGCTGGGACCACGCGGCTGAGGGCGTCGAAGCTGTCGGGGGATCTGGCTAACTCTGGGGCTTTTCCGTTACAGATCACCTGGCAGGACGCCGACCTTACTTCGAGCGACGCCATCTACCTACCCGAGCAGCGCAACCCGTCCAAGTTCACCGCGCCTGAGTTCGTGATCCCGCCGGGTGTGGCCTACGATGACTGCTTTGTCTTCGGCACCTGTCCGAACGATGTCCTCACTGAGATCCACAACATTGATGCGCCGATTACCCTGGTCTACCTGTCAGTTTCGGCGCCGACCTGGGGCTGTGAGATCATCCCGCTCAAGTTCGCCGGGCCCTACTGGGAGCCGGGGGTGGAGAATCCGACGTCACCAGCCAGAATGACAGCGAGCTCATCCAGCGGGACGTGCACCGTGTATTTGCCGTCGTTGTCCAAATCCCCCGACCTGTCCCAGTGTCCATGTGGCTACTTCAATGCTGAGGGGCAGATGATCGCGTATGTGGATCGCTGATGGAGCAACCCAGTGCTCCACCCGCTCAAAGGGGATCGCCAGATCCCCGTCTCGTACCATCGGCAACGCATCACCTACACGCCATCATCCAGTGCCGCGCTGAGGATCCCCTTGCTGATGTCGTGCGCGATCTCAAGAAGCACATCGCTGACCGACTGATTCGGCATTACCAGGTGGAAGGCAACCAGTCAGTGTTGGATTTTCTAGGCTCAGTGGTCACGCGCCCTGACAGACAGCGGTATAGGGTCTGGGAAGAGGGTTATGACGCCAAAGACGTCTTTTCACCCGAGTTCTTGCGGCAGAAGATGACTTATTCGCACAATAACCCATGTCAGCCTCACTGGAATCTGGTTGAGCGTCCTGAAGACTATATCTGGTCAAGCGCTCGCTTTTACTTGCTGGGGGAGCCGGCCATCATACCGCTGGATAATGCCAACCTTCTGCTGGCATGAACCGCTGGATCTGGCGATCCAGCGGGAGCAGAAGTGAAAAGAATGTGTTGGAAAAAGGCAGCCAAAGTCCTGCTAATTGGGGTCCTGTTATTCTTCTTGGGGCTCAACATCTACCGTGGCTGGCGCGATGCCAGCCGTTTTCAATGGGATGTTCGTCCCTGGCCCTTAGTCGTCTCCTTCACCCTGGCCCTGGCTTTCTGGCTCGTGACCGGCCTGGCGTGGAACTTGTTGGTGCGATGCTTGGGAGGCGGTTTGGCTCTGCCTAAGGGCATGAAGGTCTACTTTCTCTCTAACCTGGGGCGGTATGTGCCGGGCAAGGTCTGGTACGCGGTGGGGAGGGCCTACCTCGGCCAGCAAGAGGGGGGTTCGGTGGGAGTAATCTCCACCAGTGTGTTGATGGAACTGGTATTGTCACTTACCTCCAGCGCATTGGTGTCCACTTTGGCTTTGCCCCTGCTCTCCCCTCTCTTAGGAGAGAAGGGCTTGTGTTTGGGGATAGCAGTGTTGGCTCTGGGCCTGGCAATTCTTCACCCTGTCCTGATGAAGCCCTTGCTGGCCCTTGTGGAGCGCTCTCTGCCCGGCCCTAAACGAGAAATAGCCCCCCCGCTTAGGTACTCCGTCATGCTGGGCCTTTTGGTGGGGTACCTCGTTATCTGGAACCTGGTGGGAGCAGCCTTCTTCGTCCTGCTGAACGCTGTCTATCCCCTCCCTCTCGCCTGGTTTCCAACTGTAGTTGCCATCTACGCCGTATCGTGGATAGCGGGCTTTCTGGCTCCCTTTGCGCCGAGCGGATTGGGGGTGCGGGAGGGGGCGATGATCCTTGTGCTTGGACAATACCTGCCTGTGCCGGCCGTGACGGCCGCGGCCATTTTGTTTCGCCTTTGGTTGATCCTGGCCGAGTTGCTTTGGGCGGCCGCGGCGACTAGGCTATAATATGAGCAGAAACTCCAAGTGTCATCGCGAGACGGTGCTTTTCCGCCGCCTGTCCTGGGCCTGTCGAAGGGAAGCGATCCCCAATTCGCGAGGTGGAGATTGCTTCGTCGCTCCGCTTCCTCGCAATGACACACGGGAGTTTGGTTGCGGCTAGACCGCGCTATGAGGAGTTCAGTAGTAATAATGCGGCCGACCTTTGCAGCTCACACACACTGTATCACGGATCGCTTCCTCCCCTCGAAACACCTGGCGGGAAGCGACGTAGAAATCATTGTTCCAGATACCCTTGAGGGGTTCGGTGAAGGCGTTCCCAAAATCGTTGGCCGGATCATCGTACCAACAACAGGGTGATACCGCTCCCTCCCAACTGATCACGCAAGTCTCCCAAAGATAGGGACAGGCCCTGGTTTCTTGGAGGGTCCTATCCTGACGTGTCTCATAATTGTAAAAGCTGTGAATCTCTTTTATGGGCAGCCATCTTTCCATGTCCTCTCGGCAGTCTGTGTTCACCATGATGGGGGCCACCACAACGTTGTCTACCCCCACTTGTTTCCCCAGTCGCCTGATGGCGGGGATCTGGGTTTCGTTATATCTGTTCAACAAAACTCTGATAGTGAGAATTGGGAAAGGGCTCTTTTGTAACTCTCTTTGCTTAGCCAATAATCTTAGGCCCTCGATGACCTTATCCAGGCTTCCACCCACTCTGTACGTTTCGTACGTCTCCTGATCTGCACCGTCCAGGGAGATGACCAACTCCTCCAGCCCCGAAACGACGACTTGCTCGGCCATTGCTGCATCGAAATAATTGAGATTTGTGCTGACCTTGGTGCTGATGTTTCTGGCGTTGGCGTAGTCAATCATGTCGAAAATCCGGCGGTGCAGAAACGGTTCGCCCCAGTTGTACAGGTCAACGAAATAGGCGTATCCTGCCACCTGGTCAATCAGCTTTTTGAAATCGTCGAAGGCCATCTTGCCCGGGGGACGTTTGAGGGTTCCCCGTCCCGTGGGGCAAAGGGGACAGCGCAGGACGCAGGTGTTGATGGGATCAACGACGTAGTGATAGGGATAGCCCCACACCCTCGCCTTTCTGAAACGCCTCTGGCCCTTGACCAAAAGCCAGTTGGCCAGCTTCTTCGGCGTGCTGTGCCTCAGCAATTTGGCGAGATGCTGCTGCCCTTTTATGGCCACCGACCTCGGCCCCGCGGTTTTTGTGAACAGCAATATCGTCTGACGGTTTATCATGGGTCATTTTCTTGACAAATTGGTCATTCAATTATATCATATTAGCCCCAAAAGGCAATGAATCCTCTTGACTTTCACCTGCTACGGAGGGGCGTCCCACCTGCTGCGGAGGGGCGTCCTCGCCCCGATTTTGTGGCCAGACTGCCCTGAGATGGGGCGAGACGCCCCTTGGCAGCGATTCTTACGTTTGATGAAGTGGACCAGCATGTCAGAACCGCGGATGGGCAGGAAAGCGCGGATCAACTCATTACTAGACATAATTTCTTAAAAAATTCGCTCCGGGGGCACGAATTTGCAAAATTGGTGCTTCCAGGCCGTATCTAAAACGGCATTTTTGTATTATTATGTATGAGAGAGAGATTCCCAAACAGGAGCAAAAAGAGCTCATCAAGCGGGCGAAGGAATGTGATCCATCTGCCTTCGCCAGGCTCTATGAGCATTACTATCAGGACGTTTATAATTTTGTCTACTATCGGGTGTCTAGTACCCAGGTGGCCGAGGACCTGACTTCGGACGTTTTCCTGAAAGCTCTGGAGTCCATTGACTCCTACACCTTCCGGGGGATTCCCTTATCCGCGTGGCTCTTCCGTATTGCTAGAACCACGATTGCTTTGTACTACCGCGACCAGCCGACGCTAACTGCTACTCCGCTAGATGAAAGGCTGCTTCCCACTGAGGTGGGGCCCAGCGATGTTTTCGAAACAAAGCTTACCCAAAAGCAGTTGGCACAGGCCCTCAGCGATTTGACCGAGGATCAGCAGCAGGTGGTCATTCTCAAGTTTGTAGATGGATTCACTAACACCGACATAGCACAGATATTGGGCAAGTCCGAAGGGGCCATTAAATCACTACAACACCGAGCTCTAAGTTCGTTGAGTCGTATCTGGGAGGAGGCTTCTCCCGAAAGAAACCAGGTTTTTGACTGAAGAACGTGACTTTCCGCACTGCGAAGAATTCCAAAGCAAGAGTTCGATCATTCGAGTGAGGAAACACCTGGTTTCCAGGATTTTAGATGAGGATTGAGAGGAGACTGAGACAATGAGGCGGGGATTTGAACGCGCTCTCGATGAGTGTCTCTCTCAATTGAATACTGGTGAGGTTAGTCTTGAGGAAGTGCTGGCGCGCTACCCCCAGCACGAGGCCGAGCTCCGTCCCTTACTGCGAACGGCGATGCTGATTCGCCAGGTGCCGCAGGCTGTGCCCTCGCCGCAGGCCAAAGCAGCGGGGCGGCAGCGACTGCTCGCGGCAGTAGCCAAGAAGAAGCGGGAGAAGGTTCGACCCAGCCGGCTACGTCGTTTGGGACAGAGCGCAGCCATCTTGGTGCAACCCCTGGTACGGCCTCAAAGACAATCCCTGAGGCTGGCCCAGGCCATAGCAGCTCTGCTCATTGTGGTCTCCTTCATCAGCGCGGGGACAGTGGGGGTGGCGGCAGGCAGCCTGCCCGATAGCCCGCTCTATGCCATCAAGCGCACCACCGAGCGGGTTCAACTTGCGCTCACTACTACGCCAGCGGGCAAAGCCAGGCTGCACATGAACTACTCCGTGAGACGACTGGAAGAGACCCTGGCTCTATGGGAAGAGGGCAAAGGCGTGGACGAGACGACTCTACAGGCCATGGAGAGCGCGAACAACGACGCTCTGACATTCATTGGCCAGGTCTCTGAAGCAGAGAGGCTCAACCTGTTGACCGACTTTACCCTTCTGTCGGAGAGGCAGCAAGGTACCCTGGAGGAGATGCAGCCAGGTGTGCTGCCTGCCGACCAGGAGGTTGTCGAAGAAGCACTTGAAGTTGCTGAGGAACATCAATCGGTGGCAACGGAGGCCATGACCAAGCCCGACCTGTTGCTCACGCCCCAGCCCGAGCGGAGGCCGACGGATACCGCGACCCCTGTGCCGCCTACCTTCACGGCGACGCTAGCGCCGACGGATACGCCTGTACCGCCCACCTTCACGTGGACTCCTGTGCCGCCCACGGATACGCTTGTGCCGCCTACGGCCACGCCTATTCCAACGCCGACGCCTGTGCCGCCCACGGCCACGCCTATTCCAACGCCGACGCCTGTGCCGCCCACGGCCACGCCGACGCCTCAGTCAGA
>CAYMKL010000056.1:0-14225 GCA_964390805.1 uncultured Anaerolineae bacterium | reverse complement strand
CCCACGGCCACGCCGACGCCTCAGTCAGAAGTGCCCTTCACGCCGGCAGTGGAACCCACGGCCACGCCGACACCTCAGTCAGAGGTGCCCTTCACGCCGGCAGTGGAGCCAACAGAGACGCCGACGCCTCAGTCAGAGGCGCCCTTCACGCCAGCAGTGGAACCAACAGAGACGCCGGCGCCTCAGTCGGAGGTGCCGTTCTTGCCAACGGTGGCGCCTACGGTGGCGCCTACGCCAACATTCACCCCTAGGCCCACGAACACACCGACCCCGTTGCCGGTAGCGACGCCTACGGTTGAACCTACGCCAACACCCACCCCTACGCCCACGAACACGCCGACCCCGCTGCCGGTAGTGGAGTCCACGAACACACCGACCCCGTTGCCGGTAGTGGAGCCTACGGCCACGCCGACGCCTCAAGCAGAGGTGCCTTTCCAGCCCGCACCCGTCTCGGCGGTCACCAACTGCCGGGTGAGCGATACTCCGCAGGGGAAGGCGGTGCCCCAGTTTCCCGCTGGCACCGGAAAGGTTTACGTCGTGTTCGACTACGCTTACATGGCGGGCGAAGAGGTGGGGATAAGGGTCTACAACAACAGCGGTAACTCTCTGTTCGAGGAAGTCAGAACGCTATCTGGAGACGGGACGATATCCGTTGCCTTCTCGGCAGGCGGGGAGGGGGGCTTCGTCGCTGGCCGGTACGTAGTCAACATCTATGATCGCGACTGGGGTGTAATCAAGACCACCATCTGGGACATCGCCGAGTAAAACGCGAAACGTAAATTACGTTTTACGCATCGCGTTTCACGAAAAAACTCAGGTGGGCCTTGGCCGCCAAGCTCGAGAGCCCACCTGAGGAAACGGAGCAGGGTGCTGCTTATTATTGTTTTGTCTTTACCATGCGCCCTGTTCCGGGAATTATTATACCGCTCTTAGCGGATGTTGTCAAGTAACCATAAGAAACCTTAAAATTTTCAAATTGGTCATTTTTGCCCGTATCTAAATCGCCATTTTTGCATTATTATATATAGATAATAGGCACGTTATCTCTCAACTGAAAGGGGGTGAGGCTAAGAGAAAGAGACTGGATTATCCGCCCGGTTGATGGCATGCAAGTGCCGACGACCCTAGTTTTTGACCATCACATCACTACATAAACACTAAGGAGGTTAGTTACAAAATGAGTAAGAAATTTCGACTTCTAATGGTTCTGGTTCTGGTGACGGGAATGTTGGGTGGTCTGCTGACCGCCAGCACCGTCTCGGCCGACCCGACGCCCGGTACCGTCATCGAGATTCCGCGCATTGACGTGGACGACGTGTTCGGGACGGGAGACTGGGACACCCAGATCCAGATTCAGAACGTGGGTACTGCTGCTACCACCGTGACGGTGGAGTTCTGGGGGGGCTGGTCTGCACTGTGCCCGACCAACTCTCCTGGCCCTTTCTACGATGTCGAACAGTGGCTGCCAATAGGCGGCATCTGGACGCTGCACAGCGCGATCCCTGCTGGGGCAGAGTCGGCGTTCATCTACTCTGACGAGCCTGTGGCAGTGACGGTAGATCGCTGGGGACCTGACGCCTTTGGCGAGTTCCAGATCTCCTCGAGCTACACGGGTGTTGCCGATCCCTGGATGGCGGGTGACATGGTCTTCGCGCCCTATGTCATGCATGGCTACAACGATCTGGACACCACCTTCACCATCCAGAACTCGGGCGACCTGTGCACCTCCGTCTGGATCTACTACAAGGAAGAGGGCAACTGCGAGTTCATGAAGGCCCAGCACATCGAGTTGCTGGCGCCAGGAGAGTCCATCCGCATCGGCCCAGGTAGTGATGCCGACATGGGCTTCCCGTCGCCTGAGATAGATGCTCCCTGGCTGGGTTCGGCCTACATCTCCGCCAACCAGCCGCTGGCCGTCGTCGTGGATCAGTTGAGCCTCACTGGGGCGAACCGCGGCACGCTGCTGAGCATGCGGGGTATGCCGTACGACCAGACGCTTGAGTGGAACTGGTATGCGGACCTGCTGTATCGTGAGATCAGCGGCTACAGCTCCAGCATCCAGGTGCAGAACATAACCGACAGCTCCATGCCGACGTTCGTCACGGTGGAGTTCTTCGACCAGAGTGGCGACCACATCCTCTATGTGGGCGAGTGGGTCTGCCGAAACGGCACCACCACCTTCTACCTGCCGGCTATCGTTGACCTGGGGGTGAACTTCCCGTTCGGGTACGTTGGGGCGGCGGAGATTCAGTCCCACGCTCAGATTGACTATCCGGGTGAGGAGCACGATGGTGAGCCCATCTTCGCGGTGGTAGACGTCAAGAAGACCAAAGTCTACGACGAGGCCCTGCCTGGCTGGCGGCACACTATACCGGGCGAGACCCAGGGCGGCGCCTACAACGCGCATCCAGAGCATCAGAAGACAGACGCCTACGGTTGGGCCATGCCCTACATCGCCAAGGAGCAGGGAGGCGTGACCTCTCGGATCGTCATCCGCAACAACGCCAACTGCAACAAGATAGAAGGCGACATCTTCATCCGCGACGAGACCGGTCGGGTGGTAGCCCAAATCCCCGTGCCCTGGCTGCATCCCAAACACATGAAGGTCATTGACCTGGCCTACTTCGGGCAGATAGCTCGCGGCTTCGTGGGCGCGGCTACGTTCGAGGTTGACAACGTGGAGCAGCTCTGCGACGACGATTGGGACGGCCACACGGACAACTTGCCCATCATGCCTTCCGTCGTGGTGCTGAACTACGGCTACGCGACGGAGCTGCCCATTGGCAGCGGCGCTGGCCCGCAGACGGATGCGGGTGACCTGACCAGGATATACGAGGCCATCCCGTTCGGCTACGGTGGGCTGGTTTGCGTTGGCGATATCTTCGGCACAGTGGTGTGGTTTGACTACGAGGCCGCGGAGATAGATCCCGAGGCCAACGAGCCCCTCGAGGGCGCCGATGTGGTGGATTTGGGGAGCTTTATCGCGGACACCACCAGCGCCGCTGGAGGCTATGAGCTGGAAGGCGTGCCGGAAGGCTACCGACTGGTGTCGGCCTCGAAAACCGGCTTCTGGTCGTGGGCGGAGCTTATGTATCTGGACTGCGGCGCGGACACCCAGTTGGACATCCTGCTGGTGTGCGAGGCTACCCTCGAAGGCACAGTCTATGATGCTGCTACCGGTGTGCCACTGCCAGGGGCCTTGGTGGAGCTTGACATAGAATCCACCACTCTGGATCGGACCTGGGACCTCGAAACCACCACCGCTGCCGATGGCACCTGGTCGCTGACGGTCCCGCTGGTCGGGGATGATGATGCCGACGACGGGCCGTGGACGCTGATCATCAGCAAGGACGGCTACTCCACCTTTGTTGACGCCTGGGAGGACGACGGTGATGGGATCCCGGAGGATGGCGAGCCGAACACTGCTTTCGCCGACGACAATGATTTCGACTCCAGCGACTGCATTGACCCGGCAACCGAGAGTTACACGAATGACCCTGTGGACCTCGTCTCCTACGCCTACGTCCAGGGTATGACCTACTGCGATGGCCTGGTCTCCGCCAATGGCACCTTCGACTGGGGTGAGGAGCAGCCCAACGTGCTGGTGCGGCTGTACGACGCCGACGAGGCCGGTGTTGGCGAGCTCTTCATGGAAGAGCAGAGGTCTGATGAGGACGGGTACTACCAGTTCACGGTTGATCTGGACCCGGACGGCGACCTCAATATCGACGAATCGAACGACTTCCGCGTCGTGGCACATCCCGCCTTTGGTACTGTCCTAAACCTGCAGGCTGATGTACACGCGGTGAGAAACCTCAACGTCTGTACTCCGTAGTAAGCCACAGGTGCCTGGTTAGTCCAAGGTATCGAAAGCCACCGGGGGGAAACCCCTGGTGGCTTTTTTGTTGCGGCAACGGGGCAACGGATGGGGAGCGGATAAGCGGATTCGCTACCCGACACGAGGAAAGAAACCAGGTTTTTTTTCATCTGAACCAAGCAAATCGTTGCTCTTTGAGTATTCTGGAGCGCCATAAATGCCTTAGCAAGCGAAAAACCTGGTTTCTGATCTTCCAGTCTCCCTCTAAGATGTTGCTCCTCGTTATCGCTCTAAAGGGATCGCCAGATCCCGTCGGCAAGCCGCTGGATCTGGCGATCCAGCGGGAGCAGGGCTGCAAATAGCGGCTGGTGGAGCAGCAACACTTTGCGGGGAGACCACCTGATTTTCCATGTCGGGTAATGAATTAGTGGATAGAGGATGGAGGAGTGGGGCGTCTCTATTTGCCAAATGGGGGCAGCGGATGGACAGCAGATAAGCGGATGCGAGGGCGCAGCGTCTCCATTTGCTAAACGGGGGTGGGGGTGGTATAATAGGGTTGCAATTCGAGGGGAAGGGGAATGACGATGGCTGAGGAGAGCAGGGAGATCAAAGAGGCCAGAGCGCCGGTCTGGGAAGCCGAGGTGCCGTGGGTGGTCTCCTACTTGCGGGAGGACATCCAGGACCTGAGGAGCGAGGTGCGGGAGGTACGGCGAAGCGTCCAACGTCTGGACGAGAAGCTCGATAGCGGCCTGGAGCGGCTGGACGCCAAGATTGATGCCAGGGGCGATGGACTGGACGCCAAGATTGATGCCAGAGGCGATGGACTGGACGCTAAGATAGATAGGCTACGCCAGGATATGGAGGCCAAGATCGAAGGTGTGGACGCCAAGATAGATAGGCTACGCCAGGATATGGAGGCCAAGATCGAAGGTGTGGACGCCAAGATAGACAGGCTACGCCGGGATATGGGTGTACAGCTTCGTTGGATTATCGGCGTTGTCATCGGGGCTATGCTGGCCATGACGGGTGTTTTCGCCTGGATCGTGGATCGGATGCTGACGCCATAGGGGAGGAGGAGAGTATGGCCGAGCAGGCCAAGTGGTCAAGTTGGGAGATCCGAGAGATGGAGCGGCGCTTGGATGAAACGAAGAAGGAGATGGTTTCCTTGCGGCAAGACGTTGATCGGCGTTTCAGTAGGGTTGATCGCCAGTTCTGGGACGTGTATGGGGATATGAATACTCAATGGCGGTGGATAGGAACAATTGTTGTGGTGATCGTGGCAGTCTGTATCGTGGCTGCTGTGAAGCTTTTGCCATAGGTGAGGTTGTAAAAACGGAAGCGAAACGACTCGGCTCACAAGAATCAACGGACAATATGTTCAAGGAAAGGAGGCGCAAAACTGATGCGAGGCACTCTGAGACTGATAAGCACGGTACTGCTGACGATGTTGCTGCTGGTGATGATCGCCCTGGTCCCTGGCTACGCCCAGGATCCTGAGGGAGAACCGCTGGAGGGGATCATTGTAGAGGGAATTCCCATTTCTCCACCCACTGAACTTCACCTGGAGAGATTGGCGGACGAGCTTCTTCGAAATGGCGTTCTAAGTTCTCCGTTGAAGGATGGTCCTCAGGAGACATCGCCCGACTTGTGGCCTTCGCTCCAGACTGATGGTTCGTGTTATGACTTTCTAGGAGAGACAGGGCAACTTTGTAACCACTATGCGCAAGGCCACAGCTATCAAGAAGGGAACAGCTTTACGCTATCCATCAACACCACACCGGACGCCTACTTCGTCCTGTTCAAGTGGCAGAACGGCAGGTGGAACTCGTTCCTCATAGGGTCGGTCCCAGGTCCTGGTGGTCGGGATTTCATTGAGAACGTTCAAGGCCCTTCGCCAGGAAATGTAGTTCTGGTGGCAGTCAATGTGCTGAACGGGGACTACGGTTGGTATTGGTACAATGTTCGGACTTCCGGGCAGACTTGCTACGCCGACATCTTTGGCACGGTTGTGTGGTACGACTTCGAGAAAACCGAGGGCTCGCCCGCGTCCAATGGGCCCTTGGGGCTGGCGAACGTGGTGGCGGATACCGGTCAGACAGACGTCACCAGTGGCGCTGGAGGCTACGAGCTGATCCGGGTTCCCGCAGACAGGCGGGAAGTGACGGCCTCGAAGTGCGGCTTCTTCGACTGGACAGAGTCGGTGGATCTGGAGTGCGGCGCCGACACCCAGCAGGACATCCTGCTAGTGTGCCAGGGCGTGCTTTGGGGGTATGTGCAGGATACCGCCACGGACACGCCGCTACCAGGAGTCCTGGTGACGCTGAACGTCGAGTCCCCGAGCCTGGATCGGACCTGGCAGGCCGAAGCGACCACGGATTCCAGTGGCCTGTGGTGGATGCTGGTCCCGTTGGTTGGCGAGAAATATGAGGGACCTGGTGCTGGCCTATCTGCCTACGCTTCTTGGAGCCTCACCATGAGCAAGGACGGCTACAGCCTGTATGAGGACAAGTACAAAGACGACGGGGACGGGATCGTTGATCCGGATGATGACAACTACTACTTCGCCGAGTTCATGGGCTGGTCGGACGAGAACTGCATTAGCGCGGGTTCCAACGGCTGCAACGAGGGCTTCTGCACGAAGGCCGCTAACAGCGCCTTGGTCCCCTGCCTCCCGCAGACCGACGACCAGTGCTACGATCCAAATGGTGGCATGGAAACCGGGTGTGATCCTGTGCGCCTCATCTCCAAGGCCTACATTCAGGGCATGACCTACTGCGATGGCTTGGTGCGAGATGACAATCCCGATGCCTTCGATCCGGGTGAGGAACAGCGTAACGTGCTCGTGCGGCTGTACCGAGATATTAATGAAGATGGTGTCCCTGACACCTTCATGGCGGAGCAGTGGTCTGATGCCAACGGCTACTACCAGTTCGAGATTGATCTGGATACGAACCAGGATGGCGTGGTCACCGATGACAACGGCGGGGGTCTAGACGAGGACGACTTCGTCATCGTGGCCCATCCCGCTTCGTCAGCCGTCACAGACCTGACGGCTGACGTGCACGCGGTGAGGAACCTCAACGTCTGCCCACCGTTTCAGCCGTAATGACAGGTGCCTAAGGCCGGGATCTGGCGATCCCTGGCGAGCATGAACCGATGAAGGATTTACGCCGTCGTGCACTAGTTAGTCTGAGGTATCGAAAGCCACCGGGGGAAACCCCTGGTGGCTTTTTTATTGGCTACTTTGGCAAAGTGGGGTGATGGTGGTATAATGTATTGAGGTGAGGCACGGCACTTGCGAGAGGGAGAGGGCGCAGCTATGCAAACCAAGCTGAGCGTTTTCTGCGACAGGCTCATCGAGGCGGGATGGCTGGCAGCAGTTATCGTTGCCCCACTATTCTTCAATTTCTACAGCCACCGTTCTTTCGAGCTCAACAAGGTCGCTTTGATACGATCCATTGCCCTGGTTATGGCCTTGGCTTGGATCATCCGGCTCATCGAGGCCGGGCCCTCGATGTCCACTATGAGGGGATGGCGTACACGATTCAGCAACCCTCTTGCTGTGCCCGTTCTTTTCATGGCTGGTGTCTACGTCCTGACCACCATCACCTCGGTGGTCCCACGGATCAGCTTCTGGGGCGCCTACGCGCGGCCGCAAGGCACTTACACTACCCTCTCTTACATTGCGATCTTCTTCCTGATGTGGCATTCCCTGCGCACCCGCCAGCAATTGGAGCGTTTGATCTTCGTCCTCCTCCTTACCAGCTTACCCGTCTCCCTCTATGGTATCATGCAGCACTACAACCTGGACCCCCTCCCTTGGATTGCTACCGAGCTCGCCACTCGCCTTCGGTCCACCATGGGTAACCCCATCTTCCTGTCCGCCTATCTGATCATGGTCGTGCCCTTGACCTTACGGCGACTGCTCGATTCTCTCTCGGCCGTTCTTCAGGGCAATGGAAAAGGAATTTCCACATTTCTTCTAGCGGGATGCTATATTCTATTCTTAGCAACCCAACTGATCTGCATCCTCTTCGCCCAAAGCCGCGGGCCTGTGCTAGGTCTTGCGGGAGGGGTTTTTTTCTTTCTGGCATTGTTGGCTACTTCCGGGAACAGGAAAGGGTTAACCCTGGCTGTGACTGGGGTGGCCCTTATACTCATCCTCTTTCTGATCTTCTTCAATTTACCCAATTCACCCTTCGCTTTCTTGAGGGATGTGCCCTATTTGGGCCGCTTGGGACGCATCTTTGTGACAGAGGAATCCCCAGGTAGGATGCTAATCTGGCAGGGAGCCATCGAGATGGCTACCGACGACCCATGGCGGACTCTCCTTGGTTACGGGCCAGATTCTATGTTTGTGGCCTATAATAAGTTCTATCCTGTGGGGTTGATTGACTATGAGCTTGGCGAGCGCCCCGATCGCTTGCACAATCAAAGCTTCGATGCCCTGGCGACGACCGGTTTGATCGGATTTGCCGCTTATATCCTTCTGTTCACAAGCATCTTTTACTACGGCCTGAAGGGGCTGGGCTTGATCAGGAACCGTCAGCAACGGGCCGCCTTTGTTCTCCTGTTGCTGATAGGAGGAAGCCTCGGCGCGCTGATCCCCCGCGTCGTAGAAGGCACATGGCGGTTGTCGGGGATGGGCCTGCCTCTTGGCTTCGTGGCAGCCTTGACCGTCTATCTGGTCGCCCAGGTACTTTTCTTTAACGATGCGAGCCAGAAACCCGAAAGCAGTTGGCGACATCGCCTGCTCATCGTTTTTCTCTCGGCCTTGGTAGCCCATTTCATCGAGATCCAGTCCGGTATCGCTGTCGCCGCTACCCTCACCTACTTCTGGATTTACGCAGCGTTATTGGTCATCGTGGGCTACTCCCTCCGGGAGGAGCCTCGCACTCAGGCCGTGGTGGCTGCTTCAACAGCCAGGATCTCAAGCCGGCGTCGTGGCAAGAAGCGAAAGAAACGAGGACGAACCGTCAGCCGTCCCACCGCAGGCTCATGGAACAGTACAATCCTCTCATATTCCCTGTTGATGGGTATGATCCTGATGACCATGGGCTTTGATTTCATCAATGACCAGTTTGAGCTTACAGCCAAGGGCTTCTGGATATTGGTGCTCATTGCCGTCGTGTGGCTCCTGGGAGGAACGATCTTTGTGGCCAAGATTAGTGAAAAGAAAGCATCCCCACAAAGCAGCTATGGTTGGGGCTCCTCTTTTATGATCTATGGTCTGATTTCTTTAGGGTCGTTCCTGACATTCATCGTCTCTTACGCTGCTACGATCCGCCCTG
This sequence comes from uncultured Anaerolineae bacterium, assembly GCA_964390805.1. Lineage (GTDB taxonomy): Bacteria > Chloroflexota > Anaerolineae > VGOG01 > VGOG01 > CAYMKL01. The sequence goes on along the minus strand of CAYMKL010000056.1, from coordinate 5,117 downwards.
GAGCTGACATCAATAACACCATCGTTGTTTACTACCTGTTTCTCCTCCTGGCCATGATAGCCATCGCCGCCGTCCTGATGAAAGGCACAGCGGCTCGCCTTCGTTTTTTGCGACGCACTACCTGGTGGGTTTATCCCATCTTGAGCCTGGCGGTAGCTGTACTCATCTTCACTGCCAACCTTAGCCTCGTCAGAGCCGACATTTACTTCAAAAAGGGACTAGCCCTTCGCGAGGCTGAGCGATACGACGAGAGTATCGCCCTATATCGTCGCGCCTTAGCATTGACCCCCCACCATGATCGCTATTATCTCTTCGTGGGTTTAGATAGCATGGCTAAACTGGAGACGGCATCAGGTGGGGAACAGAGGTCCTATTGGTTTGGAGAAAGCAAGAAAGCGTTTGAAAAAGCATGGGAGATCAGCCCCCTTGATCCGGATCACCCTGCCAATCTGGGGACTCTATACCTGCGTTGGGCGGGGATGGCTTCTGATCGAGCAGAGCGTGTCAAAAGGCTGGAGAGGGCCGTAGAGTACTACCAGCAGGCAGCAGCCATGAGTCCTCACCATCATGGACTCCGTCTCCAGAGCGATGTATTACAAATCCATCTCCTCTTGGGCGATCTCTACACAGCTATGGGGGAATTGGATCAAGCGGTAGCAGTTTATGAGAAGGCTGGAGAGATAGACCCCAGCGACTATAGGAGTCACAGGGGACTGGCCACCGTTTATCAGCGATTGGGACAATTCCATGAGGCCCTTAACGAGGCCGAGAGAGCCAGGGATTTGGCGCCATCAGAGGAGAAGGGGCAGCTAGACGAGCAGATCGCCCAGTTGAAGGCCCAAATGCCATGATTGGCCTTCTATCCTTGCGAGCTCAGTCGGGCGATAAGCGGACAGTGGATGGAGGTGCGAGTTTGAAGCCCATGCGGTTTCTCATCATTATTCTGGCAGTATTAACGTCGTCGGCGTTAGCGATGGTTTCAACTCCTTCATCTGCAATCGCACCTGGTGATGTGTTGGTCAATGAAGTGGCGTTCAAAGAGACCAACGATTGGATCGAGTTCCATGTGCTGCAAGCTACAGAGTGCGAGGGCCTCAGGGTCTACGAAGGAACCACTTTGGTCAAAGAGTTTCCCAAGATCACGGCTTCAGCGGGCGACTACGTCGTCCTGCACTTCAAGGGCGATGTGGCCAACGATGAGAGCGATGCTACCGGCAAAGGGGCAAACGGCTATTGGGATGTTTATACTGGCGACACAGGGCTGACGGGGACGGATAATGTGGTGAGAATCCAGAGGGCGGGAACCGAATCCGTCCACGAGACCGATACCATTGATACTGTTATCTGGTCAAACGACAACGGCAATTTTACAAGTAAGAAAGAGGTGGCCAACGACCTCGTCGCCGCCGGGCATTGGGATACGGGAGCAGACTTTTCGAGCACTCGCGATAGCGATGCCTGGACAGACAGCGACGACGTCAAGGCAGGCAAGGCAATAGGCCGGGATGTGTCTTCCAATGACACCCATGCCAGAGCCAACTGGTATTTGTTCACCAGTCAAACTCCAGGCGCGGCCAATCCGGCCATGGGTACTCCTGGGGATGTGTTGATCAATGAAGTGGCGCCCAGCGAGGACAAGGATTGGATCGAATTGTACAACACCTCGGCTGGTGACGTGGATATTAGATATTGGGTAGTCAAAGAAAGAACCAGCGTGGTGAAGACCTTTCCCTCTTACACCATGGCGCCAGGAGAGTATATCGTCTTGAACTTCGATGGTGATCCAGCCGATGACGAGATTGCGGGGGATACCAACGGCAATGGGTATCGCGACTTCTACACCGCCGACAGTGGCCTCACAGGCACGGACAACGTGATCATCCTGGAAGATGGGGCGAGCACCATGATAGATGCCCTGACCTTCGCCAACAACGACGGAACGTGGGCCTCTGGTCAGCAAAACGCATTCAACGCCATAGTTGAAGCCGATCACTGGGAGGGCACGCTCGACGGCGGGGCAGGAACAAATGAGGCCGAGAGCGCGGACTGGAGCGAGGGGGGCGACGGTAAGTCCTTGGGCAGAGATAGCTCCTCCTCCGATACCAATGCCAGAGCCGACTGGTATATGTTTATCAGCCAAACCCCTGGGGAGGCTGATCCCACCTTCGGTGTCCCAGCCAGCGTGCTGATCAACGAGGTGGCTGCTAGCGAGGATAACGATTGGATCGAGTTCAACAACAACTCGGCAGAGGAAATCGCCATCAAGTACTGGGTGGTCAGGGAAAGGACCAGCGTGGTGAAGACCTTTCCCTCTTACACCATGACGCCAGGTGAGTACATCGTCTTGAACTTCGATGGCAATCCAGCCGGTGACGAGGTCGCAGGAGATAGCAACGGCAATGGGTATCGCGATTTCTACACCGCCGACAGCGGCCTCATAGGCACGGACAACGTGGTCATCCTGGAGGATGGGGCGGGCACTATGATAGACGCCCTGTCCTTCGCCAACAACGACGGGTCATGGGCCGGCGCCCAACAGACGGCTTTTAACACCATAGTCGAAGCTGACCACTGGGAAGGCACGGTGGATGGGGGAGCGGAAATAAATGAGCCTGAGTGCACTGATTGGAGCAGTGGGGCCAAGGGTAAGTCCCTGGGTAGAGATGCCTGGTCCAACGATACGGATAGCAAGAACGATTGGTATCTATCGCTCCACACCAAAGGCGAGGTCAATCCAGGCTGGCCCCACTCCGTGACCGTAACGGCAGAGCCCGCCAGTATCCCTGCGGACGGCGCCTCCGTCTCTACTATCAGGGCTGCCGTAAAGGACATTAACAACAACCCCGTGGCCGATGGGACAACGGTCGTTTTCGAAACTGAACTCGGCACCCTGAGCGGCACTGCCGTCGAGACTGTTGATGGAGTGGCCACAGTGACTCTGACATCTGGCACTGTACCAGGCAGAGCCAGGGTGACGGCCAGGTCTCTCTGGATCACTGGCCAAGTCGGCGTTCAGTTGACTTTTATACCCACCCAAATCGGCGCCCGCATCCAGTTGCCCGCTATTGACAACGGCCGACGACATGGCGAAGACGGTTGGGAGACCTTGATACAGGTGCAGAATGTAGGCGATGAAGATACCGGCGCGATTGCATTCTTCTGGGGGGAGTACTCAGGCCAGTGCCCGAACAATGACCCTGGGCCGATAGGGGTTGCTTGCATGATGCTACCTGAGAACACAGTCTGGACCCTGAGGGCTCAGATCCCCGAACCAGCAAGTTCAGCGATAGTCTACTCGGTGGATGAGGATGCCTTTGAAAAGGCTTGTGAGGACGCTGCTGATGCCGTGGACGACGCCGCTTCGCCTACAGACGATTGGAAGGAATGGGAGGATGATTATCAGGACAATGGTGAGCCGGTGGCAGTTATAGCCCAACGCAAAGGCCCTAACGACTATGGCACCGTGGTTTCGAGTGCCTACGTCGCTCCGCTTACGGGCATCCCTTCGACAGCCCTTCGATACGCCTACGGCTACTCAGGACAAGGCTCAGGACACCGCTCGGAGGATATGGAGGGGGGTGGATCTCCCTATCAGTACTTTGCGCCCTACGCCATGAGGCAGTATTGTAACCTGGACACGGAGATGATCATCCAGAATTCCGGTCAGAGGTGCACCTCCGTATGGCTTTACTATCAAAAGCAAGGAGGGGGTTGCAGGTTTAGCTATTCGGAGCACATTGAGCAGTTGGCGCCGGGGGAATCCATACGGAAAAGGGTGCCTGCGGTGCTGGGTGTCGAGTGGCTTGGTTCGATCTACGTCACGGCCAACGAGCCCTTGGGGATCATCATGGATCAGACCAGCTTCCCGCCGTCGGTGGATCGGGAGATGCTGCTGACCTATCGAGCTCGGCCCTACAAGCTCACCACGGACACGCTCTTTTATGCCGGCCTGGTCTTCCGCGAGACTTCGGCGAGCTCAGTCGAGCCGCTGAGCGGCTGGGAGGCCAGCATCCAGGTGCAGAACCTGACCCAGGAGTCTCTGCCCACCTTCGTGACGGTGGAGTTCTTCGACGCCAGTGGCGATTCTATCCTTTACCTGGGCGACTGGGTCTGTCCTGCTGGGGGAACCACCTTCTACCTGCCGGCCATCGCTGGCCTGGGGAGCGAATACGCCGGGGCAGCCGTCATCCAGTCGCACAGCCAGGTGGGTCATCCTGGCAGTGAGGAGACCGACGGTCAGCCTATCTTCGCGGTGGTTGATCTCAAGAAAGCTGGGATGGACACACAAGGGGGAAGCTACAATGCTCATGCGGAGAGCGAAAATAAGGGGGCCAGCGCTATCACGCTTCCCTTTTTGGCCAGGGATTACCAGGGCGTGACCTCTCTGATGGCCATTCGCAACAGCTCCAACTGCAACGACGTGAAGCTAAAGCTGGAGGTAAGAGATGAGACAGGTGACGTCGTTAGCTTTGTGGACAACTTCTGGCTGCGCTCTGGGCACATTGAGCTCATAGATTTGGCCAGCGTGAACAGCGTCGTGCCTGGCTTTGCTGGCGCAGGGATAGCCGAGGTCACAGACGTGCAGCAACTGTGCGACATGGACGGCGATGGAGATTTGGATCAGGAGCCACTCATGCTTTCTCTGGTGGTGGTGAACAAAGGCACTGGCCCTGGGGACGTCACATGGGTGTACGAAGGCATCCCCGTGAGGTAACCCATTTACATGAACGAATACCAAAAGTGGTCTAATTGAGGCAAATGTGCTATAATATGCCCGGCTATTCGAAATCCCTTGCCGGAGGTCAGACAATTATGATAGGTGTTAAACCAGTGTCTAGGACGAGCGCTTTCCTCTGCTTTTGCGTCATCAGCGGACTGGTGCTGCTACCCCTTCTCAGCGGCTGCAGCTCCTCACCCACGCCAACCCCCACCCCCACCAAGACGCCCAAGCCGCCAGACACATCCACGCCCATCCCCACTACGCCGCCCACAGTCACCCCAACCCCTGTGCCGCCCACGGCCACTCCACCGCCAACTGCTACCCTTACGCCAATCAGGGTCCAGCTCGCTACAGCAACCAGTACACCACCCCCACCCCCGCCCCCACCCTCGCCAAC
>CAYMKL010000055.1:38587-40786 GCA_964390805.1 uncultured Anaerolineae bacterium | reverse complement strand
CGGCCTATTCGGCACGAAGGTGCAACTCGCCTAGAATTTCATTCACGGGTATTGGCCTTAGAGCGTGTTTTAAAAGTTATGTGAACGTGTACCTTCACAAGTGATTTGCCAAATTGGCAATCTCGCTTATTCTACTCCTTCCTTTAGACTAGCGGAAGGAGCGAGATTGCCCAATGGCCCGTGAATCGTATGACACTGACCTTACCGATGTCGAGTGGCTACTGCTGAAGCCTCTCATTCCTCCAGAAAAGCATGGAGGACGCCACCGCACAGTAGACATCCGGGAAGTAATGAATGCCATCTTCTACGTACTCCGCGCCGGCTGCGCGTGGCGATTATTGCCCCATGATTTCCCGGCCTGGCAGACGGTCTATGGCTATTTCCGAGACTGGCGCAAGACCGGGGTATGGGAACAACTGAACGCCGCGCTCCGGGAAGCGGTGCGAGAACAGGAGGAGCGCGAAGCTGAGCCCAGTGCCGCGATTATGGATAGCCAGTCGGTCAAAACCACTGCCATTGCGGGTGAACGGGGGTATGATGCCGCCAAGAACGTCACAGGCCGCAAACGGCACATTCTCGTGGATGTGCTGGGACTGCTGCTCACCGTAGTGGTCACCAAAGCCAGTGTGCCGGAACGAGACGGGGCCAAGAGGCTCTTGAAACGTGCTTTGGCCCAGCACTTTGAACGGTTGATGCTGATCTGGGCGGATGGCGGCTATACGGGACAAGATTTCTGCAACTGGGTGCTGGAACACTGTGGTTGGCTGGTGGAAATCGTCAAACGCAGCGATGATGCGAAGGGCTTCGTTGTCCTGCCCCGGCGGTGGGTCGTGGAACGCACCTTCGGCTGGCTGTATCGGTTTCGCCGATTGAGCAAGGACTATGAAGTGTTACCCGAAACCAGCGAAGCCTGGATCTATGCCGCCATGGTACGGATTATGCTCCAACGTCTCGCGCGGGATCCGTCCGTCTACCTGTAAAGGTGCAACATAACATAACTTTCAAAACATGCTCTTAGAAGGATACGAAGTAGGTGAATGTGGCGGGGTTCATTGTACCCCTCGAATCCGCGCAGAGCCTTTCATCCTAATGTCGGCCTAGAAGGAGGAAACCTCGATGATTGATCTCATCAGCCTTATCCATCAGATAGTTAAGCAGATCGAACCAATCTATAGGACACTACCCGATGCCTCACCATCTGGTCTGCTAAAACCTGTCTTCCAACCGAGTGGAGCTCCCATACCAGTTTCTCCCGACAAGTATCAGAATGCCCATGGTCCGGCTAACCCTGGCGGTGCCATCCCGCCCCTCCATCGGTTCTATACTCTGGTCGACAGAGTGCCGTTCATTGGTCGCAACTACATACCAAGCCCTCGATCTGCAGACAACCTGTACGGAAACTTGATTCGATATGCGACTGTTCGGCCGGAAGCACCAACTTCGCTCCAAGGCCTACTGCTAGAGGCCCGGCGGAACTACGAGCTAGCTGGACTGTACGACCTCAGCGGGACGTTTACTCAATTCCGTCCTGCTTTTGCCACTCCAGACGACTGGTGGAATCCCGATACTGAGTTTACCTCTGCGACGATTATTCCTGATAATCCGTCCCCAACATCCGGATTCACTATTCTCGAAGGAAGAAACGAGATACCTTGGCGGCTAGAGGGATTTGGGGCACCCGCAGCGGGTGATCGGGCAAGTCGGATTCGAGAGATTCGGTTTCGGTATAAGCTGGTTCAGGTCCGCCGACCATGGCTTGAGCCAATGATTTTCAGCCTGCCCGGGTGGGGGTTTTCGGGGATTAAGGTCGGCGGGTTCTCAACGGGACGCTCTAGAGAGAACGACGGTCTACTTCCGCTCATCGTAACTGGTTTTTTATTGGTCCAAGATGTACAAGTCGAAGCAGAGTGGGGGCCGGAAGATGAACCCCTAGTTTCACTCCTCCAGGAAGGTCAGGTGCGGGCATCGTACGGGCCGTTCATGCTCGGGGATGGGGCAGGCGGGGCAACAGAAGATCTATTGCGACGCAAACTTTCCTCACGATTGAGTGAGACCTTATTGCGGCGTGTAGATGAGACCTACTTGCGAACTCAATTGTCTGATGTAGAGGAAGTGACCTGGCCCCATGCTATTCAACCTGAAGTATTAGATTTGCTGACTGGCAGTTTCCAGGAGACGGAGTCATTCAACCTAGAGAAC
>CAYMKL010000055.1:0-38487 GCA_964390805.1 uncultured Anaerolineae bacterium | reverse complement strand
ATTAGATTTGCTGACTGGCAGTTTCCAGGAGACGGAGTCATTCAACCTAGAGAACGCTCCCCCTTCTGAAGCATTAGATTTGCTGACTGGCAGTTTCCAGGAGACAGAGTCATTCAATCCGGAGAACATTCCCCCTTTCCCTGTGCGTCCAGGCGACCCGCTTCCCTATCCTATGCCAGAGTCGTGGTCGTGGCCTCCCCCTTTTCCAAAGCCGCTTCCATCGAGTTTTCCAGATACTCTGCCCCTACCACTTTCAAACCAGGATGTAGTCCAGTTCCCAGGGCTTCAGATCATTGGTTGGATCAGTTACATCGTGCCATTCTGCCCGCAACATAGGTACGGATGAACCAGCACCGCGTTCAAGCGGTTGTGTGACACACTACTTTGTTAGCAGCATCAGTGTGGCTGGACTGCCTGCTCGTGCGGGCGATTCCTGCCCGACTAGCCTGAGGTCACCTGCGTGCTTCACACGATGGCATTTCCGGAGTAATCCAAGCGTCCGGGTGCCCCAAACGATGGAGGTTAATTCTAAAGATGTCCGATGATACAGTTCGTTCAACTGCCTCCAAAGAAGAGAACACTTCTGCAAGTAGATCAGACACTCCAGGAGTAACTCGGGAGAAGTCAGATAGGGGGAGAGCAGACTGGTTCGGCAGAGTATTCAGTCAAGGCTTTACCCCAGAAGACTTAGTTCTGTATGCTCTCAGCTTTGTGCTGATCATTGCTTTCGCAGTGATTTTCGTTGACTTGCAGAGGCGTGAAGAACGCCTTATCCAGAGCGTCAGTGACAGCGTCGTCGAGCATTGGCAACCCCCATCGCCCAACGAGAACGATGTGCTAGACCTTTTCGAAATGGACATGAATTTCATTAGAGCACAGGTTACTGGACTTGCCATGCTCTATCAGCAAGGTAGCATCTCAACGGCGGCTATTTCTACTCGCAAGAACCTTGGCTTCTTGGTGGGTACAATAATCGCCATCATTGGCTGCGTAACTGTAATACGTGGTGTCCGGCAAAGCCCAATTAAGTTTGAGGGGAGCGTTTCCGATAAAGCCCAGGTCGCCTTAGCGACAAGTTCGCCAGGTGTGTTTGTAGTGCTAATGGGCGCCATTATCATTGTGTCGACCATCATTACGTCCGGTGAGCGGCCTGAGCTCAAGTTTGGGGGCTTCGCTTATCCACGTCCTGTAGTCAACGTGATGGCAACGCCGACTGCAGGAGTGGTGGAGCCGACGACAACTGCAACAGCGACCCCGTTCCCGACCTCACCTTAGCTGACAGCCATGATGACCCCGACTGCAACCGGGGAGCAACCAGAGAAAACGAAGGAAGAGATCAAACCAACTACAAGTGTGGAGGTAACATAACTCATGAACAGTTCGCGCCTACTCACCTTTGGTCGTGTACTCATGGCAGTGATATTTGTGATATTGGCCCCCTCCTATGCATATGCCCAAGAGGGCCGCCCTAGAGATGAAGAACTGGGAGAAGCAGCTAGGATCTTGATAACTAGTGCAAACTGGCTGAAGGAGAAGGATAACGGTGAGAAGTGCAGTCTGCTCAAAGACGCCAAGGCGCTTGTTGAGGCAGTTCAAGTTCTAAGAAAGAGACTGGTCTCCGATAAGGGAGAAATCCTGGACACTGAGAAATTCATCAGCGACCTTGACAAACAAATTGCCGTAGCATGTATCCCTACCTCATCTCCTCTCAATTCATCTCTTCCCAAACCCAAATGTGAGCTTGGAAAAGAGGTTGGGTCTGGAGGTCATGAGAGTGAACAACCTGTCCCTGAAATGGTATTAGCATATCTGTACATGACTGAAGATAAAAGGGAGGGGTTTGTAAAAGACCTATCCCCTGCAACTAGCTCTGCCTTGACAGATTGGTTGTATGAGACTCCTGATACGGTCCGGAATGATATCATAACATCTGTACGTGAAGAAATCGGGTCTGAGATATCGTGGCCGTCAGGGCCTGAGCGATCCATCAACGCTGATGAGAATGATCTCACGACTGCCGATCGGGTTTCTCAGGCCGAGTGTGAAAACGCAGTTACTATAATTACTACAGAACCTCACGGGCATAAGCGTCCTGTCTATGAAATAGCATTAGCATTTCTGTACATGGGTAAAGACCGAAGAGAGAAGTTTGTGGAGAAGTCATCCCCTGATACCGTTCTTCTCTTGACAGATTGGTTGTATGAGCCTCATTATGAGGCGCAGGGGGATATTCTAAGACACGTAAATGAAGAATTTACACATACAGCGCAGAGTGAAGTTCTAGAATACATAAATAAAGAATTCAATCTATCGTCGTGGTCGTCAGAGTTTAATCTATCGTGGTCGTCAGAGTATGAGATAGATCCCAAGAGTGTCCTTGATCAGGGCATCGAACCTGAGAACGGCATCTTCGATCCCCGGCTCTGGGTACCTGAGCCCGACATTCTCGACCCCTGGGACTTCTGGATGAGGATGGGGAGGTAGGTCTTGGGCAGCGAAGCAGTGCCACTCTTGGTAGGATCAAGTGGCGTTGCTTTTTACAGATCAGCGAGAGGACGACTACCCAATAGAAAGCAGGGCCGTGAGGCTCTGCTCGATTGTCTGGCAGAACCTTGGGCCTGATCTGCGCAGTGGAGAGCGTGCGAAGAGCAGTTGGGAGCGAGGATGGATGCTATGAAGTGCATACTGGTCGTTGACGACGATGAGCGAGTGCTCTTCGTCTTGCGCGATATCCTGGCAGGGCTGGGCAGTCAGTATGAGGTTGTGACTGCCCAGAGCGGCTACGAGGCCCTGGATAAGGCCAGGAAGAAGCCTTTCGATTTGCTCATTACTGATCTGAAGATGCCGGGCATGGATGGTGTGGAGCTTACGGAAGCCGTGAGAGCCCTGAGCCCCAGTACGGTCGTGATCTGGATAACGGCCTACGGCAGCCAGGAGACCAACGCCGAGGCTCAGCGGCTGGGGGTTTATCGCTGCCTGGACAAGCCATTGGAAGTTGCCGAGATTCGGCGGACTGCACTCGATGCCCTGGAGGCCGCTAGGCGTTAGACTCACACCGAATCCTAGTGTTCTTGGCGGGCTCGCCTTTGGACGCTACTCACCCCAGGACGGCTAACGTGATTGGCCGTCTGAAGAGGTAGGCTTTGGGCAGCGAAACAAAGCCACCTGCGCGATGGATGCAGGTGGCTTTGTTCTTTAGTGTGAAGCGCCGTGGCCGAGATGTCGTCCAGCCGCCAGGAATCACAAAAACGACGTATGGTCGGCTCATGCCCCTCTCCTTCACAGGCGGCTCCGGTTTTTGTGTGCCAGAGCTTTGTGGTATAATTGAGTGGGAGAGTGGACTCAGCTTTTCGTTTTTGACATAGCGGCGAAACGGTCGGAGCTGGTGCGTTGCCCGACGTGCGGGCAGCCTCTCCATCGTGCGGGTGCATCCGCCTGAGCAGGGTTGCCTATCTGGACAAAGTGTGCTAAAATAAGGATTGCCGAGGGAGAAACGGGTGGAAGGGAAACACCAAGGAGTGAGATATGAAGGGCTCCCAGGGTTCGGCCATCCCCGTCCACCGGCGCCTCCTCACACTCCACATCAGCCCCTCGATGCCTTTGATGCCAAAGCCGAAGCCTGGGAGGACTACACGGCCACGCCTCTGGGCCGGCTGCGGCAGAAGCTGACCCTACGCTATCTGGCACAGCACCTGGGATCGCTCTCTCGCAGTTTGAAGGTCCTGGATGCGGGTGGAGGGACGGCAAGCTATGCCCTCCCCCTGGCCCAGCAGGGCCACCAGGTCTGTCTCCTGGATTTTTCGGCTCAGATGCTAGCCATCGCTCGACAGAAGGTCGAGCAACTCGATGCTTCCCTGCTGGAGCGTATGGAGTTTCACTGTGTGCCTGTCGAGGAGACTACCGGCCTCTTTCCTCCAGACCATTTCGACCTGATCCTCTGCCATACGCTCCTGGAATACGTCTCAGAGCCCTGGGGGGTTCTTCGGGCCCTAACCACCGTGCTCCGGCCTCGGGGACTGATCTCCCTTCTCTTTGTCAACTCTTATGCCGATGCCCTGCGCTGGACCCTGGCCAAGGGGGATCTGGAGAAAGCACGCCTGGCCCTTCGACCCCGCTCAGGACAAGCCCTGCGTGGACGGGTCTCCTCGGCGGACCTTTTCGGCCTATCTCGCTGCACCTTCCCGACAGAGGTGATGCAAGAGGCCATGGCCCAGGCGGGGCTGGAGCTGCTTGCAGAGTACGGAGTCCGTATCTTCGCTGACTATCTGCCTGCCGAGAAACTAGCCGATCCGGAGTTCTTTGCCCGCCTTCTTGATCTGGAGACGGCTGCCGGCACCCTTCATCCCTACAGGCTGATCGCCCGTTACATCCAATTGTTGGGAAGAAAACCTGTGACACCATAAGGAATGTCACTAATAGATGGCTCAATTGCAGGTACACTAGGTAACCATTCAGGCAGGTGAGAACTTGCTTCGGACGAGGCATTGACATTTGGGCTGATTGCGTAGTATAATAACAGCAAGCATTGACCGATACTGCGTCATCGTTGCTCTCATCCCAGCCAGCAGCCAATCTTCTATGTAGGAGGTGAGCACGCGACATTGAAGGCCGATTTTTCTCTTTCATTGGATTGGAGAAGGTCGGCTTTTGCTGTTTTATAGTTGCGGGTGTGCTACAAGTAGAGATAGAAGGAGGGGAGGGCTATGGGTCTATCCATTGGCATCGGACTGACCAACGACTGCAATCTGAACTGCGCTCACTGTTACCGTCCTACGGACCAGGTCTATCGCCTCACCCTGGCGGACATCAAGACCATCTGCCAGCACCTGCCCGTCAGCGCCATGGGCATGGGCACAGGCGAGAACGCGCTGCATCCCCAATTCCTGGAGATGGTGGATTATCTGCGGGATCAGGGGATCAAGCTGACTATGGCCTCTAACGGCTACAGCCTGAACACCATCCCTGACGAGTACTTGCGGGCCTTCCACGATGTGGAGGTGTCCATTGATTTCCCCACGAAGCAGGAACAGGATCTCTTCCGAGGTCGGGGGAACTGGCAGGATGTCCACGCTGCCATGGAGCGGTGCCGAGAACTGGGGATCGAGGTCTCCGTCCTGGCCACCATGATGAACACCAACTACGACAGAATGGACGGCCTGGCCCGACTGGCCCGCTCTCTGGGGGCGAACCTGCGGGCCAACGTGTATCAGCCCGTGAGGACCGATCGCTTCCAGTTGAGCTACGAGCAGTTCTGGGAGGGCTACCGGCGGCTCTTCGCTTCGGCTCAGCTCGTGAGCTGCACCGAACCAGTGGTGCAGGCCGTCCTGGGGCTGGGCCCGGCCGTCTCTCCCTGTGGCCGCCACAGCATCCGCTTCACTCCCCAAGGCCAGGTCATTCCCTGTGTCTACTGGCCCGACAGGATGCTCACTATTGAGGACGTGCCTCGCCTGGGCGAGGGGATCATGGACAGTCCTGAGTTCCAGCTTGCCCGCCAGGTGCCTCTGTCGGCCCAGGACTGTCCCTGCCAGGGGGGCTGCGCCAGTCGCCGGGCCTTGTCGGGCAATCTGGACCAGCACGACAAGTACTGCCCCTGGGTGCGGGGAGAGGAGATCCACCTGGAGGTCGAGCTAGCGCCCCAGAAGGACCTGCCGCGAGCCAAAAACGTCTGCACTACTATTATGGTGTGAAGCCCAAGGGGGCACTATGGAACACAAACCCTGGAAGACCCTCAGCAGCCGGCCCGTCTACGAGAATCCGTGGATGAGCCTGCGAGAGGACATCGCGGAGATGCCCGATGGACGAACCACCCTCTACGGCGTGGTCGCCTTTGGCGACTGCGTGGGCGTGGTGCCTTTTCTGGAAGACGACCAGATCCTCCTGGTCCGCCAGTACCGCTACGTCCAGAAGGATGCCCGGTGGGAGATCCCCACCGGCGGGGTGAGGGAGGGCGAGTCCCTGGAGGAGGCGGCTCAGCGGGAGCTTCAGGAGGAGACGGGCTACCGGGCCGAGCGGCTGACCTGGATCAGCAGCTATTACACCTCCAAGTGCATCTGCCAGGAGACAGCGCATCTCTACATCGGAGAGGGGCTCTCCCCGGCCCAGCGCCCTCCCGATGAGACGGAGTTCATCGAGGTCAGAGCCTTCCCCTTCGCCGAAGCCCTGCGGATGGTGGTCAACTGCGAGATCATGGACAGCATGAGCGTCATCGCCATCCTGCACGCGGCGCGCCTGAGGGGGGAGCTGAAATGAGGGTCGCGGTCATCATCCCTGCCCTGAACGAAGAAGAAGCCGTGCCCCGCGTGATAGCCGACGTGCCCCGTGATCTGGCTCACCAGGTCATCGTCGTGGACAACGGCTCCACGGACCGCACTGGGGAGGTGGCCCTGGCAGCAGGGGCCCGGGTGGTGCGGGAGGAGCGGCGGGGCTACGGCTACGCCTGCGCGGCGGGTGTCACTGCTGCGGGAGAAGGATTCGACGTGCTCGTCTTCATGGACGGCGACGGCAGCGACGACGCCAGCCAGATGCGGGCCATCATCGGGCCTATCGAGCGCGACGAGGCCGACCTGGTTCTTGGTTCGCGAGTGCTTGGCCCGGCAGCACGCGGCGCATTACTGCCCCACCAACGTCTGGGCAACTTGCTGACCACCACGCTGGTGCGGTTGCTCTATGGCCAACGGATCACCGACCTGCCGCCGTTCAAGGCCATTCGCCGCCCGGTGCTGGCCGAGTTGGGCATGGGCGAGATGACCTATGGGTGGACCGTCGAGATGATCGTCAAATGCGCCAGGCGCGGACATCGTATCGTCGAAGTGCCGGTGGCTACGCGCCCTCGCATCGCCGGGCAGTCGAAGGTCAGCGGCACGATCAAAGGGACGGTCCTGGCGGCCTACTATCTGCTGGGAACTACGCTTAGGTATGCCTGGAGAGACTGAATGGCTCACCGAAACCCCATCGCTGAAGAGCCTGCCCTGAGCATTGTCGAAGGGCTGCCACGTGAGCTGTACGTGGAGGTGACCAACCGTTGCAACTCGCGCTGCCAGACGTGCATCCGTACCTTTGAATTGCTGGAGCCTCTCCGCGACCTGACGCTGGCCGAGTTCCAGGCCATTGTGGATCAATTCCCTGTCCTCGACCGGGTGGCGCTGCACGGCATCGGCGAGCCGCTGCTCAACGTCGAACTGCCGGCCATGATCCGCTACGTCAAGGCCCAGCTTCCCTCTGCCGTGGTGCTGTTCAATTCGAATGCCATTCTGTTCGACGAGGATTGGCAACGGGCCCTGATTGACGCCGGGCTGGACGAGTTCCGCGTCTCCCTGGATGCCGCGACCGCCGCCACCTATGCCCGTATCCGTGGTACAGATGCCTTCGATATCGTGATCGAGAACCTGCGTCGCTTTGTGAGCCTACACAAGAATGAGCGCCCTCGACTTTCATTCTGGCTCACGGCAATGCGCCAGAATCTGGGCGAGCTGCCCGCCCTGGTCAACCTGGCCGCCGAAATCGGCGTGCCGGAGGTGTACGTGCAACGCCTGGTGCTCATCCATCACGGGCTGGCCCAGGCGGAAGAGTCGCTCTACCGGCAACTGCGAGCGCGAGAGGAAAACGCTCTGGCTGAGGCCGCGGCGCGCGCCGAAGCTCACGGGTTGATCTTCCGTGCTTCAGGGTTGACCTCCCCGCAGGAGAGCCTGCGCGCGCCAGGTGACGGAGACAAGCCCTTCGACCCTGCTCAGGACAAGCCCTGGTCGGCCTGTTTTCGACTGTGGACGACGACCTATATCACTGCCAACGGCAACGTTCTGCCGTGCTGCATCTCGCCTTTTTCCACCACTGACTACGCCGGTCTCGTCTTGGGCAACGTCTTTCAGACGCCCTTTGCCCAAATCTGGAACGGCGCGAAATGCGTTGAACGGCGGGCGGCATTGCACACTGCACAGCCGCTCCATCCCTGCGAGCGATGTGGCGTGAACTGGAGTTTGTAAAGGGGGAAAAGAGGTGATGCGTTGAAAGTCAGATTCGTGGTTTTGTTGGCGAGGAGATAACTACTCAGGCCTACCCTCCCGCAGGTTGCTCTTGGGGGTCTGGGTATATGAACATCCGGCCGGAGTTAGCGTTTTGTCCGATACTACCTGCTAAACCTGCGGGAGGGTGAGCAGTTTCGCGAGGAGACAAAAAGGTCGAGGTTTGAAGGGAGGGCCACCATGAACGAAAGGGGAACGCGAGGAGTCTGGATCGCGGCCGCGTTGCTGGCAACGGTGTTGTTGGGGACAGCGATAGCTCTCGGGCCCGCTCGGCTGTCAGCAGAGGAGGCAGTGTTGCCGCCTGAGAAGCCGTCAGCGTTGCGCGGCAAGACGATCTTTGAAGCCAACTGCGCGACCTGTCACGGTGCGGCTGGCGACGGTTCGGGCCTGCCTGGTGCGACTGACTTCACCGACGTCGAATTCATGCGCGGGAAAACGCCGGCCGAGTTCTACGGCGCCATCCGTGACGGGGTGGAGGGCACAGCCATGCCCGCCTGGGGAGAGACCCTCAGCGAGATGGACATCTGGGACGTGCTGTACTACGGAAGGACTTTCGCTACTTCGCTTGACGAGATTGTCCGGGGTAAAGAGCTATTCGTCACCACCTGCACCACCTGTCACAGTGCGGCGGGCGACGGTTCGAGGCTGGAGGGTGCGGCCAACTTCACCGACCAGGAGTTCATGAGCAACAAAGACCCGATGGAGCTGTTTGAGGCGATCCGTGACGGGGTAGAAGGCACGGCCATGCCGCCCTATGGCGAAAAGTTTGACGAGGATGACATCTGGGCCCTGGTCAACTTTGTCTGGACCTTTGCCTACGAGTATGGCGAGATAGGGGAGGTCCCCATGTCGGTGGTTGAACCGCCCACCGAGCCAGATCCGGTGGTCGGCAAACTGCTCTGGGCAGCCAAGCCGTGCGCCGGTTGTCACGGGATACAGGCCGAGGGCAACATCGGTCCCAGCCTGGCCGGCACCGATCTGAGCTTTGACCAGGTGCTGTCGTGGGTGCGTAATGGCTCGGCGTCCATGCCGGCCTTCACCAGGGATCAGGTCAGCGACCTGGAGTTGCAGCACATCCACGTCTGGCTGCGCAGCCTGGCCCCGACTGCGCCGACGCCCACTACCAGGTCCGCTTTGCTTCGTAACGTGGCGCGGCCTCTGGCCCTCGTGGGATTTGTGCTGATCGTGTTGCAGTACATTCTGAGCTCAAGGATAAAGTGGATCGAGAAGAACATAGGCCTGGACAGACTATTCAGGATTCACAGAGCTTGCGGTCTGATAGCTGTACCGCTGCTCTTCATCCACGCTGTAGCCCTCTTGAACTCTGGCACGATACAGGCATATAGCAGTGCACAGAGTTGGTCCAAGCTCATTGAAGTATTGATTGGAGCATTGACATTAGGTATCCTTCTTGTGACTGGGGGTTCTGCCTTACTACATCGAAAGCTTCACTTGAAATACGAAACGTGGAAGACGATTCATAAGGCAAACTACTTAGTGTTTCCCCTGGGGTTTGTACACAGTTTTCTCCTGGGCAGCGACTTGGCGAGCGGGCCGCTGAGGACATTCTGGTTGGTTCTACTGGGTCTCTACGTGGCTGTTATGGTGTACAAGCTGGTGAATTGGGTTCAGGTGAGAGGTCATCCTTTCAAGGTAGTAAAGGTGTCACAGGAAACGCACGATACCTGGAGTCTCCATTTTGAGGGGAAACGTATTGATTACAAACCAGGTCAGTTTATGATCGTTCAGCTTGTTCGAGATGGGAAGGTGTCCGAGTCGCATCCTTTCACCATCTGCTCGAGCCCCACGAGGGATCGGCTTGCCATTACGGTCAAGTCGGTTGGGGATTTCACCTCGACAATTGGCGATACCAAGACCTCCGACTTTGCTTTCGTGGACGCACCCTACGGTGTGTTCAGCTTCCTCAATCACGATGCGCGGGATCTGCTATTCATCGCCGGTGGCATAGGTATAACCCCCTTTATGAGCATGTTGAGGTACATACATGACCAGAAGCTGGAAAGAAACGTCACGCTGATATGGGGAAACAAGACCGAGCAAGACACGCCCTTTCGGGACGAACTGGAGAAGATGGCTGCGGAGATGTCTTCGTTGAATGTAGTACATGTGATGTCCAGACAGCCCGATTGGCCCGGCGAAAAGGGACGCATAGACGCAGAGAAACTGAAGAAGGTTATCAATCATCTTGACGAACCCCAGTGTTTCATCTGCGGCCCTCCTCCGATGACCGCAGCAGTGGTGAAAGCGCTGGGAGATTTCGGTGTGCCAAAGAAGAGAATACACTACGAGCATTTCTCTCTTTGATAAGGAGGTGATGCGTTGAAAGTAGGCTTGTGATTCTGTTCGCCAGGAGACAACAAGTTCGAGATTTGAAGGGAGGGCAACCATGAACGGAAGAGTAATACGATGGATGTGGATCGCGGTGGCTTTGCTGGCTACGGTGCTGTTTGTGGCTGCCTGTGGGCAGGCCGCAGAGCCGACAGCCACGCCACCACCGCCCACTGCCACATCGGTCCCACCAACACCCACGTCGCTACCGCCCACAGCCACCACTGCCCCGCCGCCGCCCACGGCTGTTGAGCCTACGCAGCCGCCGGTGGAGGAGGTGCTGTTTCCGCCCGAGATGCCGTCGGCGGTGCGTGGCAAGGCCATCTTTGAGGCCAACTGTTCATCCTGTCACGGTGCGGCTGGTGATGGCTCAGGCTTTGCCGGCGCGGCCGACTTCACCGACGTCGAATTCATGCGCGAGGAAAAGCCGGCCGAGTTCTTCGAAGCGATCCGTGACGGGGTCGAAGGCACGGCAATGCCTGCCTGGGGTGATAGACTCGGCGAGATGGGCATCTGGGACGTGCTGTATTACACGTGGGCCTTTGCCACCTCGCCGGAGGAGATTACTCAGGGGAAAGAGCTCTTCGCTGCCAACTGTTCATCCTGTCACGGTGCGGCTGGCGATGGTTCAGGTCTGCCTGGAGCAGCCAACTTCACCGACCAGGCCTTCATGAGCAACGAGGACCCACTGGAGTTCTTTAAGGCGATCCGTGACGGTGTCGAGGGCACCGCCATGCCGGCCTGGGGCGATAAACTCAGCGAGGATGAGACTTGGGCATTGGTGAACTCTATCTGGACCTTTGCCTACGAGTACGGGGAGGCAGAGGAGGCACCGACCCCGATGGCTGTTGAGCCTACCCAGCCGCCGGTGGCGGAGGAACTGTTCCCACCTGAGATGCCGTCGGCGGTACGAGGCAAGGCTGCCTATGAGGCCAACTGTTCATCCTGTCACGGTGCGGCTGGCAATGGCTCAGGCTTTGCCGGCGCGGCCGACTTCACCGATGTCGAATTCATGCGCGAGGAAAAGCCAGCCGAGTTCTTCGAAGCCATTCGTGACGGAGTCGAAGGAACAGCCATGCCTGCCTGGGGCGATAGACTCGACGAGATGGACATCTGGGACGTGCTGTATTACGCGTGGGCCTTTGCTACCTCGCCGGAAGAGATTGCTCAAGGCGAAGGGCTCTTCGCTGCCAACTGTTCATCCTGTCACGGTGCAGCCGGCGACGGTTCAGGTCTGCCTGGCGCGGCCAACTTCACCGACCAGGCCTTCATGAGCAACGAAAACCCGCTGGAGTTCTTCGAAGCGATTCGCGATGGCGTCGAAGGCACGGCTATGCCGGCCTTGGGCGGTCAGCTCAGCGAGGATGAGATGTGGGCCTTAGTCAACTCTATCTGGACCTTTGCCTATGAGTACGGGGAGGTAGAGGCGCCCCCGCCACCGACCGATACGCCGCTCCCCACGGATACCCCCGAGCCGACGGCCACAGCTCCTTCTCCGACGGACACGCCAGAGCCGACAGGCACACCATTGCCCACGGCTACCCCAGAGCCGACGGACACGCCATTGCCGACGGCCACTCCAGAGCCGACAGCCACGCCAACCCCCTCGCTGCCGACGACGCCTGACCCGGCCATCGGGCTACAACTGTGGCAGCAGAAGCCCTGCCTGGGTTGCCACGGCGCGAACGCCGAAGGCGGCATCGGCCCCAAGCTGGCGGGCACTGGTCTGAGCTTTGACCAGGTGCAGTTGCAGGTGCGCACCGGCGCGGCGCCGATGCCAGCCTATACAGAGGATCAGGTAAGCGATTTGGAGCTGCAGCACATGTACGCCTGGCTGCGTAGCCTGGCGCCACCGACGCCGACGCCCATCGCCGCGCCCACCTTCCCCACCGGCGCGCTCACGGCCATGTGGCAGCACGTCAACGACATGAAAGTCAAGTCCGACTTCGCCAAAGACCTGCCGGAGCGGCTGGCCGCTGACGACGCCGGCCAACTGGCCATTCTCAAGCAGTACGCTACCGAGGCCATCCAGCAAGGGCAGGCCGGCATCGCCCAGGCCAACCAGGCCCTCAACGAAATCCCCGACGAGAACGTCAAAGCCGTCATCCGGCGCGTCATTGACCAGGCCAACGCCGTCATCGGCCACGCGAACTTGGCTCTGGGCCAGGATTCCTTCAGCAATGCCTGGCCTCACGCCGCCGAGATGGTGCGCATCTCCCGGCTCGACGCCTGGCCGCTGGCTACCCAGGCGGTGCGCGACGCGGGACTGGCTGGCACGGTGCGCGTCCGGGTCACCAACCAGGCGGGCAATGCCATCGCCGGGGCGTTTGTCACTGTGCTCACCGCCCACACGCCGCTGGGTGTCCGCACCGACAGCTTGGGCCGGGCCACGATCGTCAACGTCGCCGCCGTCCCTGCTCTGCAGGTGAAAGCCTACTCCGGCGGCCTGGTCTATCACGAGGTGCACGTCAACCTGTCGCCTGGTGCCACGGCCGACGCCAGCATCGCGCTGCCTGGCCCCAGCGTCGGCGGCCAGACCCCATCGGTCGCCAATGCTGCCATCGAGCCGGCCTCCGGCCCAGGCAATGCGACGGTCACCTTCCGCGTCACAGCCACCGACCCGCAAGGGGCGCTCAACCTGGCCGAGGATCAGATCTTTGCCCTGAATCCCGATCTGGGCCTGGCCTATATCCTGCTTCACGTGGGCGGCGACCAGTACCAGTTGCAAGTCACGCTCCCCAACCTATCGGCGGGCCTGCACACCTGGTACTTCTTTGCCGTG
Source organism: uncultured Anaerolineae bacterium (assembly GCA_964390805.1). Lineage (GTDB taxonomy): Bacteria > Chloroflexota > Anaerolineae > VGOG01 > VGOG01 > CAYMKL01. Next base: position 25,338 of record CAYMKL010000055.1, on the reverse strand, counting down.
GACCATCAGTGCAACACGAGCAACATCCTGACGGTACAGTACACGGCTCAGTAGACGATGCATACCAAAACACGGATCAGCAATTCTCAGTGGCTCCAAAACTGCTCTAAGGGGATTGCCAAATCCCCGCTCTGGGCCTGGATCTCGCGATCCAGGCCGAGCAAAACTGGATCTACTGAGTACAGATGGAGAATAACGCTTTTACTGGCGGTAGTGGTGGTGGGGTGCGTGTCCAGAGCGACAGTACCCCCCACCACCACGCCGCCTCCCACGCCGACGGCCACAGTGGAGCCCCTGCCCACGCCCACACCTGAGGCCATGATGACTGCCGGCACGGCCGGGCATCTGATCTCGCAGCGGGTTGCCTCACCGCCGGTGATAGATGGCCAGGTAGACGCCGTCTGGGCGAGTTCCGTGCCGTTGCGGTTGCCCCTTACCTGGGGGTGGGGAGGCACGGAGCACGCCCTGGACGTGGAACTGCGGGCGCTGCACACCGACGAGGCTGTCTACTTCCTGGCGCAGTGGCCTGGCGAGACGCCATCCGGTGACGAGGACACCGTCTTCAACAAGCTAACCGTCCACTGGCCCATTCCCGACGCAGAGGAGCGACGCCTGGATTGTTTCATCGCTTGCCATACCGCCTTTTTCGACGGACAGGGCCGTTTTGCCTATGCCAACGCCGAGACGATCCCTCATGGCGGTAGTGAGGCGTTGCCAGCCGCCGGAGGCTGGCACGACGGCACGTGGACGTTGGAATGGAGCCGTCCCTTGATCAACGTCAATCCCTTTGACCTCCAGTTCACTGATCTGGATCAAACCTATGGTTTCTTGGTCAAGGTCTTTGAGAGGATTGAAGGCCGTCCGGATCCCGTTTCCGAACGGCACCTTCTCGGTTTTCAACCCTGAAAAGGAGGAGACACCCATGGGAAAACGCTTGATCGGCTTGCTGATCCTGGTGGGCCTGGTATTGCTGGCAGGGTGCGCGCCAGCGGCGACGCCAGTGCCTACGCCGACTTCCCCGGCCGCCCCTCCGACAGCAGTGCCTCCATCGCCAACGGCCACGCCGCCGCCACCGACCGACACCCCAGTGCCCCCGACAGCTACGCCGCCGCCGACCGACACACCGCTGCCTCCCACGGCCACGCCGCCGCCACCGACCGACACGCCGCTGCCTCCCACGGCGACGTCTGCACTGCCGACCAACACACCGTTGCCTCCCACAGCTACGCCTGTGCCACCGACTGACACGCCTGTGCCCCCTACCGCCACGCCGCACCCCCCCACGCCCACGCCTGTGCCGCCGACCGACACACCGCTGCCTATCGCGACCGAGGCCCCAACGGCGACCGTCATCCCGCCGACCGCTGAGGTTGGGGCAGGATACCCTAACGGTGAGCTCCTGGTTGACACCGCCTGGGTCGCTGCGCACTGGACGATCCTGGCATGCGCATTGTGGACGTCCGTTCGGCCGACGCCTATGCTGCGGGCCACATCTCCAACGCCGTGAACGTCACTCTGGACGACATCGCCTCCACCATCAACAACATTGCTCTTGAGTTTGATGGCGAGAAGGTGGCCAGCGCCTTGGGTCGGGCCGGCGTCGCCCCCGAGACCCCTGTCGTCATCTACGATGACCTGGGGATGATGAGCTCTGCCCGGCTCTTTTGGACCTTGGAGTACGTCGGTCACCTTGATGCCCGGGTGGTCAACGGGGGCTGGAACGCATGGGTGGCTGAGGGCCGTCCTGTTGTGATGGAGATGCCCCAGGTGGCAACAGGCACGTATCCCATCGCCCCAGACCCGACCAAGCTCGCCGACGCGGAGTACATCCTGGCGCGACTGGGGGATCCATCGGTGGTTCTGATGGACGCCCGCTCACCTGAGGAGTACACCGGAGAGGTGGCTTTCGCTGCCCGCGGGGGACGCATACCCGGCGCGGTGAATTTCATCTGGCTGGAGGCCCTGACCGGCGGGGATGCAGTGACCGTGGTTGACCCCCAGTGGCAGGAGGAGCTGACCGATCCCGATGTTGAGGTCTTCAAGCCTGCCGACGAACTGGAGACACTCCTGACCGAGCGCGGCATCGCCCGGGACAAGGAGGTCATCACCTACCGCCACACCCTCTGGCGCGGAGCCCACGCCTACTTCTTATTGAGGCTGATGGGCTACGACAAGGTCAGGGGCTACGATGGTTCCTGGTCGGAGTGGGGTAACCGGCCTGATCTTCCCATCGAGACGGGGCCAACAGTGGGGGAGGCGGTCACCTTGGCCGACGTTCTGTTCGTGCGAGCCCGGCTGCAAGCTGACGGCACCTGGAGCTTCGACGTGACTGTGCAACACGAGGACACGGGTTGGGAGCACTACGCCAATAACTGGGAGGTGCTGACCCTTGACGGCCAGGTGCTCGCCACTCGGGTGCTGACCCACCCCCACGTGGACGAGCAGCCCTTCACCCGCAGTCAGAGTGGAATCGTGATCCCCGAAGGGATAACCCAGGTGCGAGTTCGGGCTCACGACCTGGTAGATGGCTACGGCGGCCGCGAGGTTGTGGTGGACCTGACCGTGGCCCAGGGTCAGGACTTCGAGGTGGTACGTTAGACAACTGCATTGCCTGTTGGCAAGCATTGAAACTGCACGGAACTGTTTGTACCACGAAGCCGAAAGCCTAATAGGGAAAGGAAGGTGATTGGCGCATCAGTGCAAGTGCAGGAACACCTGGCAAATCCAGAAGAGAAAGGAGACGAAAGTGACGAAAAGATCTCGCAAGACATGGCCGCTGGTGCTCGTCGGCCTCGTGGCATTGATTCTGGTCAGCCTCCTTATCGCCCTGCGACCATTCGGAAGGCCGCTCAACTGGGTCATAAGAGGGTGTGGGTTGCTGGGATATGTGGCTGTCTTCCTGTCCATTATCAGCTCCGCCTACATGCGGCAGATAGTCCGTAACTTGGGGTACCCCTTTGTTCAGGTACATCACATTCTGTCTGTGACAGGCTTGGCGTTGCTCACACTGCACCCCCTGGCTGCAGCATGGAGCTTTGCGAGTTCGCGTGTCCTCCTCCCCCGCTTTGAGTCGTTACGGACGTTTCTGCAATGGGGAGGACCCCCAGCTTGGTACCTCATCGGCCTGGCTATGCTGACGGCAGTACTACGCAAGACCTTCCGAGATACCTGGCGAGCGGTCCACCTTCTCAACTACCTGGCTTTCTTTCTAGCAACCACCCATGCCATCGCGCTCGGCACAGACTTCCAGCCCTCCATCATGAAAGCCCTCCCGCTCGCCATGTCCCTTGTAGTGGTTGCCGTTTTCATCCAAAAGCGACTCCATCGGAGACGGCTCCAGGCGAGAAGGCGATGACGAGAAAGGGTTCGGCATTGAGATGGCACAGGCCAATCTTCGGAAAAGGAGTCCTTTGACCAAGGTCTTGGATCGCTCCCTTCTCGTCCCTGGCTTGGTCTATCTCTTGACGCTCCTCTACATCATCTTCTTCGCCTGGCTCTCGATCCTGCGCCACGAGACGTTCCAGTCCAGCGCCATGGACCTGGGCTACACCGACCAGGTGGTGTGGAACACCCTCCACGGGCGGTTCATGCGTTTCTCCACCTACCGAAACGCCCCCATTGACCTGCCCCTGGATCAGTTCCGCCGCACCGATACCCTCCTGGCCTACCACGTGGAGCTTTTCCTGGCTCCCATCTCCCTCCTCTACCTGATCTACGATAGCCCCGTGACTCTGCTGCTGCTGCAAACGGTGGGCATTGGGGTGGGAGCCTTGCCGGCTTTCTGGCTGGCCCGGGACCACCTGGGGAGCGATTTTGCGGGTGTGGTCTTCGCCCTGGCCTACCTTCTGGCCCCAGCCGTCGAGGGGGCCAACCTGTCCGATTTCCACGCCGTCTCTCTGACGGCCAGCTTCTTTCTTTTCGCCTTCTACTTCCTCCAGGCGCGTCGCTACAGGCCCTTTTTCATCTTTGTCATCCTGGCCATGAGCACCAAAGAGGATGTCCCTCTGCTGGTCCTGATGATGGGACTGTATATCTTCTTCTGGCTGAAAGAGCGAAAGGTAGGAGCGATCACAGCGCTGATGGGCCTGGGCTGGTTCCTGATCTGCACGCAGGTAATCTTGCCTTATTACAACGGGCTTCCCAACTCACCCTTCTTCCATCGAATTACCGTCTTTGGTCCCACGATCAAGGAATCGCTGCTCAACCTCCTCCGCGAGCCCATCCTGCTCCTGCGATGGCTCCATCAGCCGGAGATCGTCACCTACTTGGGCGGGCTGTTGGCCAGTGCCGGGTTCATGTCCCTCTTCAATCCGGCGACCCTGGGCCTTTGTGCTCCCGTGGCGGCCATGAATGTCTTCAGCACCTGGGACTGGACCTACTCGGAGGGGGCCCACTACTCGGCCTCTATCGTCCCCTTCATCATCGTCTCGGGGATCTATGGTGTGGGCTTTCTGGCCCGCCAGTTTTCGGAGCGGCTGGGAGTTCCGAACCATCGTGCAATCACGGGCCTGGCTGCACTGGTGCTGTTCATCAGTGCCTACCACCACTACCAGATTGGCATCTCCCCTGTGGCGCGCAGCTTCCATCTGCCTCGCATCACTCCCCACCATCGCCTGGCTCAGGACTTCATGGTCCTCATCCCCGCCGACGCTGCTCTTTCAGCCCAGTCCAGCCTCTACCCGCACCTGGCCCATCGGGAGAGGGCCTACTTGTTTCCAGCCATCAACGACGCTGAGTACGTCTTCTTGGATGTGACGAGCTCACCCTATCCCATCACCTTAAGGGAGTTGAACGAGTGGATGCAGGGACTCCTGAGATCCCAGCAGTACCGTGTGCTGGCTGCTCAGGATGGCTACGTGCTGTTCAAAAAGGGACAGTCGAGCGCGAGCCCGGACCTTCCCGACGAGTTCTACACCTTCGCGCGGGTGGATGAGGAGGCCGTCCCCCATCCGCTGCGAGCCCGTTTCGGCGATGTGTTGGAGTTGGTAGGCTATGACTATTCGATCCTCAGCGTGGTCCATGCCCATCAACTTCCGGCCACTGTGACCACCTACTGGCGGGCCCTTCGGCCCTTGGATCTGGGCTATGGCTTCGCTTTCTTCTTTACTCGCCGCGATGGGGCCATCGTCGGTCACTTCGACGATTGGACGCCCACTAGCTTGCTGTACCCCCCTACTGTCTGGCGAGAGGGGGAAGTAGTTCGAATAGAGACGCCCTTCCTGCCAGTGGGCCGGCTGCACGACGTGATGGTGGGCGTGACCCTGCCCGTAGCCGATCCCTGGTCGGTGGAAGATCGTCTGCGGCCCATAGCGAGTGCCAGTGGTCAGCATCTGGGACTCTCGCAGGAGGGGAGTCTGCTGAAGCTATTCAAGTTTCCATGAATAGAGGAGGATTTGTGCATTGCGCTTTGATGGTCATGGCCAAGGAGCCTCTGGTCGGGAGGACCAAAACCCGTCTGTCCCCGCCTCTGAGCGGCCAGCAGGCGACGGATCTGTATCGCTGTCTCCTGCTGGACACTTTGGAGCTAATGAAACAAGTGGCGGGCGTCCAGCCCATCATCGCCTATCTCCCTTCGGATGCGGAGCCTTTCTTCCGCCGCTTTGCCCCGCCTGGCTTTGACTTCGTGCCCCAGGTGGGAGATGACCTTGGGGAGCGGCTGGACAATGTCTTGACCCGCTGTCTGCAGATGGGATACCACCAGGCGGTGGTCATGGACAGCGACAGCCCTACCCTGCCCGTAGCCTATCTCAAGCAGGCTTTCCGTGAGCTAGACGATCCAACTGTGGATGTGGTGTTGGGCCCATCGGACGACGGAGGTTACTACCTCATCGGGCTGAAGTCCCCCTGCTCAGCTCTCTTCAGAGGGATTGTCATGAGCACGCCAACGGTGAGGGCGGAGACACTGGAACGGGCCCAGGAGCAGGGGCTGCGGGTAGCCTGTCTTCCTCGGTGGTACGATGTGGACACGTCTGAGGAGTTAGAAAGATTGATCGAGGAGCTCCGCTCCCAGCCAGGTCACCTGGCGCCACACACGAGGGCGTTCCTGTCAGGCGCGATGGGGTTCTTCAAAGGTTGACAGCCGGGCGAAGTTGAGGTAGACTAATGAGGGGGTGAGTAATGTTATTAGCGGGTGACATTGGTGGAACTAAGACCAGTCTGGCCGTCTTCTCGCCCGAGGTCGGGATACGAGCACCGCTGGTGGAAGCGAGATTCCCCAGCGGAGACTACCCCAACCTGGAGGCGCTGGTGCGCGAGTTCCTGCCTCAGGTGGATGTGAAAGTGGAACGGGCCAGCTTTGGCGTGGCTGGGCCAGTAGTGGGTGGCCGGGCCACGATAACCAACCTGCCTTGGGTGATGGATGAGGAACAACTCGGGGCCGCGCTGCACCTCTCGTCCGTCTGGCTGCTGAATGACTTGAACGCTATCGCCCACGCCGTGCCTTTCCTGGAGCCTGCCGACCTGCACACCCTGAACGAGGGCCGGCCAGTTCCTGAGGGGACCATCGCCGTCATTGCCCCGGGCACCGGCTTGGGAGAAGCCTTTCTCACCTGGGACGGGTCACGCTATCGGCCCCATGCCTCCGAGGGCGGCCACGCCGACTTCGCGTCTAACAATGCCCTGGAAGCCGACCTGCTGCGCTATCTTCAGCACCGCTTCGAGCACGTCAGTTACGAACGGGTGTGTTCTGGCCGGGGATTGCCCAACATCTACGCCTTTCTCAAAGACAGCGGCTACGCTGATGAACCGGCCTGGCTGGCCGAGCAACTGGCTGCGGCCGACGATCCCACCCCCATCATTGCCAATGCCGCCCTCCATAACGAGAGGTCGTGCGAGCTGTGCGTCGCTACGCTCAACACCTTCGTCTCCATCTTGGGGGCAGAGGCGGGGAACCTGGCCCTCAAGGTGCTAGCCAGCGGAGGCGTCTACCTGGGCGGTGGTATTCCGCGGCGCATCCTGCCTGCCCTGAAGCACGAGCGGTTTATGGAGGCCTTCCGGCGCAAGGGGCGCCTGTCGGATCTGTTGGCGAACGTGCCAGTGCACGTCATCCTCAACCCCAAGGTCGCGCTCCTGGGTGCGGCCTGCCACGGGCTTGAATTGTAGGGAGTTATGCACGGGTAAGAAATCAGGGCTTTCAAGTGTCTGTAGAGTGTGGATGTTGGATATTAGATTTGAAGGGAGAAACTAGTATGACCAAAATCAATCCATCTGAAATCACTCCGGAACACATCTATCTAGCCCGGCGCAAGTTCATGGTTGGGATTGGCGCTCTGGCAGCAAGCTCTTTGTTACTCAGCGCCTGCGGCGAAGTCCTGAGCCCGTCGGAGGTCGGTCAAGAGCCTTCACCGACCACGCCACTCGCCGAGCCCAGCCCCACTAGTCCTGTGCCTCCCTCCCCGACGGTCAGCGCTGACGAAGCAGGGGATCAACTCACGTCCTTCGAGGCGATTGCCAACTATACCAACTACTACGAATTCACCACCAGCAAGGAAGGTGTAACGCGCCTGGCCCAGGATTTTGAGACATCTCCCTGGGCAGTGGAAGTAGGGGGCTTGGTCCACAAGCCAAGGGCTTTCGACACAGACGATTTGCTCAAGTTCTCCCAGGAAGAGCGTATCTATCGCATGCGCTGCGTGGAGGGCTGGTCCATGGTTATCCCCTGGCTGGGCTTCCCCTTGGCAGAATTGCTCCGCGAGGTTGAGCCGACGTCGGAAGCCCAATACGTGCGCTTTGAAACCCTCTACGATCCAGATCAGATGCCCGGCCAAAGGCGCGGCGGGTACAACTGGCCCTACGTCGAGGGGTTGCGGCTGGATGAGGCCATGCACGACCTCACCATACTGGCGACTGGTCTGTACGGCAAATCCCTGCTGCCGCAAAATGGCGCGCCGGTGCGCCTGGTTGTGCCCTGGAAATATGGCTTCAAGAGCATCAAATCTATTGTCAAGATTGACCTGGTGGAGGAGATGCCGGTTTCTCTGTGGATGGCCGCTGCACCCCACGGATACGGCTTCTACGCCAATGTGAACCCTGATGTACCCCACCCGCGTTGGTCCCAGGCCACGGAGCGCAGGATCGGCGAAACCAAACGTCGCCCGACCCTCTTGTTCAATGGCTACGCCGAGGAAGTGGCTCACCTCTACTCGGACCTGGACCTGAGAGAATGGTACTAATGCGCAAGCTCAAGACACACTGGCTGCAGGTGTTGACCCACGTTGCAGCGCTGTTGCCACTGGCATGGCTGCTTTGGGCTTACTGGCAAGGCCTGTTCATGATTGACCCGGTGCGGGAAATCACCACCCGCACCGGCAAGATAGCCCTGATCTTGCTGATTCTATCTCTGGCTTGCACCCCAGCCCATACAATCTTTGGGTTCAGGCAGGCGTTGCGCTTGCGCCGTCCTCTGGGGCTCTACGCTTGTATGTATGCTGGCTTGCACTTTCTGATCTTCGTCGGGCTCGATTACGGGTTCGACCTCGATCTGATTGCGTTGGATATTCTGGACCAGCGCTACGTGCTAGTGGGATTCGCCGCTGGTCTGCTCTTGCTGCCTCTGGCGATAACCTCCACCCGCGGTTGGCAGAAACGACTGGGTAAGAACTGGAGGCGGCTGCACCGGCTCGTCTATCTGGCGGCTATCCTGGCCATTGTGCATTTCGCGTGGCTAGTCAAAGACATCCGTGAACCTCTGCCTTATGGTGCTGTGCTGGCTTTGTTGCTCATAGCGCGTATCCCTGGCGTTAGAAGGGCCGCGAGCAGTGTCCGCTACAAGCTCAAGACAAGAACGGCACGGGAGGTTTGACGTGACGACCAAAGGACCTCACAATGATTCACGACATTTCGCTTCCCATCTCTGAATCTCTCATAGTCTGGCCCGGCGACCCGGGGGTAAAAATCACCCAAACCTCCAACCTGGACAAAGGCGACGTGATGACAGTCTCGCGATTGGACATGAGCGCGCACACCGGCACCCACGTGGATGCGCCCCGCCACTTCTTCCCAGGTGGATCGAGTGTGGATACCCTCGATCTCAACGTGCTGGTGGGGCCAGCCTTGGTCGTACACGCGCCGGCAGCCGACGCCCTGTCGGCGGACGTGCTGGAACGGCTGGCGATTCCGCCCGGCACCGAGCGCGTGCTCTTCCGCACTCGCAATTCCAACCGCTGGGCTCGCGGCGAGCGGGAGTTTGACGAGAACTTTGTCGCTATTACAGAGGATGGCGCTCACTGGCTGGTGGAGCACGGCGTCCGGCTGGTGGGCATTGACGACCTGTCGGTCGGGCCCTTTGACGAGCCTATGTCCACCCACCTTATTCTACTGCGCGCCGGCGTTATCGCTGTGGAGGGGTTGAATCTGAGCGGTATTGCCCCGGGCGTGTACCAGCTCGTGTGCCTGCCGCTCAAGATCGCAGGCAGCGATGGCGCGCCCGCGCGAGCGATTTTGATTGATCAAAGCGACACGTAAACTGCGAAGACCAGCAGAAATGGAGGTGAAGAGCCATGATTGGTTTCGGACGTGAGGTGTGTGGCAATCTGGCATTATCAGCCGGGCGGGAGTGGCTGGTGACCAACGGCATCGGCGGCTATGCGTCGGGAACCGTCGCTGGCCTACTCACCCGCCGCTACCACGGCCTGCTCATCGCGGCCCTCAAGCCGCCACTGGGGCGCACTCTCCTGCTCACCAAGCTGGACGAGACAGCCACCTACGCCGACCACGCCTATCCGCTGTTCGCCAACCGCTGGGCTGTTCCTATCCCAGCCCTCCGCCATGAGCGAGGCAGAGGGTGGAATGGGGTAGAGCCAATCGGTTTCTATAACCTGGAACGCTTTCACCTGGAAGGCGCGACGCCGGTGTGGACCTTCGCCTGTGCCGATGCGTCGTTGGAGAAGCGGGTCTGGATGCAGCCTGGTGCCAACACGACCTACATTCGCTACGACCTGCGCCGAGCCACCGCGCCGCTCAACCTGAGCATCAAGGCCATTGTCAACTATCGGGATCATCACAGCAACACCTATGCCGGTGAGTGGCAGATGCGCGTTGAGCCGCTAGCGCACGGCCTGCGGGTGACAGCCTTCGACGGAGCAGTGCCCCTCTACCTGCTCTGTCCTGAGCTGCGTCCTGAGCCAGACGAAGGGCTTGGCGAAGGGCTGAGCGATTCCGCCGAGGCCGCGCCTCAGCACGAGTGGTACCAGGACTACTTCCTGAGCGTGGAAAGATGTCGTGGGCTGGACGCACTGGACGATAACCTCCATGTGGGTCTCTTCCAGGCCACGCTGCATCCTGGCGAGTCGCTTACCCTCGTTGCCAGCACCGAAGCAACGCCAGACTTGGACGGGGCGTCGGCCTACGCTGAGCGGGAAGCCTACGAACAGCGGCTGGTTTCGCAGAGTGGTCACGCCGACGGACCAGCGTGGATACAGCACCTGGTGCTGGCTGCTGATCAGTTCATCGTGCGCCGCGCTCTGCCCGACGAACCCAATGGCCGAACCATCATCGCGGGCTATCCCTGGTTTGGCGATTGGGGCCGCGACACGATGATCAGCCTGCCAGGGCTGACCCTGGCCACGGGGCGCCACGACGTTGCTGCGCGCATCCTGCGCACCTTCGCCCGCTTTGTGAACCAGGGGATGTTGCCCAACCACTTCCCCGAGGTTGGCGTGGAGCCCGAGTACAACACGGCGGATGCCACCCTCTGGTATTTTGAGGCCATCCGCGCCTACTACGCTGCTACAGGCGACGATGACCTATTGCAGGAGCTCTTTCCCGTACTTCAAGAGATCGTCCAATGGCACCAGCGGGGCACGCGCTACAACATCCACGTGGACCCCGCCGACGGCCTGCTCTACGCAGGAGAGACGGGGGTGCAACTCACCTGGATGGACGCTAAGGTGAATGACTGGGTCGTGACGCCGCGCATCGGCAAGCCGGTGGAGATCAACGCCCTGTGGTACAACGCCCTGTGTTGCATGGCCGACTTCGCACGTCATCTGGGAGAACCGTCCGAGCGCTACGACACGCTGGCCGAGCAAGTACGGGCCGGATTTGGCCGGTTCTGGAATGAATCAAGCGGCTATTGCTACGACGTGTTGGACGGACCAGGTGGAAACGAAACGTCTCTGCGTCCTAATCAACTATTCGCCGTCTCTCTGCCCCATAGCCCATTGACGGAGCAGCAGCAGCGTGCTGTGGTGGAGGCCTGCGCCCATCACCTGCTCACCTCCCACGGGCTGCGCAGTCTGGCGCCTGACGACCCGGCGTACGTTGGTCAATATGATGGCGAGCAGCGCCAGCGCGACGGTGCTTATCACCAGGGCGCCGTCTGGAGTTGGCTGATCGGCCCTTTCATCAGCGCCTATCTGCGCGTCTACGGCGACCACGAACTGGCGCGCTCCTTCCTGCAGTCGTTCATCCACCACCTGGACGACCACGGTGTCGGCAGCACCAGCGAGATCTTCGACGGCGACCCGCCCTTCACGCCGCGCGGCTGCATCGCCCAGGCCTGGAGCGTGGCGGAGGTGTTGCGGGCCTGGCAGGCGACGATGGGTTGAGGAGAGACATACTATTGAACACAGGAAAGGAGTCGCGCCATGACTGACCGTGTAAAGGAAATCCTCAGTTGGTATCGAAGTGAGAACCCCGGTGTCCTGACCAACCTGGCTCGGATCCTCAACCACGGCCGGCTGGGCGGCACGGGCAAGCTGGTCATTCTGCCCGTGGACCAGGGCTTCGAGCACGGCCCCGGGCGCAGTTTTGCCCCCAACCCACCGGCCTACGATCCCCATTATCATTTTCAACTTGCCATAGACGCCGGCCTCAATGCCTACGCTGCACCACTGGGCTTCCTGGAGGCCGGAGCAGCTGAATTCGCCGGGCAGATCCCGCTCATTCTCAAACTGAACAGCCACGACGTGTTGCAGGATGAGAAAGACCCCCTGGGTGCGCAGACCGCCTCCGTGTCGGACGCCCTGCGGCTGGGATGCGTTGGGATTGGCTATACCATTTATCCTGGCACGGCCGACCGGCGTCTGCAATATGAGCAGTTGAGGGAACTGGCCCGTGAGGCGAAATCGGTAGGGCTGCTGATCGTCGTCTGGTCCTACCCGCGCGGGGGCGGGCTGAGCAAGGAAGGCGAAACCGCTCTCGACGTAGCTGCCTATGCTGCCCACATCGCTGCGCAACTTGGCGCGCACCTCATCAAGGTCAAGCTCCCCTCGGCCCACCTGGAGCTGGAAGCAGCCCGAAAGGTCTACGAAGCGGAACAAGTTCCACGGGACGCGCTGGCTGATCGGGTGCGCCATGTGGTGCAGAGTACCTTCAATGGGCGCCGGGTGGTGATCTTCTCCGGTGGGGCCAAGAAGGAAGATGAGGAGGCCCTTCTTGACGAATTTCGCGCCGTTCGCGATGGTGGCGGGTTTGGCTCGATCATCGGACGCAATGTGTTTCAGCGCCAGAAGGCGGATGCCTTGCGTTTGCTTGACCTCATCATCAAGATCTACGAAGGGGGGATCAAGTGACACGTCATGACTGATGATCGCCCCTTCGTCACCATCAACATGGCCATGACCGCCGATGGAAAAACAGACACCATCGCCCGACGTGGGGCGACCATTTCTTCGTCTCACGACTGGGCGCGGGTGGATCGCTTGCGGGCCGAGAGCGATGCGGTGCTGGTCGGCGTGGGCAAACGGCCGCCGTTGGTGCGCTGTCCGGCGTGCGGGCAGCCTCTCCATGGAGCAAAGATAGGCGAGCATTCGGTTATAGAGTATGGTGAGGCGCAAAGCTGATCCAAGGAGCGAAGTAGTTGGCAGGGACGGGAACCGTAGCGCGAGTGGCCGGCGTGGTGGTGGATGCAGAGTTTGCCTCTGGTAGCCTGCCCAGCATCCACAACGCGCTGACCATTCAGCGTGACGATGGGCCAGAATTGGTCGTCGAGGTACAGGAGCACATTGACCCGCGTACAGTGCGGGCGGTGGCCATGGGCGGCACGGCCGGGCTGCGACGGGGGCTCCCAGTGCTCGACACGGGACACCCCATCCGTGTCCCTGTGGGCCGGGCGACCCTGGGGCGCATGTTCAACGTGCAGGGCCAGCCCATTGATGGACAGCCAACACCCGACGTGGCGACGCGCCGCCCCATCCACGCTGCATCACCGCCGCTGCGCGAGCAACGGGTGGTCACCAGGCCATTCATCACCGGCATCAAGGCCGTTGATCTATTGACTCCCTATCCCCGGGGCGGGAAAATCGGTCTCTTCGGTGGCGCAGGGGTGGGCAAGACAATGCTGATGATCGAACTCATGCGCCACACTATCCGCGAGCACTCTGGCATCGTGCTATTTGCCGGCGTGGGCGAGCGCAGCCGCGAGGGGAACGAACTGTGGCTGGAGATGCAGCGCAGCGGCGTTCTGGAGAGCAGTGTCCTTGTCTTCGGGCAGATGAAGGATCCGCCCGGAGCGCGGCTTCGGGTACCCCTCAGTGCGCTGACCATGGCCGAGTACTTCCGCGACCACGAACGACGACCAGTGTTGCTCTTCATTGACAACATATTCCGCTACATCCAGGCTGGCGCGGAGGTGTCGGCGCTGCTGGGGCACCTGCCCAGTGCTGTGGGCTATCAGCCCACGCTGGATAGCGAGATGGGCACACTGCAGGAGCGCATCACCACCACCAGTCGTGGCAGCGTGACGTCGGTACAAGCGGTTTATGTGCCAGCCGACGACTTGACTGACCCGGCAGTCGTGGCGACCTTTGCCCACCTGGATGCGGCAACGATTCTCTCGCGCCGCCAGGCCAGCCTGGGCATCTACCCCGCCATTGACCCGCTGGAGTCCAACAGCTCGCTGCTCACACCCGATGGCGTGGGCCGGGGTCACTATGCCATCGCTACGGAGGTGCGGGCGCTGCTGGCCCGCTACCGGGAACTGCAAGATGTGATCGCCATCCTGGGAATGGAGGAACTAAGCGAGGAGGACAGGGTAGCGGTCAACCGGGCGCGGCGACTGCAGCGCTTCCTCGCTCAGCCGTTCTTCGTCTCTGAGCCGTTCACCGGACTGCCTGGCCGCTATGTGCCGCTGTCCGAGACGCTGCGTGGATTCGGCCAGATCCTGGAGGGCCGCCACGACGACCTGCCCGAGCAGGCGTTCTATATGGTCGGCTCGATAGACGAGGCCGTGGCCAAGGCGAAGAAACTGGGTGCGTCTGGAGAGGGTGATGTTTAAGCCCCTGCGTCTTACAGTGTTGACACCGGCCGAAACGCTGCTCGATGTGGAGAAGGCAGCCTGGGTGCAGGCCCGCCTGGCCGACGGTGGCGGCATCGGTATCTATCCTGGACACGCACCGCTCCTGGCAGAGACCGTCACCGCGCCACTGCGATACGCTGACCCATCGGGCGAACACATACTCGACCTGGCAGCAGGGATTCTGCAAGTGGACGACAATGGCGTGACAATCCTCACGAGCGGTCTGGCTCAGACTTCCGAAGTCTCGGAGTCGACTCGACTGAGCTCGCCGAAGTCTTCGGAAGTCTCAGATGGTACACGCTTCGACCGGCTGGCCCGTGAGTTGCTCACCACACTCCGGGGGCAGGCTGCGGAGGTGTTGGATTTAGATGACGAAGAGACCTGATAGGGACGAGTGGAAAGCTGCGTGGCGCGACGCGCTGGCGGCGACGTCGCTGGGGTGGGATCTGGCGCTGCCCATCTTCGGCGGAGTGCTGCTGGGACACCTGCTGGATCGCCGGCTGGACACACGTTACGCCTTCACACTGGGGTTGCTGGTGCTGGGCATCGGCACAGGCTTCTACAATGTGGCGCGTTCCATCCAGCGCGTGGAAGCGCGCGAACGGAGACGTGCTTCTCGGGAAGACAAAGCGGGCGAGGCAGAATGACGCTGGTATCGTGGCTATTCATCGGTGGAGCAATCGGCACGTTGAACGGACTGAGTCTGTGGTGGACGGTAGCGCGTTTGCACCCCGACGCACCCAGCCATGCCGCCGTCTTGGTCATGGGAGGAGCGATGCTGCGCTGGGTTCTCACCGCTGGCTTGCTGATCGCCGCGTTGCAGCACAGCATAGCATCGGGTTTGCTGGCCTTCGCCGGACTATGGCTAGTCCGCTGGGGCACGGCATACCATTTCAACTTGCACGCATGAAATCCAGGTTGCTGTCGGGTTCCTTGGAGTTGGAATCATGGAAAACTTCTTCCCTCAAGTAGTTTTTGAAATCTTCGGCGTCCCGGTGCGCGACACGGTCATCTCGACGTGGATCATGATGGGCCTGGTCGTTGCGGTAGTGACGATGGCCCGTCGCCGCTGGCCAACGGCTTTAGAGATGCTGGTGGGTTTTCTGAGCGATACCATCTCGGACGTGATGGGACGCCCCGCTGAGCCATACCTGCCGTTCCTGGGTGCGCTAGCCATCTTCATCGCCATCTCCAACATCATCGGCGTGGTGCCTTTCTTGGTCTCCCCCACGCGCGACGTCAGCACGCCAACGGCACTGGCGCTGACCGTGTTTCTCTCAGTGCACTACTTCGGCATCCGCGCCAGGGGCGTGTTCGGTTATCTCAAGAGCCTGGCCTCGCCCATCTTCATACTGCCTTTGGAGATCATCGGGCAGGTGAGCCGCACTGTCTCGCTTGCCGTGCGGCTCTTCGGCAACATCGTCAGCACCGAGATGATCGTAGCCGTCATCTTCGCACTGATACCGCTGATTGCGCCCTTGCCCCTGATCGGATTCAGCATGTTCACGGGCCTTCTACAGGCCTACATCTTCACCGCTCTGGCTACCGTCTACATCGGCGCAGGGTTAGAGGACGACGGATAACCAGTCGCGAATCATCACTCAAGGAGGGAGATAGTACATGGCAGAAATGGACCCCGGAACATTGATCACACTGGCTACCATCGTTGTGGCAGGTATAGGGATTGTGCTGGGCACCGCCATACCGGCTATCGTCGAGGGACGAGCGGTGCTCAGAGCACTGGAGGGGATGACCCGTCAACCGGAGGCCGCTGGCCAGTTGCGTACCACGTTGCTCATCTCCATGGCGTTGTTGGAGTCCACAGCGATTTACGTGCTGCTCGTCATCCTGATCCTAATCTTCGCCAACCCGCTGCTCGATCGGTTCTTCTAGGAGCTAACGGATGCTGAATCTCGATATGGCGACCATCGCCTTCCAAATCGTCAACTTTCTGGTGCTGGCCGCGCTGTTGTACTACTTGCTCTTCCGACCGGTTATGCGCAACATGAAAGACCGTGCAGCCGAGAAGGAGCGGTTGGCCGGCGAGATCGCACACGAACGCGAGGAGGCAGCCAAGCTACGCGCTGAGCTGGAGGCACGGTTGACACACGCTGAGGAAGAAGCGGCAGCAATCATCGCCAAGTCGCAGGAGCAGGCGGAAATTGCCCGAAAGGAATTGCTGCAGGAGGCCCAGGCTGAAGCCGAAGGCATCCTCGTCGAGGTGCACACAGATGCCCATCGGCTGCGACAGCGGGCCACAGACGATTTCCACGATGACCTGTTGAGCGCCATCCTGGAAATCAGCGGGCAAGCCATCGGACGGACAGCGCCGCCGGAAGTGCACGATGCGTTGGTTCAGGAACTGAACGACAGCATCTGGGAACTGGGGCGTGGTGATATGCAACGGGTGGAGACATTCCGGCGCTCGCTAGGCGAGCGCGCCCCCACGGCCTTCGTGACGACCGCGCGATCCCTCTCGCCGGAACAGCAGGGCCTCTTGGCCCGTACCTTCACGGCTCTGGCCGACCGTCACGTCAACCTGGAAGTGCAGACCGACCCGGCGTTGGCCGCTGGGCTGCGGGTGCGCCTGGGCGATGTGGTGGTGGAGAACTCCATCGCAGGGCAATTGGCTGAACTGCGCGAAACCGTGTCGAGTGCACTCAAGGAGCGTATGGCCGATGAGTGAGGAAAGCGTACGCCCTGATGTGGCGTCGCTGCTCCAGACGCTCCGTGAGCAAGCCCGCCAACTGCGTGAAGGGGTACATTTCCAGGAAGCCGGCTTGGTGCAGCGCATCAGCCAGAGCGCAGCGGTGGCTCCAGGCCTGTCGCCCGCCCAACCCGACGTGAAGTCGCTGCTCCAAGCGCTCCGCGGTCAAGCCGATCAGTTGGCCAGGCGGGTACGCTTCCACGACGTGGGCACTGTGCAACAGGTTGGTGAAGGCGTGGCCACGCTCTCAGGCTTGCCCAATGCTGGCACCGACGAACTGGTGACTTTTCCCACCGGTGTGCAGGGCTTGATCCTTAATCTCGACCATGCCCGCATTGACGTGATCTTGCTGGGCCCCGACGAAGGCATCCAGGGAGGTGGCCTGGTGACGGCCACTGGTGAACGGCTGCGCGTGCCGGTTGGTCACCAATTGCTGGGCCGAGTAGTGAATCCACTGGGCGAGTCCCTCGACAGGCACGGCTCTATTGAGACGACAGAGTCCCACTACCTGGAGCGCGACGCGCCCGACATTATCGAGCGGGCACCGGTGAACGAGCCATTACACACCGGTCTGAAGATCGTGGATGCACTAGTGCCCATCGGACGTGGGCAGCGCGAGCTGATCGTTGGCGACCGACAGACGGGCAAGACGACTGTGGCCGTGGACGCCATTCTCAGCCAACGCGAGGACGACGTGCAGTGTGTGTACGTAGCCATCGGTCAAAAGAAATCCACTGCGCTGGCCGTCATCGAGACATTGCGCAGAGCGGGTGCGCTGCCGTACACCATCGTTGTGGTGTCCAGCCCCGATGATCCGCCAGCACTGCGCTACCTCGCCCCTTACGCTGGCTGCACAATGGCGGAGTTCTTAATGCGCGAGGGCCATGACGTGCTGATTGTTTACGACGACCTGAGCAAGCACGCCGACGCCTATCGCGAACTGAGCCTGCTGTTGCGCCGACCGCCGGGTCGCGAGGCCTATCCCGGCGACATCTTTTACTTGCACGCACGGCTGCTGGAACGCGCCTGCAAGTTGAGCGATGCTCAGGGGGGCGGGTCATTGACGGCACTGCCCATCGTGGAGATGCAGCGCGGCAACATCGCTGCCTACATCCCCACCAACCTCATCTCCATTAACGACGGGCAGATCGTGCTCGACGCCGACCTCTTTAATCGTGGAGTGAAGCCCGCGGTGAACGTGGGGCTATCGGTCTCGCGTGTGGGTGGAGCGGCGCAGACGCCAGCGATGCGTGATGCTGTGCGAGACCTACGTCTGGAACTGGCACAGTTTGAGGAAGTCGCTCGCTTTGCCCGTTTCGGCACTGAGGTAGATGAAGCCACGCGGCGCCAAATCCAGCGCGGCGAACGGTTGCAGGCCGCGCTCAGGCAACCTGCTCACCAGCCACTCCCCCTGGCTTCGCAGGTCGTGGTTCTGCTGGCAGCCACCGGCGGGTATCTCGGCGGCATCCCGCTGGAGGATGTACCTGCCTTCGAGAGTGGCCTGCTGGCCCGTCTGGAGGGTGAGCACCCGGGAATCTTACCTCAACTCAATCGCAACGGCGAACTGACCGAAGAGATGCGCGAGGTTTTGATGGAAACGGTAGCCAACTATCATGCAGCCTGGCTCGCAAGACATGCTCTGGACAAAGGGGAAGGGGGGACGAGCCCATGAAGATGGTGATGGCCGTAGTGTCACGGGATGAGGCGGAATGCGTTTTGCAGGATCTGATAGAGGCTGGTCACTCGGCGACCTTTGTGGAGAGTCGTGGTGGCATGTTGCGTCAAGCTCAGCAGATGCTCTTCATTGCCGTGGAGAACAAGGACCTGGACGAAGTTCTGGCCATCGTACGTAGGGGATGCCACTCCGAAGTCCTGGTGGAGTGTACCGAGCCAAGTGAGCCGCTAGCGCCGGGTCCCGCACCAATGGGCGTCAGAGTGGGCGGGGCAGTCGTGTTCGTTTGGGATCTAGAGCACTTCGAGGTCTACTGAGCACCGATGGTTGAGGAAGTAGAGCGAGCCCAAGCCCGTCTCGACCACATTCGCACTGTGGAGCCCATCCTAAGCGCTCTGCGCACCATCTCTCTGGGGAGTTGGAAGGCAGCACTCAAGCGTGGCGCCGGTGTGCGGCGATATGAAGGGCGGTTGACGGCCCTCCTGTCGTTGCTCGCGCCTCACTCGCCAGTCAGGCAGCGCACTAGGCTGGTTGAGCAGCTTGCCCGGCGATTCTCTCTCCCGTTCGGCCCAAGGGGGAGCGAGAACGGGGACATGCGGGTTGTGGCGCTGGTGGTCGGCAGCGAGCGTGGGCTGTGCGGCCGGTTCAACGCGGCGGTTGCCGAGCTTGCCGAGCGGTATCTAGCCGAGCAGGAGGCCAACGGTGCCCAGGTGGAGCTCTTGGCACTGGGATCTCGAGTGCTTCGTTTGCTCTGGAGACGCCACCGACCGGTGGTTTGGTCTAGTAAGCTATCGGCAGCCGCACTGCCGCCCTTCCACCTGGCCTTTGATTTGACCCGGCAATGGTTGGCGCGCTACGAGGGTGGCGAACTGGACGCGGTTGATGTAGTCTACAACGCCTATCGCGGCACAGGCCGCTACGAGCCCGCAGTGGTCCGCCTGATTCCTCCGCAACTAGTATCTCCTGAGCAAGGGGTCTCCACACGCAGGCCGTGGTTGCCCCCAATCATCGAAACCGATCCGCTGAGCCTCTACGCCCGTGTCGTCGAGCAGTGGACGGCGACGAAGCTGTACGAGTTGCTTCTGGATTCGGCTGCTGCGGAGCACTCGACGCGTTACCAACTGATGGAATCAGCTTCCCAGAACGCCGAGCGGCTTATCGCCGAACTGACACTGGTGGTTCAGACAGGGCGGCAGAAAGAGATCACACGGGAAATGCAGGAGTTGGCCGCCGGTGCCGGGCTGATCGGCCCACAGTAATGAGTAACGAGATGATGATAAACGAATCAAGCTGTTTGATTCTAGTAGTGGTAAGTGGTCAAAGGTGATATTTGAGTAGAGGAGGAGTAAGGCCATGAACCAGACGAACCATGATTCTAGCGGCATCGTTTGCGCGACCCGTGGTGGTGAGGGTAGCGAGCCCACAGTGGAACACGCCATTGCCCTGGCGCAGGAGCGCAGGCTTCCGCTGACCTTCGTGTACATCGCCGACCTGGAGTTTATGAGACGGGCCACAACAGGCCACGTTAGCGTGGCTGCCGAAGAACTACGCAAGATGGGCGAGTTCATTATGAGGACACTGGTAGAGCAGGCCCAAGCGCAGGGAGTCGAGGCCGACTTCGCCGTGCGTGTGGGGCGTTTCGAGGACCAGTTACTGCGCTACCTGGTAGAAACTCGTGCTGAGATGCTCATATTGGGCTGCCCACAACCGGACACGTGCCTGCTCGAACCGACGATTCTATCCCGCCTCGCGCAGAGAGTCGAGGAGCAAACCGGGGTGCAGGTGGAGATGCTGTAGAGCGCGTCCTCGTAGGACATCAGTCTTGACTGCACGGCACTAGCTCGGTTGGGCAGCCGACGGAGGTCAACATGGCACGAGTGAACAGGATTTCGTAAACGTGGTATCTAGTTCTAAATAGAGAGGATAGATAGGAGGAACAGATGTTAGAAAAAGGCACTATAGCTCCAGAGTTTGCACTAACGTCCGACGACGGCCAGGAAGTGAGTCTATCAGACTTTCGCGGCAAGAAAGTGATACTCTACTTCTATCCCCAGGCTCATACCCCCGGCTGCATCACGCAGGCTTGCGCCATCCGCGACGTCTATCCCAGCATCGAAGGGGAAGACTTCGTAGTGATCGGTGTCAGTCCCGACCCGCTTGAGGACTTAATCACGTTCCGGGAGAAGCACAACCTGCCTTTTATACTGCTCTCGGATCCAGACCACAAGGTGGCCGAGGCCTACGGCGCCTGGGGGAAGGAATTCGGCATGACCTATGAGGGGATCATCCGCAGCCACTTCGCCATTGACGAGGAAGGCCGGCTGGCGGATTTTCGACTCAAGGTCAAACCAGAGACGACGACCGACTTCTTGCTAATCGCGCTAGGTCTCGCTCCCGTGAGCTAAAGGTCAAGCCGGATAATTCGGCCCTCTAACGTTTCTTCGCGAGTAGAGAACCCCATAAAAGTCGGCATCGTCTTCGATGCAAAGCTATGCCTGGACAGCCGATTTCTCACCGTAGGCCCAGTCCGGGTGATGCTCTTTACGACCCAGCAGACCAGCGCAGCGCAAATCGCCCGCTTGCGCCAACGGTGCGCCCAGGTATTTGTTATGGGGGAGGATGCACATGTCACTGACTCACATGCGAATCAAGGAGTTGTTGGATGAGAATCGCCGCCATGTGTGCGACGGCTATGGACGCGACCGCGTCTGCGTCAGGATCGCCGCCATTGCTGAGCTGCCCTCTCGCTTCGGGGGCTTCCACGTCGTGGCCTTCTACAACAACCGCGACGACAAGGAACACGCCGCGTTCGTCCACGGTGACGTGTGCGATGGCGAAAACGTCCTCGTACGGTTGCACTCCGAATGTGCAACGGGCGATGCCATCGGTTCGCTGCGCTGCGATTGCCGAGATCAGTTGGAGGCGGCGTTGAAGCAAGTTGGAGAGGCGGATAAGGGAGTCGTGTTATACATGCGGCAAGAGGGGCGCGGTATCGGTTTTATAAACAAGATCCGCGCCTATGGGCTGCAAGATCATGGCTACGACACCGTCGAGGCGAACATCGCGCTGGGCTTTCGCGACGACGAGCGCGAGTACAGCGTGGCTGCGCACATGCTAAATTCCCTGAAGGTCAAATCTGTTCGCCTGATGACCAACAACCCGCGCAAAATCGCTGAGCTGACCCAGCATGGCATCGTGGTCACCGAGCGGGTTCCGCTAATCATTCCCCCCAATCCCCACAACCGGTTCTATTTGGAAACCAAGGCCACAAAATCAGACCATCTGATTGATTGGGCTGGCAAGGAGCGACTTCTGGAGCAGAGCGACCGCCCGATTGTGGAGGGGATGACGGCGGAGCAGATTTCAGTTATTGAGGATCAATAGAGTCTGGCTAATACCAATTGCGGTTCCAAGAACCATGAATTCGTTCACTCTGTCGGGGTCGCAGACCCTATGGAGTGTCATTGCGAGGAACGGCTCTGGCCAGCCGGCATCGTCCTATCACCGCCGTGGCCGGCGTGAGCACTTGCGCTGACCAGTAACGGAGTGACGCCTGTCCTGAGCCTTGTCCTGAGCCCCGTCGAAGGGCTGTCGAAGGGAAGCAATCTCCTCCGGACATTGAGAGGGATTACCAGAGGGAGATTGCTTCGCTCATCTTGGCATGTTAGGTATTGAGCTGTGGCTGGTCTCGCTGCGGTGCAGGCGACAAGCCATAGTGCGTCCGCTCGCAATGACACGGACGAAAGCCACTTCATCTCAGAACACGGCCTTTGAATAGGCGATTGGTATAGCATGGGAAGGAGGTTTGCAAATGAATATAGAAGATAGGGTTGCCATCATCACCGGCGCGACCGGTGGTCTGGGGCGCGTGGTGACGCATCGTCTGGCGGAACACGGCGCTCGGCTGGCGCTCTTTGGCAGAAATGCTGAGCGCCTGGCGCAATTGGTGGGTGAATTGGGTCTATCAGAAGACCGCTACCTGACGCAGGCGCTCGATCTCACGGACCCGGTTGATGCACAGGCGGCGGCGGATGCGGTGCTGGAGAAATTCGGCCGCGCCGAAATCTTGTTGCATCTGGTTGGCGGCTGGACCGGCGGGAAACCGGTGGTTGAGGTCACGGCGAACGAGGTGTCCGACATGCTCCAGCAGCATTTATGGACCACCCTGTACGTGGCACAGGCGTTTGTCCCGCATCTTGTGGCGAACCAGTGGGGGCGCATGATCGTGATTTCTTCGCCGCACGCATCTAGTCCCCCCGAAAATGTTGCACCTTACGCCATTGGCAAAGCCGCTGAGGAAACCCTGATGCTGGCGCTGGCTCAGGAGCTAAGAGGTTCCGGTGTCACAGCCAACACGCTATTGGTGCGCGCCATTGACGTGAAGCACGAACGTGACCGCGCACCGACGCCCAAGAATGTTTCATGGACCACGCCAGAGGAAATCGCTTCAATGATCCTGTATCTGTGTTCCGACGAGGCGCGGATGGTGAATGGCGCGCGTATTCCGCTGTACGGCCGCCCTTGATGGTCCACTAAACAGATGGCGACCAGAAACCCGTTTTCTCACCCCAGATTGCCGTCCATGTTGACTTGAGATAGGTTGATTCAGTTAGATTTCGGTAACAGAGTCATCAGAAAACGGGTTTCTTCAGCGTTGTCCAAAGTCCAATGTGAAAGGCAAGGAGCGAACGGCCATGACCACTGAACTGCGACTGACTTTCTCGAGGCGGGATGACGGCTGGAATGTCGTCCTCAACCCCAACTGGGGTGCGGATCCCAGCAAGCCGACCCCTTTTCGCTCGCCGCTGGCGGAGAAGGACTACGAGGCCGTGCGCTGGTACCTGGAGGAGTTCATGGACTTCCCTGGCGCAGGGGACTACGTTCGTGCTCAAGACGTGGAGCGGCGGCTGGAGGCGTGGGGGGGCAACCTCTACGAGCAGCTCTTCGGTCACGGCGACCGGCGCGACCTGCTCAACGACCTGCTGGATGGCGACCCGCCGCGGGTGCTCAGCATCGCCAGCAAGGAGAGCGAGGTGTTGCGCGTGCCCTGGGAGCTGCTGCGCGACCATCGCGGCCCTTTCACGCGGCGTGGCATCACCATCCGCCGCCAGTTCGAGGGCGGCCGCCGCCGGATGCGCTACCCGACCAAACTGCCGCTGCGCATCCTCCTCGTCGTCTCCCGCCCCGACGACCTGGGCTTCATTGATCCCCGTTCCACCACCCGAGGCATGCTCGACGCGCTGGACGCGCTGGCTGGCGACGTGCAGGTAGACTTCTGCCGCCCGCCCACGCTGCCCCGCATGGAGGAGATGCTGGCCGGCGCCCGCAGCCGCGGCGAGCCGTACCACATCCTGCACTTCGACGGCCACGGCACTTACCTGCCCACCATCGGCCTGGGCACGCTCTGCTTCGAGAAGAGGACGGCCACCGATGCCCGGCCTACCGACTACGTGCGCGCCGACCGGCTAGGCGACCTGCTGGCGGCCGAGAACATCCCGTTGGCCATTCTGGAGGCGTGCCGCAGTGGGGCGGTGGCGCGGCAGCCGGTCTTCCGCTCCGTGGCCCCCCGCCTGGTGGAAGCCGGTGTGGGCTCGGTGGTGGCCATGAGTCACGCCGTGCACGTGGAGGCCACCCGCATCCTGGTGGAACGCTTCTACCGCGAGCTGGCCGTTGGCACCACAGTGGGTACCGCGCTGGAGGCCGGCCGCGCCGCCCTCATCGCCAACCCCTATCGCTGGCTGGCCCGCGAACCCGACGCGCCCAGCATCCAATTGCAGGATTGGTTTCTGTCCAATCTCTACCAGCGAGGAGTTGACCTCGCTCTGGTTCCCCCCACCGCCCGCCGCGTCGTGCCTCTCCCCTCTCCCGATGTCGGGAGAGGGGCCGGGGGTGAGGGCGAATACCCCTTCGACGCCTTCCTGAGCCACAGCCACGCCAACGAGGAGCAGGTGGAGCGTTTCGCCACGGCGCTGCGCGACCGCTACGGCCTGCACATTTTCCTGGACAAGTGGGAGATCCACCGCGGCCCCATCCACGTCGTGTGCGAGGAGGGCATCCGCAAGAGCCGCACCCTGCTGCTGGCCTGCACCGAGGCATCACTGGCGTCCGATTGGGTAGCCTACGAGGAGGCTATCGCCCGCGCCCGCGACCCGCAAGGGCGCCACATCATTCCACTGCGGCTGGACGACGCGGAGCTGCCGCCCCGCTTGGACGCCCTGCGCTGGTACGACTTCCGCGATCCGACGCAGGAGCAGGCACGGCTGGCCGAGTTGGCCGCCGCACTGGGCGGCGAGCTGGCCGTGACCAGTGCCCGCCGTGCCCCCGCCCGCGGCGAAGACGTGGGCGCTTTCCCACTGCCGCCCCGCTATCGTTTCATTGGCCGCGCCCGCGAGCTGCACCAGTTGGAGCGCTGCTTCGCCCGCCACCGCGCCGTGGTGGTCAGCGGCATGGGCGGCATGGGCAAGACGGCCCTGGCACGAGAGGCCGCCTTCTGGTGGACGCGCAGCGGCCTCTTTCCCGACGGGGCCTGCTTCCTGTCCTTCGAACGGGGCGCCGACGCCGAGGCCGCCGTGCAGACCCTGGGCACCTACCTCCTGGGCGACGACTTCCAACGCCTGCCAGAGGCCGAGCAGTGGGCGGAAGCAGCCCGACTCTTCCGCGAAAAGCGGGTACTCATGGTCTGGGACAATTTCGAGAGCACCCTCCCGCAGTTCACCTCCCCTC
>CAYMKL010000054.1:0-41334 GCA_964390805.1 uncultured Anaerolineae bacterium | reverse complement strand
CACTCGAATTTGTAAAGGTGTTTTCGCCCCTGTAGGGAGAATTCTGAACCATGCCACACTTCGGGATGTTGTTCTGCTATTCGCAACAACGATTTCGCGGGGCCACTTGGCTCCCGCCTACCCTGCTCCCAATCCTGCACGGTGCGAAGGCTTACGCCCATCAATCCAGCAAACGCCGCTTGCGACAAGTTCAACCTCTGGCGTATCTCTCGTGGCGAAGAGGGGTCCCTCAATTCGCGTGTCTTGAGGTCGCTTTCCCCTGCCTTATATGCCTTGATCTCTCGGATACCCTCCAAGATTTTCCGTCCAATATCTCGTTCAGACATTCTCTATCTCCTCTGCTAGAGGTACTCTTCATCACTGAGATATGTACCAATCAACCTGGTGAACGTGGAGGTTTCTATGAAGATCATAACTCAATTATACGGCAATGCCGTATGAAATGCAACTATCAGTTTCTAACGGGTTTTCAGCCCTTGATAAGCCGGCTAGGCGGGCTACGATTTGACACCACGCCGCGCACAAAGAGCGCGAAGGGGATGAAGCTGACCAGGCCCATGATGAATACCACGACGACGTCGGCTAGAATGAACGGGGCGGCGGTCAAGAGGGGCTGTAAGAGCATGAAAAAGATTAGCCCGATGAATAACATGCTCGACTGGAAGAGCAGCCCCATGCCGATCACGTACCCGAGCGCCTTACGCCGCCAAAGCAGCACCCCGCCGATGATACACGTCGGGCTTATCATAAAGTCAGAGACCAGGACCGAAAGTTCGGTTGTGGCGACCGGTGTCTGGTTGAGAAGTGCGCCAACAATAACGCCGATGGCCCGCAAGGAGAACAGGATGCCAAGGCCGGCCAGGATGCCCCCAGCCGCTCTCTCCGGCACAGCGCCGGCGAGCCGTTGTTGTACCGCTGTCCCGTCTATGCTCGCGACAAGGCCGATGATGGTATACGCGCTCAACGTGGCCAGCGTGAGAGACAGCAGGAACACCACATTGAATGGTATAGCGAAAACGTAAGAGAGATAGTTGTAAAGCACGTAGAGAAGCGCCCCCGGCCAGAAGAGCAGGCCGAGGAGCTGGCCGCGCCGCGCCAGCCACATCGAACCGAGCAGGATCGGCACGCCGATGAAGAGATTGACCACATCATTGGGCATGAACGACTGAAGCAGCTCGTCCGTCGGATAGATGACAGTCCGGTACAGGAAACCAGCGACGGAGGCAGCGGTCATGAGCAGGGCGATGACGAGAGAGAGCGCGTAGGCGAGTGTGAGATTGCGCTTGATCGGCAGACTGGCGTTACACTCTTGATTTGTGTTCATTCCTTTCAACTCCTCGTGAATAGGGGGCTTGGACAGGAAAAGCAGCCCAACTCTTATTGGGCTGCCACTGTGCCCGGTCACGATGCGCCCTGGTGCGATGGACAAAGCGTCGTGCGCTCTAGAGCGATCGCACCAAAGCACTCAGTGACTCTGCAACTTCGACGAGCTTGTAGCAGTCAATGATGTCAGGCGTATCTGAGGACGTATGGGTCACAGTCCTCATCAGTTCGGGCATGCATTCGGACGTGAAGGCCACGGACGGGACCCGGCTCTGCACAAAGATCATGTGGTCCCCATTGAACCACTGCCCGCCTCGAGCAAGACCGTCGAAGCGCCGGAAGACATCCTCGGCTTTCTTCTCGAGTTGCGGAGAGCATTCATAGAACGAGTATGATGACCTTCCTTGCTTGTAGCCAGCGTCATCAATGTTCACGGCAAGCAGAACGCCAGGGAATTCACCTCCATATCGCTTCAGGTAGTCCATCTGACCACCCGCGCTATAGTGGTCTTCCCCACTGAAGGCGGCGATTTCTACGCAGTTCTCTCCTCGGTAGTTGGACAGCATCTCAGCGCAAAGAAGCAAGACGACTATGCCAGACGCATTGTCCAAAGCGCCCGGAGAGTCTTCATACGCGTCGATGTGTGCAGCGATGACGACCTTACCTGGTGCGCCTCCATTCAGCCTCGCAATGATGTTTGTTGCACTCGATGGCAGTCGGCTGGCATCTATCTTCAATCGGAATGAATCACCCTGAATCGCCGCGAGGACATCTCCCACAGTATCCCGACAGTAGACACTTGGGATATCGAAATCACCGTCCACAATCAATGGAAATGGGTATAACGCCCCCACCATTTCCGGTTGTCTTCCTGTGGCCGTGATTATCCCCGCAGGCTTCCGGCTTTCCAAAAGGGCGATTATCTCCTGGTGATGCTCTGGATTGTAGAAGACAAAGTTCTTTGGCATCAACTGCTCTGAGCATATTGCCCCCCTCATTAACAGAATCTTGCCCTCGCAGTTGGTGCTTGCTAGTTCCTCTATTGTCGAGACGGTGATCAGTTCAGCCAAGACATCGCATCCCAAAGAATAGGGACTGACATAGACCTCGAAAGCTTCTTCATCATGTGTCAATACTGATCCGCCACAGATGTAGTCCAGACATTCAAAAGGAGTAGCATCAATCTCATATCCGTACGGACGGATAGTGTTTGCAAAGAAATCTGTCGCTTCCCGGTTTCCCGAAGAGCCCGTCCGTCTGTTTGGTTTCACACTGCACAAGGTCTTCAAGTACAACCGCGATTTTGTAACATAATCATCTAGTTTCACCGTCTGCTCCTTTATCAATTCGTCCGGTAGCTGCTCAGCCATCCCCAAGCGGAGCGTTGGAACATATCCGTTAGAACGCAGATTAACGCTGATAAACGCTGATTTTTTTGATCTTATCTGCGAAAATCTGCGTGTAAGCGAAGCGGCATCTGCGTCCGATTTTGAATTTGGCGGGGTGGCTGAGTAGTCAATTCGTCCAATGTTATGGCCGCCCAATAACGCTTATGCGAAGCTTCTCATCTGCACTGGATGCCCGCTGCGGGGCCTCCTGGCAGTTACCATTCGGCTGAGTCGGGACTAGAACTTCCTCGTCCAGGTATAGCTGACGTATTTCTTCTGGAATCCGATGGCTTCGTAGAACTGCTGGCCCGAGCCGACCCAGACCCTGTCCGCACCGAGGGCGGCCGCCCTCCGGATGCCCTCGATGACGACTTCCCTGCCGAATCCCTTCCGCCTGAAATCGGGATGGGTGCCGACGGGCTCGAGGACGCCCATCTTGTTCTTTCCATCATACCACAGGATGCAGCAGGAGACGTACTTGCCGTCAGGCCCCACGATGAAGAGGTCCTGGTCCTGGCGGTAGTCCGGCGCTTTCTGCAGTTCTTGGTAAGAGAAAGCGCTGGGCCACTCCGCCGGATCGGTGTGGTTGAAGGCCCGCCCAAAGACCTCGCGCCGCAACTCTATATCGTTCTCCTGGGCCATGGATCGCAGGACGTAACCTTCCGGCAGGTCTGGCTCAGGCAAGTGCTTGATGACGAATACTGAATCATAGCCCGCACGCTCCACGTCTTGTTGATAGCCCCGCCGTTGGACCACCGCCTGGAACGCCTCGTCGTAGTCGTAGATGTAGGTGCGGAGGGTGTTGGTTTTCTTATTGACCAAGGTCGCTTCGGCATAATCTAGCATCTCGCCCAGGAGGAAAGTGTATTGCGGATGGCGCTGGAGGAAGGCTTCCCCAAACCCTGGGTGCTCAGGATCTGGGTGCTCCATGTTCACCACGCCCACGATCTCGCCCTCATCATTCTCCCAGACCCCGATGGTATCTTCCCAGAAACGGATGGCCTTCAAACTGTCCTCAACACTGGGTTCTCCCTGACCGTAAGCACCCAGCATTGGCGCAACGAAATAACGCGCATAGTTCCACCTCTCCAGGCGCCAGTTCCGGGGTTTTCCGATAATCTGATAGGTATCCACCAGAAAGTCACGAATTCGCAAGAAATCCTGTTCTGGCTCGTATTTCCGAAGTTTTGCTGTCATTGCTGTCTCTCTTCTGAGATTACTACGGCCTGCGTATCACCGCCGTACAAGTTGTCCGTTTCATCCAAATCCCTTCAACGGCGTTGGAAGCCAAAGAGGGCACCCTGTTCAATTGGCGTGACGTACGTACTTTGTGGCAACGTCAGATAGATACCGCGTTCTCCACCTACTCGGCGACGATATTCCTTTGCATGTTCTTCTGACCAGAAGAATATGGACTTCCTTCAAAAGCTATCAATGATGCTTGGCTCGTCCAGCTTCTGCAAATCCACCAGCGGCGCATAGATCAGTGGCTCTGCTTCTTTTTCCACCACACGATACTTCAACTCACTGTCTATTTCAATGTGGATCGGCTGACCGCAATGCCCACATTCCGTCTCGATGACAAAAGATAGCTTCTCTCCTCGTAACTGCCCTTGCACGAAGGGCACTGCTATCGCATCTATGGCTCAAGCCGCGTATATTTGCTCGCCCGTGCTGAAGGTGATACGGTGCGGCGTGTGCTCGACCGTCACTGGATAGGCCCACGTAACTGCCCCTTGTTCATTCCTGAACAGGAAAGTCTTATGCTGCTCCAGTTCGTCCAATATGCCAGTCACCTGGGCCAGGGGCAGATTCAACTCCTGTGCAATAAACTCGGGCGACAGGGGTTTCCCTACCCGAGGGAGTTCTGTTACCACCCAATTACGAACCTGGTGATGTTCTTCGGACATGAAGTCAAGCTGGGCACTCCCGTGCACTTGTTTCTGCCATACCGGGCGAGGAATGGGAAGCGTATGATGCCGTAATCCTAGCAGTAAACTGTCATCCATAAGTAAGACCTCCTGATCTCGGTGGAACCCCGCTCGAATTATGAACTATTACATCCATCTTTTGTGCCTCCCTAGGATTGTTCGCTGGTCCTGATGTTGCCTGTTACGACAACACTTTTATAGCGACAATCTTGACGTATAATGCTTATACGAAGCTTTTGATGCACTGGATGCCAAACAACTTGAGTCACTGAGACTGGGCATGGTCACTCCTCCAGCCGCGCCCGGATTTGCGCTACCTGCTGCGCATCGGCTTCGGCGTCGGGGTGGCCGATCTCTCGCTCGTAGGACACGAGTACTTCCATCAATTCCACGGCGCGGGCCGGGTCGGTATGCTCGTACAACAAGCCCAGGTTCCAGCAATCAATCCCCTCGCCGCGTCGGTCGCCGATCTCCTGCGCAATCTCTAGCGCCGCTTCATGATACTCTATGGCCCGCTCCACCTGCCCCAGGGCGCGGTAGGCGTTACCCAGGTTGCCCAACCTTTGCCCCTCGCCGCGTCGGTCGCCTATCTCGCGTGCAATCTCTAGTGCCGCTTCATGATGCTCTATCGCCCGCTCCACCTGCCCCAGGTCGCGGTAGGCGTTACCCAGGTTGCCCAAACTATTCCCCTCGCCGCGTCGGTCGCCGATCTCCTGCGCAATCTCTAGCGCCGCCTGGTAGTACTCTATCGCCCGCTCCACCTGCCCCAGGGCGCGGTAGGCGATACCCAGGTTGCCCAAATGTGCACCCTCGCCGCGTCGGTCGCCGATCTCCTGCGTAATCTCTAGCGCCGCTTCATGATACTCTATCGCCCGCTCCACCTGCCCCAGGTCGCGGTAGGCGCCCCCCAGGTTGTCCAAGAATGTTCCTTCATTGCGTCGGTCGCCTATCTCCTGCGCAATCTCTAGCGCCGCTTCATGATACTCTATGGCCCGCTCCACCTGCCCCAGGTCGCTGTAGGCGTTACCCAGGTTGCCCAACCATGCTCCTTCACTGCGTCGGTCGCCTATTTCCTGCGCAATCTCTAGCGCCGCCTGGTAGTACTCTATCGCCCGCTCCATCTGACCCAGGGTGCGGTAGGCGAGACCCAGGTTGCCCAAATCAGCACCCTCGCCGCGTCGGTCGCCTATCTCCTGCGCAATCTCTAGCGCCGCTTCATGATACTCTATCGCCCGCTCCACCTGCCCCAGGTTGCTGTAGGCGAGCCCCAGGTTGCCCAGGAACGACCCTTCGTCGTAGCGGCTTCCTGATTGCTTTGCCGCCCTCACCCCCGTTTCAAGCGCCATCACCTGATCCGTCCAGTGGCCCTGTATGTCCAGGTAACTATCCACCGCCCACACCAGGCTCCGCACCGCTTCCCAGCGCTCCCCATCCTCACATCCAGCCAACACCCGCATCAGGTGCCCCCGCTCGGCGTCCAACTGCCGGTAGCCTTCCAGTCCCTTCTCACGCTGCTCCCGGGCCAAGGCGTCATAATAGGCCGCCAGCCGTTCAACGGCCTCTTCACCCGCTGCCATCCGCCGCCGGGCGTAGGTGTGCACCAGGGCGTGGCTCACTTCATAACCCTGGCCACTCCTCAGCAGCAACCCGTAGCTCACCAGTTCGCCCAGCAACCGCTTCGCTCCCCGTTCGGCCAACTCCATCGCCTGGGCCGCCGGCTCCACCCCAAATGGAGCCAAGGCCAGCAAGCCCACCACCGCCAGCGCCCGCCTCGCTCCCTCGCTCACCTGCGCCAGGCTGCGCTCCAGCAATAGATCAACGCTCTCTTCCCGATGCTCACCGTGGCTCAATGCCTCTATCGGCGTCTCTTCCAGCCAGTCCAGGTACTCGGCAGCGGGCTCCTCGGTCTGATCCAGGTAGCGCCCCACCAGGCGCACCGCCAGCGGCAAGCGTCCCACCACTTCACAGATGCGCTCGGCCGCCGCCTCGTCGGCTGCCTGTCCTTTGCCCCATGCCCGGAGCAACTCCACTGCATCCTCAGGCTCCAGCGGCTTTACGTCCTGCCGCTCAGCCACGGCGTCCTGGCGACTGCGGCTGGTGACCAGCACCCCACAACCGCCCCGCACCTCCAGCACCGCCCCCAGGTCATCGGCCTCCTCTGTCCCGTCCAGGATGAGCAGCGCTCGTTTGCCCGATAGGACGCGGTAAGCGGCTCCGATTGAGGTATCTCGCGCCGTCTCGTCAAAGCTGCGCACAATGTGCTCAAAGGCCAGCGCCGCGTCGGGCCGGCCGTAGAAGCTGTGGAAAACTACACCATCACGGAAGCGTTCTGGCCGCTGGTCAGCAGGAGCCAGCTTCCAGATAGCTTCAGCGGCCAGGGCAGTCTTGCCAATGCCGCCAGGCCCGCAGAGGGTGACCACCCGCCCCGGTTGCAGGTCGGCCAGCAGTTGGGCCAGCTCGCGCTCGCGGTCGGTGAAGTGCTCGGCGCGGGGTGGGCGTTGGAAAGGGATGCGGATTGCGGGGGCGCCTTGTACCGTGGACTTGATGTAGATAGTCGCCTGGCGAAAGTCGCCAGACATGTCAAAGGTATCGCCTGTAGGCGTCTCGCTCATAGTGCTTACCCCCCGGGGTTGGCGCTACACAGAGAGCTTGGAAATGGTGGTCACGATCTGCGTGGCGATGGCCAAGATGGTGGGCATCACATCGGCAAGGCTCTTGGCCGCTTGCTTGAGTCCGTCGCCAGTGATCTGGATCATCGTCTTGTTGGGCTTTTCCGCGGTGGCCGTGTTGACCAGCAGTTCGGCCGATTGGGCCACGGCCTCCGCTTCTTCGGCCTTGTCAGTTGGCACTTGTTGCAAGGCGTCGTTCAGTTGTTGCATGAGGCCTTCGAGTTCCGCCTTGGCTGAGGGGTCAACAGCGGGCAGCGCACCAATGGTCTGGATAACATTGGTCAGCGTTGATTTGATGTTGACGTTCGCCCCGCGAAAATCACCGGACATAGTGAAGGTGTCGCCAGAGGGACCGAAGTGTATCCCGCCTTCCACCGTGACATCATCACCGATGACGCCAACTTGAGCATCCCGCGCGTCAACCAGGTGTTTGCCTTCTGCTTTCTCTCCTTCGGTAGTGATGGGATCCATTCTCTCGCTCCTTTCTCTCTATACTCTCATCAGTATCTTGTCGTTTCACCGCATACTGCATTATAACACAACGCTTCCCCCGGGGCAACCCGCTCTAGCTCGACGGCGAATCGCCACCAGTCACAGGCAACATCCCCGGCCAGAGGGCAATGTCGCTCTGGTAACGCGGCAATAGCTCGTGCTCGTCCTTGTACTGGCTGACGATGCCGATGATGGCGTATATCTCGCCTTTTTCCACCCAGGGCCGCTCAATGCCCGTCGCTTCCTTGATGTAGATTTTGGCTTCTCCACTGCCGTCGTCCAGGAAAAGGGCGCTTCCTCCCCATCCCGTGATCTCACCGATGATCTGGGCTAACAACCCCTCGTGGGCTTCGTCCACTTCCCCTGCTTTGATCATGGTCGGCTTCAGAGGCTCCCCTTCGCCCAGGCGCTGGATGTCTCCCGGCCCGGCAACCCTGATCTCCCGCTCGCCATAATAGTCCCATAGCTGGCCTGTGACTCGCACTTTATCCCCCTCGGAGAGCACGGGGCAATTGCCTTCTCGCAAGTAGACCAGCGTCCCCGCCGTGCTGTCCTGGATGTAAAAAGACTTCTCGGCAAAGATGCCTGGCGGAGCGGTCACCTGGCCCTCGACGGTGACCACCGTCTCTTTGGCCATTCCCTTCGTCTCGGCGATGGTCACGAAAACTGGGCCTGGTGGCTGGGGAGGGGGTGGCATGGGGTGATTGGGGGCACCCAGGGTCACGGCGTAATCGGCCGTCCAATGGCCGCCGCCGTCCACAGTGCGGCTAAAGCTGCGGTCGTAGCCGGGGCTGTGGGTGTAGTGATACTCGTCGGCCACCATCCCATCGGGACGCAAGAGGCGCACGCCATCGCCGTCGTTGTTCAGGGAGACCCCGCTGTCCTTTTTGAAGAAGACGAGGAAACCGCCCGGCGGGATGATCTGGTCGGCGGGGATGGTGTAGGGGCCACTGCCGCCCTCGGCCACGTCGTCCAGTTGCCAGCCTCCCAGTCCCACCACGGCCTGGCCGGCGTTGTACAGCTCGATCCACTCGTCGTTGTAATCGGCCGTGCCGTCGTTATCCCAGTCCACGCTGTGGGGGGCGGGCATGAACTCGTTGAGCAGGACTGCGTCCGCTGGCGCTGTTCCCTCCACCCATAAAGGGCTGGTGTAGGCGGTGTCGCCATCGGCCTGGGTGGCCTTGGCGAAGTAGAAGTGTCCCTCCACAGCGGGTATCGTGGGCGTCCAGGTATACATGATAGCCTCGGAGAAGCTGGCACTGGCCACGACCAGCCCTCTATCGAAGAGCGCCAGCGTCACGCCCTCCCCGTCGGGATCGACCACGTCTACGGAAAAGGTGATGGGCGGAAGGTCTCGCTCAGGTGCTTTGGGGATGGTGGAGCCCATCCAGGCTTCGCCTGCTCGCAGGGCCAAGGCCAGGTTGCGATCCTCGGTGGCAAAGGTGCGCCGGGCACGCAACGCTTCTAAGATGTCGCGTTTGGTCAAAGCCGGGGCAACGACCCCTGTGCGATGAGGGGTATCAGCGCCCCAATCGGGCGTCTCGGTGTCGCCATTGTTCGCTGCGCCTACGTGCCAACCGGCGTAGAGGCTGCGCAGGTACTCGCCCTCGAAGGTAAAATACTGGTTCCCACTGCCGTTGCCCACCTCCTGGAGGGCAATGGCCGAGTCGGCTGCCGGATCATAGGCGAAGTCGTTGAAGTCGCTGTCGGGGAAGGGGTGATTGAACTGAGCGATAGCATCTGGTTGGGCAGCGAGCCAGGGGTAGAACGTGGTGAGGGTGTCGTAGCTGGGATCATCGCGGGAAACGTAGCCACTGGTCCCCAAAACAGTGATGTGGCCCTCTTCCCGGCTTGTCCACTCGAAGCCACGCAAGGCCACGAAGGTTCCGTCTACGGTAGCCGATTCCGCTTGGGCGAGAGTGTCGGCCCACCGGGCATCGTTGAGATAATAGCCGTGATCAGTGAGGGCCAGGAAGTGCAGGCCGTTAGCTCGGGCCACGGCATAGGCGTAGCGAGGGGGGCCACTGCCGTCGGAGTAGGTGGAATGGGAATGGATGCAGCCGAAGCAGGCCCACATCCCGCTGGGCAGCGGGGCTGGCGGTGGGAACCAGGGAGGCGGTGGAGGGAGATCCGTCAGAGAACCGGGGTTGGGCTGGGCGATGGCGAAATCGGCGTTCATGTCGTTGGTGTCGCCAGCGCCCACCCGCTGCAGCGACCTGGGAGCCGGGGCGGAGATAGCCCCGGTTACACCAACAGCAGCGTAGTCGGCCGATTTATAGGCGATGGCGTCCACGATCTGATCGGCAGGGCCCAGGAGCAACACCTCGTCGCCCGAGTTGGAGAAGGCCCAACTGCCGGTGGCCCAGGGAGTGTACTTCTCCATGTTGGGAACTATCGTGGTATCGGTGAAATCCGCACCTGAGACCCGCGCCTCGAAGTCGGGATAGAACCCGAAGCGGGCCTGGAACTGGGCCGCGTTCTTGGCTACGACGACGAGACCTTGAGGGCCGATGGTTGTCCCCAGCGGAAACCGAGCCATCCCCTCGCCCTTGCCCTTCGTCTCCTCGTCGCCGACCTTGTAGAGGGAGAGGTCCACCGTATTCCCGGTGGGGTTGAATACCTCCACGAACTCGTCGCCCTCGGTCTCAGGAACCGTGCCGTCGTAACAGACCTCACTGATGAGAAGGGGAGACTTGGGAGGGAGAGTCGGCGTGGTGGTTGGGGTGGGAGTTGGGATGGGGGCACCTCCGGGCGAAGGGAGGGCTCGCCCCACGAAATCGCTGGCCTGATCGGTGTCGTAGCCTGTCGGCTCGCGCTCCAGCGAATGGCCGGCGGCGACGTCGGGGCAGGATGGGTCAAAGACCGTGGCGTCCGTCCCGTAAGACATCTGGTCAATGATTGTCCCCGCACTGTCTTTGAGGATCAAGCGGTCGCCATCATTACTTAATCCGTTGCCGATACTTCCATTGGCGATGAAGACGATGGTGGCTGTGGAATCGGGGTAGTTGGTGTAGAAACCTTCAGAAGCAGCAATGATCACGAAGCCGTTAGCGGGGATGGTCACCATGGGGATCGAATCGGTGGCTATGTTGTCGTCTATCGTCCAGCCGGCTAGCTCAAGCGGCGAAGACGCGTTGTTGTAGAGCTCTACCCACTCGTAGGCGGCGTCGGGGCCGGACTGCACAGAGTCGTACTCCACCTCGTTGATCACTATCTCGGGACTGGCGGGGGCGGTTGTGGGGGTAGCTGTCGCTGTAGGGGTGGGAGTGGCTGTGGGCGTTGCCGTCGGGGTGAGCGTGGCTGTAGTTGTTGAGGTAAGGGTCGCCGTCGCCGTTGGTGTGAGAGTGGCTGTGGGCGTTGCCGTCGGGGTGAGTGTGGCTGTAGCTGTTGAGGTAAGGGTCGCCGTCGCCGTAGGTGTGAATGTGGCCGTGGGCGTTGTAGCGGTAGCCGTCGGAGTGAAGGTCACCGTGGACGTGGCTGTAGCTGTTGGGGTGATGGTCGCCGTCGGGGTGAATGTGACCATCGCCGTAGAAGTCACGGTAGCCGTTGCCGTAGGCGTCAGCGTGCTGGTAGGTGTGATGGTGCTGGTCAGCGTGACGGTGGGGGTCAGCGTCAACGTTGTAGCGGTAGCCGTCGGCGTTTCCAAGAGCCAAGAGTCTTCCGCGCTGGCGCCCATCACCACGGCAATCAGTAACCCGCCGCTGACGAGTATAATTACGGCTAACCCGGCTACGAGCTTATTCATCTCCCCCGCCTTTTTTAGAACACGGATCCGCAGGATTCACGGATTTTTTCACAGGGAGACTACCCAAAGTCACTCAATCCGCTCATCCTGCCAATCCGTCCGCTGAATCCGATCAGTCCGTTGTTCCTCGCCCGCGCATCAGTCGGACTGCTTGAGCACCAGGGGCAGGTAGACCTTGTATACTGTCGTTGTCGGCGTGGGTGTGGTGGTGGGTGTGGCGGTTGGTGGTGGCGTGTTGGTAGGCGTGGCTGTGGGTGTTGATGTCGCCGTCGCCGTCGGTGTGGGTACGGTCACTGACCCTGGATTGGGGAACTCCTGGTCAATCCAGTCCTCGGCAGTGTCGGTGTCCGCGTTGGCCGGAGAGCGCTCCAGTGAATGGCCGGCGGAGACATCGGGGCAGGGAGGATCGAGGAAAGTGGTTTTATCGCCATAGGACATGGCGTCCACGATAGCGTCGCCCCCATCGAGGATCAGCACATGGTCGCCGCCGTTGGCCAACTGGACCGAGCCGCCAGCCCAGGCGGTGTAGGGAATCATGTCTGGCACACCCTCGTCCGAATCCCCCATCTCGTAGTCGGGGGTAAACCCCCAGACGCCCGAGAAGGCCGTGGCGTTGTTGGCGATCACGATCACCTGACCCGGGTTGATGGAAGCGCCTGCCGGGAACCGCAGCATCCCCTCAGTCCCGTCCTGCTCCTCCTCATCGCCAACCTTGTAGTTGGAGAGATCAATGGCGGAAGCTCCAGCGTTGTAGATCTCGATCCATTCCTCATCGGGCTCTGTGCCGACGACGTCGTACAAGACCTCGCTGATGAGGAAGGTGGGCGAGGATGCCCCGGTGGGGAGAGAAAGATACAGCGAGAGGAGCAAGGCGGAGACGAGCAAGCCAAGCAGAATCGTGTTTCTTAGGTGTTTAGCAGAAATCATTGATATTCCTCCTTGGGAGTTTTGTGGTTCTTCTCGCTTCTTCCAAAGCAGCGACCTTGGGCCGATACAGTATATTACAAAAGGCCGCCTGCGTCAAGCTCAGCCGGCCAGAGAGACCAGTAGTGCCAGGTTCCCTGGGGAAAAGACGCTCTAATTCAGAGAGGAGCGCACCTTCCGCCAGATCACATCTCCCAGCAGCCTGGCCTCCTCCACCCGCAGGTGGGCGATCATCACCAAATATGTAACTAACCCTACGCCACCTGCCCCGCCGACGATGAGGAGCTTGCCCACTAGGGTGTCAGCATCGAGCACTCCCTGTAGTCCCTTAAGGGCAAGGTAAGTCACCCCTCCCATCACCAACGAGGCGAAAAGCGTCTTGAGAGCGAGAGCCTTTATCCCATATCTGTCTAGCTCGCCCATGCGTCGCTGGAAAAGATCAAGCATGGTCAGGGCGTGTACGGTGAGTTGGGTAGAGTTGGCCAGGATCAGCCCGATCATGCCGAGGGGGCGGATCAGGGACAAAGCTACGATCAAATAGACCACAACGCCCAGCACTCCCACCAGAGCCGGCGTCAAGGTATCCTTTCGGGCGTAAAAAGCAAAGACCAGGGGCAGATCAATGGCGGCGAAGGTCAAGCCCAGCAGGTAATAGCGGAGGGCCAGGGCTGTTTGAGCGGTGTCACGGGCGTCGAAGTTGCCATGTTGAAAGAGGAGAGCCACGATGGGGGCAGCCAGAATGAAAAGGCCAATGGTTGCTGGGATGATGGCCATCAGCACCATTTTTAGGCCCAGAGCAAGAGTGCTCTGGAAGTCAGAGGTTGGAGGTTGGAGATTGGAGATTGGAGGTTGGAGATTGGAGGTTTGAGCTTTGAACTTTGAGCTTTGAGCTTTGGACGAGCCATATTGTGACAGAGTGGGCAGGATGGCCAGGGAAACGGCTGCCGACACCATACCCATGGGAAACTGGATCAGGCGGGTGGCATACTCCATCCAGCCGATGCTCTCCTCTCCGGTGCGCGAAGCCAGGTTGCTGTCAATGAAGATGCCTATCTGGCTGATCACCAGGCCCAGTACTATCGGTAGGTAGAGGCCAGCGATGCGGCGCAAAGCCGGGTGGGAGAGGTCGAGGGAGAAGGCGAACCGGACATCGCGCAAATCCGGCAATTGGATGGCCAGTTGCAGGATGGCTCCCAGCAGGATGCCCAGCGTCAGGCTGTAGATGTTGACTTTATCGGCCAATAGCAAGGCTACCGTGATGAGCCCGGCATTATAGATAGCAGCGCCGAAAGCCGGGTAGGTGAAGCGCTTCAGGGAGTAGAGCAACCCGGTGACCATGCCAGAGAGACCGAAGAAGAGCACAGCCGGCAGGATGATACGGATCATCTTGGCGGTCACCGCTCGTAACTGGGTGTCGAAGCCACCAACCAACAGCCAGGCCACCAGGGGGGCGAGAAGCTCCAGAAGGATGACGATAAGGCTAAGTATAACAACAGCTAAGCTGAGGACGATGCTGAAGATGTGCCAGAGTTCCTGGCGTTTCTCTGGCGAGGCGTAGTCACTGAACACTGGCACCAGGGCGGCACTGAGCAGTCCCCCGATGAGGAGGTCGTAGATCATGGTGGGTACCCTGGCAGCCGCCACGAAAGCGCTGAAGTAGGGACTGGCCCCGAAGAGGTCGGCTATGACGGTCTGCCGCACCAGGCCCAGCACTCGGCTGGTCACGTTGCCTAGGGAGAGAATGCCGGCGGCCTTGGCGACGCCCTCAGTGGACGCGGGAACCTCTGTAGATTGGCTCGCTGTTGTCATTCGCCTCCCCCATAGCGAGTCAGGATGGTCTCGATGAGGTCCGTCGTCGAGCGGCTGGGCACCTGGGGCAGGATCTCCGCCCTGATGCCGAATTCGGCAAGGACTTGCGCCTCAGGCAGGTCTTCGATGGCCCAATCCCCGCCCTTGACGTAGACCTCGGGCCTCAGCGCAGCCAACAGCCTCTTCGCCGTCCTCTCCTCGAAGACGATCACATAGTCCACGCATTGTAGGGCCGCCAGCAGTTGTGCCCGCTCTTCCTGGGGCACGATGGGGCGCTTCTCGCCCTTGAGCAGCCGCGTCGAAGCATCGCTGTTCAGCCCGACGATCAGCACATCGCCCAGCGCCTTCGCCCTTTGCAGGCAGT
Organism: uncultured Anaerolineae bacterium; assembly: GCA_964390805.1. Taxonomy (GTDB): domain Bacteria; phylum Chloroflexota; class Anaerolineae; order VGOG01; family VGOG01; genus CAYMKL01. The sequence continues at coordinate 26,689 of CAYMKL010000054.1, read as the reverse complement.
CAACGTGGCCCACGTGCAAGATGTCGAAGTGGCCGTTCGTAAGAGTGATGGTCTTGCCCTCAGCCCTCAACTTCTCCCGTATCATAGCCGCTTCTTGGAGGCAAACCACTTCACCCAATGCCTTCTCCCTTCACCAATTCTCGATGGCCCAGGCCAGCTCCTCCGGGGTGGCGGTGGCGTTGCCCAGCTTGCGCACCACCAGGCCTGCCGCATAGTTGGCCAGGTGCGCCGCCGATAGGAGATCTAGGCCAGCAGCCAGGGTCAGGGTGGTCACGGCGATGACGGTATCCCCCGCGCCAGTGACGTCGAAGACCTCGCTGACGTTGGCAGCGGGGATGTGGGCGTAGGACTGATCACGGCCCAAAAGGGACATGCCATCGGGCCCGCGGGTGATGAGGATGGCTCGGATTTCAAGCTCGGCCAGCAGGTGCTCCTGAGCCTCTTGGAAATCGTGTTCACTGGAGAGGGTCCGCCCCAACACTGCCTCTGCCTCGCGCTGGTTGCATTTCACCAAATCGAAGCCAGAGAACTTGTGGAGATTCCCCTGGGAATCCACGGTAGCCAGCTTCCGGTGCTGGCGAGCCAATCTCAGCGAGGCTGCGACGACCGCCTCGCTGGCTACCCCTGTCCTGTAGTCGGAGATCAACACGGCGTCAACCTGGGGGACGAGGGTCCCCAGGTGATCCACGATGGCTTTCTCCACCTCCCCAGCCACGGGGCTGCGGTCCAGGTGATCAATGCGGGCCAACTGTTGGGGGAAACGCAGGCTCCCCTGGGCCACGATGCGCGTCTTGGTGGTGGTGGGGCGGGAGGGGTCGGTCACCACCGCTGTTGTATCAATGCCCGCCTCCCTGAGCTTCGCCAACAGCGTCTGCCCTGCTTCGTCGTCTCCGATGACTCCTACCTGGTAGGCCATCCCGCCCAGGGCAACGATGTTATTGGAAGGGTTAGCCGCCCCGCCGGACACGTAGCGTCTCCCCGCGAACTCCAGCACTGGAATGGGCGCCTCCCGCGAGAGCCGGGTGGCTCGTCCTGTGATGTACTCGTCTAGGAACACATCACCGAGCACCACCACGCGCCTGCCCGCCAATTTGGGCAGTGATTGCAGAAGCTTGGCTTTGTCTGTCATGACTCAAACCTTCAGTTCTCTATTTGCTTCGTAATCCGCGCTCCTCGTAGCAAAAAGCGCCAGGGGCCAAACGGATGGCTTCTCTCTCCCTGGCGCTTAAAGCTGTCATCTCATCGGGCCAAAGTCGCTCATAAGTGTGGAACCACTTTCAGGATCTCTATCTCTCGCTCCTCTTTGAAGACCTCGTAGATGATTCGTATGGAATGGATCCCCCGATATTCGAATAGCCCTTCCAATTCGCCACGCAACTGTCGGATGTGAAATGGATGCCGGTTGCGAAAAGGGTTGTCGCATATCTTCTGCATTACCTGATCAATCCGACGCTGCATCTTGGGGTTCAGGGATCTGATGTAGCGCTCCGCTTTGGGACGGACACGCCTTATGCGATACGGAGTTCTTGGCGTATCTCTTCCCATGGCCGTCCCTTCTCCTCCTCAAAGGCTTCCCTTTCCTCCTTAATTGCTTGAACTAGATCACTGTCAGCCAGGATCTCCGCCGTCGCCTCCCAATCTGCAAGGAGTTTGGCCAGGAGGCTGAAGTCACTTGACTCAGTGGCCACCAAACTTGCTCGCCATAGATCCAAGAGGAATTCTAACCTATGCCGCCCCCCTAGCGCTTGCCAGATTTCTTTCACCTTCTCTTCGGACAGCAGAGGATGAGACAGTTGAACCAGTTTAGCATCTGCCGTGAGTGTTCCAGAAGTAACAGTCAAAACCATCCCCCCTCTCTACGAGCCTATTACACCATCTTTTGGATTATATCACGTTTCGACCTGACAAGCAAATCTGCGAGAGCTTCTTTCAGTAGATTCCAACCTTGCCTCTGTGGCGATTTGTCGCCGGGGGTCAAGTGAACTACCACCACCAGAGGTGGTGGCTTCTGGGCTTTCCATTGAAGCGTTCACTGGTAAGTTGAGGCAGGTTCCCATTCCATTTCGACCAGAGTAACAGTCAGTTTTGTTGCTCGAATCTAACAGAGGCAGGGTCTGTACTGGTAGAACCTTTTCCTGCACCACCACCAGAGGTGGTGGTTTCATAAGACAATGAAGGCTTCGTCTCACTCCTCTAACAGCTCTCTCAAGAAGTCGCCCGGCGTCATCACAACTAGATCCAGATGGGCATCCCGAACCTTCTCGGTCATGAAATGCCTTCGATCCAGCGTAAGCAGAACGTCTGCTCCACTCTTCAAGGCCGCCGCCAGGACGTGAGCGTCTTTCTCGCCGACGATTGCCTCGCAGGCTGCGAGTTCTCCAGGCGAGGGAAGCGCTTCGAGGGTCGGATCGAGCTCGGCGAGACCTTGATAGAACCGCAACAGGGCCTCCGCTCCCAGCTTGCGATGGATATTCCTCTCCGCCTCCAGGAGAACGAGCCTCGTGCAAATGGCACGAAAACGGCCTCGCCTGCAAAGCTCTAGCACAGAAGAAGAGCCGCCCTGGGGTGAGCCCGAGGCGGCGATGAAGACGCAGGCATCAATGAAAAGCTTCGCCTTACTCAAGCCTTGCCCCCTTACTCTAAGAGATTTCGAACCTTTGCCAAGGTCTCCGGATCCAGCTCGTCCTCCTCCAGAAAACGCTGGATCTCCTCATCTGTGTACTCCCGCAGCAGAGGTTCTCCTTTCGGCACCAGGCGCAAGGGGATGATCTCAATCTTCTCTCCCTTGAGGGTAAGCTGAAGGAAGGTATCCGCGCCTATGTTCAGCCGCCGCCGGAATTCCACGGGGATAGTGATCTGCCCTTTGGCCAACGGTTTTACAACCCCCGTCAGTTCTTTTTCGGTCATCATTGCCTCCAAAAGTAGGAATCTCTAAGAAGTAGAATAACACACTTTCAACCTTTTGTCAAACGCTCCCACACCACCAACCACACAAATCTCGGCAGGGCGAGCATCCTACGCCACCTCCACGGCTCATGGAGAAGCCGGTGCAACCACTCCAGGCCCACGCGCTGCACCCAACGAGGGGCTCTTCTTGCCCGGCCAGAGATGAAATCGAAAGCGCCGCCCACACCCATTGCCACCGGCACTCCCAATCTCTCCAGGTTGCGGGCGATCCACTTGTCCTGGGCTGGAGCACCATAGGCTACGAAGAGGATGTCCGGCTTCGCCCTCTGAATCAGGCGAACGATCGCGTCCTCCTCCTCCAGGGCTGGCGAACCGGCGTGGGTGCCGACAATCCTCAAGCCTGGGTATGTCTCACAGAGGCTGGCAGCGGTCGCTACGGCCACACCCGGGGCAGCACCCAATAGAAACAAGCTGTAGCCCTTTTGGGCAGCCAAGGCCGCTACGCGCTGCACCGTGTCGGTCCCCGTCACCCGCTCTTGTAAGGGATGGCCCAGGAAACGCGACGCCCACAGAAGGCCAACCCCGTCAGGCAGGGCCAGGGAAGAGGCATTGAGGATGTTGCGGAAATCATGGTCAGACCGAGCAGCTACGATGAATTCAGGGTTGACAGTGACCACCTGGTGGGGGGTGCGGCTGATGACAAAACCTTCAATGAGGGAGAGGGCCTGGTCGTAGTTGACGTTATCCGCCCGCACGCCGAGGATGACAGATGTTGGATATTGGATATTGGAGGTTGGAAGTTGGAAGTTGGTGCTTCCTTGCAATAGCGCCTCTGCCGCCGCTAGCACTATCTCCGGCGTCACCATCCTCATGCACGTTCGGGCCTCGCACCCTTCCCTCATGCCCACCGAGAAGCCCATGTACGAACAAGGACTACAAGGCAAGTCTGCCCGCACTATCACAGCCCTCCCTCGTCCCTCGTCTCTCGTCCCTCGTCCCTCGTCTCTCGTCCCTCGTTCCTCGCCTCCAGGCGGCCATGGCCCCCAGGCGCGATGATTGGAAGGCCCGAAGATGGCCACCAGCGGCGTGCCCACCGCTGCCGCCAGGTGCATCACGCCAGAGTCAGCGCCGATGAAAAGGTCACATCTCTTCAGGATGGCAGCCAATTGCCCCAAGGTCGTCTTCCCCTCCAGATTCACAGCCTCCGAGCGCATCAGTGAGGCCACCTGGGAGACGCCGTCAGCGGATGCGCCCACCAAGACGATGCGCGCGTCGTGGTGCTTGACCAGTGCGTCGGCCACGTGGGCGAATCCCTCCGCCGACCACCGCCGGGCCAGGCTGTAGCTCCCGGAGCCAGGATGAACAGCAACCAGCGGACACCTCTCCCCGGCCCCCCCCTGGTAGGGAGGGGAGAAAAGGGAGGGGATCTGGTCATTCTCACCAATGGCCATCTCTAGTGAGGTGTCCTCCGTTTTCGCCCCGATGGCTGCCACCACGTCCAGCCAATACTCCACCTCGTGCCTGACGCCGAAGCCGTGATCGCGCGCCCGATGGGTTAGAAACCAGCCCCGCCCGTTGTCCAGGCCGGCCCGGATTTTGGCTCCGCTGGTCAGGGCAAGGGCGGCGTACTTCAGCGCTCCCCAACGAGTGGTGAGATGGTGTAGGATGACCAGGCAGTCGTAGCGTTGACGGCGCAGATCGCGGGCCAAGCGGACAAGAGCGGCCAGGGAGGACGGCCTAAAGGCGTCAATAGGTCTGTCGTATTGGAATTTGTCAAAGACGATGACGTCATCCACCAGGGGCGATTGGGCCAGGACGGGCGCAGAGTTGGGGGGGACGAGGGCCTCCAGGCGGGCGACGGGGAAGCTCTCCCGCAGGGCACGCAGGGCTGGGGTGGCGGTGAGAACATCGCCTATATCGGACAGCTTGACAACCAAAATGGTCAGGTGGTCCTTGGTCAGGTGGTCAGGTGGTCCTTGGTCCGACGATTCGACCATCTAGACTCTCTCCAGCACTTTCAGGATCGCGCGGGCGCATCTCTCCCACGAGAATTTCCTGGCCTGCTCGAAGCCGCGCTCTATCAATTCTGCCCGCAACTCCTCGTCGCCGAGGACGCGCCCCATGGCCACCGCCAGCCCCTCCACGTCCAGTGGATCAACCAGGAGAGCCGCATCCCCCGCCACCTCAGGCAGCGAGGAGACATTGGAGCAGACGACGGGGGTCCCGCAGGCCATGGCCTCCAGGACCGGCAATCCGAAGCCCTCGTAGAGGGAGGGGAAAACGAATAGGCTGGCGCCGGACAGGAGGGCGGGGAGGTCTCCCTCCGGCACATAGCCCGTGAAAACCACTCTTCCCCTCAATCCAAGCTGCTCGACTTGCTGGAAAATCTGCTCGTAGAGCCAGCCTTTCTTCCCTGCGATCACCAATCGCAAATCGCAAATCGCAAATCGCAAATCGGCAAAGGCTTCAATCAGGCGGGTCAGGTTTTTGCGGGGTTGCAGGGTTCCTACGAAGAGGACGTAGTCGCCCGCAATGCCGTATTCGGCTTTGACCACCCTGATGGCTTCTTCATCTCTCACTGGCTGGAAGGTCGTCTCATCGTAACCGGGGTAAACGACGGTGATCTTGTCGGGCTCGGTGCCGTAGCGCTCGATGAGATCGCGTTTGGTGGCCAACGAGTCGGCGATTAGATGGGTGGAGACGCGCGCGTTGTAGCGGGTGGAGAGGTCCAGGTAAAGACGATCCAGAAGACGATGGGCCTGTGGATAGTATAGATAGCCCAGGTCGTGGACGGTGACCACGCTGCGATGGGGGTGAACGATGGGCAGGACGTGGGCGGGGACGAAGAGCAGGTCGGGAGGGCAGCGGGCCATCTCCCAGGAGAGGCGCAGATGGGTCCAGAGGCGGGGGAAGGGCATGATTCGCAGGTCGCAGGGGCGCAAGGTCGCCGTCCTCCTTTCCTCCCCCCCGAAGTTGGGGGGGAAAGAGGGGGAGCGATTGAAGTAGAGGCGATAGCGGTGATCGCTCTGTAAGGCTAAAAGGTGGCGGATAAGATTAAGAGAGTAGTTCTCTGTACCCGTCCGCTCTTGAGCCACGCTTCGGCTGGCGTCAATGCCGATGAGCATCGCTTACTTTCCCTCTAGCGCGGCCACCTTGGCCAGCCGGCGGCGATAGCGCTCCAGCTCTGAGAAGTCGGCGGCCAGCCAAACCCGAACGATCTCCAGCGCCAGGTCCGCGCCGATGATCCGCTCCCCCAGGCAGAGGACATTGGCGTCGAGGTTCTGCCTGCTTTGGCGAGCGGAGAGGGTGTCGTGGCACACTGCCGCCCGGATGCCCGACACTTTGTTGGCCGTGATGCACGCGCCGATGCCATTGCCACAGACCAGGATGCCTCGCTGGAAATCACCCTGAACCACCGCTTCAGCCACGGCTCGGGCGGAATCTGGATAGTCGGAAGGCTCGGTGTTGTGCGCTCCGAAGTCGCGATATTCATGACCCAACTCCGCGAGGAGTTTGGCTATGGTCTCTTTGAGATGGAAGCCAGCATGATCTGCACCGATAGCAATACGCATCTTGTTTCAGATGAATAACTCGCGCCAGGGGAAAGGTGAGGTCAGGTTGGCCAACCTCTCCCACACGAAGTCAATAGGCGGGTAAAGTAGCCCCGTCAGAATGCCTACCTGGGTGAATCTTTCTAAAACAAGCAGAACGATTATCAGGATCAGGCCATAGAGTTCATAGCGAGCGAGGATGTTGAACCAGCGAGAGGGCAAAAGCATGGATAGAAGCCTTGAACCATCCAGTGGCGTGAGAGGTATGAGGTTGAAGAGAGCCATACCGATGTTCAGCCAAACCACCCAGGAGAGCAGTAGTCCCCAGGAGACGACAAAGCCCCCAATCTTTTGCGGTGTGAAGATGGGAAGGCGCAACCTGAGCGGAATGGCCAGGAGAGCCGCGGTCAGCAGGTTAGCCAAAGGCCCCGCGAGGCCGACCAGAGCCATGCCCACTTTCGGCCCAGGACGGAGCTTGTCAGCGTCTATGGGCACTGGCTGGCCCCAGCCTAAACCCAGCAGGAGAATTGACAGCGTTCCCAGGGGGTGGAGGTGGGCGAGGGGATTGAGGGATAGCCGCCCCTTGTTCTTGGCAGTGGGATCGCCCAGAGCATAGGCCATCAATGCGTGACTACTTTCGTGGATGGTGAAGCCCACGAGGAATCCGATCAGGAGGTAAAAAAGAAGAACGGGATCCTTTAATCCGACAAATAGCATACTCTGATCCTTTCAGCACTTTCCTTGCTGCTCGTGTCGGATTGCCAGATCCGACGCTTGGCAGGGCCGGTTTGGGGCAGTCACGGATCTGGCGATCCGCTCTGAGCGTGTGTAGGTTTCTCCTTTGTGCAAAACGCTAGTCAGCGCGGCTTCGATCTCCTCTACACCGATAGCTCCAGCACGCAGGACAGTCGGTGGGTCTGTAGTCAAATCCAATACGGTAGAGGGGATGCCGCCGGGGCACCGCCCGCCGTCCAGGATAAGCTCAATGCGGCCTCCCAGCTCGGCCTCCACCTCTTGGACGGTGACGAGACTGGGACGACCACTCAAATTGGCGCTGGTGGCGGCGAGGGGAGCGCCCAGGGCGTCGATCAGAGCCAGGGGCAGCGGGTGGTCGGGCACTCGTACGGCCACAGTGGGGCCGCCAGCGCTGACGACGTCAGGGACATCGGCTTTTTTGGGCAGCACCAGGGTCAAGCCACCGGGCCAAAACCTCTCGGCCAAGAGCCAGGCGGTCTCTGTGATCCCTTCAGTTACGAGCGATAGATCGTCAGCCCGACCCAGGAGGATGGGTATAGCCTTGTCCCGTGGACGGATCTTGGCCTGATAGATTCGCTCCACGGCATCGGGCTGGAAAGCATGGGCCCCAACGCCGTAGACCGTGTCCGTGGGGAAGGCGACCAAGCCGCCCGCTGCCAGAATCCGAGCGGCTACACCGATGGCTTCCTCACTAGCAGGGAACACTTGTGTTCTCACAACCAGACCACCTGCACTAGATATTCGACTTTCTTGAACTCTGGATCGCCTGTGACTACTGGGGCACCTTTCTCTTCAGCCAGGGCAATGGCGAAGGCGTCGGCGTAAGATACAGCATGGTGAGCTTTGACATGGGCCGCAGCTAAGACCTGCTCATGAGGTGCTTCAACAATGGTGATGGGAAGCTGAGCTAATCTGGCGAGAACCTCTTGCAGGCGTTCGGGCCCATAGCGGCGTTCCACTATGTAGGCCACTTCACCCAGATTTATCAGGCTCAGATAGACAACGGCCTTATCACCTTTGGCCTTTCGGAGGAGTGCTTTAACTCGTTCTGCTCCAACTTCGTCGCCCAAATAGGCCATAATCGCGTAGCTGTCAACGACGTAACTTGGCTTCTTCACGCTCCAACTCCTTAGCCCGCTCAGCAAGCAGTTCTTCGGTGAGAGATGGTCCCTCGGCAAGCATGCCGTGTGCCTCCTCAATGGGATCCTCCATGCCTGGAAAGAGAATGATCCTACCCCCGGCATCGAAGATCTCCACAGTTGAGCCCGGCTTCAGGCCGTACTTTTTTCGCAGTGGGGCGGGAATGACTACCCAGCCCTTGGTGGACACCTTGGCTCGCAGAGTTATGGTCATGGTTATCCCTCCTGATCAAGTGTAATACCGGTGTGGCAATAGTATAACACAACTTGTCGCCGTGGTCAAACAAGACTCTCTATGCCCCCACCATCACGACCCTATCCAGCCCAGCGTAATCCCGGGCGATTTCGACTCTAGCCACTGGGAAATGACGCCTGGCCAGAGCGACCACCGCTTCCCCCTGGGTGGCCCCGATTTCCAACAGGACGACTCCGCCGGGCTTGAGGTGCCCCTCCGCCTGGGCCAACAGCCGACGGATGTGGTCGAGGCCGTCGGGGCCGCCGTTCAGGGCTTCTCTCGGCTCGTAGCAGTTGATCTCTGGCGGCAGTTGGGCCAACTCGCCCTGGCTAACGTAGGGCAGGTTGGCGACGATGAGATCAACGGGCTCTGGCAATGGCTCCAGCAGGTGGCCCTGCAGCAGGTGGACGCGATCTTCGATGCAATGGCGGCGACAGTTGCGGGCTGCTACCTCCAGGGCTTCGGGGGAGACATCGGTGGCGTAGACCAGGGCTTGTCCTGAGCTAGGTCGAAGAGCTTGAGGCAGGTGCACGGCCAGGCTGATGGCGATGGCCCCGCTGCCCGTGCCGACGTCGGCAACCACCGCCGGCCGAGTAGGAGCGGAGCGACGTATCGAGGCCAAGCGGATCGCCCAAGAGCCGCTCGCTTGGTTTCGATACGCTTCGCTACTCAACCGGCGCTCGCTCCCCCAAGATTTACACACGCCCGCCACCACGGATTGCTGCTGGCTGATCTGGATGGCCTTCTCGACCAGCAGCTCCGTCTCGGGCCGGGGGATCAGCACCCGATTGTCAACAAGCAAATCGAGCCCGTAGAACTCCTTATGACCGACGATGTAGGCCACTGGCTCGCGTCGTGCACGTCGCTCGATCAATTGGCGATAACTGGCCAGCTCAGCGGAGTTCAACTGGTCCTGGGGACGAGCGTGGAGTTGAGCTCTGGTTATCCCCAGGGCATGGGCCAACAGAACCTCGGCGTCCAGCCTGGCCTCTTCGACGCCCGCATTTTCCAGCACCGTCGCTGCCTGAGCCCAAGCCATCTGATTACTCAAATGCAAACCCCCGCTCGGTGAAGAGCTTCAGGCAAGCATCCACTATTTCAGGATCATAGAGGATGCCTCTGTTCTGCGAGATCTCCTCCAGGGCCTTGTCTAACGTGCGAGCCGAGCGGTAGGGCCGGTGAGAGGTCATGGCCGCAACGACATCAGCTACAGCCAGGATTCTTGCTTCCACAGTAATCTCCTCACCCGATAGCCCGTGAGGATAGCCAGAACCATCTATTCTCTCGTGATGCTGAAGCACGGTTTGGGCCACCGGCCACGGGAATTCTACGGTCTTCAATACGTCATAGCCCACCTGGGGGTGGGTCTGGATCATACCCCATTCTAGCTCGTTCAACCGGCCGGGCTTGCTAAGAACCTGGGCTGGTATACTGATCTTGCCGACGTCGTGAATCAGCCCGGCCACACGAACCCCTTCGATCCGATCGGTTGATAGGCCCATCCTTTCGGCGATGGCGCAGGCCAGTTGGGTTACCCGCTGTTGATGGCCGGCCGTGTGGGGATCCCGCATCTCGATTACTGAGGTCAGGGTATAGACTGTTCCCTCCAGGGCTCTTTTTAACTTCACATTACTTTCTTGAAGTTCCTCCTCCGCCCGCTTGCGCTCAGCCAGCTCCCGCTGAGCCACCTGGTACAGCCTCTTGTTCTCCATCGCCAGGTGTTGCTTCTTGAGGGCCTCCCTGACGATAGCCAATACCTCATCCATGTTCAAGGGCTTGGTGACGTAGGCCGATGCCCCCTCGTTCAGGGCTCGCGCTGCCGTCTCCAGAGAGGCATAGGCGGTGGCCATGATCAGCTCTATGTCCGGGTGCATTTCCTTCAAAGGCGCTAGCAGCTCCACCCCCTCCATGTCGGGCAGCCTGATGTCGAGCAGCGCCAGGTTGAAGAATCTCCCCTGGGCTTTTTCTATGGCCTCTTGTCCCATCCCGGCCGTCTCCGCCCTATAACCCTTCTCTTGAAATATGAGCGACAGGCTTCGACGGGTGTTCGCGTCGTCGTCAACGATCAGAATGCTGGCTTTCTTTTCCATGCTAGCCTTGCCTCCCTCTGGGCGTAGGCAGTCTAACCGTGAAGGTGCTCCCCTTCCCCACCACACTCTGTATCTCGATGCTCCCCTCGTTGGCCTCCACCAGGGTCTTGACCACCATCAGCCCCAGGCCGAGGCCCTTGGCCCTGGTGGTGAACAGCGGCTCGAACAGCTTGGGCAAGTTCTCCTCGGAGATGCCCACGCCGGTGTCGGCGATGGAAAGTGCCACTGCCCCCTCCTCCGCCTGGGCGCTGATGGTCAGGTCGCCGCCCTCAGTCATGGCCTGGTAGGCGTTGGTGACCAGGTTGTCCAGCGCCTGACCCATCTGATGGCGATCTACGTACACGGGGAGCAAGTTGGGAGCTATGTCGGCGGCCACCTCCACCCCCTCCGGCGGAGGTCGTTTCTCCAACACCTGGGCCACCAGCTCGGAGACCGCCACCTCCTGCCTATCGAGAATCCTGGTGCGCGAGAAGTCCAGGAGGTCGGTGATGATCCTGTCCGAGTTGCGGACCTGTTCGGCAATCATCTTCAGGTGCTCCTTGACGGTTTCGCTGGCATCGGGGAGGACCAGCTTGAGATAATACGCGGCGTTGGAGATCGCCCCCAGGGGGTTGCGCAGATCGTGCGCTACTCCGCCGGCCAATTGGCCCAGGATGGCCAGCTTCTCCCGGCGGGCCAACTGCTCCTGGGCGTCGCGGAGCTCCTTGGTGCGCTCCTCCACCATCTCCTCCAGCCGCTCGGAGTATTCTTTCAACGCCGCCTCCGTCCGCTTGCGCTCGGTGATGTCTACGATGGCTCCCTGTATGGCAGGCTTCCCGCCGTGCTCAATGCGGCTGGCAAACATCTCCAGCCAGCACACCGTCCCGTCCTTTCGAATCCCGCGATACTCGTAGCGCGGAGGCACCGCTTTCCCTGCCAAACGATCCCGAAAGCGTCCCCAGACCAGTGCCTGATCTTCAGAGTGTATCAGTGCCTGCATTTCTTTAGGTGAAAGGGATAACAGTTCCTCAACAGCATATCCGGAGATCTCAGCGAAGGCGGTATTGGCGAAAACAATGCGAAAGTCTTGGATGACTACTAATCCCTGCAATGACTGCTCTACCAATGACCGATAGTTCTCCTCGCTCTCCTTCAGCGCCTCCTCCACCTGCTTATGGCCGGTGATTTCTCTCTCCAGATCCAACATCTTCTTCTCAAGCTTCCTCATCAACCGCTCGCTGTACTGCTTCAAGTAGACGGGCTCTTCCTCGAGGGACTCCCTGATTATCCCACCTGGCAAGAAGCCAGCCTTACGCACACCTGGGTGCTCTTGGCTGGCACAGGGGTGGGGGTCGGGCACCCACGTACTGGATCTCAAATGCACTTCGATTGTAGCAAGAAACAGGAGCTATGTCAAGCTGCTGCAGCGCTCGGGCACTGATAGCGCTGCTCTCGCTATTGGCGAGTGGACGGTGATCTCAGGTAATTACTACCAGTCACCCTAGAGCTTTGACGTTCATCGCCGGAGTGTACCGCTGATGATTATCCCGACCCTGGTCCTTGGCGCGGTACATGGCGATGTCGGCATTCTTGATCAAGGTATCACCATCCCCGCCGTCCTCGGGGTAAATGGCAACCCCGATGCTCGTAGTAATGTCTAGTTCGTGGCCATCAAACATAAATGGCGTTCGAAAGGCTTCCAGGGCTTTTTGGGCAACCTTGGCAGCGTCTTCCCCACCACCGATTTCTGGCAGCAGCAGCAAAAATTCGTCACCTCCCATGCGGGCGACGGTATCGCTCTTACGCAGAAGGCTTGTCAGCCGATCACCAACAGCTCGCAGCAACTTGTCTCCCACGCTGTGCCCCAGCGTATCGTTGACGTCCTTGAAGTTGTCCAGGTCGAGCAACATCACAGCCAGGCTCTGCCGGCTGCGATGTGCACGGGCGAGTGCCAAGGTGAGATGATCATTGAACAGGCGCCGGTTAGGCAGGCCGGTGAGGTCATCGTGATAGGCGATTCGCTTGATGACTTCCTCGGCCTGCTTGCGCTCGGTGATGTCCGTGTCTGAGCCTCTGTATCCGAGGAGGTTTCCCCCCTCATCAAGTATAGGAACTCCGCTTGTCGAAAGCCAAACTGCCTTGCCATTCTTATGCACGTTCTGGTTCATGAATTCTCGGAAAGGCTGCTTCTTGGCGAATACCACAAATGCTGCCTTCTTCAGCTCTTCCCGGTCTTCGGGGTGGAATAGGTCATAGAAGTGTTTTTTTCCAATTACTTCTTCGGATCTGTAGCCAAGTATCTTTTCCACTACCGGACTTGCATAGGTGTATAAACCGTTGGTATCTACTTCCCAGATCCACTCCTGAGCGTTTTCTGCTACCTGTTGGAAACGTTCCTCTGATTCCCGCAGCGCGTCCTCTGCGCGCTTGCGCTCGGTGATGTCGCGAAAGACAACCAACCGACCAGTGAGGCCGCTACGCCGATTATGTAGTGGCGAGATGCGTAGGTCAAAGTAGCGCTGTGCCTCACTTTCACCCAGAACAATCTCTTCGCGCGCCTCTGTCACATCGCGGTAGCGTTCAACCAGGTCAGGGCGGCCGGACAATACCTGGGCGGCCGGTTGCCCAATCACCTCTGAGGCCGAATGTCCTATGACCCGTTGCGCCGCCGGGTTGAGGTCCACGATACGGTGCTGTGCGTCCAGCACGATCACCCCATCGCTCATGCCTTCGATGACGGCGTCGCGTGCCACCGGTACCATGTCCAACATCTGGAGGCGAAAGAGCCCCCAGGTCAGCGCCAGGCCAGACAAAACGAAAGCGAAGGGGGTCAGATCCAGGGGATAGAATGGGCTCAAACCAGAGATTAGTAGCACCTCCGCCGCCCATGGTGCGAACGTGCCAATCAGCATAATGCCAATCTGTCTGCGATACAGTTGGGGTGAATGAATGAACGCCTGGATAAGCAGGAGCGTGCCGAGCAAAAGTAACAGGTAGGAGTACGCTACATCAACCCAGAACCACACTCCATAAGTCAAGTCCAGCACCAAGAACGGGCCGCTGGTATCCAGCCTGGTGTTGCTATAGAACATACCGTGGGCCTCGTTGGTCCAGACCAGCAGCAGTGTGACAAGAGGCTCAATGGCCAGTACGCCCAAGTTGCGATACGACAGCCACTTTTCTCGGCCAGTGTATTGGATCACAAAGGTGAACCAGGCCACTGGTACAAACCCAACGCCCAGATACGAAACTTTGCCCCAAAAGAGCTTGGATGGCAAGTCAGGGCTCCCCAATTCTAGCGTGTACCCCAGCGTCCACACGGCCACGGCCAGCATGAGTAATGCGAGCGGTGCCGCACCGGACGCAGGGCGGCGCCGCCATGCAAAGAGCGCGAGCACGGCTGACATAGCCGTCGCTATGACCAGAGGTAACACATAATGGGTATACTGCCAGTGCATCGTTCTGCCTCCATGCGCTTGTGCCCGGTTTCAGCACGCTCCAGATCCGCTATCCTCTCCTGCAAGGCTAATATCTGTTCGATAACCAAGAAGCCAGCCTTGAAGCGCGTGGGCGCTCTTGGCTGGCAGGCCGAGTGGGCGTGGGTCATCCCCATGTTGAATTCGCAGCCCGTTTGGTTATAGTTCGCTTTAGCTTAGCCCTGCTCTTCTCAGCTTCTCTTCCTGCTCAACAGTCGCCAATTCCTCGATGAACCGGTCTATGTCGCCGCCCAGGATGTTCTCCAGGCGGTGGCTGGTGAGGCCGATGCGGTGGTCGGTCACCCGGTTCTGGGGGAAATTGTAGGTGCGAATCTTCTCCGCCCGATCCCCCGTGCCCACCTGTGAACGGCGTACAGCACCCACCTCCGCCAGCCGCTTCTGCTCCTCCTGCTCGTACAGCCTGGCTCGCAAGACGGCCAGGGCTCGCGCCCGGTTCTGGAACTGGGAGCGCTGGCTCTCGCAGGCGGAGACTATCCCTGTGGGCACGTGGGTGATGCGTACAGCAGTCGCGCTTTTTTGCATGTGCTGACCACCCGGCCCGGAGGACCCGTAGACGTCAATGCGCAGATCGTTGGGATCAATCTTCACCTCCACCTCGTCCACCTCGGGCAGGACAGCCACGGTTGCGGTGGAAGTGTGGATACGGCCGCTGGATTCGGTGATGGGCACCCGCTGCACCCGATGGACGCCGCTCTCGTATTTCAGCCTGGAGTAGGGGAAGGGGCTAGCCCTGCCCTTGACAGCAAAGATGACCTCTTTGAACCCGCCTATGCCGGTCTCGTTAAGGCTAAGAAGCTCAGTGGCCCAACCGTGGTTCTCGGCATACCTGTTGTACATGCGATAGAGATCGGACGCGAACAGGCCCGCCTCGTCACCTCCCGCCCCGGCCCTGATCTCCATGATCACGTTCCGCTCATCCCTGGCATCCTTCGGCAAGAGCATCATCTTCAGCTCATCCAAAAGGGTTTCATTCTGCCCTTCGAGCCTTTTGATCTCCTCATGGACCAGGCTCACCATCTCTTCGCTTTCCTCGCCCTCTAGCAAAGACCTGGTCTCGCTTAGCTCGCTGGCATTGGCCTTGTACTGGCGATACTTGTTGACCAAATCCGCGATCTCGGCCTGTTCTTGAGCGTACTCCCGCACCAGATCAGGGTTGGTGGCTACGTCAGGATCAGCCATATGCCTATTCAGTTCTTCGTAGCGATAGACGATCAGCTCCAGTTTTCCTAACATGTTCCTTCCGCCAATCTTTGGGGTTTTAACAAAACTAGAGAAACCAGGTTTTTTCGCTCCACAATGTCCTGCGGGGTGTCGAGAGTGCCCGCAACCACGTGGGTTTTGGGTACAGAGGGCTCCAAAAACCTGGTTTCCATCAGCTAGAATAAGCTCAGTTGCTCTGCTTGCTCCAGGGGCTCGGCTCCGCCCAGTTGCTCCGCTTCCTTTAGGATCTGAGGGATCTTGAGCATGTCCTCCTTCACGATCGATCGCCACTTGGGCTGGTGCAGGGCGGCGGCGGGATGGAACATGGGATAGTAGATGCGATTGCCGATCCGCTTGGGCTGGCCGTGGATGCGAGTGATCTGGGTGTTGGGAAAGTAGCGAGCCATGGAATAGCGCCCCAGGGTGACGATCAACTTCGGCCGGACCAGCTCGATCTGTTTATCGAGGAACGGCCTGCAGGCGGCCATTTCATCGCGCTGGGGATCGCGGTTGCCGGGTGGCCGGCACTTGATGACGTTACAGATGTAGACCTCCTCTCGCGTCAGGCCGATGCTAGCCAGCAACTCCTCCAGAAACTTTCCTGCTGCTCCCACAAAGGGGCGGCCCTGCCGATCCTCGTGGAAGCCAGGAGCTTCGCCGATGAACATGATCTCTGCGTTCTCAGGCCCCTCGCCGGGCACCGTTTGGGTGCGGCCCTGGGCCAGCTCGCAGCGTTGACAGATGGTTATCTCTTTGTAAAGCTCGGTCAGTTCTGACATAAACTCACCTCCCCCGGTCTTTGCCGATTTCTAACACCTCACTGTAAACCTTGTCACTGAGACGGACACCTTTGTCTATCAACTCATCTAAGATTCGCTTTAGCTCGGCTATGAAGCCCCTTCTGTAGGCTTCGTTGAGCACACCAACGGTACCAGTTATGTTCAAGCCCATAAACTCAGCAGTAGTTCGAGCTTTGTAATCGTCCAACAGCACCAAGTCAGCCTCTACCTCCAAAGCAAGGGCTATGGCCTCAGATTCTCCTCTGCCAAGCTTCGTGAGAAAGCCCCTGACCATTGCCTCATTTTGGGCATCCCACACCTCGATCCAATCGCCGAGAGCCTGCTGGGTCTCATCCGCTCCAGCTCTGCCCTTACCCCTTACCACAACTCCATCAAAAACGGCTTGAGGGATGGCGATCCTACTAAAAAGTGCCCGAAGCAACTCGAATCGTTCGATCTTCGCTAAAGCGATCAAAGGTCCGGCGTTGGAAACAACGATCATCGCCTGATCCTTTCAAAGGCTTTCGTGTCCTTCTCGAAATCCTCAAGTGTGTACTCAATAATAGGGACTTCGTTTGCCACCAGGAAATCCATGAAATCGGCCAGGCATATATCGGCAAGTTCGGCCGCCTTGCCAATAGAGAGCAGGCCCTTTTTGAAGAGACTCAGTGCCACGCTGCTCTTCATCTCTTTCTCTAGTTTGTCTCCATAAAAACCAACCATTCTCATGGCAGCAAAAACGTCCGGGGGAAAGTCCACTTCGATTCTTACTGGATTGGTCGTAGTTGCTCTCATATTTCACTCCTTTCGCAAATACCTTCACAACAACCCGCCGATGTCTTCAGAGATGCCCGTTGCACCCCAGATTATACCCCATCTAAGGCATTTTGTCCAAAGCCTGAAGCCAGCTTTTCCAGCAGCGCGCGCTTAAGCTGCTGGAAATGGCTCTGAAGGCTGGCCGAGGTCAATCGCTCTGTGGACATGATCAGAGCGTCCTCACCGCTGTCGCGATAATAGCGCCGCCGCAGCCCAGCCTGTCGGAAGCCGTACTTGCGGTACAGATTCTGGGCGATGGCGTTGGAAACGCGCACTTCCAAAGTGGCTATGTCGGCTTCAAGCTCGGTAGCCCTATCGAGCATGGCTACCAATAGCAACTCACCGATCCCTCGCCGCCGCCAGTTGGGTTGCACCGCTATGGTGCTGATATGGGCCTCACCCGCCATCATCCAGAAGCCAGCATACCCGAGAATAGGTGGCCGTGTTCCCATTCCGAGAGAGCGACGGGTCCTGTCCAGCAGGCCCAGCGGATCCAAAATTGCTCTAAGGGGATTGCGTGCAACCTGCGGTTGCCTTCCCCACTTTTGGTCTGGACGATTGAGACTTAACTCTGACCTCTCCATACGACGCTGGCGAACGACGAAATAGTGAGAGAGGTCGTTCTCCAGGAGCTCGTGGCGGTAAGCGCGGGCAGACCAGGGCGAGGGAAAAGATGAGTGCTCGATCTCCATTACCTCCCCAATGTCTCGCAGCCGCATAGGTTCGACGATGTAAGGCAGACCTGTGTAGTCCATACTTCATCTCACTTTATCGGGGGGTGGCGAAGGTAGATGGGGGCCAGGGTGGCGGGATCGTCCACCTCGCCTCTTTCCAGCCGTTGCCAGCCCAACTCCGCCAGATACCCCGCCCGCCGCAACGAGGAGGCCGGCGAGGCCACTACTACCTTCTCTCCCAGTCGCTCTCGCAACAGCTCAGCGGCCTGGGTGTCTATCTCGCCGCAGAAAAACGTCCTGGTTTCGATGTCGGCGGCCAGCTCTTCCAACGTTGTCAGGCGATAATCGCCCTGACGTTGCCACTGCCCCCGCCTTCGCCGATAGAAAGCAGCGGAAACGCGTCCCCGACCGGCTTGCAGCACGGCGCACACAGGGCCTCGCTTTCGGCCTTGGGCATACACCAGGGCATCCAACGTCGGTATCCCCACGAGCGGTATGGCCAGGGTGAGAGCCAGCCCTTTAGCCACGCCTAGCCCGATGCGCAGCCCAGTGAATGAGCCAGGGCCTAGAGCTACAGCTATCCCCCTTAACTCAGAGAGCAAGACCTTTTGTCGCTCCAACATGCGCACCAGACCAGGCACCAGTTCCACCGTGTGGCCGTTTGCCGAGCGCCACGTCTCTTCGGCCAGCACCCGCTCTCCGTCGTATAGCGCCAAACTAGGCACTCGCGTCGCTGTATCAATGGCTAATAGCAATACACTTCTCCTTTTCGGGGTCGGTCTCAAGAAAGTGTAAGATGCTACCAAAGGGTGTCCCTGCCCTGTCTAAGGCGGTTCGGTCACGAAATCGGGGCGAGGATGCCCCTCCGTAGCAGAGTAAGAGATCAAAGGGACCTTCGCTTGAATCCCCGCAGCAATTCCTCATAACGTTTTCCAACGGCTTTCATCAGCAGGCCGCGCTTGGTCTCGACGACGTAGCGAAGCTCAATCCACAAATGCTCAGCAGGCAGAGCCTCTGACGCTCGGTCGGCCCACTCGACGACGCAGACTCCTTCGCCGTAGAAGTACTCCTCAAGGCCTAGAGTCAGGACCTCTTTTGATTCTCCTAGGCGGTATAGGTCTACGTGGTATAATGGCAACCTGGCCTGTTCTTGCCTGTACTCGTTGATCAGGGTGAAGCTGGGGCTGGTGATAGGCCCCTCGATTCCCAGACCTTGTCCGATGCCCTGGGTCAGGCAGGTTTTCCCCGCGCCCAACTCGCCCGCCAGGCAGATCACGTCGCCACCTTGCAGAAGCTCACCTAACCTGGCGCCAAATCGCCGCGTCTGAGCCTCGCTGTGGCTGATGAAGTCCAAGCTGTGTTCATCCAAAATAGAAGCCACCTCCGCACACCTCGCTGTCTGATACTACCTTTATTGTACAACTTTTATCCTTTTTCAACAAACCATCGAAACCAGACGCCAATGTTGCCCAAATGGGCAAGGTGGTGTAAAATAAGGGTAGAACTTATGTAGCTTAGGAGGTAGACCTTGGAACACGATCGTTGGACACGGGCGGCCATCGTCCTGGTGGTCATCAGCGCCACCATCTTCCTCTTCGAAAAGGCCTGGCAGTTGAGCGGCTTCTTTGGCGACATTATCCTGACCTTTGCCCTGGCCTGGCTTATCGCTTTTATCCTAGATCCCTTGGTTGAGGGGCTCAGCGGTCGTCCTGCACCACAAATCTTCATCAGGTGGGTACGGCAGCGCGTGGGAGACCGGGTTGCCCGTGTGCTAGAAGACTTGCACCTTCCCCGTGGCCTGGCCATCAGCCTTGTCTACCTTGGCCTGGTGGTGGTCATGGTAGTCATCGGCATCTTCTTGGTGCCCGTGACCGTGACCCAGTTTTCCCAATTAGGAGCCAATCTGCCCGAATACATCGCCCAGGCACCCGATTGGACCGAAACTTTGCAGGAGAATCTGGCCAGGCTGAACATCTACGTAGACCTGACGTCAATCTACCGTCCAGAGGAGATGACCCGGCGAGCCGAGTCCATAGGCACAGCCATCATCCAGAACGCTCTCGTCGTCGTCACTCAAGTGGCCTCAGGAGTGGCTAACGTGTTCATCATCTTAATTCTCAGCTTTTATATGATGTTGGATGGCAAGAGTGTGATCAAACAAGTTCTAGCCCTGATCCCCGCCAGGTACTATGATGAATTATCTGTGGCGGGTAAGAGCATAGAACGCACCTTCGGCGGTTTCATCCGCGGCCAGTTAGCTATGGCTTTGCTCTATGCAGTGTTTGTCACCGGCACGATGACAGTAGCACGCTTGCGCTTTGCTGTAGCCATCGGGTTTTTAGCTGGGCTGATTATGTTTATCCCGGTTATCGGAGCCCCAATCGCTATGGCGCTGCCAGCTATCATCGCCCTCTTCCAAAACCCCAGCCTGGCCCCCTGGATGCTCTTGATTATGACCGCTTACCAGCAGATCCTCCTCCACATCGTGATGCCAAAGATAATGAGCGAAGTGGTAGGCATGCCGCCCCTACTCATCCTGGCGGCCATAATGATCAGCACCAGGTTGATCGGCCTGTGGGGTTTCATCTTCGGCATTCCCGTGGCGGGAGCCATCTACGCCACAAGCACCTTCTTCCTGAATCGCTGGGAAGAGGGACAAAAAAGGAGCCTGGGGGAAGTTGAGCATCAGGAAACGGCCGAGGAGTAAGAAGGTAATTGAAAGCAGATTTGACAATCTGCCGGGTTATGGTATAATGTCCGCATCTTGTTAAGGAGGTATGACATGCGCAATATGATGTTCATCGCTAGTGTGATTCGGCTTCGCGATAATGGCGAAGTTTACTTGTTGCCTTGTCGTAGTGCGCCTCCTCACAAAAGGCTGTGGTAAGATTGCCGCAGGCCGTGGGTGCACGCGACACCCACGGCCTTTTTTATTTCATCCCGACGTTTCTCTGCAAGGCCGTGGGCACTGCCCATGGCCTTGTTCTTTGTATGCCAAAGCGTAACTACCCAACCATCCGCTCACAAAGGACGACAGTCCTGGGCTTTTGCAGCGAGAACCCTCTACAAGCATAGACCGCTGGATTGTCATCCAGCTAGAGCGGCTGAGTAGTTCGACAATGTTAAGTTTAGACCTCCGAGGTCTCCAATGGATGATTGCACCCGTCGAAATGCCTGCAAAAGCTACGATTTCGCCATCCTAGAGCTGTTTCACGGACCTCGGAGGTCTGACGCAGGCGAAGTTAACATTGTCAAGGTAGTCACGCCAGAGTTTCAAATGGAGAAGAGGAGATACACACCATGCCAACATCTATAACTAAGTTCGATTTCAAAACCGCTGTTTCGGACAAGCGCCTGGTTGGCCTGTGGCGCATGTTGACTGGCTTCCGCCTGGCCTACCTGGGGGCCGTGCTCAGCGTGGGCATGGCAGCCGTTCTTCGAACGGGCAATTCGCTGTTGCTGCGCTATTTCGTGGACGACGTCCTGGGGCGGGGAAGCCGAGTAATGACCAATGAATCAATGACCAAATCCCAATTGGTCATTGGTCATTGGGATTTGGTCATTGATTTCCGCACCTTACCCTTCGACGGGCTCAGGACTCTGCCGCTCATCGGGTTGGGCTTTGTGGCCCTGGCGTTGGGGCAGGGGGCGTTCTCCTTCCTCAGTGGCAGGCTGAGCGCGCTGACGGCGGAGGGAATCACACGGCGTCTGCGCAATTACCTATACGACCACATCCAGCGGCTGTCGTTTACCTATCACGACCAAGCGCAGACCGGCGAGCTGATCCAACGCACTACCTCTGACGTTGACGCGCTGCGCCGCTTCTTTGCCGAGCAGGCCATCGGCGCGGGGCGCATCGTCTTGCTCTTTGCGGTCAACTTCGCGGCCCTGATGAGCCTGAACATGCGACTGGCGCTGCTCTCCGTTGTGGTGGTGCCGCTGATCGTGGTCATGTCGCTCGTTTTCTTCAGAAAGATCTCACAGGCTTATGAAGCCTTTCAGGAACAGGAGGCGAAGCTTTCGACCACTTTGCAGGAGAACTTGACCGGGGTGCGGGTGGTCAAGGCCTTTGCCCGACAATCCTACGAGCGGGACAAGTTCGAGCAGGACAACTGGGAGCAGTTCCGGCGTGGCCGGTGGCTGTTGACGCTGCACTCGCTGTTCTGGCCAAGCTCAGACATCCTGTGTGCTGGCCAGATGTTGGGGTCTTTCGTGGCTGGCGCGTTGATGGCCATCAACGGCACGATCACGGTGGGCACCTACCTGGCTTCCACCGGGCTGATCATCTGGCTGATCTGGCCCATGCGCAACCTGGGGCGGCTGATCGTGCAGATGTCTACCGGGATGGTGTCGTACAAGCGCGTGGCCAAGCTAATCAAGGAGGAACGTGAACCCCTGGACGAAGGTACTTACAGACCGTCTGGGAACGTGCGGGGGGAGATCGTCTTCCGTGACGTTTGCTTTGAATACGCTTCGACCGTAAGCGAAGCGGCGCTCAGCGCAGGCGACAACGGAGACAGCGCAGTTCTGAAGGACGTCAGTTTCGGCTGTGAGCCGGGGCAGGCCGTGGCCTTGCTCGGTTCGACTGGGTCAGGCAAGACGACGCTGGTCAACCTGCTGCCCCGCTTCTACGAGCATACCGGCGGCAGCCTGACCCTCGACGGGGTGGAGCTCAAGGAGTACCCCCGCCACTTCCTGCGCCAGCAGATCGGCATCGTTGAGCAGGAACCGTTCCTGTTCTCCCGCACCATCCGCGAGAACATCACCTACGGGGTGGGGCGGGAAGTCTCCGATGAGGAGGCCGAAGCAGCCGCCCGCGCGGCGGCCATCCACGACGTGATCATTTCGTTCCCCGATGGCTATGACACCCTGGTGGGCGAGAAAGGAGTCACGCTCTCCGGCGGACAGAAGCAACGCGTCGCCATCGCTCGCACGTTGCTGAAAGACCCGCGCATCCTGATCCTGGATGACGCCACGTCGTCGGTTGATACGGAGACCGAGGGCGAGATCCGCGGAGCGCTGCAACACCTGATGCAGGGCCGCAGCACGTTCATCATCGCTCACCGCATCCAGAGCGTGATGAACGCTGACCTGATCCTAGTGCTTGACCAGGGCCAGATCGTGCAGCGCGGGACGCACGACGAGTTGATGGCGCAAGAGGGTATCTACCGCCAGATCTACGACGTGCAGGCCCACATCGAGGACGAGTTGGAGAAGGAGATTGGCCAGACTTCGGAAGTCTGGGAGACTTCCGAAGTCTGGGAGACCCTGGAGGTTTTCGAGAAGGAGTTAGTCCATGTCAGACTTTGAGTTTGAAGAAGAGGAATTCACGACTCAGTTCAGCGGCGGAACCGTCCTGCGCATCCTGGCCCAGACCAAGCCCCATTGGCCGTGGCTGGTCGGCTTTCTGGTGTCCATTGCCTTCGTGTCGTGGCTGGACTCGTATTTCACCTACCTCAGCAAACGGATCGTGGACGAGGGTATCCTGGCAGGCGATAGGGCTGCACTCACGCGGATCATCACGACCTACGGCTTGCTGATTGTGGTGTCGGCGGTGGGGGTCTTTGGCTTCATTTACCTGGTCGGCGTCCTGGGGCAGCGCATCCGCTACGATCTGCGAAAGAAGATGTTCTACAATCTGCAGCGGCTATCGTTTTCCTACTTCGACCGCACGCCGGTGGGGTGGATCATGTCGCGTGTCACGTCCGATTCGGTCCGCATTGCCGATTTGATCACCTGGGGGTTGCTGGATGTCACCTGGGCATTGACCAGCATCGCCACGGCGGTCTACTTCATGCTACGCATCAACTGGCGGCTGGCTCTGATGGTGTTCGCCATCATCCCGGTGCTGGTGGTCGTGGCGGCTCTGTTCAAGAAGAAGATCATCGTGGAGTATCGGTTGGTGCGCAAGATCAACTCCAAGATCACGGGAGCCTACAACGAGAACATCAGTGGCGTGCGCGTGGTGAAGGCCCTCTGCCGCGAGGAGGAGAACCTGCGCGAGTTCGGTGAGCTTTCGGGCGATATGTACCGCGCATCCTACCGGGCGGCCTGGCTCTCCGCGCTGTTTCTGCCGATAGTGCAGTTGATCAGCGCGCTGGCGTTGGGCAGCGTCGCCTGGTACGGCGGCCTGCAGGCCCAGATGGGAAGCATAACCATCGGCGGCATCCAGGCTTTCGTCTCCTACATCACGTTCATGCTCTGGCCTGTCCAGGACATGGCTCGTGTGTACGCCGAACTTCAACACGCCATCGCCTCGGCCGAGCGCGTCTTTTCACTGATTGACGCCGTGCCCGAGGTAACTGACCGACCCAATGCCATTGATCCGGGCACCATCCGCGGCGACATCGAGTTCGACCACGTGGACTTCTACTATGAAGAGGACAAGCCAGTGCTGCAGGACTTCGCGCTGACGGTGAGGCGCGGCGAGACGATCGCGCTGGTGGGGCCGACGGGTGGGGGGAAGTCCACCATCGTCAACCTGGTGTGTCGCTTCTACGAGCCCCAGGCGGGCGCGATACGCATCGGCGGGCGCGATTACACCGCGCTATCACTGCACGCCATCCAGTCGCGCATCGGCGTGGTGCTGCAGACGCCGCACCTGTTCTCTGGCACCATCCGCGAGAACATCCGCTACGGACAGTTGGACGCCACGGACGAGGAGATCGAGGAGGCAGCCAGACTGGCCGGCGCCCACGACTTCATCGTCACGCTGGAAAAGGGCTACGACGAGGAGGTGGGCGAGGGCGGCGTGCTGCTCTCGGTTGGTCAGAAGCAACTGGTCAGTCTGGCGCGGGCGATCCTGGCGCAGCCGGAGATCTTCGTCATGGACGAGGCCACCAGTTCGGTGGATACCCTGACCGAAGCGCTGATCCAGCAGGGGATGGAGGCACTGATGCGGGATCGCACCAGCTTCGTCATCGCCCACCGTCTCTCGACCATCAGGCGGGCAGACCGGATTCTGGTCATTGAGGACGGGCGCATCGCCGAGATGGGCACCCACGCCGAGCTACTGCGCGCCCAGGGCCACTACTACCGGCTGTACACCAAGCAGTTCAGGCGCGAGTTGGAGCTGGAGTACGATGTCTTCAAGGTGCCCAGCCTGGTGGCGGCTTGACGTCAGTGGCCAATCGAAGACCACCTACCTCGCTATGATGAACCGCTGCGCCAAACGAAAAAAGACCTCGGAGGTCTGCAGACCTCCGAGGTCTTTTGATTAGAGATTGACGAGTGCTGCCGCGGTGTCAGATCGCTAGCAGTTGAGGCATACGTGCTAAGCCAGCTGTGCAGATTGAAATAGCGGTGCGGTAAACTGACCGATCGGTTCCATCTGGCCATTGAGTACGTTTTCAACGATTCGTGCAGATCTCAGTGGCATTGATTCGCAACCACATTCGGGGCAAACGTACATTTCTAAATCACGGATCACGATCGGCCTACCAGCGCGGTTAAAAATCCGCTCTACCCGGACGCTCTCCATATGAACAGAACAACCATTGGGACATTCCATAGCACTACCTCCTATTTGCCGTAATGATGAACGCAGGCCGGCAGTCTTTCACAGTTACCGTAATGCGCCTCCTGCGAATGGTGAATTTGGTGAATTTGCCTCCTGAGCGCTCGTCGGGTTCCTTTTTTCCTACAGTTCCGTTTAGAACTACATCAAGCACTTGATCAATCGAAATACCGTTTTCACACATGCGTTCGACCAGGTGTGGCCCAAAAGTGATGACTTCAGAACGAACATCGTCTCGAATCTGTTCAATTGACATCGGAGTAACCGCCATCCACTGTGATGAATTGATAGCTTTCTGATTGCAGAGCGGTTTACGTTTCGCCCATATTATACCATCAAAACGAGCGGAGGTCAATAGTCGAAAGACCTCCTATTCCAGTTAGTGCAGCAGCATGACCAACTGAATGAATTCCGCAACAAACCATTATGGTCTCCCCAGCCACCAGCCAGAATCTGAGATTACCGCTGCTGATGGCAATCACAGACATTGCCGTCAGCAGCGGCAATTGTGGAGGCCAAAGGACACCGCTTGTGACAAAGAAAGGCTCTCCAAGTTTCGGGAGGGCCTTTTTGTTCGGCATCTGGAGATGTAGATTTCTAGGGTTTGCGCCTCCTGACCAGCGCAACCGTGAGGGCCGCGAGCGTAGCTAGCCCCGCGAGCCCAATCCAGGGCATCAAGAGCCCCAGCTTGTTCACCGGCACGACGATACCGCCGATGGGCTCTGGGAACGGAGTGGGGTCGCAGACATCGCCCAGGCCATCGTGGTCAGCATCTTCCTGGTTGGGGTTGGCGTCGTTGGGACAGTTATCCGTGGCATCGGGAACGCCATCGCCGTCAGCGTCGGGGGCGCCGCCGTCCAGAGCGCCGCGAGCGATCCGGCCCAGATTGGTCAACGTCCCGTCGCCGGTCTGGGTGAATCTCCCGCCCACGTACAAGTCTGTGCCGGACGCCGCCACCGTCCAAACCCGATTGTCCAAGCCCAAGCCCTGGTTGGGCAGCGCGTGCCACGTCCCGGCATTGGTGTCGTAGCGGGCGATGCAGCCCAGGTTGGTCAGCGTCCCGTCGCCAGTCTGGCTGAAGCCCCCACCCGCGTACAGGTCCGTGCCGGACACCGCCAGCCCAACAACAAAGGCGTTCATACCCTGGTTGGGCAGGGCGTGCCACGTCCCGGCGTTGGTGTCGTAGCGGGCGATGTAATTCAGGGCCACCGTCGTGTCGCCGGTCTGGGTGAAGCCCCCACCCGCGTACAGGTCTGTACCGGACACCGCCAGGATATTAACCCCGTTGTTCAAGCCCTGATTGGGCAGCGCGTGCCACGTCCCGGCGTTGGTGTCGTAGCGGGCGATGCGGCCCAGGTTGGTCAGCGTCCCGTCGCCGGTCTGGGTGAAGTTCCCACCCACGTACAGGTCCGTGCCGGACACCGCCAGCGCACGAACAACACCGTTAAAGCCCTGGTTGGGCAGCGCGTGCCACGTCCCGGCGGTGATGTCGTAACGGGCGATGCGGCCCAGGTTGGTCAGCGTCCCGTCGCCGGTTGCCTGAAACCACC